>JALXAM010000076.1 GCA_026992075.1 Sedimenticola sp. | reverse complement strand
GAGTCGGGCGGGCAGGGGCCGGTCCAGCAGATCACCCCAGTTGGTGCGTTGCTTCATCCGTTCGCGAGTGGCGTTCGGCACCACCTGGTCCAGGGTGGCCGGTTTCCAGCCCCCGCCCAGCCCCTTGTAGAGCGCCACCAGGTAGGCCAGGCTGGCGCCGCGGATGCTGGCCAGCCGGTCGTTCTGGGTGAACAGGCTGCGCTGGGCGTCCAGCACCCGCTGGAAGTCGGTGTAGCCCTCCCGGTAGCTGGTGTGGGCGATCTGCAGCGCCCGTTCGGCGGTGGCCACCGTCTCTTCCATGATCTTCTCCTGCTCGTTGGTCTTCACCAGGCTGATGGCGGCATCGTCGATCTCCCGCGCGGCGGTGAGAACCGTCTGCCGGTAGGCCTCCAGCGCTTCCTGCAGGCGGGCATCCTGAAGCCGCACGTTGTTGCGGATCAGGCCGTGATCGAACAGGTTCCAGCGCAGGGAGGGGCCCACACCCAACAGGGCGGTGTCGGGGACGCCGGCCAGGGTGGTGCTGGACCAGCCCAGGGTGCCCACCAGGGAGATGGCGGGATAGAGGTCGGCCTCCGCCACGCCGATCTGGGCCGATTGGGCGGCCACCGCCCAGGCTGCCGCATGCACGTCCGGGCGCCGCAGCAGCAGACGGCTGGGAACGCCGTGCAGCGTCACGCTGTCCGCTCGTGGCAGCCGGTAACCGGGATCGTCCTTCAGTTCCGGCAGATCACCAGGTGCGCGTCCCAGGGTGAGCGCAAGGGAGTTGAAGGTCTGGCGTCGCTGGCGCTGCAGCTCGGGAATGGCGGCCAGGGTGGAGAGATACTGGGTTCTGGCCTGCTGCAGATCCAGTTCCGAAGTGTTGCCGGCCCGGTACAGCTCGGTGGCGATCTGCAGGCTGCGTTTCTGCAGCTCGGCGTTCTTGCGCGCGATGGCGATGCGTTCCCCCAGCACCCGCCAGTTGAAATAGAGGCTGGCCACCTGGGCCTTGATCAACACCTGCAGCGCCCGCTGGGCCTGCAGGGAGGCGAGAAAACCGGCGTCCGCCGATTCGATGGCCCGCTGGAACCTGCCCCAGAAGTCCAGCTCCCAGCCCACGGTCAGTCCAGCCTGGAAGCTGCCGTAGCCATTGCTGTCTTCCTTTCCTCCGTGATCCTTTTGATGGAAATAGGTATAGCTGCCGGTGCCCAGTTGCGATTGGGGATAACGGCCGGCACCCGCGGCGCCCAGCAGGGCACGGGCCTGGAGAATGCGCAGGCCGGCCTGCCGCAGTGGAAGGTTTTCCCGGCCGGCGATCTCGATGAGCCGCTCCAGCACCGGATCCTGAAACTGTTTCCACCAGGAATGGAGATCCGTCTTCGTTTCGGCCTGTTCCGGCTCGGCCAGCCGGTAGAGCTTCTGGTCCCAGCGGGACAGATCATCGCTCTTCAAGGGCTGGAAATCCGGCCCCAGGGTGGCGCAGCCGGCCAGCAGTCCGGACAGCGCCAGCGCCGCAAGCCCGAAGCGGAGGCTTCTGAGCGGCAGGCCAGGGGAAGAGCCGGCTGGCGCCGGAGTGCCGGCGCGGACCCGGTGGCCGGTATCCTCAGCCGCCCTGGAAGAAAGGGGTGGCCAGGAAGAACTTGATGACCAGGGCATTGAGCAGGTCGATGAAGAAAGCGCCAATGAGCGGGATCACCAGGAAAGCCTTAGGGGAAGGACCATAGCGGCGGGTCACCGCGGTCATGTTGGCGATGGCCACGGGAGTGGCGCCCAGTCCCAGCCCGGTGAAGCCGGCGGCCATCACCGCCGAATCATAGTCGCGCCCGGTGATCCGGAACACCAGGTAGACCGCCACCAGGGTGATGACCAGCATCTGGGCCATCACCACGGCAAAGATGGCGCCGGCGGAGGCGGCCAGGGAGAGCAGGTCCATGCTCATCAGGCTCATGGCCAGGAACAGCTGCAGGCTGAGTTCGTTGGCGCGATCGATGGCTGGCTTGTTGAGCGGCTTGCCCAGCCAGTCGGCCAGGTTGGTGATGACGATCCCCACCATCATGGCGGTGAGAAAACCGGGAAGGGCCAGCCCTTTCATGGAGAGATAGCGGTTCACCTCCTCGCCGGCGGTGACGCAGAGGGAGAGCACCAGCAGGGTTCCCAGCGCATCCTCGATCCGGATCTCACGGCAGGGTTTCGCTCCACTGTTGGCCGCTGTGGTGCTTTCGGCGGTTTTCGGCTTCAGCTTGTATTTTTCGATGAGCCAGCCACCAATGGGCCCACCGATGATGCCGCCTGCGATCAGTCCGAAGGTGGCGCAGGCGATGCCGAATTCCCGGGCGCCCTCCAATCCCGCTTTGGCCGCCTCGTTGCCCCAGGCGATGGCGGTTCCATGACCGCCGGCAAAAGAGATGCTACCGCCCAGCAGGCCATAGCCGGGATGGGCGCCGCTGACCAGCGCCAGCCCCACGCCGGCCGTGTTCTGGAACACCAGCAGCACCAGGGCCACGCCGGTGAGCAGGGCCAGGGTCTTGCCCCCTTCCACCAGGGTGTTGAACTTGGCCCCCAGGCCAATGGTGCTGAAGAAGAAGAGCAGGAAGAGATCCCGCAGCTGCATGTCGAAACGGATGTTGATGTCCGCATAGGCTGCCAGCAGGGCCACCAGCAGGCTGCAGAGGATACCCCCGGTGACGGCGAGGGGGATGTTGTGTCGTTCCAGGAAGGAGAGACGATGGTTGATCACCTGTCCCAGCCACAGCACCAGGACGGCGACGATGATCACCTCCAGGTTTTGGAGTTGAATTTCCATTTTCAGCTGCCCAGGTCAGTCTCCCTGAAACAGAAAGACCCGTGAACGCAGGCGTTTCCCTTTCCAGATGTAGCCATTGATGCGTTCCGCCAGTGCCTTGGCGCCAGGCTCGTCGGTTTCCACGTCCACCAGAGCCAGGGTGCGATCGCCGCTGCCCGGCTCCAGGGTCACCGATTTCACCTTGGCGCCGAAACGCTCCAGCGCCTCGCGGATCTCCGCTTCCGTCACCTGTTCGGGAAAGCCGCCGATGGAAATGTGCATGGCCCGTCCTTTCGGGGTTCGATGATCCGGCAAATATAGCACATGCGTGTATCATCCCGGGCTCTTGTTGGCCGGAAAACCTGCTCATGACCTTCCATCATTGGACGATCATTCTTCTGCTGGCATTTGTTGTTGCCTGTACAGAGAGACGGTTCGTGCATCCCGATTACATCTTGGCCGATGCCCACTCCAGCGGCAGCCGGGTGGCGGTGGAGGAGAGTGGCGATCGCGTTGTCTCCGCCGGACTGGATGGCGGCTTGGCACTCTGGGATGTTCGCAATGGCCGGCTGCTGCGGCGCTGGAAGGGCCATCGAGGGACCGTCAACGGCCTGTATTTTCTACCAGGCGATGAACTTCTGGTCAGCGGTGGCTGGGACGGGGTGGTGGCGATCTGGGATCTGCGGGGCAGGGCACGGTCGCAGCGGCATACGGGAGTGCCGGTCACTGCTTTGGCGTTGCAGCGGCAACCACTGGCGATCTGGAGCGGCCACGAGGATGGCAGTCTGCGCCGCTGGAGTCCTGCGCTGGAGCTGCAAGAGGAGCAGCGACTTCCGGGAAGAGATCGGGTAACCGCCCTGGCCTGGCGGTCCGGCCGGCTGGCGGCAGCCGACCATGCCGGCAATCTGTGGTTGTTCGATGGTTCTGATGAGAGGAAGCCCCGGCACCTTGCCAGGCTGCCTGCCTATCTCCGCACCCTGGCTTTCGACGACCAGGGAAAGCGGCTGTTCGGCGGCAGCTGGTTCCGTCTCTATCGCTGGAATCTGGCCGATCATTCTCTGCGGCTGCTACCCACCGCCCACCACGGCATCATCACCGGACTCCACTGGGATCCGGTGAGCGGGGAACTCTTCAGCATCAGCCGTCAGACCGACAGCTCGGTGCTGGCGTTGGATCCGAGCACTGGAAAGACCCGCATCGACTTCGGCCGCCACGACCTCTGCGGAGCCGACGTGGCGGTGAGCGGTGATGGCCGGATCCTGGCCACCACCTCGGACGACGGCAGCGTGCGCATCTGGAAACTCGATCCTGTGCGTGGTACTGGCAAAGCCCGCTGATCGCTCAGCGGGCGCGTCCCCTGGGTGCACGCATGGGTCGGGCCGCTGGCCTGGTGGGGCGAACGGCCGGCCTCGTAGGGCGAGGCCGGCCAATGTTGGCGGGCGGTCGAGCAGGTTTCACAGAAGGCCGGGTGGGCTGGATGGACGGGCCCGTGGACGGGGGGCGTACCGGCTGAGCCGGTGATCCCGGGAGGTTCGGCTGCATGGGTTTGCCCGGACGGCCCGGTTGCGAGGGAACACGTCCTCCCCCGTCACTGGGCGGCGTTCCAGGCCGATGATAGGGGCGGTCATCGTCCCAGCAGCAGGGATAATAGCCCCACCCGGGACCGTAATAGGGATAGCCGTAACCATAACCCCCGTAGACCGAATAGCTGCCGCCATCGGTGGAACAACCTGCCGCGAGCAGCGCAGCACCGGCGAGGAGGGGGAAAAGGAAGATTTTTCGACTTCGCTTCATGTCACTTCCTCCCTTCCTGGTCGGCGAAATCCCATTGTTGCAGGATCAGCAGCGCGCCGTTGTTGTCAGAGATGAGCGCGGTACCTCCACCATTGGTGACCTCTCCGGGGCGTACCCAGACCACGCCACCGAGCTCTTCCACCTTATCCAACAGCGCATTCGGATCGGCCACCCGAACCACGGGCACCCAGCGGCCGGCCCAGGTCCGATCCTCGATGGTGCGGATGCCCGCTCGCCAGTGCCCCTCGTTGATGAGCACTATATAGTCCTTGCCCCTTTCGGTGGCCTCGTAATGCCCCAAGGGCTTGTAGAACTTCACCAAGGCGTCGGCATCTGTCGACCAGGCTTCGTTCCAGAGCCAGTCGCCCAGCCCGGGCTGCTTGTCTTCTGGATCTCCCGCGGCAGAGTGAAGGAGCAGCAACTGCCCCCCTTCGGGATCGCCAATGAGTAGCGCCATGCCCCGCTCCCCCAGTGACATGGGGCCGTTGATGATGCGGCCGCCCAGACTGGTCACCTGAGCGGCGGCGGCCTCCACGTCCGGTACCGACATGGCGGCCAGCCATTGCGCATCCACCCGTTTTCCTTGCCGGGGCTGGATCGGCAGCATTCCACCGATGCGATGGTCGCCATTGTAGATCTCGATGTATTTCCCCCGTTCCTGGAAGGACCAGCCGAACAGCTCCCCATAGAAGGTGCGTGCCGTAACGGTGTCGGGGGTGAGCAGATCATGCCAGACGAACTTGCCGGGATGGTGGCGGGCAGTGGGCTGATCCACGATGGGCGGCAAAGCCAGAACCTCGTTGGGGCCGCCGGCGGCCTGGGGTTGGTTTCCGGCACAGCCGGCGGTTGTCACCAGGATGGCCAGCGACAGAAGGATCAGAAAAGCGGAAATCGGTTTTCGGCGAACTGTATGCATCTCGTTTTCCAGGATATCGAGCAAGCTTGAGCAGGCTGCCCCAACTATAGCATGGGCTCAATTTTCTTCTTCGCTGGAGCTCGTCGTGAGATTGGCCAGACCGATGCTCACCAGGCTCGCCACCACGATGGCCATGTAGAAGACGCCGGCTATGGCCTCGGTATAGGCGAGGAACTCCGCCAGGTGATTGGCCGGAAGAATGTCACCATAGCCCAGGGTGGTGAGGGTGACGAAGCTGTAATAGGCCACCCGGGGAAAGGAGGCCCGCCAGTTGGTGAAATCCACCCCCTGCAGGGCACTGGGGTCCAGGGTGAGCAGGGCCAAATAGAACATGGTCCAGATCAGCCCCAACAGCAGGTAGAGGGAGAGGGAGCCTACGATCTTGTTGACGTCCACCTGACCCACGAAGAGGATCTGCCGGGCCGTGGTGCGCAGCGCCACCAGGAAATAGAGTGTCATCAAGGCCAGAGAGAGATAGTCGAACAACCTGGAGCCGTTGCTGCGCGATATCAGTCCCAGGAACAGCAGGGCCAGAAGCACTCCGTGGATGGTTCGGCGCATGGTGCGCGAAGGATCAAGGCTCCGGGTGCCCACCAGCAGGAGGATCACTACCAGAGCGGTGAACAGGGTTTGGCCCCAGGTGCCCGAGAGCTGCCGAGCCAGCGCACTGCTTGCGAGTAGACCCAATAGCGCGAAACAGAGATAGAAAAAGTTGTTCTCCCGGCTGAGCGTCCCGAGAGATCTCAGTGGCATGTTTTTCTTCATCGGAAGGCGATGGCCCTGATTCAGGCAGTGGAAAGAAGATAGCAGGCGGGAGTGGTGAAATCATCCCGCAATTTCGGGTCCGATCCCGTGGTGTCCATGGCGTTACAAAGCTATACTTGTTGCGCTTTCCCGTTCCGGTGTGGCATGACGACTCCAAGATGGCTCGAAGGAGCAGGGTCCGGTTTGTCGGTCTTTGTGATCATGCCTGCCGCCATTTACCGGTTACCTCAGGGAGACGGTACTTCATGACCAACCACCTTCGCACACTGCTTTCGCTCCTGCCCGCCGCCATTTTGCTTTTCGGTTGTGAAAAACCGGAAGAGCCGGCGGGAGAGCCGCCGATACGTCCCGTCAAGACCATGGTAGTGTCCGCTGGTAAAGCCGGCGGGGTACGGCAGTTTCCGGCCCGTATCGATTCCCTGAACAAGGCCGATCTTGCCTTCCGGGTGCCGGGCAAGGTGCAGGAGATCCTGGTTACCGAGGGCGAGGAGGTCGATAAGGGACAGCTGCTGGCGCGACTGGACGACACCGACTACCGCATCGTCCTCCACGATCGCCAGGCTACCTTCGACAAGGCCCAGAAGGACTTCCAGAGAGCCAAGAAACTGATCAAGGAAGGCTATATCTCTCGTACCGATTACGACAAGCTGGAAGCGGCCTTCAAGAGCGCCAAGGCGGCGTTGGAGGCGGCTCGCCAGGATCTGGCCTATACCCGTTTGCAGGCCCCATTCGCAGGAACGGTCGCCAAGCGTTACGTGGAGCAGTTCGAAGAGGTTCAGCCCAACCAGCCGGTGCTGGCGCTCAGCGACACCTCTTTGCTGAAGGTGATCTTCGATGTTCCCGAAAACATCATTCAGACCATCCGGCGCAGCAACAAGAGTGACAGGGTGGAAGTATGGGCCTCCTTCGACACCCTGCCGGACAAGCGTTTTCCTTTGCAGTTCCTGGAGGTCTCCACCCGGGCCGATCCCCAGACCCAGACCTTCAAGGTCACTTTCACCATGCCCCGTCCTGAGCAGCTCAACGTGCTTCCGGGCATGACCGCCAATGTCACCGTGGATCTCACCGAGGTTCAGCGAATCACCCAGGGACAGATGCTGCCGCTCACGGCGGTCACGGCGGATGCGGCGCTAGAGCCCATCGTCTGGGTGGTGGACGATGACGATACCGTGCATGCGAAGAAGGTAAAGTTGGGTGAGATGCGTGGCGCCAGGATCGAAGTGCTGGAAGGAGTAAAGGATGGCATGCGAGTGGTCACCGCTGGCACGGCCTATCTGGCCGAGGGTATGAAGGTGCGCCTGATGCCGGAGAAGGAGCAGGCCGAACCCCGGCTGGATGACCTGAAGCAAATCCTGTTGACTCGCTGTCCGCCCCCTCCGCGGGAGGCTGGTTGCACCGGCGAGCAAGAAAAGGATAAAGGCGAGGGAGCCGGTAGCAAATGAACATCGGGGAATATTCCGTCAGGAACCCGGTGGTCTCCTGGCTGCTGGTCATCATCATGGTGGGCGGCGGCATCTACGGGTTCGAGCACATGGGGAAGTTGGAGGATCCCAACTTCACCATCAAGCAGGCCAAGATCATCTCCTTCTATCCCGGCGCCACGGCTCAGGAGGTGCAGGATGAGGTGACCTACCACATCGAGGATGCGGTGCAGCTCATGGGGCAGCTCAAACGCATCAAGATGTCCATCTCCCGTCCCGGCATGTCGGACATCGATCTGGAATTCAAGGACGAATACACCTCCAAGGACTTTCCCGACATCTACGATGAGCTGCGGCGCAAGATCGCCGACATGAAGCACAAGCTGCCGCCGGGCGTCAATCCTATCATCGTGGACGACTTCGCCGACGTCTATGGCGTTTACCTTGCGTTGCATGGTTCCGGCTACACCTACCGGGATCTCAAGGACGTGGCCGATGAGCTGAAGAAACAGCTGGTACTGGTGCCCGGCGTGCGCAAGGTGGTCATCGGTGGCGTGCAGCCGGAAGTGGTCTACCTGGAGATGTCGCGGCAGAAGCTGGGTGAGCTGGGCATCCCCATGGAGCGTATCGCCGCGATTCTGAAGTCGCAGAACGTGGTGGCCGACGCCGGCAAGGTGAAGGTGGGCCGGGACTACATCCGCATCCAGCCCACCGGGGAGTTTCGATCGGTAAAGGCGATTGGCGACGTGCTGCTGGTGTCGGATGGAAAGAAACTCATCTACCTGAAGGACATCGCCAAGATCCACCGGCTCTATGAAGAGGTGCCGCAAAAGCTGATCTATTTCAACGGGGCGCCCAGCCTCACCCTGGGTATCTCCATGCGTTCCGGAGAGAACGTGGTGGCGGTGGGCCAGGCGCTGGAGCGCCGGGTACAGGAGCTGGCCGGCAGCATCCCGGTGGGCATGACCCTGGACGTGATCTACAACCAGCCGGCCGAGGTGGAGAAGTCGGTGAGCGGCTTCATCGTCAACGTGGGTGAAGCCATCCTCATCGTCATCGTGGTGCTGTTGCTGTTCATGGGGCTCACTTCCGGCCTGATCATCGGCGCCGTGCTGCTGATCACCGTGGCCGGCACGCTGTTCATCATGCAGCTCTATGGCATCGAATTGCAGCGCATCTCCCTGGGGGCCCTGGTCATCGCTCTGGGGATGCTGGTGGACAATGCCATCGTGGTGGCCGAGGGCATGCTGATCCGTCTCCAAGCCGGAATGAAACCGGCACAGGCGGCCCGGGAGGTGGTGGGCAAGAATGCGGTCGCCCTGTTGGGAGGCACCATAATCGGCATCCTCGCCTTCTCGGCCATCGGCCTGTCCCAAGACAATACTGGTGAGTTCACCCGTTCGCTCTTCTACGTCATCCTCATCTCCCTGCTGCTTTCCTGGGTGACGGCGGTGAGCACCACGCCTCTGTTCTGCGCCCTTTTCATCCGGCCGAAGAAAAATGCCGGTGAGGAGGGTGGAGATCCCTATCGCAAGGGGTTCTTCCTGCTCTATCGGAAGCTGGTCAAGCAGGTGATCCGTTTCCGCTGGATCACCGTGGGGGTGGTGGTGGCGCTCTTCGTGCTGGCCGTCTGGGGCTACGGCTTCGTCAAGCAGGCCTTCTTCCCGAACGCCAACACCCCTATGTTCTTCGTGGACGTTTGGGAGCCGGAGGGCACCGATATCCGCGCCACCCGGGACGATACCTTGAAAGTGGCCGAGTTCCTGCGCAAGCAACCGGGGGTGGTGAAGACCACCTCGCTGGTGGGCGGTGGTGACGCCCGCTTCTCCCTGGTGTACGAACCCAAGGAGGCGAGCCCGGCCTATGCGCAGATCATCGTGCAGACGGAGAAGCGTGAACAGATTCCGGCGGTATGGGATGCGGTGGAGCAGTACATGCGCAACGAGCTGCCGCAGCTCGACCCCATCATAAAGCCGTTGCGTATCGGTCCGGGGCGGGATGGCAAGATCGAGGCGCGCTTCAGCGGTCCGGATCCCGTGGTGCTACGGCAACTGGCGGAGAAGGCCAAGGCCATCATGCGCGCCGATCCCGAGGCCAAGGAGGTGCGTGACGACTGGCGCAATCCCGTTGCCTACATTCAGCCGGTGTTCAACGAACAGGTGGGGCGCCAGCTCGGTGTGTCTCGGCAGGATTTGGCGGCTGCACTGAAATCGGCTTTCGAAGGGCAGCAGGTAGGAGTCTATCGCGACGGTATCCGCATGTTGCCCATCCTGCTTCGCCCCCCAGCGACCGAGCGGGGCGACGTGAGCAACATCAAGGATATCCGCGTATGGAGTCCGGTGCTCAAGAAAGCGGTTCCGGTTGCCCAGGTGGTGAGCGAGTTCGATACCAAATTCGAGAACACCGTGATCCGGGGGCGAAACCGGGTGCAGACCATCATTGCTTCCTGCAACCCCACTGGTGAGTTGGCCACGCCATTGTTCAACCGCTTGCGGCCCAAGATCGAGGCCATCGAGCTGCCGCCAGGTTACAAGCTGGAGTGGGGCGGGGAGTATGAGGATTCCCGTAATGCGCAGTCGGCATTGGCCAAGGCCATTCCGGTGGGCTTCCTGCTCATGATCATCGTCAGCATCCTGCTCTTTGGCAAAGTGCGCCAGCCGCTCATCATCTGGCTCACGGTGCCACTGGCCATCATCGGCATCACCGCCGGGCTGCTGGGTTTCGATGGGGCCTTTGATTTCATGTCCCTGCTGGGAGCGCTGAGCCTCATCGGACTGCTGATCAAGAACGCCATCGTGCTCATCGAAGAGATCGACCAGCAGATCGAGGAGGGCAAGCCGAAGTTCACCGCCATTCTGGATTCGGCCACCAGCCGTCTGCGACCGGTGACCATGGCGGCTGCTACCACCATCCTGGGAATGATCCCGCTGTTGCAGGATGTCTTCTTTGTCAACATGTCCATCACCATAATGGCGGGTCTGGGTTTCGCCACGGTGCTCACCCTGCTGGTGGTGCCGGTGCTCTATGCCATCTTCTTCAAGATTCCCTACGACAAGGAGGGATAGCTCTCCTTCCCCGCCTCCAGGGAAGGGGCGGGCGTGGGTCGGGCTTCAGCCCGACAAGGGACTGCTCTTGTCGGGCTGAAGCCCGATCTACCTGAGTGGCTGGCTGGCGGGCCACGGCATGTCGGCCGGCACCTCGCCCAGCGCCCGTTCCTCGCTGGCGCAATCGACGGCGGGTCCGTCGCCGTTGCCGCTAAGCGTTGTAACTTCCTTGCGGGCCGCCTCCATCGCCTGCCGAAAAGCGGGATTGGCGTGGAGACGCGCCACTGTGGCAGCACCCATGGTGCGGCCCATGAGCACGTCGCTCTGCCAATGGACGTTGCAGACCACCCGGCTCTGGCCGAAGGCCCAGCCACGCGCCAGAATCCGATCCGCCCGTTCCGGCGCCAGTTCCGCCAGGATCAGTGCCCAGGCCCAGCCGATGGCCGCGTGACCGGAAGGATAGGAGCCGTCCCTGCGAAGATGATTCGCTTCATGGGGCGTGCAGACCGGGCCACCGTTGACCATGAAAGGGCGCTTTCTCGAATAGTGCTTCTTGGCCCGGTAGGTGGAGAGCCCGGCGTCGGCCAGGGTGCGGCGCAGCAGCCGATAGAGGTGAGGGGTGCGCGTTTGCGAAACGGTCAGGCCCAGGGCGCAGGAGAAGATATTGGCTGCGTGGGGAAACATCAGGTCGGCATCGCTGGCGGCCAGCGCCCAGCGCGGGGATCCCTGCAGTTTCAGGCTGCGGGTGGCGATCTCCCGGTCCAGCGCCTCTGCAGGGGAGCCCTTGGCCGGTGGGGGAGGGAGCAGTGCCAGGCTGTCGGGCAGCTTTTCCGGGGGCAGGTAGCCGGCCAGGATGCCCGGCCGAATCTCCGGCACCGGCGCAAGGTCCGGCGAGTGCGGCTGGCTGGTACAGCCTGCCCCGGCGAGGATCAGGGTCGACAGCAACAAAACGACACTCATTCGGTTCTTTGTCATGAGTCTTTTCCTTGGCGCAGAAGGGATAAGAAGGATCTTTGCTCCCAGAGCATGCTACCTGGGTTCGTTTCGAGGCAACTGGCCAGAACCGGAGCAAAATAAAATTGCCTCAACGTGCCAGAATTGACGCATCCAGAATCCCTGAGCGGATAAGGGTGCTGTCTATAATGCCTTGTATTCTTGTTTCGGCGGGCCTGACGCCGTGGGTAAGCCGGAATCCCTCGACAAAATTCCAAGGAGGAACCATGCGCACCACCATTTCCCTGGCATTGTGTTTTCTGCTGCTGCTCACTGCAGGGCGTGGCTGGGCAGCAATGGATCTGGAGTTGCCTGCCTCGGTGGTGGACCCTGGCTTTCGTTCCCAGAAGAGCCGGTGGCTGGCCATGAATGAAGGGCAGTCCGGCACCGAAAGCGGGATGCAGAAGGGAAAGGGGAAAGACGCCTCGAAGCCCAGCGCCAAGGAGCTGGGGGACGCCCTGGCCAACCCCCTCTCCTACCTGTGGCTGATGTTCATGCAGAACGACACCCAGTGGAACAGTGGGGATCTGGTGGACAAGCTGGGGGACGATTACAAAGTCACCAACGTGACGGTGTTGCAGCCGGTGATGTCGATGCAGCTCACCAACGACTGGAAGATGATCCTGCGGCCGGTGCTGCCCATCGTCAGTGTCCCCGGGCATGGATTGAGCTGCAGCGGGTTGCCGGACTACCCGGAAGAGTGTTCCCTGCTGGAAAAATCCAGGGATCGCGAGACCGGCATCGGTGACATGATTCTCTGGACCGCCTTCTCCAACGCCTATAAGCCGCCGAACATCTTTGGCTTCGGTCCCACCTTCATGCTGGACACCGCCAGCGACGACCGGCTGGGCACCGGCAAGTGGTCTGTCGGGCCCATGGCCCTGGCATTCCATGTGGATGACAAGTGGATCTATGGTGCCGTGATCCAGCAGTGGTGGTCCTTCGCCGGAGACGGCGACCGGGAGGAGGTGAGCCTGATGGACCTGCAATATGTGCTGCGCTACCGGGTTTCGCCAACCACCAACATCGGTTTCGGCCCCAACATTCGTGCCAACTGGAAATTGCCCAGGAAGAACCGCTGGTCGGTGCCCATCGGTTTTGGCGGCGACGTACTGGTGAAAGCTGGCCCCCTGCCGGTGAAGCTGGGCGCGGAACTCTACTATTACGTGGAGAAGCCCGATGACTTCGGGCCGGAATGGCAGTTGCGCATCATGGTCTCGCCGGTGCTGCCGGCGCCCGCCTGGTCCCGCAAGCCGCTGTTCGATTTCTGAGCGATCCGAATGCGGGAAATCAATGTCGTTCGTGCCCGTTACCTTGCGCACATCGCGGACAAACTCGATGCAAAAGGTATCCCGGTGGAGCGTTATCTGGCCGGCGTCCATGTGCCACGGGACCTTTTGCAGCAGCCTGATGCCATCGTTTCGGCGCTGAGCCTGCTGCAGTTCATGGAGCTGGCGGTGCGGGATACCGGTTGGCGCCAGCTGGGCTACGAGGCAGGGAGTGTTCCCATCGCCGACCATGGTCCCGTGGGCAGCTACATCATGGGGGCACCCACCCTCTACCAGGCTGCTCGAAGGCTGGTGACGGGGTACAAGCGGGAGACCAGCATCACCGACGACTACATCGCCTTCGAGGGTGGCATGGCCTGGATCTGCATCACACCCACTCTGGGCACCCGGGAGCAGAAGCAGCAGGTGGAGCTCTACAACCTCAACATTCTGCAACAGCTGGCACGCAGCGCATTGGGAACCCACTGGGTTCCGGAACGGGTGAAGGTTTGCGTGGCCGGGGAAAAGGTGTTGGCGGAGATTCCGGAGATGACAGGGCTCGATGTGGAATTCGGTGCCGACACCACCGCCATCGCCCTGCCCATCGACCGGCTCGCGGCCCCTTTGCGGGAACGAAGCGGTTGCCGGGAATGGAAAGGGGACGAACAGTATCAGGATGGCATGCTCACCCTGGATACCATGAATGCCCTGCGCCGGCTGGTGGAGACCTATCTGCCCTACAACCCCACGCTGGAGATGATCTCCCGTCTAACCGGTATCAGCAGGCGCAGCCTGCAGCGTTATCTGGAGGCTCATGGCACCAGTTTCTCGCGCCTGGTGGAGCAGGTGATGCTCAACCGGGCCATCGAGCTTTTGGGAGACAGCCAGCTGCCGCTGAAGGAGGTGGCACGGGAACTGGGCTACAGTGAACTCGCCCACTTCAGCCGCGCTTTCCGCCGCATGACCGGACTGGCTCCCAGTGCCTACCGGGAGAAGTCCCTGCGGTTTCAGGGAGAAAAGGCGTGAATCTTTTCCAGGACAGTCTGCCTTTCCACTGCCCAGGCGGCTGAGTCAGCCACCATAGATCCGAAATTGAGGAAAAACATGAAGTTGCAAATCACCAACCCTTTGCTGGCACTGATCCTGATATTGTTTTCGGGCCTGCTCCAGGCTGATAGCAGCCTGCCCAAGGACACCCAGCGCATCGCGCTGCAGGCCTATCTCTACACCTATCCCTTGGTGCTGATGGAGACTACCCGCCGCCAGATGACCAACACCCCGGCGGGCAAGACGCCGGGACGTGCGCCCATGAACCAGTTCGCCCACATGCGGGAATTCCCCTCGGCGGACTTCCGCGAGGTGGTGCGGCCCAATTTCGATACCCTCTATTCCTCCATCTGGCTGGACGTGGGCCGGGAGCCCATGATCCTGGAGGTGCCGGAGATCGAGGATCGTTTCTACATGCTGCCCATGATGGATATGTGGACCGATGTCTTTGCGGTGGTGGGCACCTATGGCACCGGCACCCGGGCCGGCACCTATGCCATCGTCTACAAGGACTGGCAGGGGAAACTGCCCGAGGGCGTGCAGCGCATCGACTCGCCCACGCCCCACATCTGGATCGTGGGCCGCACCCAGACCAATGGTCCGAAAGACTATGAGTACATCCACCGCATCCAGGACCAGTTCAAGGTGGTGCCCCTCTCCGCCTGGAAGCAGGGACGGTGGCAGCCAGAGCCTTTCAGGAAGGATCCCTCGGTAGACGACAAGGCGCCGCCTTTGGTGCAGGTGCAGAAGCTCTCCGCCCGGGACTATTTCACGTTGGCCATGCGGCTGATGAAACAGCATCCGCCGCATCTCACCGACATGGTGATGGTGAACCGGATGAAGCGCATCGGCCTGGATCCGGAACGGTTCGATTACGACCGCCTGCCGAAAGCGGTGCAGGAAGCATTGGAAGAGGCCACGCGCATCTCCCACGACAAGATGAAAGGCTATGTTCCGCGACTGGGCGAGAACGTCAACGGATGGCAGATGGTCACCAAGAGCATCGGGGTCTATGGCAACGACTATTTGCAGCGCGCCACCATCGCCCTGGTGGGGCTGGCGGCCAATCCCTACGAGCAGGCGGTCTATCCCCTCAATCTCACCGACAGCGAAGGGAAGGTGCCCGAAGGGGGCAGGAAATATGTCATCCACTTCAAGAAGGAGGAGATCCCGCCGGTGGACGCCTTCTGGTCCCTCACCATGTACGACGAGCAGGGCTTCCAGGTGGCCAATCCTCTCAACCGCTTCGCCATTGGCGACCGGGACGAGCTGAAGTTCAACGAGGACGGCTCCCTGGATCTCTACATCCAGCATGACTCTCCGGGCAGGGAGAAAGAGTCCAACTGGCTGCCCTCCCCCGCGAAGGGCAAGCTGGGCATGACCATGCGCCTCTACGCGCCCCGTGAGTCGGTGCTGGATGGCAGCTGGAAGCCCCCGGTGGTGCAACCCGTGCAATGAATTCCCAGGGAGAGAAAAAGCCATGAGGCGCATGCAAGCACTGTTGGCCGGCCTGCTGTTACTGGGCGGAAGCACGGGAGCTTTCGCAAAGGAGCCCCTGGGTGGCAAGCCGCCGGCGGAGGTGAAGCCGGCCATCCAGGACTACGACCAGGCGCTCAGGTATCGCCGCGCCTTCGAGGTGGCCACCTGGGCCATGCCGGCGGTGGGCATCTACGGCTTCCGCCGCGCCACCGAGGCGGTGGGGGGTAGGGACAACACCATCCTGGTGTGGTCGAAGGTGGCCGGGCCCAATGCTGAGCTGCTCACCGCCAACGACACCACCCCTTACATCCTGGCCATGTCCGACCTGCGCAAGGGGCCGGTGGTGCTGGAGGTGCCGGCCGCCACCGACAAGACCCTGCTCTACGGCCAGATCGTGGACATGTGGCAGTTCGCCATCGCCGACGTGGGGCCGGTGGGGGCCGACAAGGGCAAGGGCGGCAAGTACCTCTTTCTGCCCCCGGGCTACCAGGGCAGGGTGCCCGAGGGCTACCTGGTGATGAAGAGCCCCAGCAACCGCATCTACCTGGCCTTCCGCTCGGTGCGCAAGCCCGGCTCCGGCGCCACCCTGAAGGACGCCTACGACTATGCCCGCCAGCTGAAGATGTACTACCTGGATGATCCCAAACCCACCAAGTACATCGACCCCTCGGACCTGCGCTTTCCGTCGCTGCCGCACTACGACGAGACCCTGTTCCAGGACATCCAGGCGATCTTCGACGGCGAGCCGGTGAAGCCCCAGGACAAGGTGATGATGGGCTACCTGAGGTTCCTGGGGCTGGAGCCCGGCAAGCCCTTCGCGCCGGACGAGAAGACCCGCAAGCTGCTGCGCCAGGCGGCGGCCGATTTCTACTTCTACATGCAGCACCGCCTCACCTTCCAGAAGAAGGAGAAATACTACTGGCCCGAACGGCACTGGCAGGACGTGCTCACGCCGGACCGCAACGGCTATTTCTCCTTCGTCTATGACGACTGGATCGACCTGGACGAGCGTGCCGAGCGCTACTTCTTCGCCACCTACTATCCGCGCAAGTACTACGAGAAGCCGGCCAACATCTACCTCTTCACCAAGATGGACGCCAACGGCAGGCCGCTGGAGGCGGGCAGGAACTACAAGCTCACCATTCCACCCGACATGCCGGTGACCCAGTTCTGGTCCCTCATCATCTACGACGGCGCCACCTGGGCTTTCATCTACACGCCGCAGAAGAAGGTAGGCATCTCCTCCTACGACATGGACAAGCTGAAGAAGAACCCGGACGGCAGCGTTACGCTCTATTTCGGGCCGGAGGCGCCCAAGGGGCTGGAGAGCAACTGGATTCCCACCGGCGGCAAGGAGCCGGCGCCGGCATTGCGCTTCTACGGCGCCAAGAAAGAGATCATCGACCGCAGCTTCGTCATGCCCGACGTGGAGCCCGCGGACTGAACCCTGGACGACAACGAGGAATCATGAAGAAAAGAACCTGCTTCGCCCTGGCCGCCCTGGTGGCCAGTGGCACCGGCCTGGCGGCCACCCCCGGCTACAACACCGACATCCCCGAGAGCATCCTCACGCCGAACCACCTGGAGACCCCGCTGGGCGATTTCGAGCTGTACGACGGCATCCCCACCAAGGAATCGGCGGCCCGGGCTTATGACGGGCTTTATTTCTTGCGCGCCGTGGACACCTTCCTCAACTTCCAGTCGGCGGTCTCCATCGAGGCGCTGCGCCGCGGTCAGGCCTCTATCGGTGCCGATGCCTCCAACAAGGTGATCGTCTTCGACCAGCTGATGGATTCAAAGCCGCTGTTCCTCACCGGCAACACCGACACCGTCTACGCCCTGGCCATGCTCGACCTGGAGAAGGACGGCCCCACGGTGATCGAGATCCCCAAGGGGGCGGGGCCCGGCACCCTGGACGACGCCTTCCAACGCTTCGTGGTGGACATGGGCGCCCCCGGGCCGGATGCCGGCAAGGGCGGCACCTATCTCATCCTGCCGCCCGATTACCAGGGTGAGCTCGAGCCCACCCCCAACACCCGCAAGGATCCGCGCACCGTGCGGGTGAAGATCGGGGGGAAAGATCGGGAGGTCTGGATCGCCCGCTCGCCCAGCTATGTGAACTGGCTGATCCTGCGCGGCTTCCTGGTGGACGGCAAGCCCGATGCCGCGGCGAAGATGTGGCGCACCGGTCTGAAGATCTATCCCCTGGCCAAGGGTGACAAGCCGCCGAAGATGGTCTACATCAACGGATCGGGCAAGCACTTCAACACCATACTGCCCACCGACGAAAGCTTTTTCGATTATCTGTGGCAGGTGCTCCAGAAGGAGCCCATCGACTTCATCGATCCCGAGCTGCGGGGCATGGCCGGGGCCATCGGCCTCGTCAAGGGCAAACCCTTCCGGCCCACCGAGCGACAGAAGAAGATCCTGGCCCAGGCGGTGGCCTTCGGCAACGCCGCCTCCCGTACCCTGGCCTTCCGGCCCGCCGATCCGCGCGCCCGGATCTTCCCGGACCGCCACTGGTACCTGGCCTTCGTGGGCAAGGACTACCGCTGGCTCGACGGCGACGGCCACCGGGGCCGCAACCTGGACGCCCGCACCGCCTTCTACTACATCGGCACCGTGAACACCCCGGCCATGGCCGTCGAGATTCCTGGCGCCGGCTCCAACTACGGCATGGCCTTCACCGATGCCAAGGGCGAAGCGCTGCGCGGGGAGAAACTCTACCGGCTGCACCTGTCTCCCAAGGTGCCGGCCAAGCAGTTCTGGTCGGTGGTGCTCTACGATCCCCAGACCCGCTCCCAGCTCCAGACCAGCCAGCCCTTTCCCAGCATCAACAGCCAGCGGGACAAGGATCGCCTGCAGTACAACGACGATGGTTCCATCGACCTCTATTTCTCTCCCGAGCCGCCCGAGGGCAGGAAGAGCAACTGGATCCAGACCGTGCCGGGCAAGTCCTGGTTCGCGGTGCTGCGGCTCTACGGGCCCCTGGAGCCCTGGTTCGAAAAACGCTGGAAGCCTGGTGACATCGAGGCCGTAGATACAGTGGACCACAAAAACCCCGATATCTTGACGCCTTCACGATGAGCCCGATGCGCTCGAAGTCCCCTCTCCCCCGTGGGGGAGAGGGCTAGGGTGAGGGGGCTGATCACCCCTCACCCCGCCCCTCTCCCCTCGAGGGGAGAGGGAGGTTCATCCAGGCAAAACCGCGGCCAACCATGAATGACAACGAGGAACAAGCAAATGAAACGGAAACTGCTCACCGGCGCCATTGCCGCGCTCAGCTTCACCACCGGTCTCGCCCAGGCCGCCGAGTGCCAGAAACGCTTCTACGCGCCGGACTGGGATCATCAGCCGCCGGTGGTGGACGCCTTCAACTATGTGCGGGCGGAGAGCGACCTGCAGTTCAAGGGCTATGCCGAGAAGTATGACGCCTTCGGCAAGTTCACTCACAGCCGCAAACCCTATGACGTGAAGAAGCAGGTGACCCAGAGCGGCAACCGGGACACCCTCTACTCCTTCGGCATCTTCGACCTGTCCAAATCTCCGCTCACCATCAGCCTGCCCGACACCGGCGACCGTTACATGTCTCTGATGCTGGTCTCCCAGGACCACGACATCTATCCCGCCTTCTACGCGCCGGGCAAGTGGACCTTCACCCAAAAGGAGATCGGCACCCGCTACGTCATGTTCGGCATCCGCACCTTCGCCAATCCCAACGACCCGAAAGATCTCGAGGCGGCGCACCGTCTTCAGGACCAGGTGAAGGTGGAGCAGAAGGACAAGGGGGATCTCTCCGGCATCCCGGAGTGGGACGAGAAGCAGATGATGGCCCTGCGCAAGTCCTACAACGCAATCGGCAGCACCTTGTCAGACAGCTCCACCTTCTTCGGCGTCCGGTGCGACCGCTCCTACCTGGAGAACGCCATGGGGGTGGCCGTGGGCTGGGGCGGCCTGCAGCGTCAGGATGCCCTCTACCTGCCGCGCCAGGTGCCGAAGAACGACGGCAAGACCGCCTACGTGCTCACCGTGCCCAAGGAGGTGCCCATCGAGGAGAAGGGCTTCTGGTCGGTCACCGTCTACAACAAGGACCGCTTCATGGAGCCCAACGAGTACAACGCCTACTCCTTCAACAACGTCACCGCACAGAAGAACGAGGACGGCTCGGTGACCATCCACTTTGGCGGTGATCCCAAGGCTAAGAACTTCCTGCCCATCTTCCCCGGCTGGGTCTATATCGTGCGGCTCTACCGGCCGGGCAAGGAGATCCTGGAAGGGAAGTGGCAATTCCCGGAGCCGAAGGAGGCCAGGTAAACTCCCTCCCCAGCACTTTCCCGCAATCATGTAACGCCCCTTCCCCAACCCCGCTCCACAAGCGGGGAAAGGGGCTCTGCCATAGGAAGGTCCGAAAAATTCAGACCTACCTCCGGTACAGGGATGTGCCGGCAAAATCGATCGCGTAAGCGATTGATTTTGAGGCAAGCCGCAAACTGCGTTTGCGGCGCGGCGTGCTCTGATAAAGCCAGGGATGGCTTTTATCGGAGCTTCCCACAGGAGAAACTGTTCCTGGCCGGTGGAGTGATCTATAGTCCATCAATGGGCTAATTGCCGGCTCCACCATGAAACTCCTGCTGAAGACGGTCGGGCTCCTTGTGCTCCTATTGCTGTTGGGTGGGGCAGGGCTTCTTCTGGCGATCCAGTATGCAGGCGCCGATTTTCAACGGGCCCTGGTGACCGCCCTGCTGGAGCATGTCTCCGGCGGAGAAGTGAGCCTGGGGAAGGAGTTCCATCTCCGGTTGGGTGGCAACCTGGAGCTGCAGGCAGAGGATGTACGACTGGAAAAGGCCCGGCTGGGGCCACTCCAGGAATACCGTGCCCAACAACTGCAGCTTTCCCTCTCCCTGCCTGCTCTTCTGCAACGCAGATTGGAGTTTCGACTGCGGCAGCAGGGTGGTCTGGTACGGCTGATTTCCACGGAAGAACCCTCGGAAGAGGAAAGCAGCCTCTTCATCCCGATTCCCCGGCAGGTGGAGGTCAGGGACCTGGCGCTGTTCCTGCCGCGGGAACCATCCGGGACGCCAAGAAAGGTGCTGCTCTCCCGGCTCTCCCTGCGCCAGACGGAACAGGAGCTGTTGCTGGATCTGGAAGGGAGCTACGGCGACCAGCCCCTGCAGGTGAAGACGACTCTCGCCCCCCAGGCCGATGCAAAGGGGCGTCACGCCCTGCAACTGAAGGGGCGTCTCGGCCGCCTGGTGCTGCATGGCAAGGGATGGCAGGGGCCGGGCAGTCCTTCACTGGAGCTGGATCTGGACATGAGTGCTCCGGACCTGCGGATCATGCCGGGTTCCCCTTTCGATGCTTTGGCCGGCATGGGGCCGGCCCGGCTTTCCCTGCGGCTGATCCGGGATGGCCGTTACCACGCCGAGAAGGTGCGCCTGGAGATGGAGGTGGGCAAGGCAACCCGTCTGCGGGCGGAGGGGCGCATCGAGGACCTGGTCACCGGCGAGGGCATGCAGTTGACGCTGCAGGCCGAATCCACCGATCTGTCGGAGCTTTCGAAAAAGTTGCGCTTGCAGCTGCCGTCCGGGATCCGGCAGGCAACCCTGTCGGGCCGGCTCCTGGGCCGCTATTCCGCGCTGGACCTGGAGGGGGTGAAGCTGAAACTCCGGGGAAAGGAGCTCTCCCTGGAGCTGGCAGGCGACGTCCGGCGCATCGAGCGCCTGTCCCGGACCAATCTGCAACTGTCGGGGGAGGGCAGGGTTGCGGAACAGGCATTGGAAATCGAGCTGCGGCTGGGGGCGGACGAGAAGAACCGCCGCAGCCTCCAGGCCAGACTCCGGAGCGGAGAGATGGAACTGCGGGGCGATGGCTTCGTCTCCATGGAAAGGGGGACACCCCGGCTGGAGCTGGCTCTGGCGGGCAAGGCCGGGAACCTGAAACAGCCCGCCGCCCTGCTGGGCCTGGAACTCCAGCCGGTGGCGCCGGTGACCCTCACCGGCAAGCTGGCCTACCGGCGCCCGCAACTGGCGCTCACCGGCCTGGAGCTTCGTGCCGGCAGGAACGATCTGGCGGGAGACTTGCGGTTGTCCGATCTTGGAAAAGCTCCCATGAAGGTGGAGGGGAGCATCCGCTCTCACCGGATCCACCTGGGTGAACTGCTGTCCGAAAGGGTGAAGATCAAGCCCAAGCTGGTGGAAAAGGGGGAAAAGGTTTCCCGGGACGAACTGGCGGGTAAGCACGGCAAAAAATTCTTTTCCCGCCAATCCTTCGATCTCTCCTGGATGAAAGCGCTGCAGGGGCGCCTGGCGCTGCATTTCGATCGCTGGCTGGCCAGGAATTATCGCTTGGAGAACATCGATACCGAGCTGCTTCTGACCAACGGGGAGCTGCGTATGGACAGGATCGTTGGCCGGATCGGAAACAGCCCCTTGAAGGGCGCTGGGCGGATCGATACTCGGGGTAAACCACTTGCGGCGAGTTTCGAACTGGCCTTTGGCGGCGCCGACCTCGCAGGCGCGTTCCCCGGATTCGGGCTGCCGCCCGGTTCAGGGACCGTGGACATGGAACTCGATCTGCGCTCCAGGGGCGACAGCCCAGCGGAGCTGGCAGCCAACCTGGATGGAATATTTCGCCTTGGAGTGGAGGATGCTCCTTTCGGTTTCGGCTTACCCCGAACACTGGAGAAGAGCCTGCTCGAGCACTTCAATCCCCTGGCCCGAAAAGAACCCGGGGCGCGCCGGTTGGACTGTGCCGCGCTCTACCTCGAATTGAAACGGGGCCAGGCAAAGATGCCGCGGGGTATGGTGATCGCCTTTCCCAAGGTGCTCTGGGCTGGGGAGGGCTCCCTGGATCTGCGCAATGAGACACTTTATCTCACCCTCAAACCCCATACCCGGAAAGGGATCACTCTCTTCAATCGCGGGCTGGCCGATCTGGTAGCGGTGGCCGGTCCATTCAGCGCGCCCTACATCGTGCTCAATCCCAGCGGCACCCTGCTCACTACTCTTTCCTACTCGGCGGCCGCCTATACCGGAGGGGTAAGCCTGCTGCTGGAGGAGATCTGGGAACGGGTGACCCGGGTACAGGATCCCTGTGGCTATGTGCTCCAGGGCAAGAGATCGTCCGCTGCCGGCAAGGCGGACCGGGAAAAATCGAACGCAAAGGGCTCCCTGCTGGACCAGCTGGATAGCCTCTAGGGAAGCTCTGATAAAAGCCATCCCTGGCTTTATCAGAGCGCGCTGCGTCGCAAACGCGGTTTGCGGCTTGCTACAAAATCAATCGCTTACAGCGATCGATTTTGCCGGCACATCCCTGTGCCGGGGGAAGGTCTGAATTTTTCAGACCTTCCCTAGCGACAGTCCGGTTTGCCTGGCCCAGGGGGGAAGAGTACCATCCGCGATTCTGCATAATGATCTGCCTACGCGATGAACCGTGGCGGCAGATTACTCTCCTCTTTCCACTCACAGGATGAAAAGTCCAGGGAGTTCTCCATGTCCAAGTCTTTTGCATTCGCGCTCGCACTGTTGTCCAGTATGTTTCTCTCCCCTGCCACGCTGGCCGGGGATCCTTCCATGGGGAAGGCGGCCGTAATCACCGCTGCGGGCAACTACAAAGTGACCGCCATCGACCACAAGAAGCGGGAGGTCACACTCCAGGACGAGGAGGGCAACAGCGAGACCTTCGTCATCGGCGAGGAGGCGCGCAACCTGGATCAGGTGGAGGTGGGTGACATCGTCACCGTGAAGGCGGCTTCTGGCATCGCCGTGGCGCTCTATCCCGCTCCCGGCGCGGCACTCGGGGTGGTGGAGCGTACCGGAGTGAGCCGCTCGGAGAAGGGCCAGAAACCCCATGGCGCCATCTACCATCATGTGGAACTCACCGGGCGTGTCGAGAAGGTCGATCCCAAGAAGCGTGAAGTGACCATCCGTGGCAAGGAGGCCAGCGTCACCGTGCCGGTGGCCGAGGAGGTGGATCTCGGCAAGGTGAAGGTGGGCGATACGGTGCGCATCGACATTCTCGACATGGTCTCCATCACCGTGAACGCGGGGAACGGCAAGTGATGGCAGGATCGTCTCTCGGTCTCCGGCGGGGAAGATGGGTATTGATGCTCGCTTCCCTGTTGGCGACGGTACCCCTGTTTGCCCAGACCATGGTCTACCCCGCCAAGGGACAGTCGCCGGAACAGCAGCAGAAGGACGAGGCGGAGTGCCACGCCTGGGCGGTGCAACAGAGTGGCTACGATCCGGCCAAGCCGCCTTCGGTGCCCAAGGCCACCTCGCCCCGGGTAACCGGCAGCGGCGCCAGGGTGCGCGGTGCGGTGGGTGGTGCCATCGTTGGCGAGATCGCCGATGGCGATACCGGCGACGCGGCGCTGGCGGGCGCTGCCCTGGGCGGCATGCGCGAGCGGCGACGTCAGCGCATGGAGCAGCAGGAGAGCCAGAACTCCGCCATCCAGCAGCAGAAAGCCGGACTCTCCAGTTACAACAAGGCCAAGGCCGCCTGTCTGGAGGGACGGGGGTACAGCGTCAAATAAGCAGTGAAGGCCGGATTCTGGAGGCGACTCTTCATCCCCCTGGTGGTCTGCTTGCTCAGCAGCGGCACTAGCTGGGCGCAGGTCAGCTTCATCGACCCGGAAGACGGCAAATTCGACACCAGCCAATGGCTGGCCACCCGAACCGGCTTCTTGCCGGTGCCCATCCTCATCACCGAACCGGCGGTGGGCTACGGCGGAGGCGTGGCCCTGGCCTTCTTCCATGGCCAGTTCCGCGGCACCATGGTGGACGACGGACGTGGCGGCTGGCGGCGGGTGGCCCCCAGCGTCAGCGCCCTGGCCCTGGGCGGCACAGAGAACGGCACCCGTTTCATCGGCGGCGGCCATCTCGGTATCTGGAAGGAGGACCGTATCCGTTATCTCGGTGGCATCGGCTACGCCAGGATCCACATGGACTATTACGGGCGTGGTGGCGAGCTGGGTGAAAACCCGGTGCGCTTCGAAAGCGACGCCCTGGGGCTGGTGCAGGAGCTGCAGTTCCGGCTGGGCAACAGCGACCTCTTTGCCGGCGTGGGCTATCGCCTGGTGGATACCGACAACCGTTTCCATCCCGGAGACCTGCTGCCCATCCCCGGCCTGCCTGCCGTAAGGTTCGACAGCCGTTCCGCCGGCGTCAGCCTGATGCTCAGCTACGACACCAGGGACAACCTGTTCACCCCCAATGAAGGGTTGGATGGAAAGGTCACGCTCACCTTCAACGGCAAGGCCTGGGGTGGAGACCAGGATTTCAATCGTTACGGCGCCTACCTCAAGTTCTACCACCGTATCGCCCGCCGCTGGGTACTCGGACTGCGGGGAGACGCCAAGGCGGTGGATGGCGATGCCCCCTTCTACGAATACCCTTTTCTGCAGATGCGCGGGGTCAAGGTGATGCGCTATCAGGGGGAGAAGACCCTGCTGGGGGAGGCGGAGCTGCGCTGGTCCTTCACCCGCCGCTGGACCCTGGTGGGTTTTGGTGGCCTGGGACGGGCCTTCTCCGATGGCGGGGGACAGGACTCGGATCTCATTCACACCAAAGGTGTCGGCATTCGCTATCTCATCGCCTCCAGGCTGGGGTTGCAGGCGGGCATCGACCTGGCCTGGGGGCCGGAGGAGAGCGCCATCTACATCCAGGTGGGCAGCGCCTGGCTGAGATGAGCCGGTGGCACGGGTATAATCCCCGGACCGCTTCTTCGCCACCAGGTGCGCCTTGAAGAACAATCCGGTCATCGTCACCGCCGCGGTGCTCATCGTGCTCAGCTGGCTGCGCTACGCCCAGGACCTGGTGGTGCCCTTCCTGTTGTCCCTGTTCATCTCGGTGATCCTGGCGGCGCCCATGGGCTGGCTCAAGCGGCGGGGCGTGCCGCCGATGCTGGCCATCGGCATCATCTCCCTGGGGCTGGCGGCCCTGGGCCTGCTGCTGGGGGCCCTATTGGGGCACAGCCTCACCGCCTTCAGCGAGAACCTGCCGGAATATCAGCAGCGGCTGCGGCAGATGGTCTATGGTGCGCTGGACTGGCTCTCCGGGATCGGCATCGACACCTCCCACGCCGCCATCCGCAAGGTGATCGATCCGGGGGCGGTGATGGGATTCGCCAACGGTCTGGTGGGGGCGCTGGGCAACGGGCTCAGCCACGTCTTTCTCATTCTCTTCACCGTCTTCTTCATGCTCCTGGAGAGCTGGAACCTGCCGGCCAAGTTCGAGGCCATGGGCAGCGAGAAGGCCCGCCGCGCCCTGGACCGCATCGGCCAGGTGATCCAGAGCACCAAGGAGTACACCTCCATCAAGGCAATCATGAGCCTGGCCACCGGGCTGCTGATATGGATCGGCTGCCGCCTCATCGGTCTGGACTTCGCCGTGCTCTGGGGTTTCCTTGCCTTCCTGCTCAACTTCATTCCCACCATCGGCTCCATCATCGCCGCGGTGCCGGCGGTGCTGCTGGCGGTGGTGCAGCTGGGCCCTGGACCGGCGCTGCTGGTGGCGCTGCTCTATCTGGGGGTGAACACCCTCATCGGCAACCTCATCGAGCCACGCTACATGGGCCAGCGGGTGGGGCTCTCCACCCTGGTGGTGTTTCTCTCCATGGTCTTCTGGGGTTGGCTGCTGGGGCCGGTGGGTATGCTGCTCTCGGTGCCCCTCACCATGGTGGGCAAGTTCGCTGCCGAAGCCAACGAGCAGACCCGCTGGCTGGCCATTCTGCTGGGCCCGGACCGGGCCGCTGTCAGGGGACAGGGCTGAGTGCTGCAGGGCAACCAGAAGACGCTGGCGCGCATCACCCGGGGGCTGAAGGCCGGCTATCCCATCTTCTACCTGGTGGGCTGGGAGGAGGGGCGCATGGAGCGCCTGCTGGAGACCCTCGCCACTTCCCTGGCTCACGAGGATGGCGGACTGGTGAGCTGGTCGGCCGGAGCGGGTTTCAGCGACGACGGCAGCGCCCGGAAGGATCCGTTGGCCGCCCTGGAGCGGGTGGCCGACGACTCCTCCCGCCGTTTCTACCTGTTCCGGGATCTGCCGCTCTGGTTCGAGGGGAGGCCGGAACTGGTGCGCCGGCTGCGGGATCTCTACCTGGCGCTGCGCTCCGGCGGGCCGAGCCTGTTCATCAGCCATCCCGAGCTGCTGCTTCCCGAGGCGCTGAAGAAGAGCCTGTTCCTGGTGGAGATGGCGCTGCCCTCGGCCCGGGACATCCTGGAGCGGTTGCGCGAAGTACGCCCCGCCGGCTGGGACGACGCTTTCCTCGATCGTCTCTCGGTGGCCATGAAAGGCTTGTCGCTGGACGAGGTGGACCACCTGCGCCAGCGGCTAGCGGCGGTTTCCGGTCTCGACATGGAACAGGCGCTGGCAGAGGTGCAGGAGGAGAAGGCGCAGCTGCTGGCCAAGGAGAGCTGCCTGCGTTTCTATCCGCCCCAGCGTTCTCTGGACGGAATCGGCGGACTGGAGAATCTCAAGCAGTGGGTGGAGCTGCGCCGCGATCTCTTCACCGAGGCATCCTTCCGGTCGGACATCCCGTTGCCCTCCGGCGTGCTCTTCATGGGGGTGAGCGGCTGCGGCAAGAGCCTGGCGGCCAAGGCCATCGCCAGCGCCTGGGGACTGCCGCTGGTGCGGCTGGACATGAGCCTGGTGATGTCGGGCAGCTTCGGCACTCCCGAATACGCTTTCGAGCACGCCACCCGCATCGCCGAGGAGGTGGCGCCGGTGGTGCTCTGGATCGACGAGCTGGAGAACGCCTTCGGCTACGACGAGCGGGTGAGCGGCGGGGGCAACGTCAACATCTTCTCCAGCTTTCTCACCTGGATGCAGGAGAAGCCGCCGGAGGTCTTTCTTGCCGCCACCGCCAACCGCATCCAGGCGCTGCCGGCGGAACTCATGCGCAAGGGGCGTTTCGACCAGCTCTTCTTCCTCGATCTGCCGGACAAGGAGGAGCGGGCCGAGATCTTCCGCATTCACGTCCGGTTGCAGAAGGGCGACCCGGAGCGCTTCGACCTGGCCTACCTGGCGGCGGCCACCCGGGGCTGGAGCGGTGCCGAGATCGAGGCGGCGGTGAAGGCGGCCCGCATGGAGGCCTGGCAGGAGGGGCGGGAGTTCAACGAGCAGGACCTGATCCGCCAGACCGTCAACATGGTGCCCCTCTCCCGCA
The DNA here is from genome assembly GCA_026992075.1 of Sedimenticola sp. Classification (GTDB taxonomy): domain Bacteria; phylum Pseudomonadota; class Gammaproteobacteria; order Chromatiales; family Chromatiaceae; genus Thiolapillus. The sequence goes on along the minus strand of JALXAM010000076.1, from coordinate 66,843 downwards.
CCATGGAGGAGCAGATCCAGGCCATCAAGGACTGGTCCTTCCAGCGGGCGGTGCCTGCTTCCCGACACGAATGAACCCGCCATGAAATACGCTGTCCGGCCTGGCTACCGCTATCCCACTGGCGCCACCTGCACCCCGGAAGGAGTGAACTTCTCCATCTTCAGCCGCCACGCCACCTGGGTGGAACTGCTGCTGTTCGACTCGGTGCACAGTCCCCGCCCTTTCCAGGTGATCCCGCTGGACCCGGAGGTGAACCGCACCTTCTACCTCTGGCACCTCTTTGTGGAGGGGCTGCCGGCGGGCACCGCCTATGGCTGGCGCATGGACGGCCCCGGCGATGCCAGCCACACCGGCCTGCGCTTCGACCCCGGCAAGCTGCTGCTCGACCCCGCGGCGCGGGCGGTGCATGACGGCCTGTGGGATCGCGCCCGCGCCTGCCAGCCGCGGGACAACGTGGAGACCGCCATGCGCGCCCTGGTGGTGGAGGACGACTACGACTGGGAAGGAGACCGGCCGGTCTTCATCTCCGCCCGGGAGGCGGTGATCTACGAGCTGCACGTGGGGGGCTTCACCCGCCATCCCTCCGCCGGCGTGGCCCATCCCGGCACCTTCCGCGGCCTCATGGAGAAGATTCCCTATCTCCAGTCCCTGGGCATCACCCATGTGGAGCTGATGCCGGTGATGGCCTTCGACGAGCAGGACGTGCCGGCCGCCACCGCCGCCCTGGGGCTGCGCAACTACTGGGGCTACAGCACCCACAGCTTCTATTCCCCCCACCCGCGCTACTGTGTCACGCCGGAGCAGGGCACCCACCTGGACGAGTTCCGTGACCTGGTGAAGGCACTGCACCGGGCCGGCATCGGCGTCATCCTCGACGTGGTCTTCAACCACACCGCGGAGGGCAACGAACACGGCCCGGTGATCAACTTCAAGGGCATCGACAACGCCGTCTTCTATCACCTCGACCCGCAGGACCGCAGCCGTTACCGGGACTACACCGGCGTAGGCAACACGGTGAACTGCAACCATCCCCTGGTGGCCAACTTCATCCTCAACTGCCTGGAGTTCTGGGTGCGGGAGTGCCACGTGGACGGCTTCCGCTTCGATCTGGCCAGCGCCATGGCGCGGGGGGAGAACGGGGAGCCCATGTGGGATCCGCCGCTGCTCTGGTCCATCGAGCTGTCCGACCCCCTGGCCTTCACCGGCCTCATCGCCGAGGCCTGGGACGCGGCGGGGCTCTACCAGGTGGGCAGCTTTCCCGGCTACCGCTGGATGGAGTGGAACGGGCGCTACCGGGACGTGGTGCGCCGTTGTCTGCGGGGCGATCCCGGCCTCATCGGTGAGCTGGCCACCCGACTGTGTGGCAGCGAGGATCTCTACCGCTGGCAGAACCGGCTGCCCACCAACAGCGTCAACTTCGTCACCTGTCACGACGGCTTCACCCTCGTCGACCTGTTCAGCTACGCCCACAAGCACAACGAGGCCAACGGCGAGCAGAACCGCGACGGCGCCAACGACAACTACAGCTGCAACTGCGGCGTGGAGGGGGAGACCGACGACCCGAAGATCCTGGCGCTGCGCCGGCGGTTGGCGAAGAACGCCGTCGGTCTGCTGCTGCTGAGCCAGGGGGTGCCCATGCTCCGTGGCGGCGACGAGGTGCTGGGCAGCCAGCGCGGCAACAACAACGCCTACTGCCAGGACAACGAGCTGGCCTGGTTCGACTGGCGGCTGGTGGAGAGGAATGGCGACATGCTGCGCTTCGTGCGCCAGATGATCGCCCTGCGCAAGCGTCATCCGGCGCTGCAACGGGGGCGCTTTCTCACTGGCGCGCCGGTGCCGGGGCGGGATCTGCCCGACATCCGCTGGCATGGCGAGGGATTGGAGCCACCCGACTGGCACGATCCCCAGGCGCGTCGGCTCGCCTTTACCCTGGCGGCGCAAGCACCGGAGGAGGCGGACCTGCACGTGGTGATCGAGCTGGGCGACGAGCCGCATGAGCGGCCGCTGCCGGAGATCCCCGGGCGGCGTTGGTGTCTGGCGGTGGATACCGCCAGAGAATCGCCCGGGGACATCATGCCACCAGAGCGGCAGCAGCCGTTCGTAAGCGACCGGCTGCGGGTGCAGCCGCGCAGCCTGGTGGTGCTGGAGGCCTGGCCCGGTTGATGAGGGCTTCCACTGCCGGGGCTTCAAAGGGGTGGGGAAGTGAGGCTATCATCCGGGAAAGCGTCAACTCCAGACCGACAAGGAAGCTGTCCCATGATCCGCATACTCCTGGTGGATGACCACGCCCTGTTCCGCACCGGCATGAGGGGAATCCTGGAGACCCAGGAGGGAATGGAGGTGGTGGGCGAGGCCGACACCGGCGAGGCGGCGCTGGAGCTGGTGCGCAACTCCCCTCCCGACGTGGTGCTCATGGACATCCACATGCCCGGTATCGGCGGCATCGAGGCCACGCGACGCATCCTGCGCATGGCGCCCCAGGTGAAGGTGATCGCTCTCACCGCGCTGGACGACGAGCCGTTCCCTTCCCGGCTGCTGGATGCCGGCGCCGTGGGCTATCTCACCAAGGGGTGCCCCGCGGAGGAGCTGGTGGAGGCCATCCAGCGGGTGATGAAGGACGAACACTATCTCTCCGCCGACGTGGCGCAGAAGCTCAGCCTCTCCGCCCTGGTGAACAAGGGCCACGCCTCGCCCCTGGCCAAGCTTTCGCCGCGTGAGCTGCAGGTGATGACCATGATCGCCCAGGGACGCACCACCCAGCAGATCTCCGACGCCCTTTTCCTCAGCCCCAAGACGGTGAGCACCTATCGCACCCGCCTGTTCGACAAGCTGGGGGTGAGCAACGACGTGGAGCTCACCCACTTCGCCCTGCGCCACGGCGTGGTGGAGCTCTCCGGATGAAAGGAAGGGGTTCGAGGCGGAATGCCGGCGGCTGGCCGGTTGTCCCGGCTGCGCACCCTCAGAGGATGCCGCAAGCAGCTCCCTCGGGAGAGAGAAAGATGGAGGCCTGGCCCGGAGTCGAACCGAGGTACACGGCTTTGCAGGCCGCTGCATAACCACTCTGCCACCAGGCCCGGATGGCTTGTCCCGGAAGCGCCCCGCAGGGGCCGGGAGAGAAAAGGGCTCGGGCCGCCTGGACCCGAGCCCTTGGTATCCTGGAGCGGGAAACCGGATTCGAACCGGCGACCCCAACCTTGGCAAGGTTGTGCTCTACCAACTGAGCTATTCCCGCTTGGGTGAGGCGCTATTCTAATGCACGGCCGATGCCTGTCAAGCCCCGGGGCCGGGATTTTCCTCTTCCGCAGAGAGGGTTGGCCAGGCCGCCGCCAGGTAGGCGGTCATGGACCAGAGGGTGAGGATCACGGCGGCATAGAGCAGCCAGATTCCGATTCGGTAGGTGGGCAGCCCCAGCAGGGGCTCGCGAAACACCAGCAGGGTGATGGCGGTCATCTGCGCCACGGTCTTGAACTTGCCCAGCCAGCTCACCGCCACGATGCCGCGCTTGCCCACCTCCGCCATCCATTCACGCAGCGCCGAGATGGTGATCTCGCGGCCGATGATCACCACCGCCGACAGGGTGAGGCCCAGGGCGGGCCGGTCCGCCACCACCAGCACCAGGGCGGTGGCCACGATGAGCTTGTCCGCCACCGGATCGAGAAAGGCGCCTAGGGGCGAGGTGAGGCCCATGCGCCGCGCCAGGTAGCCGTCGAGCCAGTCGGTGAAGGCGGCCAGCAGAAAGACCACCGCCGCGAGCTGATGGTTCAGGGGGATGGGCAGAAAATAGACCCCGACGAAGACCGGGATCATGAGTATGCGGGAGAAGGTGAGGAGGTTGGGCAGGCTCCACATTTCAGCCGTTCCCGTGGAAAGCCTGGTAGATCTTTTCCGCCAGTTTCATGCTGATGCCGTTCACCGTGGCGATATCCTCCACACCTGCCCGCGCCAGGCCCTGCAAACCGCCGAACTGCTTGAGCAGCCGCTGCCGGCGCTTGGCGCCGATGCCGGGGATCTCCTCCAGCACAGAGCGGGTGCGCGCCTTGCCGCGACGGGCCCGGTGGCCGGTGATGGCGAAACGGTGCGCCTCGTCCCGGATCTGCTGGATCAGATGCAGCGCCGGCGAATGGGGGTCCAGTATAAGGGGCCCCTCCCGCTGCAACAAGAACAGCTGCTCCATTCCGGGGCGCCGTTCCGGCCCCTTGGCCACGCCCACCAGCAGCACCCCCTGTACCCCGGTCTCCTCCAGCGCCTCGTGCGCCGCCTGCAGCTGCCCCTTGCCGCCGTCGATGAAGAGGATGTCGGGCAGGGTGCCCTCGCCGCGCTGGATACGGGCATAGCGCCGCTTCAGGGCCTGTCGCATGGCGGCATAGTCGTCTCCGGGGGTGATGCCCTCGATGTTGAAACGGCGGTAGTCCTGCTTGAGGGGCCCCTCCGCGTTGAACACCACGCAGGAGGCCACGGTGCGCTCGCCCCGGGTGTGACTGATGTCGAAACACTCCATGCGTGTTGGCGGCTCGTCCAGCCCCAGGACCTCCTGCAGCGCCTCCAGCCGCCGGCGGGCGTTGGCGGAACCGGCCAGGCGGCTGCGCAGCGCCACCTCGGCGTTCTGCACCGCCATCTTCAGCCAGCGGGCCCGCTCGCCCCGGGGGTTGGCGCGCAGCCGTACCCTGCGCCCCGCCTGGGTGGAGAGCGCCTCTTCCAGCGCTTCGCGGTCTTCGGGCAGATGGCTCACCAGCAGTTCCCCGGGCAACAGCCGGTCGCGGTCCAGGTAGTGCTGGGCGATGAAGGCGGAGAGGATCTCCGCCTCGCTGCGGCCGGCGCTGCCACGGGGATAGTAGGCACGGTTGCCCAGGTTGCGCCCGCTGCGGATGGTGAACAGCTGCACGCAGGCCTGCCCCTCCCGGGTAATGCAGGCAATGATGTCCAGGTCACCCCGTTCCCCGCTCACGTACTGCCGCTCCTGCACCTTGCGGATCGCCTCGATCTGGTCGCGGTAGCGCGCCGCCTGCTCGAACTCCAGCGCCGCCGATGCCTCCTCCATGCGCTTCACCAGCCCCTCCACCACGTCGTTGGTGCGGCCCTCGAGAAAGAGCACGATGTCCTCCACGTCGCGCAGGTAGGCCTCGCGCTCCACCAGCCCCACGCAGGGAGCGGTGCAGCGCTTGATCTGGTACTGCAGGCAGGGGCGGGAACGGTTGGCGTAATAGCTGTTCTCGCACTGACGTACGGGAAACAGCTTCTGCAGCAGGTAGAGGGTCTCGCGCACCGCCGAGCTGCTGGGGTAGGGGCCGAAGTAGCGCCCCTTCTCCCTGCGCGCGCCGCGATAGAAGGCGATGCGCGGAAACTCGTCGTCGGAAAGATAGATGTAGGGGTAGCTCTTGTCGTCGCGCAGCAGCACGTTGTAACGCGGCTGCAGCGACTTGATCAGGTTGTTCTCCAGCAGCAGCGCCTCCGCCTCGGTGTGGGTCACCGTGATCTCGATGTCGCGGATCTGCGCCACCATGGACTGGATGCGCCGGTTGGCGGCGCGGCGGAAATAGCTGCTCACCCGCTTCTTCAGATCCTTCGCCTTGCCCACGTAGAGCACCTCACCATCCGCCCCGATCATGCGGTAGACGCCGGGACGGTGGGTGAGGGTCTTGAGGAAGGCTGTGTGGTCGAAGGAGGTGGTGTTCATGACGCATGCATTTTAGTGTGGAAACAACCACAGAGACACGGAGGACACAGAGAATTCAACTGTAGGACGCGCGTCTTCGCGCCGAACGACGAAGGCATTTCTGCCACGGCGGGTTCGCGGCGACGCCGCCGCTCCTACGGGATGTTTTCCATGAGCCAGAGTGGACCCGGAGTTCATGGATGTTAGCCCCGGTTTCGGTTATCTTCTAATGAATATGCCGTTTTGCAGGTCAGGCTCCAGCCCGATGCCAGACCGGCAGCTGGTCGGACTGAAGTCCGACCCACAGGCATTCGACCGGTTCCGATCGAACAGGAGAGCGGCATGGCGAGAGAACAATGGAAATCCCAGTTCGGCTTCCTGCTGGCGGCGGTGGGGTCGGCCATCGGGCTGGGGAACATCTGGCGCTTCAGTTACCTCGCCTACGAGCACGGCGGCGGCGCCTTTCTCATTCCCTACCTGGCGGCACTCTTCACCGCCGGCATCCCGCTGCTGATCCTGGAATACGGCATCGGCCACGAGCGGGTGGGGTCGGCGCCGCTGGCCTACGCCAAGATCAGCAAGCGCTGGGAGTGGCTGGGCTGGTGGGCGGTGCTCTTCGTGATGTTCGGCATCGTGCTCTACTACACGGTGGTGATCGCCTGGTGCCTGGACTATTTCCTGCTCTCTTTCAGCCTGGGCTGGGGGAACGATCCCAACGGCTTCTTCTTCAGGGAATTCCTGCAGGTGAGCGGTTCGCCGGCGGAGGTGGGGGAGATCCGTACCCCCATCCTGGCGGCGCTGGCGGTGGTGTGGCTGATCAACTGGGCGGTGGTCTACCGCGGGGTGCAGCGCGGCATCGAGCTGGCCAACCGCATCTTCATGCCCACCCTGCTGCTGCTCATCGTGGTGCTGGTGGCCTGGTCGTTCACTCTGGACGGAGCCGGCAAGGGCATCGCCGCCTATCTGAAGCCCGATTTCTCGCGCCTGTCGGATCCCAAAGTGTGGATCGACGCCTACAGCCAGATCTTTTTCACCCTCAGCCTGGGCTTCGGCATCATGATCGCCTACGCCAGCTACCTGCCGCGCAAGGCGGACATCACCCGCAACGCCCTGCTCACCGCGTTGATCAACAGCGGCTTCTCGCTCTTCGCCGGCTTCGCCGTCTTCGCAGTGCTCGGTTTCATGGCCCAGAGCCAGGGCAAGGCCATCGCCGACGTGGCCAGCGAGAGCATCGGCCTGGCCTTCGTCGCCTATCCCCAAGCGGTGAGCCTGATGCCGGGCGGCAACCTCTTCGGCGCGCTCTTCTTCCTCTGCCTGGTGGTGGCGGGGCTCTCCTCGGCGGTCTCCATCATCGAGGCCTTCGTCGCCGCCGTGGTGGACAAGTTCGGCGCCAGCCGGCAGAAGCTGGTGACCTTCCTCTCCATCGCCGGTTTTCTCGGCGCCACCGTCTTCACCACCCGCGCCGGGCTGCTGTGGCTGGACATCGTGGACCACTTCGTCACCCACTACGGGCTGGTGCTGGTGGGGATCCTGGAGTGCTTCGTGGTGGGCTGGCTGTTCAACCTGCCCCGGCTGCGCAGGCACATCAACCGCATCTCTTCGGTGCGGCTGGGAGCCTGGTGGGACTTTCTCATCAAACTCTTCGTGCCGGGCGTGCTGGCGGTGATCCTGGTGGGCGACCTGGTGAACGAGTTCAGCAAGCCCTACGGCGGCTACGGCTGGACCGCCGTCATCCTCATCGGCCGCGACTGGCTGCTGCTCACCCTGGTGGGCGCCTTCGTCCTTGCCTGCCGGCCGTGGCGCACCGGCTCCCACGAAGAGGGGGGCAGGTCGGACGACTAACCCTTCTCGCCAGTCTTCGTAGGTCGGGCAAAGCGAAGCGTGCCCGACGAGTTGGCGGGCAGAGACCGCCTCAGAGCGATCCCCAGGAGTCCTTCCGTTTGCGCACCCGCAGGTGGGGCAGGATCAGGCCGAGGAGGATGCCGCCGAACAGCACGCCGCCGCCAATGAGGAACCAGCGCTGGGTGGTGCTGTTCTTCAGCTCGCGGATCTCCTGTTCCTGGTCGGCCAGCTGGCGGCTCATGGTGGCCACCTGCTTGCGCAGCTTCTTGCGTTCCTGGGCGATCTGCACGGCGTTGGCGGCGGTGCGCTTGAGGGTGTCAAGTTCGTTCTGAATGCGGTCCTTCTCGCGCTGCAGCTCGGCGTGCTTGCGCTGCAGCTCCTCGTGTTCCCGCGACAGGGTGGCCAGGCGCTTGCTCAGCTCGTTGGGGGATGCTTCCAGCTCCCGGATCCGCTTTTCCATGGCGGCCAGGCGGTCCCGGGCCACCGGTTCCTTCTGCAGTTGCCGGGTGAGGACGTAGCCGGTCTTGCCGTTGGCCAGCTGGATCTTCGAATAGCCGGTTTCGCGGTTGCTCTCCAGCACGGTGACCGGCGTACCCGAAGGCAGCATCTTGATGATGCGGTGCCGGTTGCTCTCGCCACTGCGCATGGTGATCTTCAGTTGATCGGTGACGTAGCGGGTCTCGGCGGCCGATACGGCGCCGGCAAGGAGCAGCAGGACCAGGAGCAGGGTTCTTTTCACGACCGGATTCCTTGGCTTCGGGAAGCGGAAATTCTTTCAGATCGGAACGGAAAAGTCCAAAGGCAGGCGGTCTGTCATCCCGGATGAATCTAACCGGATCCGGGATCTATGGAGAAGCGCACCCGGGCCGGTTTCCGGGGACCACAGAAGAAGGCGAAACCGGTAACGGTTCCGTCACTGGGCCATGAGGAATTCCAGCAGCGCCTTCTGTGCGTGCAGCCGGTTCTCGGCCTCGTCCCAGACCACGGAATCCGGGGCATCGATCACCTCGGCCGCCACCTCCTCGCCGCGGTGGGCCGGCAGGCAGTGCATGAAGAGCGCCTCCTTGTCGGCGCGGGCCATCAGTTCCGGCGTCACCTGGTAGCCGGCGAAAGCCTTCTCGCGTTGTTTCTGCTCCTCCTCCTGGCCCATGCTGGCCCAGACGTCGGTGACCACCAGGTCCACCCCTTCGGCGGCGGCCATCGGATCACGCACTATGGTGCAGCGGTCGCCCGCGGCGGCCAGGATTTCGGGGTCGGGGTCGTATCCCTCCGGGCAGGCGATGCGCAGCTGGAAATCGAACTGGCGCGCGGCGTTGATGTAGGAGTGGCACATGTTGTTGCCATCCCCGATCCAGGCCACGGTGCGGCCCTGGATGTCGCCCCGGTGTTCGAAATAGGTCTGCATGTCGGCCAGCAGCTGGCAGGGGTGATAGAGGTCGGTGAGGCCGTTGATCACCGGCACCCGGGAGTATTCGGCAAAGGTCTCCACCGTCTCGTGGGCGAAGGTGCGGATCATGATGCCATCCACCATCCGCGACAGCACCCGGGCGGTGTCCTCGATGGGTTCTCCGCGGCCGAGCTGGGTATCGTTGGGGGAGAGGAACATGGCGGCGCCGCCGAGCTGGGTCATGCCGGCCTCGAAGGAGACCCGGGTGCGGGTGGAGGACTTCTCGAAGATCATGGCCAGCACCTTGTGGCGCAGCGCCTCGCTGATCTCGCCTCGTTGCCGGGCGCGCTTGAGTTCATGGGCGCGCTGAACCAGGCTGCGCAGCTCTTGCGGGGTGAGGTCCAGCAGGGTCAGGAAGTGGCGCGGCATGGGTTCATTCCTCCGCCAGAAAGTGTTCCACCAGGGCGCTCACGCCCTTGGTCAGGTGTTCGGCTTCCTCGTCGTTCAGCACCAGCGGGGGCAGCAGGCGCAACACCCGCTCGGCGGTGACATTGATGAGCAGCCCCTGTTCCAGCGCCCGGTTCACCAACTCGCCACAGGAACGCTCCAGCTCGATGCCGATCATCAGGCCCTGGCCGCGGATATCCACCACGCCTTCGAGACTCCCCAGTCGTTCCCGGAAGCCGGTGAGCATCCGTTCCCCCAGCGATGCGGCACGCTCCCACAGCCGCTCCTTTTCCATCACCTCCAGCACCGCCAGGGCGGCGGCGCAGGCGAGAGGGTTGCCGCCGAAGGTGGAACCGTGGCTGCCAGGGCCGAACAGCTCCGCCGCGTCGCCCCGGGCCAGGCAGGCGCCGATGGGCACGCCGTTGCCCAGCGCCTTGGCCAGGGTGATCACATCGGGGATGAGCTCGTAGCGTTGGAAGGCGAAGGGGCGGCCGGTGCGGCCCATGCCGGTCTGGATCTCGTCCAGCATCATCAGCCAACCCTGCTCGTCGCACAGGGCGCGGATGCCGGGCAGGTAGTCGTCGGGCGGGATGTGGACGCCCCCTTCGCCCTGGACGGGCTCCACCAGCACGGCGACGATGTCCTTGAGGTTGCGGGCCGCCGTCTGCAGCGCCTCCAGGTCGCCGTAGGGGACGCGGGCGAAGCCGTGGACCAGGGGCTCGAAGCCGGCCTGCACCTTGCGGTTGCCGGTGGCGGTGAGGGTGGCCATGGTGCGGCCGTGGAAGCTGTTCTCCATGACCACGATCACCGGGTTGTCGATGCCCTTGCGGTGGCCCCACAGCCGCGCCAGCTTGATCGCCGCCTCGTTGGCCTCGGCGCCGGAATTGGCGAAGAAGACCCGGTCCATGCCGGCCAGCGTGGTGAGCCGTTCGCCCAGCACCTGTTGCTGCTCGATGCCGTAGAGATTGGAGGTATGGACCAGCTTGCCGGCCTGTTCGCAGACCGCCCGTGTCACTGCGGGATGGGCGTGCCCCAGAGCGCAGACGGCGATGCCGGAGAGACCGTCGAGGTATTTGCGGCCTGCCTGGTCATAGAGCCAGGATCCCTCGCCCCGGGTGAAGGTCACCGGGAGACGGGCATAGGTGTGCATGAGAACGTCTTTCATGATCGTCACCGGAAGGCGCCAAAAACAAAAAAGGCAGCCCCGTGTCCGGTGGCCACCTGCGCGCTTTTCCGCCGTGTGGCAAAAGCAAAGCCGAAACCCTACCCAAAAAGGCGGTTGATTTCAACTGCGTGGTGGCTCCCCGCCGGGCCGCCCCTTGGGCGAGGGCCTTGCACCGGTTACACTGCGCCTTTGTTGGCGAAAGGGGACCGGGCAGCGACAAGAATCATGATGCAGACGTTGGCCATCGGGGCAGGGGGCGCTCTGGGAGCATTGTTGCGTTTCTGGGTCTCCACCGCCGTCTACGGCTGGCTGGGGCGCGGCTTTCCCTGGGGAACCCTGGCGGTGAACCTGCTGGGATCCCTGGCGATGGGGATTCTCTACATCCTGTTGCTGGAGCGGCTCACCACCGGCCCGGAGATGCGTGCCCTGCTGCTGGTGGGCTTTCTCGGCGCATTCACCACCTTTTCCACTTTTTCCATCGAGACCTTCAATCTCATCGAGCAGGCGGAGATCGGCAAGGCGCTGCTCAACGTGGGGGTGAGCGTCGTCGCCTGCGTGCTGGCCGCCTGGGCCGGCGTCATCCTGGGGAGGCAGTTATGACCGACGAAGTGACCATGGTGCGCATCTACTGTACCGAGGGCGAACGCAAGATGAAGGAGACCCTCGGCTACCTGCACGACGTGGAGAAGGTGGCCGGCGTCACCGCTTTCCGCGGGGTTGCGGGCTTCGGGCGCTCGGGTAAGATGCACACCGCCTCCCTGGTGGACCTGTCGCTGGACATGCCGGTGGTGATCGAGTTCTTCGACCGGCCCGAGAAGGTGGCGGCGGTGGTGGAGCACCTGCGAAACAAGATCGATCCCGGTCACCTCGTCTACTGGCAGGCGCGCACGAACCTGGATGATTGAGACGCTGCCCGGGCGCCGGTGGGTGGTCCTTTGTAGCGGGAACGTCGTGAATACTTCCCTGTAGGCTCCGCGGCAGCATCCCTGCTGCCGAGGTCCCGCTACCAGGGATTACCCACCGGCTTGCGAGCGGATCGCCCGTTTTCCATTGCTTTACTCGACATCGTTCCGGAGAACCAGATGCTAGATCCCAAGCTGCTGCGCAGCGAACCCGAGAAGGTGGCGGCCGCCCTGGCCCGTCGTGGTTTCGAGCTGGACCTGAAGGGGCTGGCGGAGCTGGAGCGCCGCCGTAAGTCGCTCCAGACCCGGGTGCAGGAGCTGCAGAACCGGCGCAACACCAAATCCAAAGCCATCGGCAGGGCCAAGGCGGCGGGGGAAGACATCCAGCCGCTGCTGGACGAGGTGGCGGCCCTGGGGGACGAGCTCAAGGCCGAGGAGGAGGCGCTGCGGGTGGTGCAGGAGGAGCTGCGCCAGTTCCAGCTCCACCTGCCCAACCTGCCCCACGAGACGGTTCCCGATGGAAAGGACGAGGAGGACAACCGGGAGGAGCGGCGCTGGGGCGAGATTCCCGAATTCGACTTCGAGCCGATGGACCACGTGGACCTGGGCGAGGCCCTGGGCGGTCTCGACTTCCAGGCGGCGGCACGACTCACCGGCTCGCGTTTCGTGGTGATGCACGGCCAGATCGCCCGCCTGCACCGCGCGCTGGCGCAGTTCATGCTGGACCTGCACACCAGGGAGCACGGCTACCGGGAGAGCTACGTCCCCTACATCGTCAACGACGATTCCCTCTACGGTACCGGCCAGCTGCCCAAGTTCCACGAGGATCTCTTCCGGCTGGAGGGGGAGCGCCCCTGGTACCTGATCCCCACTGCCGAGGTGCCTCTCACCAACCTGCTGCGGGACCAGATCCTACCGGCCGATGCGCTTCCCTTCAAAGTGGTGGCCCACACTCCCTGCTTCCGTTCCGAGGCGGGCGCCTACGGCAAGGACACGCGCGGCATGATCCGCCAGCACCAGTTCGACAAGGTGGAGCTGGTGCAGGCGGTGCGGCCGGAGGAGTCCTTCGAGGCGCTGGAGGCGCTCACCGGTCATGCCGAAAAGGTACTGCAGCTGCTGGAACTTCCCTACCGGGTGGTGACCCTCTGCAGCGGCGATCTCGGCTTCTCCGCCACCAAGACCTACGATCTGGAGGTGTGGCTGCCGGGGCAGGGGCGTTACCGCGAGATCTCCTCCTGTTCCAACTTCGTCGATTTCCAGGCGCGGCGCATGAAGGCGCGTTGGCGCAACCCGGACACCGGCAAGCCGGAGCTGCTGCACACCATCAATGGCTCGGGTCTGGCGGTGGGACGAACCCTGGTGGCGGTGATGGAGAACTACCAGCAGGGGGACGGCAGCATTCGGGTGCCGGAGGTGCTCAGGCCCTGGATGGGTGGACAAGAGCAGATCGTTCCAGAAGGGTGAGCGATCCTTTTTGTAGGCGTCGGCCTACAGAAATTTGGGCGAGGTCCGATGTATTCGGGTGCCGCCCTGGCTTATGATGAACTTGTCGCAGGGAGAATGTTCAGGAGGAACAGGCTGGCAGGGAGGCCGGTTCCAGCGGGAGTTCTGGTGATCCGGCGACGACACAAGCCCCGGTCGCCGAAAGGTGGCCGGGGCCTTCAGCTTCTGGCCAGCATCACCAGCAGGGCTACGAATCCGGTCACCAGCAACAGTGGAATCAGGGCTGAACGCCAGTCCCCCGGTTTCGCCTTGGGGCCATTGGTCATCCATTGCTTGGCGGTGGGATAGAGGAAGACCAGCATCATCACCACCAGCACGGCGCTGGCGATCTGCAGGGCGAGTTCCATTTATTGCTCCATGTTTCTGTTTTCGCGCAGCTTCCGCCGTAGGTGTCGGATTCAGCCCAACGTATGACCATCAGTGTAGTGGGCCTGTGGCCCGGTACTCGTGGCGGGACTTCACAGGCAGGGATGCCGAAGCGGAGCCTGCAGGGATAGTACTTACGGCGTTCCCGTTACGAAAACCGGTCCACAGGTTCCGGGAAAGCGTTCTGGTTGTGGGGCCGAAGCCGGACCTACGGCAGAGCCCCGGCCAGGGCCGGGGCTCCGCTGGTTTCATTCGTCGCTGCCGAAGATCCCCAGGATCTGCAGCAGGCTGATGAAGATGTTGAAGATGGAGAGGTAGAGTCCGTAGGTGGCGCTGATGTAGTTGGTTTCACCGCCGTGCACCATCTGGCTGGTCTGAAACAGGATGAAACCGCTCATCAGTAGGATGAAACCGGCGGCGATGGCCAGTTGCAGGGCCGGGATCTGCAGAAAGATGTTGGCCAGAACCGCCACCAGCATCACCATCATGCCGGCGAAGATGAAACCGCCCATGAAGCTGAAATCCCGCCGGCTGGCCAGCGCGTAGCCGGACAGGCCGAGGAAGATGACGCCGGTACCACCCAGGGCCAGAGCCACCGTCTGCGCCCCGTTGGGCATGTTGAGATAGAGCTGGATGACCGGCCCCAACCCGAAGCCCATGAGGCCGGTGATGAGAAAGACGACACCGATGCCCGCTGCTGAATCCTGGGTGCGCGGCAGTACGAACATGCCCAGCAACATGGCCACGATGAGGGAGATGGTGTAGGCCGCCACGGGCACTGCCAGCACCATGGCCAACGCAGCGGTCAGGCCACTGAACAGCAGGGTGGCCGACAACAGCAAATAGGTGTTCTTGAGTACCTTGTTGGTAGCAAAGGTACCTTCGTAACTTCGCGTCAGGGTTTGGTTCTGGTAGGGGTTCGGGTTCATGGACGTACTAGCTCCTCTTTCGTGTTGTCAATTTCGACCGGTATTGCCGGAATTCTATGATAAGACCAATGACGGTGACCAGAGGTTCCGGACTGCACTTCCCCTGTGTCCCCGAGGTTTAAGGCCGGTCACGGGCAGCGGTAGAATGGCCGGGTTGACAAGTCGGGGCGGACACCCCATGTTTCCGTCCCCATCCAGAACACAAGACCGGAGTGAGACGACCATGGATCCATTGGAAAGAATCAAGGAGCAGGTAGAGAACAATCCCATACTCATTTATATGAAGGGGACCCCCCAGTTCCCGCAGTGTGGATTCTCGTCCCGCGCGGCGGCGGCGCTGCAGCAGTGTGGAGAGAAGTTCGCCTACGTGAACGTGCTGGCCGATCCGGAGATCTTCGAGAATCTGCCAAGGTTCGCCGACTGGCCGACCTTTCCCCAGATCTATATCGACGGTGAGCTCATCGGTGGTTGCGACATCACCCTGGAGCTGTTCGAAAAGGGCGAGTTGCAGAAGATGGTCAAGGAAGCGGCCAAGAAATGGCCCGCCGAGGAGAAGGAGAGCGAGGATTGAGGCCGCCAGGCCTGCTGATTCCACTCATCCCGTAGGTCAGGCTTCAGTCCGGCTTACGGGTCAGGTTCGGCTGCGGCCCTTTCTTCCAACTCCACCAGCGCCTGCCAACGGTTGACGATGGTGCAGAAGAGCTCTGCTGTCTTCATCGCGTCGTAGAGGGCGCTGTGTGCCTCCTTTCCGTTCCACTCGATGCCGGCTGCCTCCACCGCCCGGGCCAGCACCGTCTGTCCGTAAGCCAACCCCGCCAGGCTCACGGTGTCGAAGGTGCTGAATGGGTGGAAAGGGTTGCGCTTTAGTTTTGTCCGTTCCACCGCGGCATTGAGGAACCCCAGGTCGAAGAAAGCGTTGTGTCCCACCAGGATGGCGCGGCGGCAGCGGTTGCGTTTCACCGCACGGCGGACCGGGGTGAAAATGGTCTGCAGGGCCTCGCGCTCAGGCTGTGCGCCGCGGAAAGGGTGCCAGGGGTCGATGCCATTGAATTCCAGCGCTTTGGGGTCCAGGTTGGCCCCCTCGAAGGGTTCCACGTGACAGTGCGCCAGCTCCCCGGGTTGGAGGCGCCCTCGGTGGTCCATCTCGATGATCACCGCGGCGATCTCCAGCAGGGCGTCGCATCGGGCATCGAAACCGGCGGTTTCCACGTCCACCACCACCGGCAGGTAGCCCCGGAAGCGCTGGTCGATGGTAGGATGCATTTGAGGCCCGTTCACGGCGATCAAGGATAAGTCATGATGCCCTTCCTGGCGACGAAAAAGTTGCGCTGGCTTCTTCTTTTTTTGTGGCTCCTTTGCCATCAGGGCCTGGCGCTGGCGGGGGAGGGGCCCTTGTACCGGTTCAGCAAGCCGGGGCAGGCGGCCCATTACCTGCTGGGGACCATGCACAGCGACGATCCGCGCGTTCTGACGGTGCTCCAGCGACTGGACCAACCCTTCGAACAGGTGCAGCAGGTGGCGCTGGAGATCCTGCCCGACACCGGCACCATGCTCATGGCCAGCACGGCCATGCTGCTGCCGCCGGATCAGACACTATCGGGGCTGCTCGGCGAAAAGCTGTTTCGCAAGGTGGTCGCGGCCATGGGCGAGAAGGGGGTGCCGGAATTGCTGTTGCAACGGATGAAACCCTGGGCCGTGGCGGTGATCCTGGGAACTCCGGAGCTCACCGGTGAGGCGATGGACCAGGTGATCTACCGGCACGCCCTGGCCCGACACAAGAAACTGCGGGCGCTGGAGACGCCCGCGGAACAGCTCGCCCTGTTCGACCAGCTCCCCGAGCGGTTGCAGCGGCGCATGCTGGAGGAGACCCTGGAGCAGCGACAGGCGTTGCACCAGCAGTTGGAGCAGCTGGTGCAGGTCTATCTCGATGGGGACCTGGAGAGGCTGCAGGAGCTGAGCCTGGAATTCGACGCCTCCGGCGATCCGGAGTTGACGGCCTGGTTCCGGGATCACCTGATCCGCCAGAGAAACCACCGCATGCTGAAGCGGTTGTTGCCCCTGCTGCAGGAGGGAACCACCCTGGTGGCCGTTGGGGCGTTGCACCTGCCTGGAAATGAGGGGCTGATCAAACTTTTGCAGCGTGCCGGATACCGCGTGGAACCGGTGCTCTGATAGCATCGGGCCAGGGAGGTGATGGCCAATGAAGAGACATGCCATGACGAGAAACTGGATCGCTCCTCTAGCGTTGATCATATTATTGGGGGCCAACGGTTGCGCCAGCTGGGTGGGCATGGAGCCCGAGCCGGGGGATCCGTTGGAGCCTTTCAACCGCTCCATGTTCGATCTCAACAATCACTTGGAGACCTATGTCTCCAAGCCGCTGGCGAGAGCCTATGTGAAGGTCGCGCCAGAGCCCATCGATCGGGGCATCACCAACTTCTTCAGCAATCTGGATGAACCCACCAATATCGTCAACAACCTCTTACAGCTGAAAGTGAAGGCCGCTTTTTCGGATCTGGGCAGGATGGCCATCAACACCACTCTCGGCTTTTTTGGCTTCATGGATGTGGCCTCCAGCTGGGGGCTGGAAAAACACAACGAGGATTTCGGGCAGACGCTGGGATACTGGGGCGTTTCCACAGGGCCCTACCTGGTACTGCCCGTAATCGGTCCCAGCAGCGTGCGGGATGGCGGGGGCTTCGTGGTGGATTGGGTCACCCATTTCATCAACCGCCGGGTGGGGGACAACCGTTATGGCTGGACGCTCTGGGGGCTTCGTTACATCGACGAGACGGCGGGCCTGATGCGCAACGAAAGTGTGGTGCGTTCCGCGGCCTTGGATCCCTACATTTTTTATCGGGAGTCCTACCTTCAAAGAAGGAAATACCTGGTTTACGATGGAAACCCGCCTCTGGAGGAGGAAGGTTTCTAAAATACCTATGAAGGTCAAATCGTGATTTGCAAAAAACGATTGACTATATTAGTAAAAGGTTAAATACTAACCAACAAGAAAGCCGCGCAGTATGAAGCTTTCGAAAATGGCCTGCCGGACTTCGACGCCCACGAGGCAGGCTGCCTGAAAGAAGTTCGTTTCATCCAAAAGGAGAGATGACATGAAAAAGACGCTCAAGGTTGCAGCATTTGCTGCGCTGATCGCCGCTGCTAGCTCCGCTTCCGCCTGGTGGGGTCCCTGGGACGACGATGGTTGGGGCCACCGTGGTTGGGACGACTGGAATGACTGGTGGGGCGATGGCGCCGGTGATTTCGATTTCGGCATGCACGCTTCCGGCCGGGGCCGTGGCTATGGCCGTAACTATTGGCGTGATCGTTACTACGATTACTATGGTCCCTGGTGGGCTTATCCTCCCTATGGCTATGGTGCTCCTTACGCGCCCTATGCTCCTCCTCCGGCAGCGCCTGCAGCACCTCAGGCGCCGCAAGCTCCCGCTCAGCCCTCCAAATAATCGGGCCAAGGGACGCCAAAAGGGCGCACGTCTTGGGCGTGCGCCCTTTTTTTCGTTATTGGACATTTTCTTGATCGCGATCAAACTATACTCAGGAGTAAGGTTGCGAATTGTCAATGAGTCGGAGGTGAACAGAAAAGGATAATTTTTAAAAAGAAAAGGCCTTTATGGTGGTTTCGAAGGACTCAAGAAGACTTCGGAGCGTGATAGGGGCCCAATAAGAAGACCTCCAGTCGTACAGTTCCACGGATATGCAGCATCGTCCAGGTGGAACGGGGTCAGCAAGCCCGTGAATACCTGTTCTGAGGATGGAGCGATGGATGCATTGACCATATCTGGCGCCTTGGCCAGGATGTCTCTTTTCGCAGGGCTGGAAGGCGACGCCCTCTATTTGGTTTCCAAACGTGCCCGTGAATTGAACGTGGATCGGGGCGAACAGTTGTTCGCCAAGGACGACCCGGTAAACGGTTTTTATTTCCTCCTGGAAGGAAAGGTGAAACTGGCCTTTCTCTCCTCCCGTGGGAACGAGAAGATCGTCGAGATCATCAATTCCGGTCAGAGTTTCGGCGAGTCCATGGTGCTGGCCAACCATCCATGGCCCTATTACGCCCAATCCATCCGGCGCTCCCGGCTGCTGTTCATAGAACGCGAGGTCTTTCTCGACCTCCTGGATAGAGAGAAGGTCCTACAGCAGCATCTTTTGGGCGACATGAGCCAACGCATCTGTGAGCTATTCAGCCAGATGGAAGCTCTTTGCTTGCAGAGCTCCCGGGAAAGGGTGGTGGGGTATCTGCTGCGCGAGATCGAACAGGCCCAGGCCCAGGGCAGGGACGATCGTTTGGTGGAGCTGCCGGACACCAAGGCCAATACCGCTTCGTTGCTCAACCTCACTCCCGAGACCTTTTCCCGGATCATCCATAACCTGGAAAGGGAGAAAATTATCGAAGTCTCCTGCCGCTCCGTGAAGGTGCTGGACCTGGATCGCTTGCGACAGGGTTGTGGCTGTTAGTTAGGGAGTCTCTGATTTAATCCTGGACGAAGCAGATTGTACTCCTCTGGTTCGAGTACAAGGCGAAGTTCGCAGCCAATAGCAGGCTATTGGCAAGAACTTCAACGCAGTAGTCGGACCAGAGGGGGACAAGATGCGAGTTCATGGATTAGATCAGAGACTCCTTAGCAGCTTCCATGTCTTCCAGGCAATGGCATTGCTTTTTTTGTGGGAAAAAACATAAGAAAAAAAGAATATAATCAAGAGCTCAATCGCGCTGTCAGGTTCCCACCGAATGGAAGACCCCGCCGCTCGCTCGGACCGCGCCCAGGGGCGCGTGGAGGTCCGCAACACCACCTGCTACATGTGCGCCTGCCGCTGCGGCATTCGCGTCACCCTGCGTGACGGCGAGGTGCGCCACATCGAGGGCAATCCCGACCACCCCCACAACCAGGGGGTGATCTGCGCCAAGGGGGCCTCGGGCATTATGAAGCAGTACTCGCCCGCCCGCCTCACCAAACCGCTGCTGCGCAAGGAGGGGGCGGAGCGGGGCAGTTCCGAGTTCGAGGAGATCTCCTGGGAGCGGGCCTTCGAGATCATGGAGGAGCGGCTGGGGCGCATCCGCCGGGAGGATCCCAAACGCTTCGCCCTCTTCACCGGCCGCGACCAGATGCAGGCGCTGACCGGCCTCTTCGCCAAGCAGTTCGGCACCCCCAACTACGCCGCCCACGGCGGTTTCTGCTCGGTGAACATGGCTGCCGGCCTGATCTACACCATCGGCGGCTCCTTCTGGGAGTTCGGCGGGCCTGACCTGGACCGAGCCAAGCTGTTCGTGATGATCGGCACCGCCGAGGACCACGACTCCAACCCGCTGAAGATCGCCATTTCGAAATTCAAGCGGCGCGGCGGCCGCTTCATCTCCATCAACCCGGTGCGCACCGGCTACTCGGCCATCGCCGACGAGTGGGTGCCCATCAAGCCGGGCACTGACGGCGCCCTGCTGCTGGCCATCATCCACGAGCTGATCAACACCGGCCTCTACGACCGCGACTTCCTGGTGCAGTACACCAACGCCGCCGAGCTGGTGATCGACGACCCCGGGCGGGAGGACCACGGCCTGTTCAAGCGGGTGGAGATGCATGTGGAGGAGGGGTGCTTCGATCCGCAGAACAAGCTCTGGTGGGACCGCGAGCTCAACATCGCCATGGGCACCCACACCCCTGGCTGCGACCCCCGCCTGCTGGGCGAGTTCGAGCTGGAGGACGGCACCCCGGTGAAGCCCGCCTTCCAGCTGCTCAAGGAGCGGGTGGAGGACTACACCCCCGAGTGGGCCGAGGGGATCACCGGCATCCCCGCCGACACCATCCGCCGCCTGGCCCACGAGATGGGGGTCACCGCCCGCGACCAGAAGATCGAGCTGCCCATCCAGTGGACCGACTGCTGGGACAACGACCACGACACCGTCACCGGCAACCCGGTGGCCTTCCACGCCATGCGCGGCCTGGCGGCTCACTCCAACGGTTTCCAGGCGATCCGCGCCCTGGGGATTCTGATGACCCTACTGGGCACCATCGACCGCCCCGGCGGCTTCCGCCACAAGGCGCCTTTCCCGCGCCCCATTCCGCCCTGCCCCAAGCCGCCCAAGGGGCCGGAGGACGTGCAGCCGGAGACGCCCCTCAACGGCATGCCCCTGGGCTGGCCTGCGAGCCCGGACGATCTCTTCGTGGACGAGGTGGGCGAACCGGTGCGCATCGACAAGGCCTTCTCCTGGGAGTACCCGCTGTCGGTGCACGGCCTGATGCACAACGCCATCACCAACGCCTGGCGGGGCGATCCCTACCGCATCGACACCCTGATGCTGTTCATGGCCAACATGGCCTGGAATTCGGCCATGAACACCGGCGAGATCCGCAGGATGCTCACCGACAGGGACGAGAACGGCGAGTACCGCATCCCCTTCCTCATCGTCTGCGACGCCTTTGCCTCGGAGACGGTGGCCTTCGCCGACTTGGTGCTGCCCGACACCACCTACCTGGAGCGGCACGACGTGATGTCGCTGCTCGACCGGCCCATCTCCGAGTACTCGGGGCCGGTGGACTCGGTGCGCATCCCGGTGGTGGAGCCCACCGGCGAGTGCAAGCCCTTCCAGGAGGTACTCATCGAGCTGGGTTCGCGCCTGAAGCTGCCCGCCTTCGTGGACGAGGAGGGCAACCGCAAGTTTCGCGACTATCCCGACTTCATCGTCAACTACGAGACCTCGCCGGGCTCCGGCATCGGATTCCTGGCCGGCTGGCGCGGCAAGGGGGGCGAGAAGTTCCTTAAGGGCGAGCCCAATCCGCGCCAGTGGGAGATGTACGCGCGGAACAACTGCGTCTTCCACTACGAACTGCCGCGCAGCTACCAGTACATGCGCAACTGGAACCGCGGCTACCTGGAATGGGCCAGGGCCCACGGCATGACCCGCTACGCCGAGCCCATCACCCTCCATCTCTACTCCGAGGTGCTGCAGAAGTTCCGCCTGGCGGCCCAGGGCAAATGGCCGGGCAAGCAGCCGCCGGAACGGCTGCGCAAGCGGGTGGAGCAGTATTTCGATCCGCTGCCCTTCTACCACGAGACCCTGGAGTCACGCCTGGTGGACACCCAGGCCTATCCGCTCAACGCACTCACCCAGCGCCCCATGGCCATGTACCACTCCTGGGACAGCCAGAACGCCTGGCTGCGCCAGATCCACACCCACAACTATCTCTTCGTCAACCCCCGCACCGGCCGCGCCAGCGGCTTCGAGGACGGCGACTGGATCTGGGTGGAGTCGCCCCACGGCAAAGTGCGCTGCATGGCCCGCTTCTCCAACGCGGTGGAGCCGGGCACCGTCTGGACCTGGAACGCCATCGGCAAGGCGGCCGGCGCCTGGGGGCTGTCGCCGCGCGCCAACGAGTCGCAGAAGGGATTCCTCCTCAACCACCTCATCTCCGAGGAGCTGCCGCCCTGCGAGTCGGGCGAGCACCTCTCCAACTCCGACCCGGTCACCGGCCAGGCGGCCTGGTTCGACGTGCGCGTGCGCCTCTACAAGGCCGGCGACGACGAGCCGGCAACGAGCTGGCCCCAGTTCGAGCCCCAGCGCCCCCTGCCGGGGCAGACCTTCCGCAAGCCCAGGTGGCAGGCCTATGTGGCCGGCCGCTTCGGCAGGATCTTCAGGAGAAACCGATGACCCAGCTCGCCCTGGTGATCGACCTCAACGTCTGCGTGGGCTGTCACGCCTGCGTCACCTCCTGCAAGGAGTGGCAGACCTCCGGCTGGGCGGGGCCCCTCACCGACGTCCGTCCCTACGACAAGGATCCCTCCGGCACCTTCTTCAACCGGGTGCAGACCTTCGAGGTGGGGGAGTTCCCCAACACCGAGACGGTGCACTTTCCCAAGAGCTGCCTCCACTGCGAGGAGCCGCCCTGCGTGCCGGTCTGTCCCACCGGCGCCTCCTACAAGCGCGAGGAAGATGGCATCGTGCTGGTGGACTACGACAAGTGCATCGGCTGCAAGTACTGCTCCTGGGCCTGCCCCTACGGCGCCCGCGAGCTGGACGAGAAGCAGAAGGTGATGAAGAAGTGCACCCTCTGCGTGGACCGCATCTACGACGAGTCGCTGCCCGAGTCGGAGCGCAAGCCGGCCTGCGTGCTTGCCTGTCCCACCAGCGCGCGGCTGTTCGGTGACGTGCACGATCCCGATTCGGAGGTGTCGGTGGCCATCCGCGAGAACGGCGGCTACCAGCTGATGCCGGAGTGGGGCACGCGGCCGGCCAACCACTACCTGCCGCGGCGCAAGACCCGCATCCAGATCTTCGAGGACGAGCTGGTGCGGGCCGACAACCCGTTGCGCAAGGAGGCCCCCCTGCCGGCGGCCGAGGGCGATACCCTCGACGACGTGGCCTTCTGAGGAGCCGTTGCCATGCATCCCGCCTTTTCCGTCATCTTTCTCACCACCCTCATCGGCGTGGGGCAGGGGCTCTTCCTGGCGCTGGTGACCGGGCAGGTCTATTCCCTGGCCAACCTGCTCCAGCCGCAGGACAGCGTGCGCTTCTACGCCCAGGGCAGCCTGCTGGCGCTTCTCTTCCTGGTAGCGGGGCTGGTGGCCTCGGTGTTCCACCTCGGAAGGCCCGAACGCGCCTGGCGCGCGGCGGCCCGGTGGCGCACCTCCTGGCTCTCGCGCGAGGTGATCGTATTGCCGCTCTTCATGGCGCTGGTGGCGCTCTACGGCGGCCTCCACTGGCTCGGCTGGACCGAGCCCTGGTTCCAGGTGAAAGGGGTGATTCCGGTGGACGCCACCCTGGTGGTGGGGGTGCTGGGGGCGCTGGCGGCCTTCGCGCTGTTCGGCTGCACCGCCATGATCTACGCCAGCCTGAAATTCATCGAGGAGTGGCACTCGCCCTTCACCCTGGTCAACTTCACCCTTTTCGGCATCGCTTCCGGCTTCATGCTGGCCGCCGCCTTCTCGGCCTGGAGCGGGACGGACCTGGTGGCCTTCTACGGCACCTGGGCGGTGATCTTCACTCTGGCGGCGGGCGTGGGCCGGCTGCTCTCGCTGCGGCGCAATGCACGCCTGCAGCACAAGAGCGACCTGCAGAGCGCCATCGGCGTGCGCCACAACCGGATCGAGCAGAAAGCCCAGGGCTTCATGGGCGGCGCTTTCAACACCCGCGAGTTCTTCCACGGCCGGCCCGCGGCGGTGGTCAAGGGGGTGCGTCTCTTCTTCCTGGTGGCGGTCTTCGTGCTGCCTCCGCTGCTGCTGGGAGCCTCTCACTGGCTCGCCTCCCCCTGGCTGCCCATGGCTGCCTTTGTCATGCAGTACCTGGGGCTGGTGGCGGAAAGATGGTATTTCTTCGCTGAGGCAAGGCACCCGCAGAATCTCTACTACCAGTCCATGGCATGAGCAGGCGGCTGATCCTCTTTCGCCACGGCAAGTCCGACTGGGACGCGCCCTTCTCCAGCGATCACGAGCGTCCGCTGTCGCTGCGCGGCGAGCGTGATGCCCAGAACATGGGGATGCTGCTCACCACCTCCGGTCAGCCGTTGCCGCAGCTGGTGGTTTGCTCCACGGCGCTGCGGGCCCGCGCCACCCTCGACCTGGCCCTGCGGGCCGGCAACTGGTCGCCCGAGGTGGTGTTCAGCGACGCCCTCTACGACAGCAGCCCGGAGCAGGTGCTGGAGGTGATCCGGCAGCTTCCGGACCACGCCGCGCGGGTGATGCTGGTGGGTCACGAGCCCACCTGGTCGGGGCTGGTGGAGCGGTTCTGCGGCGGCCGGGTGCGGATGCCCACGGCGGCTCTGGCGCGGCTCGACCTGCCCGTCTCCCGCTGGCGCGACGCCGCTTTCGGGTCGGGCGAGCTGGTGTGGCTTTTCCAGCCCAGTTTCTTCCGCAAGTTCCGTTACGCCGGCCGGCGCGACTGACTGCCACCTTGTCGCCCGTGTATCATTGAGGTGGTGAAACGCCCCGAGCTTCTCTCTCCCGCCGGCACCCTGCGCAACATGCGCTACGCCCTGGCCTACGGCGCCGACGCCGTATATGCCGGCCTGCCGCGCTACAGCCTGCGGGTGCGCAACAACGACTTTCTCCACGACAACCTGCGCACCGGCATCGAGGAGGCCCACGCCCAGGGGCGCAGGTTCTACGTGGCGGTGAACGTGATGCCCCACGACGCCAAGCTGGCCACCTTCCTCGACGACATCCGGCCGGTGGTGGAGATGGGACCGGACGCCTTCATCATGGCCGATCCGGGGCTGATCCTGCTGGTGCGGGAGCAGTGGCCCGAGCTGCCCATCCACCTCTCGGTGCAGGCCAACACCATGAACTCTGCCAGCGTGCGCTTCTGGCAGCGGCAGGGGATCAGCCGGGTAATCCTCTCGCGCGAGCTGTCGCTGGAGCAGGTGGAAGCGATCCGCCAGGCGGTGCCGGAGATGGAGCTGGAGGTGTTCGTCCACGGTGCCCTCTGCATCGCCTACTCCGGCCGCTGTCTGCTGTCGGGCTATTTCAACCACCGGGACGCCAACCAGGGCACCTGCACCAACGCCTGCCGTTGGGAATACCAGGTGAAGGGACCCGGAGAGGTCGGCGAGGCGGTGGGGGAGGAGGCTCCAGAAAACGTCCGAGGCAGGGATGCCGAGGTCGAGCCTACAGGGAAGTATTCACGGCGGTTTTCTGGAGCCTCCTCCCCCACCGCCCCCTCTGAGCACGCATCAGAGCGTCACCCGGCCGCGTCGGCAACCTGGTACCTGGAGGAGTCCCAGCGCCCCGGCGAATACATGCCCATCGAGGAGGACGAGCAGGGCACCTACATCCTCAACTCCCGCGACCTGCGGGCGGTGGAGCACGTCCACCGGTTGGTGGCGATGGGCATCGACTGCCTCAAGATCGAGGGGCGCACCAAGTCTCACTACTACGTGGCCCAGGCCACCCGCGTCTACCGTCGGGCCATCGACGACGCTCTGGCAGGCCGTCCCTTCGATCCCACCCTGATGGCGGAGCTGGAGGGGCTGGCCAACCGCGGCTACACCGACGGCTTTTTTCAGCGCCATGAGAGCGCCGAGCTGCAGAACTACCGCCAGGGCGCCTCCCGCTCTTCCCGGGCCCAGTTCGTGGCCGAGGTACTGGAAGCGAAGGATGGCTGGGCGTTGGTGGAGGTGAAGAACCGCTTTCAGGTGGGGGAGCGGCTGGAGCTGATCAAGCCGGCGGAAGTCCATTCCTTCAGGCTGGAAGCCATGCAGGGGGAGGATGGAAGGCCGTTGCAGGTGGCACCCGGGAGCGGTTGGAGGGTGCGCATTCCCCTGCCTGTCGAGCCCCATCCTTATTCACTCATCGTCCGCCGCCTGGAAGAAGAGGAGGATGCGGATGGCCTACCCCGGGCGCGGGGGGCGGTCTGAGCGACGCCTCGGGTCAGCCGCCGGCTTCTACTGGCAGGGGGCCTGGCCTGCCGATGTGGTACCCCTGGGCGTAGTCCACCCGAAGTTCGTGCAGCATTTGAAGGGTCTCTTCGTCTTCGACGAATTCTGCGATGGTCTGCTTGCCCAGGCCCCGTGCCACTTCGGTGATGGCGTGGACGAATATGCGGTCCTCGCTGCTGCGCGGCAGGTTGCGAATGAAGGCGCCGTCGATCTTGACCATGTCCAGCGACAGTTCCCTCAGGTAGAAGAAGGAGGAGAAACCCGCCCCGAAGTCGTCCAGGGCTGTCCTGCATCCCAGTGCGCGCACGGCATTCATCAGTCGCGCCGCGGCAGGAATGTCCGCCAGGGCCGCAGTCTCGGTGATCTCGAAGAGCAGACGGTGTGGACCGATACCGCTCTGTTCCAGCAGATTACGAAGCAGAGGCAGGAACTCCTGCTCGTTCACCACCTTGCCGGATAGGTTGATCGAGAGCGTGAAGTCCGCGTGCGGGTGGCTCGCCAGCACCTCGATGGCCCGGGTGAGCACCAGGTGGTCGATGCGGTGGATGAGGCCGGTGCGCTCGGCCACCGTGATGAACTTGCCAGGCAGTGCGACACTGCCATCCCGTTCGCGCATGCGGATCAGCACCTCGTAGTGGCTGATCCTTCGGGTCCCGATCTCGATGATGGGTTGGAATTCGAGGAAGAAGCGCTCTTCCTGCAGGGCCAGTTCGATCTGCTGCTTCCAGTAGACCTCCTCGTTGAGCTGCTTCCGTTTCTGCTCGTCCCAGGAGAAGAGGTGCCAGCGGCCGCGTCCGACCTCCTTGGCCTGATACATGGCGAGGTCGGCATGGGCCATGAGGTCCTCCACCCGCTTGCCGTGAGCCGGAAAAAGGGCGATGCCGATGCTGGCCGATATCCGGTGGATATGGCCGTGTGTCGGCAGCTCGATCCGTGACAGGCCGTCGAGGATGCGGCTCGCCATGCGCGTGGCGCCGGCGGCATCGGTCTCCGGCATCACCAGGGCGAACTCGTCGCCACCGAGACGGGCCAGCAGGTCGCTCTTCCTGACGATCTGCCGCAGGGTGCCCGCAACCAGCTTAAGCATGACGTCTCCCGCCTGGTGCCCGCTGGTGTCGTTGACATACTTGAACTGGTCGAGGTCGAAGAAGAGCAGTGCCCCCTCATGTCGGTAGCGCAGGCTGAGCGAGAGGATGCCCTGGAACTCCTGCTGGAACCGTCTGCGGTTGATCAGCTCGGTCAGCGGGTCGTGATCGGCCAGCCAGGCGAGACTGGTTTCCGCCTCTTTCCGCTTGGTGGTGTCGAGCCCCACCGAGAGAATGACCGCGTCGCGGTTGGAGGCGGAGCTGGTGAGCCGGGAG
This sequence comes from Sedimenticola sp., assembly GCA_026992075.1. GTDB lineage: Bacteria > Pseudomonadota > Gammaproteobacteria > Chromatiales > Chromatiaceae > Thiolapillus. Next base: position 39,907 of record JALXAM010000076.1, on the reverse strand, counting down.
TGGACCCAGGAAATGGTTCGCAATTTGCCGTCCAGGGAGCGCAGCTGGCTCTCGTGCTGGTAGGAGTGCAGCTCCCCCAGTGCCAGCATGTGCAGTGCCCTGGCCAGTTCCTCGCTGTGTGAGTCCTGTTCCAGCAGGTCGAGGAAGTGCTCCTGTTCGAGTTTCGGCCCGTTCCTTCCGGTGATGCGCTCTCCTTCGGGGTTGATGCTTCGGATGCGGCCCTCGGTGTCCAGGGTGAGGATGGCCACCTGGGCGCTCTTCAACAGCCCGGCGACGAAGTCCCGTTCGCGGGCCAGCGCCTCGCTCCGCTCGATCAGGCTGCGGGTGCGCTCCTCGACCTCGCGGTTCAGCTCCTCGAGGCGCTCGGCCAGGACCGCGGTGGCGTGGTCGGCGATGTCGATCTCGTCCTCGAAGCCCTTGCGGGGGGGCGTGGCGAGCTCGGATTTCACCTGCCGTGTCCTGCCTTCGGCCAGTCGTGGCAGTATGGCGGCTAGCCGTTTCAGGCGATTCATGGGGGTGCCCAGCAGGAGCAGAAGCAAAAGTTCCGACAATGCAAAGCCCGCCAGTCCCACCGCCATGCTCTGGCGGTGCGCGGCCTGGATGTATTCCACATCCGGGGTGATGTCACTGATGACCAGGTAGTCGTCGGAACCGCTCCAGGGAAGCTGTCCGCCCGGGATGCGGAGGAGGTCGTAGGTTCTGTCACCGTGCCGGTAGCGGTAGGGATCGCGCTCGCCGATCTGGTCGAAGCCGGTCTCCGCGGAGAGCGCCTGCAAAAGGGGCACTAGCCTTTCCGAGCTGGAGGCCAGAGCGAGCCGGCGGTTCCAGGCGGGCAGCCCGATCCGTCCGGTGCCGGACGGAATGGAGGGGGAAGTGGCGGTGAGCACGGCCAGGTCCGAGCCGGTGATCTGTCGGAAGCTGGAGACCGCGTCGGCGATGGTTCTTCCCAGTAACAGGATCCCGGCCAGCCGGTCCCGGTCGAGGATCGGAACGGCGACATACTGGCGGCACTCCTCCAAGCATAGCAGGATCCTGCGCGTGGTCTCCGATTTCCTGGCGTCGTGCATGATCTGCAGCAGCGCTGTCGGTATCCCGGTCATGCCCTGCCGGTAACGCACCTTGCCGCCGTGGTCCATGAAGATGAGAGTGGTGATGTCCCAGTCGATCTCCAACGCAGCCGCGCGGTTGTCCAAGCGGTCGGAGAGCCTGTCGCGGAGAAGTATGGGCGAGGGTTTCCCGTTGCCGCTCTCGACCAGCAGAGGAGCCAGGCGCTCGAGGTTGGAGAAGCTGCGCTCCACCAGTGCCTCGAACTGCAGTGTCTGACGTTCGGAGAGGCTGCGGCGGTGGTGTTCGAACTGCTCTTGGAGGCGGACCACGTTCAACGACACCAGGGTGAGATTGACCGTCGCCAGGACCAGACTCAGCAGCAGCACCGCCTTCCACTTCAGGCTGAGGAAGGGGCGTCGCCCCGGGGATGCGGCATGGGTTGCGGGCCGGGACATGGTCGCGCTTCAAAACCCCAATGAGAAGAGCAGGGAGAACAGCTTCCAGTGTCGCTCCATGGCCGTGGGATCGGGGTTTTCCCTGCCCGAAAGTGGCGCGGTGCCGTCGGCGATGTCGAACTGGCCGCGCAGCATCATGTGGCTGGTGATGTGCCAGGTGAGGCCGAGAGACCAGATCCTGCTGAAATAGAGGTGCGCCGGCAGGCCGCTGAGGCTGCTCTGCCTGCTGCCGTCCCGGTCGTGGCGGTCGAGGTAGGCAGCGTCGTACCTGAGCAGTACCTCCAGTGCCTCGGTGATCCTCCAGGTTCCCTGCAGGTAATAGCCCTCTGCCTCTCTGGAATCGTTGAGGGCGGGGGGAAGATAGGATTGCCATTCGACCGGTTCGCGCATGTACTCCGCCGTCAGGCTCCAGCGCTCCGCGTTGTACTGGAAGGAGGCCACCCAGTAGTCGATGCGGGTCTTGCCCGAACCCACCGTGGGCAGACCCGGCTCCGCTTCGAAGCGGAAATTCGCCTCGATTCCGCTCAAGGCGAGGCGGACCCGCCCCTCCTCGAACTCGTACTGCAGCCTGCCCACCCTGCTCAGACCATCGTTCTCGAACTCTCCTGGCCTGTCGTTGCCCAGGTAGGCCCACTCCAGGTTCTCGTTGGTGGTGAAGCGGCCGATGCCGAGCTGGAGCAACAGGCTGTGGCGGCCGTGGAAGAACTCGCCGTGGAACTGTCCTCCATCGGAAGAGAGCATGATGTCCCGCAGCTTCTCCCAGTAGATGGATTGAGGCAGGAAGACGCTTGGTCGGGTGAAGGGGACGTCTCGGGTGTCGTTGTATAGGCCTATCGGATTCTTGAAGCGGCCGCCGATCACGCCGATGCGCCAAGTCTCATTGGAGAAGGGAGTGAAGTCCACCAAGCCGTAGTCGAGGTTGACGCTGCCATCGTTCATTTCGCCGGCCTTGCGCGACAACAGCTGGGCGGAGAAGAGCCAGGATGGGGTGGGCCTCAGCGAGAGGTTGACGCCCGCTTCCCGGAAGTCGAGGCTGCCTTCTTCCGAGTCGCCCATGAAGCGGTTGTGGGTGGTGTGGACATACCCCTGGGAAAGAAAGGCGTGCAGTTGCATGCCTTCGAACCACTCCGGGTTTTCGCCGGCGAAGGCGAGCCCCGGGACCACCGCCAGCAGGAGTGCGGCCAGCCTATTCCATTTCGACTGCTCGTACGCTGTCATCGATCAGGTCCTCGGGAAGGTAGCCGATGGCGCCGGGCGTATCGGCGATTCGTTGACGCATCTCCTCCACGTTCTTCACCTGGTGCGGGGACTGCCCGATGCCGGAGTAAACCCTGCGATTCCAGGAGTAACGGAGCTGATGAGGGAAGACCCCCAGGTACCGTTTGCAGAACTGGCGGTGCAGCGCGTTGTCGTCCGGCAGCACGTAGACCCGGACGGGTGTGCCGTCGGACCACTGGAGGAGCCGCATGTTGAAAAGGGCGCGAACGGTCGAGGGGGAGAGTTTGGTGTCGGGGACGGAAGGATTGACCACCAGCTGGACTGCGTACAACGGCCCGCCGGCCAGCAACGTCCAGAGGAGGAGCAGGATTTCGAGAGCGTGTCTTCGCCTAAGCCGGTGGAGACCTCTCGGAGAAGGAGATTGTCCGGTTCCCTGTTTCAAGTTTTCCCTGCAGCTGCTGCCGGTTGAAGAATCCCTGGGTGCCGGCGGCCATGGAGTAAGGTGTATGCCCGGATGGGAACACGTGGAGGTGGCGGGCCATGAGGGCACTCTCGTAAACTGCCCGGGATGGTAACAAAGGGGCTTCGGGAAGGAAATTTCCTTTTGCGATCTGGGAAGTTCTTCTCAAAACGGAGCAAGGGTCTGGATTGGAGAGCCTTGGTGCAGGGCACGGGCACAGAGAGATTCGGAGAAGGTGGATGGAAGAACGGCTGCCCTTCCTCGAGGAAAGTGCATGGCGTGACTTGAAAGAGTTGATCCGGTGGACCGCGATGAGAGAGCTGATGGGCCGTTTCCACCGGGCCAGGGTCTCCTACAAGGCGGACGGCAGTCCGGTGACCGAGGCGGACCGGGCCATGCAACGGACCATGTGGCGGGTGTTGGCCGATCGGTGGCCCGGGTATGGATGCCTGGGGGAAGAGTCCGCCTGCCGGCTGCAGCAGGAGGCGCTGGCAACCACCGGAGGTTGCTGGATTCTCGACCCCCTGGACGGCACCACCAACTATGCTCATGGTTTCCCTTTCTTCTGCGTTTCACTGGCCCTGCAGGTCGGGGGGGAGGTGGTGCTGGGCATCGTGCACGATCCGGTGCGGGACGAGACGTTCGCCGCCCGGCGTGGCATGGGGGCTGAGCGTAACGGGGAGCCGCTGCAACTTGCCGGCACGGAGGAGTCCCTGTCCAAAGCCCTGGCGCTGGTGGACTACAAACGACTGCCGCGATCCCTGACCCTGGCGCTGGCGGCGGACCCGCCCTATGCATCCCAGCGCAACCTGGGCAGCGTGGCGTTGGAGTGGTGCTGGATGTCGGATGGCCGTGCCAGCCTCTATCTCCACGGGGGTCAGAAGTTGTGGGACTACGCCGCCGGACAACTCATATTCACTGAAGCTGGAGGCGCTAGCTGCACCCTTGAAGGCGAACCCATACCAGTGTCCAGCTGCGAGGTGCGTTCTGCTGTGGCGGCCAGCAGCAGCGAGCTGCTGGCACAGTGGCGGGCGGTGATTGCCCATGGTCAAGGATCGGGTGGTGAGGATGAAGTAGGTTAAGAAAATATTTCGTTGCGGAGGGTCACCATGCCAGGGAGATTCAGATCATCCTTCCACTTGTTTCCGATGCTGCTATGTCTGGTCGGTCTCGCCGTGGCTCGTGCCGAGCCGACCGCCCAGGCCGAGCAGGAGGGGGGCAAGGTGGAGCTGGGCATCACCGAATACACCGACATCGGTGTAAAAGGCGGGGTGGACAACCCGATCACCGCACTGGATGAGGACAAGCGCCGCAAATCCACGGCGGACCATACCAAGTACAAGGAGCTGCAGGGGCCTTTCAGCAGCGGCCCCGAGGTGACGAAGGCCTGCCTTTCCTGTCACAACAAGGCGGGAGACCAGTTCATCCACAACAAGCACTGGACCTGGAGTTACAAGGATCCGGAGACCGGCCAACAGCTGGGCAAGGACTGGCTCATCAACAACTTCTGCACCAACGCCCGCGGCAACGAGGGCATGTGCGCCCAGTGTCACGCTGGTTTCAATCGCACCAGTCCGGACTACGACCTCACCAAGCAGGAGAACATCGACTGCCTGGTCTGCCATGAGTCCACCGGTACCTATTACAAGCTGCCGCCCAGCAAAGGGAACAAGGCCTGCGCCATCCTGTTCGAGGGCAAGCCCCCCATCGACTGGGTGAAGGTGGCTCAGAGCGTGCGCCTGCCGGCCCGGGCCAACTGTGGCACCTGCCATTTCTATGGCGGGGGTGGCGACAACGTGAAGCACGGCGACCTCTCCTCGGTGTTGTTCCATCCGCCGCGTGAGGTGGATGTGCACATGTCGGAGCAGGGCGAGAATTTCGCCTGCATCATCTGCCATGTGGGGGAGGGGCATCAGTGGGCCGGCAGCCGCTACAACATGATCGCCTGGGACGAGAAGGAGCATGCCCTGCCCAAGCCGGGCATGGAGCGGCAGACCGCGACCTGCGAGAGCTGCCATGGCGACAAGCCCCACCCTTTCAGTATCCGTGGCTTCAAGCTCAATGATCACGTGGACCGGGTGGCCTGCGAGAGCTGCCATATTCCGGCCACGGCGCGTGGCGGAGTGGCCACCAAGGTGTTCTGGGACTGGCGCACCGCAGGGCGCCTGAAGAACGGCGTGGGTTACCGGGAGGAGGGCTACGTCCAGGGCAACGGCGAGCCTCGCCACACCTACAAGTCCATCAAGGGCTCCTTCAAGTACGGCGAGAACCTGGTGCCCACCTATCGATGGTTCGACGGCAAGGTCACCTACACCACCATCGACACCGTGTTCGATCCAAGCAAGCCGGTGGAGATCAACCACATCGAAGGTTCGCCCCAGGATCCGAAGTCGCGCATCTGGCCCTTCAAACGCATGGTCACCTGGCAGCCGTACGACAAGGGTCGCAACACCTTGGTCTACATGCACCTTTGGGGGGATGACGAGGACGCCTTCTGGGGCAACTACGACTTCGCCCGCGCCATTCGGCGGGGCATGGAGGAGAACGGCATCCCCTACAGCGGCGAATACGGTTTCGTGAAGACCTGGTCCTGGTGGCCGCAGAACCACATGGTGGCGCCCAAGGAGCAGGCGGTGGATTGCGACCAGTGTCATTCGAAGAACGGTCGCCTGAAGGAGCTCGCCGGTTTCTACCTGCCGGGACGGGATTCCCAACCCTGGCTCGACTGGTTCGGCCTGTTGCTGGTGGGCGGTACCCTGGCGGGGGTCACCGGTCATGGATTGCTGCGTATCCTGCTGCGCGGGAGGAGAGGCTGATGCCCATTCGCAAGGTTCGTATTTTCAACGGCTTCGAACGTTTCTGGCACTGGACCCAGGCGCTGCTCATCTTCGTGTTGCTGTTCACCGGTTTCCGGGTGCATGGCTATTACGGACTGATCAGTTTCGACAAGGCGGTCTATTTCCACGTGGTGGCGGCCCTGTCCCTCATCGTGCTCTGGATCTTCGCCATCTTCTGGCATCTCACCACCGGCACCTGGCGCCACTACCTGCCCACCACCAAGGGGTTATGGCCGGTGATGCGTTTCTATGCCTACGGCATCTTCAAGGGGGAGCAGCACCCCTATCGCAAACATTTCTGGCGCAAGCACAACCCGCTGCAGGCCGCTTCTTACCTGGGGCTCAAGCTGTTTCTGTTTCCCCTCATCTGGTTCTCCGGCCTGGCTTACCTGGCCTACAACTACTGGCAGGGGGGCATCTCCCATCCCGCCTTGGAGTGGGTGGCCACCATCCACGTGGCCGCCGCGTTCGCCATTCTCGCCTTCGTCATCATCCATCTCTACCTGCTCACCACGGGTGGCGGTTTCCTGCACCATGTGGCACCCATGATCACCGGCTACGACGAGGTGGAACTCACCGACGCCGAGCTGGCCTACCTGGAGCAGGATGAGCCGCAGCGGCTGGCGAAGGAATAATTCGGGTTTGGGTGATGTAGGAGGCGCGTCCTCGCGCCGAATAACGAAGGCATCTCCGGCATCGTGGGTTCGCGGCGGGGACGCCGCTCCTACGTGACCTCTTTCCATGACCTGGGATGAATCCAAGGCTCGTGGAAATCAGCTTGGTGATTCCACATATCCCGCTTCAGAATACGGCAGCGAGTTGCAGTGTAAAGGTGTTGCAGCGCTCGCCATTGCCGCCCTTCGACGCCTGGTAGTCCTGGTCGCGAGCGTATTCGGCGGCCAGGGTCACGTCTTCGAACAGCTCCACGCCGAGGGTGGCCAGATAGCGCTGGCGGGGCAGGCCGAGGGCCGTGGCCTGGCGGCTGAACTGCCAGCCGAGGGCGGCGAAGCTGTCCTGTCGGGCGAGTTGGAAGCGATAACCGGCTTCCAGGTTGCCGGCTTGGGGTTTTGCGCCCTGTCCGTCGAAAGTCAGATCCAGGGGATCGAAGGCGGTGGCAGCGCCGAGCCACTCGGCGATGAACTTCCACTTTTTCCAGATCAGGCTGCCCTGGAACGCCAGGCCGGGCACCCGTTTCTCCAGCCGGCCGGGACGGGAGATCAGCTCGCGCAGACTCTTGCTCTCGGCCAGGTTGTTGAGCCAGGAGATCTCCAGGTTATAGCCGGGTGCGTCGCCCTCGGCGGCGTGGGAGAGGCCCAGGTTGAGGCCGAAAGAGTGGATTTCGCTGTCGGTGTCGCCCCTGAAAGCAAAGGCGAGGGCGTGGAAGTCGCTGCGCACGAATCCCGCCTGGGCGGCGGCGGCCCGGGTCTCGCCGATCTCCAGTGTGAGGGGATCGGAGACCATGTGGCTGTCATAGTTGCCGAAGGGGACATACTGGCGCCCTACCGCCAGGGACCAGGGGGAGCGCTCCAGGTTGGCGATGGTGATGATGGCCTCGTCGATCTCCGGCGGGTCGCTCTTTCCCTGTTCATAGAGTACCAGTAGATGGGCGTTCATCCAGGGGTTGATCTGGGCGTCGGCGCCAAGCTCCACGGTGGAGACCTGGAGATCGCTTTCGCCACCGCCAGCATCCGTAGTCGAGGCCTCGATCTCCACAAGGCCGCTGAACTCCAGACGCTTCTTCCAGGTGGGCGGTGAGGGTTGGGGCAGGGGCCTGCCCGCTTCCTCGGCCTGGCGCGCCTCCCGCGCCTTTTCGAGTTCGCGCCTCAAAGGGGCACGGCTCTTCTCCAGCCGTTCGATCTTGTGCTTGAGGTTGAGAATCTCCTGCCGCAGGCGCTGCAGCTCGGCTTCCAGACTCTCCGGCTCTCCGGCAATTGCGCAACTTGCAAGGAGGGTGAAAAGGAGAATGGTGACGAGTCGATAGTTTAGCCGTTTCATGGCGTTGCTCGTTGACGATTCGAAGCACAATAGCAAGGACGCTATTAATAACGATTCGCATTTCTATCTCTAATAGATCCTTCTTATGGCGATATCGAGTGGCGCGCGTGGGCCACCGGCGAGGCACCCGTTGTATAATCCGGCCCTCAAACCTTTCGGAGAGCCGCCATGAGCCGCAGCGCCCGGGTGGAGCGCAACACCCTGGAGACCCAGATCACGGTGGCCCTGGACCTCGACGGCGAGGGCAGGGGCCGCTTCGACACCGGTGTGCCCTTTCTCGAGCACATGCTGGACCAGGTGGCGCGCCACGGGCTCATCGACCTGGAGATCACGGCAAAGGGTGACCTGCACATCGACGCCCACCACACGGTGGAGGATCTGGGGATCACCCTGGGGCAGGCCTTTACCCAGGCAGTGGGGGACAAGAAGGGCATCCGCCGCTACGGCCACGCCTACGTGCCCCTGGACGAGGCGCTGTCCCGGGTGGTGATCGACCTGTCGGGCCGGCCGGGGCTGGAGATGCAGGTGGATTTCCGCCGCGCCCTCATCGGCGAGTTCGACGTGGACCTGTTCCACGAGTTTTTTCAGGGCTTCGTCAACCACGCCGGGGTGACCCTGCACATCGATTGCATCCGCGGCCGCAACGCCCACCACATCGCCGAGACCGTCTTCAAGGCCTTCGGCCGCGCCCTGCGCATGGCGCTGGAGCCCGATCCGCGCCTGGGCGGCGTGGTGCCCTCTACAAAAGGTAGTTTGTAGATGAACCAGAGAATCGCCGTGCTCGACTACGGCATGGGCAACCTGCGCTCGGTCTCCAAGGCCATCGAGCACGTGGCGCCCGATGCCGAGGTGCGGGTCACCGACGACCATGACTGGATCCGTAAGGCCGACCGGGTGGTCTTCCCCGGCCAGGGGGCGGCGCGCGACTGCATGGCCGCCATCGGCCGCCACCACCTCAACCAGGCGATCCGCGAGGCGGTGGAGGAGAAGCCCTTTCTCGGCATCTGCATGGGGTTGCAGGTGCTCATGGAGTTCAGCGAGGAGAACGAGGGCACCGAGTTGCTCGGTATCCTGCCGGGCCGGGTGATCCGCTTCTCCGAGGAGATGTCGGGGGAGCGGGGGCTGCCGCTGAAGATCCCCCACATGGGCTGGAGCCGGGTGGAGCAGGTGCAGCCACACCCCCTGTGGAAGGGGGTCGAGGACGGCAGCCGTTTCTACTTCGTGCACAGCTACCACGTGGTGCCGGAGGACGAGCGGCTGGTGGCCGGTGTCACCGAGTACGGCGTGCGCTTCGCCAGCGCCCTGGCGCGGGACAACCTCTTCGCGGTGCAGTTCCACCCCGAAAAGAGCGCCGACGCCGGTTTGCGGCTGCTGGAGAACTTCGTTCGCTGGATGCCGAGCTGATGCCTGATATCCAGGATGTGGGTCGGACTTCAGTCCGACAGGTTGAACAGGTGGTTCCAGCGCTTTCGCAGAGCCGCTGGCCGACCCTTGGTGGCGGGGACGCCGTGAATACCTCCCTGTAGGCTTTGGGGCAGCATCCCTGCTGCCGAAACCCCGCCACCAAGGGTCGCCCATCGGCTTTTCATGGCCATTGGTTATTCTGCCGGACTGAAGTCCGACCCACGCCGGCATTTTTTGAACTGCCCGACCGAGAGAAAGGTTTACACCGAATTGAGTGACTATAAGATGCTGCTGATTCCCGCCATCGACCTCAAGGACGGCCAGTGCGTGCGCCTCAGGCAGGGGCGCATGGAGGACGACACCGTCTTTTCCAACAACCCCTCCGAGATGGCCGCCCGCTGGGTGGCGGCCGGCTGCCGCCGGCTGCACCTGGTGGATCTCAACGGCGCCTTCGCCGGCAAGCCGGTGAACGGCGATGCCATCCGCTCAATCGCCGCGCGCTTTCCCGATCTGCCCATCCAGGTGGGCGGCGGCATCCGGGACGAGGCCACCATCGCCGCCTATCTCGATGCCGGGGTGAGCTACTGCATCATCGGCACCCAGGCGGTGAAGGAGCCGGAGTTCGTCGCCCGCGCCTGCAGGGACTTCCCCGACCACATCATCGTCGGGCTGGATGCAAAGGAGGGCAAGGTGGCCATCAACGGCTGGGCCGAGGTGACCGACATCGAGGTGGTGGATCTGGCCAAACGGTTCGAGGATGACGGGGTCTCCGCCATCGTCTACACCGACATCGGCCGCGACGGCATGATGAGCGGTGTCAACGTGGAGGCCACGGCAAACCTGGCCGACGCCATCGCGGTGCCGGTGATCGCTTCGGGCGGCATCACCAGCATGGCGGACCTCGAGGCGCTGTGCCGGGCGAAGCGGGACAACCTCATCGGCGCCATCACCGGGCGCGCCATCTACGAAGGCACCCTCGACTTCGCCGAGGGGCAGCAGTTTTTCGACAGGTGCTGAGATGGGACTGGCCAAGCGCATCATCCCCTGCCTCGACGTGGATGCCGGTCGCGTGGTCAAGGGCGTGAAGTTCGTGGAGATCCGCGATGCCGGCGACCCGGTGGAGATCGCCCGCCGCTACAACGAGGAGGGGGCCGACGAGATCACCTTCCTCGACATCACCGCCAGCTCCGACGAGCGCGAGACCATGGTCCACGTGGTGGAGCAGGTGGCCTCGGAGGTCTTCATCCCCCTCACCGTGGGCGGAGGTATCCGAACCCTGGAGGACGTGCGTCGCATGCTCATGGCCGGCGCCGACAAGGTGGCCATCAACACCGCCGCGGTGTTCAACCCCAAGTTCGTGCGCGAGGCCGCCGACCGCTTCGGCTCCCAGTGCATCGTGGTGGCCATCGACGCCAAACGGGTGAGCGGCAAAGGCGAGCCGCTCCGCTGGGAGATCTTCACCCACGGCGGACGCAAACCCACCGGCATCGACGCGCTGGAGTGGGCCAGGAAGATGGCCGATTACGGCGCCGGCGAGATCCTGCTCACCAGCATGGACCGGGACGGCACCAGGATCGGCTTCGACAACGAGCTCAACCGCGCCGTGGCCGAAACGGTACCCGTTCCGCTCATCGCCTCCGGTGGCGTAGGCAACCTGCAACACCTGGTGGAGGGGATCACCGAGGGGGGCGCCGACGCGGTGCTGGCCGCCTCCATCTTCCACTTCGGCGAGTACAGCATCGGCGAGGCCAAGCGTTACATGGCCGAGCACGGCATCGAGGTGCGACTGTGAGCGACCAAATACTGGAGGAGCTGTCCAAGGTGCTGGAGGCGCGCAAGCAGGCGTCGCCCGACAGCTCCTACGTGGCCCGGCTTTACGACAAGGGGTTGGATGCCATCCTCAAGAAGATCGGCGAGGAGGCCACCGAGACGGTGATGGCGGCCAAGGACGAGGATCCCGGCAAGGTGATCTACGAGACCGCCGATCTCTGGTTCCATTCGATGGTGCTGTTGGCGCACCTGGGGTTGGGGCCGGAGGATGTGCTCGAGGAGCTGGAGCGCCGTTTCGGTCTCTCCGGGCTGGAGGAGAAGGCCCGCCGCGGGTCGTCGTAATCGCGCTGGAACTGACTTTTACCCTCACCCCGGCTCTCTCCCGGTTGCGGGAGAGGGGGGCGAAGAGCGTGTGGCGCGCGGGTTGTTGGAAGAGGCGCGTTCCCGCGCCGAAAGGGGGCGAATATGGCGGTTAGCGGCCGGGAGGCCGCTCCCACATGTGCTCTCGGGCTCGGGTTTGCTCCGACAGCCGCCTCTCCGTCCCGAACCTGGGTTATGATGAATGAAGTTTAGATAACTCCTGGAGATTGAATCATGGGTTTTGGTGGAATCAGCATCTGGCAACTGCTCATCGTCCTGGTCATCGTGCTGCTGCTCTTCGGCACCAAGCGGCTGCGCAACCTGGGCTCCGATCTGGGCGCCGCCTTCAAGGGCTTCAAGAAGGCGGTGAGCGAGGAGGAGAGCAAGGAGCCGGAAAAACTGGCCGAAAAGCCCGAGGAGAAGGTGATCGAGGGCGAGGCCACACGCGAGAAAGAAAAATCCAGCTCCTGAGTCGATGTTCGACGTCGGTTTCTTTGAACTGCTGCTGGTGGGGGTGGTGGCATTGCTGGTCATCGGCCCTGAGCGTCTGCCCAAGGTGGCCCGCACCGCCGGTATGTGGATCGGGCGGGGGCGGAGCATGCTGCAGTCGGTGAAGGCCGACATCGAACAGGAGCTGCGTGCCGAGGAGCTCAAGCGCATTCTCAAGGAGCAGGCCGGCTCCAACCCGGTGCACGAGATTCTGGAACAGGGGCGCAGCTCCCTGGAAGAGGTGAAGAGTGAAACCGAGTCGGTGGTCCGGCAGGCGGCGGACACCGGCGAATCGAAAAAGCAGGACCCTGACGACGGCGCCAACAAGCCCGACGACAGCCGATGAGCAGCAGCGAGCCCGCCGATATCGAACAGCCCTTCCTGTCCCACCTGCTGGAGCTGCGTGACCGGCTGCTTCGCTCGGTGCTGGTGGTGGCGGTGGTCTTCCTGGTGTTGTTTCCCTTTGGAAACGATATCTATGTCTTCATCGCCGAGCCCCTGATGAAGGTGATGCCGGAAGGCACACAGATGATCGCCACCAAGGTGGCTTCGCCCTTTCTCACCCCCTTCAAGCTCAGTCTCATCGCCGCCATCTTCCTGAGCATGCCCTATCTGCTCTACCAGCTCTGGGGGTTCGTGGCTCCGGGGCTCTATCACCATGAAAGGCGCATGGTGCTGCCACTGCTCGCCTCCAGCGTGGTGCTCTTCTACCTGGGCGCGGCCTTTGCCTACTACGTGGTCTTTCCGCTGGTGTTCCGCTTCTTCACCAGCGTCACGCCGGAAGGGGTGGCGGTGGCCACCGACATCTCCGAGTACCTGGATTTCGTGCTCACGCTCTTCTTTGCCTTCGGCCTGGCTTTCGAGATCCCCATCGCCACCATCATCCTGGTCTGGATGGGATTGACCACGCCGGAGGCGCTGGCGGCCAAGCGGCCCTATGTCATCGTGGGGGTATTTGTCATCGGCATGCTGCTGACGCCGCCGGACGTCATTTCCCAGACCCTGCTGGCGTTGCCCATGTGGCTGCTTTTCGAGGCCGGAGTGATCTTCTCCCGTTTCTTCGTCAAGCAGAGTGACGAAGACGAAGGCGGGGAAGAGGAGGATCTGCCAGAACAGAGCAATGTCGCTCCAGGCGCCGCAGCTGCGGAAGCGAATGCTGCTGCGGAGGAGGAGTTTCGTCCGTTGACCCCGGAGGAGATGGAGGCGGAGCTGGACCGCATCGAGGCAGAGGCCAATATGCTGGACGAAGAGGATTACTCTTCCCCGGAGGAGCCGCTGGACCCCGTGGATGCCAAGCTGGTCCGGGTGAACAAGCTGCGCGAGGCGATGGATTTTGCAGCTGCCCGTCGCCTGCTCTATGAGGTGTTGGTGGAAGGAAACGAGGAGCAGGTGCGCACCGCCCGCAACATCCTCGAGCAGTTGGACGAGTGACCCTTTCAAGAAAATCGGTCTGGCTGTTGGTGCTGTTCTGGCTGCCGCTGGTGCTCCAGGCGCTGGAGAACGAGCTGGCCGGCAGCGGTTCTCCCTACCTCGAGATGCACGCCAGAGATCCGGTGCCATGGCAGCGCTGGGGGCCGGCGGTACTGGAACAGGCCCGCAGGGAGGGCAAACCCATCTTCATCTCCAGTGGCTATTTCGCCTGTCACTGGTGCCACGTGATGCAGCGGGAGAGCTACCGCAACCCGGAGATCGCCCGAATGCTCAATCGGCACTTCATCCCGGTGAAGGTGGACCGGGAGCTGGATCCCGCCCTGGATGAACATCTCATCGATTTCGTGCAGCGCACCCAGGGACATGCCGGTTGGCCGCTGAACGTCTTTCTGACTCCGGAAGGCTATCCGCTGGTGGGTTTCACCTACCTACCACCGGACCGTTTCACCGCGCTGCTGGAGAAGTTGAGCGGCATGTGGCGGGCCCGGCGCGACCAGCTCACGGAAATGGCCAAACGTGCCCTGGAGGCGTTGATGGAAGCGCGCAAGGGGGCAGCCACCACCACGGTGATGCTCGGCCCTGAACAGCTGCGCAAGCGCTTCATCGATGCCGCCCTGGAGCTGGCCGATCCGTTGTCCGGCGGTTTCGGCCAGCAGAACCGTTTTCCCATGCAGCCCCAGCTGCGTGCATTACTGGCCTTTTCCGGTGGCCATCGCGCCGACGAGCTCGAACCCTTCCTGCGCCTCACCCTGGATCAGATGGCCCGACAGGGGCTGCGCGACCACCTGGATGGCGGTTTCTTCCGCTACACCGTGGACCCCCAGTGGCAGACACCGCATTACGAGAAGATGCTCTACACCCAGGCGCTGCTGGCGATGCTCTATCTGGAGGCCGGACGCCGCTTCCAGCAGCCCGAATATCGCGAAGTGGCCTTCGACACCCTGGACTTCGTGCTGCGCCGCATGCGGGGGCGGGAGGGCGGCTATGTGGCCAGCTTCAGCGCGGTGGACGACCAGGGGGTGGAAGGAGGGTATTACCTGTGGCGCCGGGAAGAGCTGGAGCCCCTGTTCTCGCCAGAAGAGCTGCGGCTGGTACTGCGCCACTGGCGTTTCCCGGCCTGGGAGCAGGGCGAGGAGCAAGCGTTGCCCCTGGCGGGAGAGCCGGTGGCCTCGCTGGCCCGGGAGCAGGGGGTGAAAGAGACGGAAATGGCACGGCGGGTGGCGCAATGGCGCCGGCGACTGCTGCAGGCCCGGGCGAAGCGAATTCTGCCGGTGGATCACAAACGGCTGGCGGGCTGGAACGGGCTGCTCTTGGCTGCCCTTGCAGAGGCTTCACGCGCACCTGGAGGGAGAGGCTACCGCGAGCCTGCGGCCCAGCTGGCCCGCTATCTGCGCGACCGCCATTGGGATGGCAGCCACCTGTGGCGTACCTTCGACAGTGAGGAGCAGAAGCACAGTGGCACTCTGGAAGATTACGCCTACGTGGCTCTGGGGCTGCAACGTTGGGCACAGGCAAGCGGCGACGGCCAGGCCCGGGAGCTGGCAGAGCGCCTCCTGCGGGAGGCGTGGCATCGGTTCCACGATGATTCCGGCTGGCGCCTGGGCGATGGGGCGCTGCTTCCCGGCATGCCTGCGGCACGGGCTCCGGAGGACGGTGCCCTGCCTGCGCCGGCAGCGGTGGTGCTGTCCCTTTCCCTGGCTTCCGGGGAGTTGCGCTCGGTGGCGGAGAAAGCGTTACTTGCAGCGCATCCTCGAGTGCAGACGCAGCCTTTCTGGCACCCTTCCTATTTGTTGTTGATGACCCGCTGATCCATTGTTGTGGTCACTGGGTAGGGTTGAGCTGCGGCAGTCCATGCTCCCGCTGTCCCTGCAAGGTGCAGCGGCGCAGCCGGATGGGGAACAGGCGTGGACGGATCTGCTGTTGGAAATCCGCCTTCCAGGCCTCGAAGGAGGGGATGGGTCTGCCGCCGTAGTTGTTCGCCTCCAGCTCTTCCAGCAACCGTCTTACCTCTGTAGCGTTGGCCGCCGGGTGGCAGCGGGTGATGACCTCCGCCAGTTCGGCCATGCTGGCATTGGGCCGGGCGCCAAGATGCTTGGTCGCCAGGATCTGCAAGGCGTGTTCCCAGGCTTCCGGATCGGTTTCCCTGTCCACTGCCCGCAAGCAGTACCACAACTTCCAGGATACCGGCAGGCGACGCCCCAGCCAGCTGCGGAAGCGGTGCAGGTGCCGGCGTATGGAGAGCCGCTGCAGGGCCGCCGCCACCGGGGCCTGCAGGCGTCCCGATTGGCCCTGCCAGGGCCGCCTGACCCGCCAGCCGCCGAAACGGCTGCGGCCGTGACCGAAGATCACCTTCAACCAACCCAGCAGCAACAGGATGCCCACGATTCCCAGCGGTACCCAGAAATAGAGGCTGTTGCCCGTGCCAAGGCCATGGGATTCGCCCAAGGCACGCTGGTTGTCGCCCACTGGGCCGGCCACCTCCAGTTGGCGCATGGGCAAAGTGGCGGTGGCCGCCTTGCCGGTGCGCAGATTCCACCAGGAGAGAGAGATGGCGGGCAGGGTCAGCCGGCCACCGTAGCGGGGCACCAGAGTGAACCGTTCGGTGCGGCTTCCCAGCAGGTCGAGGCCGTCGGTGGAGATTCGGCCCTCCTCGGTGACCTCACCGGGATAGATGTAGAAGTCGTCGCTCTTCAGCTGGCCCGCCACCGATGGGAGCTGGCTGCCCACGGCGCCCACGGCGGTGGCGACGATCTCCAAGGTGATGGGCTCCCCGGCACGGGCGCGGTTTGCACCCTCGATGTGGCTTTGAATCTGCAGGTCGTAGAGCGGCAGCCAGGGAGAGACTCCTGCGGGTGCCGGCTGCACGTAGAGGGAGGTGCTGTGATCACCGGTGGCATGAAAAGGCAGATCGTTGAAATATTTTCCCTCCACCCTGGGAGGCGGCAGTTGGTAGCTGCCTTCGCGAACCGGGATCAGAAGATAGGTGTACTCGGTAATCACCTCGTTGCTGCCGCCACGGTAGTTCTGCGGGGTGCCCAGCTGGCGAAAGATCAAGCCGTCGCTCTTCGGCAGCACCGGTGCAGCCTGCTGCAGGTTGCCCTGGCTGATCACCCGGATTCGGTAGACGATGTTCTGCTGCACCATGGGCCGGCGCTCGCTGAGGGTCGCCTCCACCCGGGGTGGAGTGGTCTGCTGCGCGGGAGCGGCCTGCTGATAAGGAGCGGTGGGAACCCCACCGCGGCGCTGCACGTGGAAAGAGTAGCTGTAACCCCCGTCCGGCGTGCGTCGGGAATAGGAATAGCTGTAGCCCCCGTCTGGCGTACGGGTGGCATAGCCTTGAGGGGTGGCGGGGTCCGGCGTGCCGCTGCTGTTGGGCGGTAGGCCCGGCCTCGGCTGCAAGGGACGATAGCGGTAGCCGCCCCAGTACTCCGGGGTGGCCGGCAGGTTCTGGCTTTGCTGCTGGGTAGCCTGCTGAGCAGGAGCGGTGGGAGTGGGGTACCCATATCCCCAGGGATATTGGGCTGCGCCGGCATGCGCCAGCAACAGGGTGAGCCACAGGGCGGCGAAGACTTTCACCAGGGGTCCTTTCTGTTTCATGGAAGCCATGGTAGACCTGCCATCCAGGGGGATCAAGGCAACCGGACTACGGCGCTGGGTATGGTCCCCCGCCTTTGTGTATAATGCGTCGCTTTCCGAAGGGTGGCATGCGGCTGCCTTTCGTGGACAGGCGAAAGTGGCGGAATTGGTAGACGCGCTGGATTTAGGTTCCAGTGGGGCAACCCGTGGGAGTTCGAGTCTCCCCTTTCGCACCAGTTCAAACTTCCAACCGGACCAGCGGGCGCGGGCTGTTTCAGGAACGTCTGGCACCCGCGTGAAAAGAGAGACCGTCGGAGATCGAGATGCAAGTATCGGTGGAATCGGGCGAAGGCCTGACCAGGCGCCTGCAGGTGAACCTGCCGGCGGAGAAGGTGGACGAGGTGGTGAACGCCAAGCTCAAGGAGGCGGCGCGCAACCTGCGCCTGGATGGCTTCCGTCCCGGTAAGGTGCCGTTGCGGGTGGTGAAGCAGCGCTTTGGCGCCCAGATCCGCCAGGACGCCTATGGCGAACTCATTCAGTCCAGCTTCTACGAGGCGGTGTCGCAGGAGAACCTGCAGCCGGTGGGCGAGCCCAGCATCGAGTTGCGGGAGGAGGAGGCTGACGGTGGCTTGGCCTACACCGCCACCTTCGAGGTGATGCCCGAGGTGGAGCTGGCCGACTTCTCCAGCTTGGAGATCAAACGCCCCCGTGCCGAGGTCACCGACGAGGACGTGGAGAACATGATCCGGAAGCTGCGCGAGCAGCGTACCGAATGGGTGGAAGTGGAACGCGAAGCCCGGGAGGGGGACCGTGTCACCATCGATTTCAAGGGTTACATCGATGGCGAACCCTTCGAAGGGGGCAGCGCCGAGGGGGTGCAGCTGGTGCTGGGCTCCGGGCGCATGATTCCCGGTTTCGAGGAGGGGCTGATCGGTGCCCGTGCCGGAGACGAGCGCAAGCTGGAGCTGAAGTTCCCCGAGGACTACGGCGTGGAAAAGCTGGCCGGCAAGGAGGCGGAGTTCGAGGTCGTCGTGAAGGCGGTGGCCGAGCCCAAGCTGCCGGAGGTGGACGAGGATTTCATCCGTTCCCTGGGCGTGGAGGATGGCACCGAGGAGAGCCTGCGGCGCGAGGTGCGCGAAAACATGGAGCGTGAGCTCAAGCAGAAGCTGAAGGCGCGCACCAAGGAGCAGGTGATGGAGGCGCTGCTGGAGAAACATGAGCTGCAGGTGCCCGCCGCCATGGTGCAGCGCGAAGCCGAGGCGCTCAAGCAGCAGGCACAGCAGGAGATGGCCCAGGCAGGCCAGCAGAGCAGCCTGGACCTGCCCCTGAATATCTTTGAGCCCCAGGCGGAGCGCCGGGTGAAGCTGGGCATGATCATCGGCGAGATCGTGCGTGCCAACGACATCAAGGTGGACGAGGGCAAGGTGGACGAGGCCATTGCCGACCAGGCTGCCACCTACGAGGAGCCCCAGGAGATCATCGACTGGTATGCCGCCAATCCCCAGGCGCGGGCCGCGGTGGAAAACGTGGTACTGGAGGACCAGGTGGTGGAGTGGATCCTGGAGCAGGCCAAGGTGGAGGATGAGGAACTCACCTTCGACGAGCTGGTCTCTCCCCGCTGAGGCTTCTAATACTTAGGAGAACCCCATGAGCAGCCCAAACCGACCCGACCACCTGAACCCGATGGATATCGGCCTGATTCCCATGGTGGTGGAGCAGACCGCACGGGGCGAGCGTGCCTACGACATCTATTCGCGGCTCCTCAAGGAACGGGTGATCTTCTGCGTGGGGCCCATCGAGGACCACATGGCCAACCTCATCGTGGCCCAGCTGCTGTTCCTCGAATCGGAAAACCCGGACAAGGACATTCACCTCTACATCAACTCTCCGGGGGGGTCGGTCACCGCCGGCATGGCCATCTACGACACCATGCAGTTCATTCGTCCCGCGGTGAGCACCATGTGCATCGGCCAGGCGGCCAGCATGGGGGCGGTTCTGCTCACCGCTGGCGAGAAGGGCAAGCGCTACTGCCTGCCCCACTCCCGGGTGATGATTCACCAGCCGCTGGGGGGGTTCCAGGGACAGGCCTCCGATATCGAGATCCACGCCCGGGAGATCCTGCTCATCCGGGAGAAGCTCAACGAGATCCTGGCGCGCCATACCGGCCAGGCGGTGGAGAAGATCGCCGAGGACACCGAGCGCGACAACTTCATGAGTGCCGAGGAATCGGTGGCCTATGGCCTGGTGGACCAGGTGTTGGGGGAACGTCCGCGCGCAGAAGAGTGAGGCTGGCGTTTCATCGGTTTTCCGGACCCGCGTGCCTTCCGGACGCGGGTCTTGTTTTTTTCCGTCCTGGGACACACCTTGCAATTTCGGGGGTTGCTATCCCCCCGGGTTGGGATATCATTGGATCATCTCCCGGAAGGTGGCCTGATCCGGCAGCTTCGGTCTTCTGGGAACAGCAAGGATTTCCAAGCAGGAATCGAGACTTATGAGTGACAAGAAGAACGGCAAGGGTGACGACGGCAAATTGCTCTACTGCTCCTTCTGCGGCAAGAGCCAGCATGAGGTGCGCAAGCTGATCGCAGGCCCTTCCGTGTTCGTCTGCGACGAGTGCGTTGAGCTGTGCAACGACATCATCCGCGAGGAGATGGAGGAGAGCAGCAACGAGCAGCGCACCCGTCTGCCCACCCCGCATGAGATCAAGGAGGGGCTGGACAACTACGTCATCGGTCAGGAACAGGCCAAACGGGTGCTCTCCGTGGCGGTGTACAACCATTACAAGCGGATGGACGCCCCGGCCGGTAAGGACGAGGTGGAGATCGCCAAGTCCAACGTGTTGCTCATCGGCCCCACTGGCTCCGGCAAGACCCTGCTGGCGGAAACCCTGGCGCGCATGCTCAATGTTCCCTTCACCATCGCCGACGCCACCACGCTCACCGAGGCGGGCTACGTGGGCGAGGATGTGGAGAACATCATTCAAAAACTGTTGCAGAAGTGCGACTACGATGTGGAGAAGGCGCAGACCGGCATCGTCTACATCGACGAGATCGACAAGATCTCGCGCAAGTCGGACAACCCCTCCATCACCCGGGACGTTTCCGGCGAAGGGGTGCAGCAGGCGCTGCTCAAGCTCATCGAGGGCACCGTGGCCTCCATCCCGCCCCAGGGCGGCCGCAAGCATCCCCAGCAGGAGTTCCTGCAGGTGGATACCAGCAAGATCCTGTTCATCGTCGGCGGCGCCTTCGCTGGCCTGGACAAGGTGATCCAGCGCCGCTCCGAAAAGGGGGGAATCGGTTTCGCCGCCGAGATCCGCACCAAGGACGAGAGCCGCAGCGTGGGCGAACTGCTGCGCGAGGTGGAGCCCGAGGATCTGGTGGCCTACGGCCTGATCCCGGAATTCGTCGGCCGTCTGCCGGTAGTGGCCACCCTGGAGGAGCTGGACGAGGACGCCCTGGTGCAGATCCTCACCCAGCCTAAGAACGCCCTGGTGAAGCAGTACCAGAAGCTGTTCGAGATGGAGGGTGCCGAGCTGGAGATTCGCGACGACGCCTTGCGGGCCATCGCCCGTAAGGCCATGGCCCGCAAGACCGGTGCCCGCGGATTGCGCACCATCCTGGAGCACGTGCTGCTGGACATCATGTACGACCTGCCTTCCATGGAGAACGTGAGCAAGGTGGTGATCGACGAATCGGTGATCGAAGGCGAGAGCGAACCCTACATCATCTACGACGGTGACGTGGGCGACAGCCGAACGCGAGTCGCTGCGGAAGAATGAACGATGCGAGCCGGTCCCTTCGACCGGCTCTCTCGTTATTGAGCTCCCGTAACCGCCCTGTTTTCAATGAAATGGTTGAATTTGTTTTGCGGCGGCCTCATCTGCCGTAGGTGACTTGCAACAGTCGAATCCAGGCCGGGCAGGCACTGCCCGAGGCTCATCGGGAGAACCTGCCGGCCATCAGTAAAGAGAAGAGGTGATTCCTACATGGGTCAAGAAGAGAGATCCAATCCTTCCCTCCGGGTCAGCAGCCTGGTCCCGGTATTGCCACTGCGTGACGTGGTGGTCTATCCCCACATGGTGATCCCCCTGTTCGTGGGCCGGGAGAAGTCCATCAAGGCCCTGGAGGCCACCATGCAGGACAACAAGCAGATCCTGCTGGTGGCGCAAAAGAGCCCCGAGGTGGACGAGCCCACTCCCGAGGATGTCTACCAGGTGGGCACCATGGCCAGCATCCTGCAGCTGCTGAAGCTTCCTGACGGCACCGTGAAGGTGCTGGTGGAGGGCAGCCGCCGTTGCCGGGTGGAGTCGATGAGCGAGAAAGAAGGCTACTACGTGGCCGAGATCACGCACATCGAAGACGAATTCGACGTTTCGGAGCAGGAGGTGGAGGTGCTGATGCGCACCGCCACCAGCCTGTTCGACCAGTACGTGAAGCTGAACAAGAAGGTGCCACCCGAGGTGCTCACCTCGCTGGCCAGTATCGAGGAACCTTCGCGCCTGGCGGACACCATGGCGGCCCACATGTCCCTCAAGCTGGACGAGAAGCAGCAGGTGCTGGAGATGGCCAACGTGCGCGAGCGCCTGGAGCACATCATGGGGCTGATGGAGGCGGAGAGCGACATCCTGCAGATGGAGAAGCGTATCCGCGGCCGCGTCAAGAAGCAGATGGAGAAGAACCAGCGCGAGTACTACCTGAATGAGCAGATGAAGGCCATTCAGAAGGAGCTCGGCGAGCTGGAGGACGTGCCCAACGAGTTCGAGGAGCTGGCGCGCAAGATCGAGAAGGCGGGCATGAGCAAGGAGGCGCGGGAGAAGGCCGAAGCGGAGCTCAACAAGCTCAAGCTGATGTCGCCCATGTCGGCCGAGGCCACCGTGGTGCGCAACTACATCGACGCGCTGCTCAGCGTGCCCTGGAAGAAGCGCACCCGCATCCGCAACGACATCGCCAAGGCGGAAGAGGTTCTGGAGGCCGACCACTACGGCTTGGAGAAGGTGAAGGAGCGCATCCTGGAATACCTGGCGGTGCAGCAGCGGGTGCGCAAGCTCAAGGGGCCCATCCTCTGCCTGGTGGGGCCGCCCGGGGTGGGCAAGACCTCCCTGGGACAGTCCATCGCCCGCGCCACCAACCGCAAGTTCGTGCGCATGGCCCTGGGCGGGGTGCGCGACGAGGCGGAGATCCGCGGTCACCGGCGCACCTACATCGGCGCCATGCCGGGCAAGATCATCCAGAACCTCACCAAGGTGGGAGTGCGTAACCCCCTCTTCCTCCTGGACGAGATCGACAAGATGGCCATGGACTTCCGTGGCGATCCCGCTTCGGCGCTGCTGGAGGTGCTGGATCCCGAGCAGAACCACACCTTCCAGGACCACTACCTGGAGGTG
This sequence comes from Sedimenticola sp., assembly GCA_026992075.1. Classification (GTDB taxonomy): domain Bacteria; phylum Pseudomonadota; class Gammaproteobacteria; order Chromatiales; family Chromatiaceae; genus Thiolapillus. The sequence continues at coordinate 17,482 of JALXAM010000076.1, read as the reverse complement.
GACTTCGACCTTTCCGAAGTGATGTTCGTGGCCACTGCCAACTCGCTCAACATCCCGGCGCCGCTGCTCGACCGTATGGAGGTGATCCGGCTGTCGGGCTACACCGAGGACGAGAAGGTGAACATCGCCGAGCGTTATCTCATTCCCAAGCAGATGAAGAACAACGGCCTCAAGCCCGAGGAGCTGGAGATCCGCGAATCGGCGGTGCGCGACATCGTGCGCTACTACACCCGTGAGGCGGGGGTGCGCAACCTGGAGCGCGAAATCGCCAAGATCTGCCGTAAGGTGGTCAAGGACATCCTGCTCGGCAAGAACAAGGGCAGGAAGGTGGTGGTCACCCCCAAGAAGCTGGAGCAGTACCTGGGCGTGCAGCGCTTCCGCTACGGCAAGGCCGAGGAGCGCGACCAGGTGGGCCAGGTCACGGGGCTCGCCTGGACCGAGGTGGGGGGCGAGCTGCTCACCATCGAGGCGGCGTTGATGCCCGGCAAGGGGCGGCTCACCCACACCGGCCAGCTGGGCGACGTGATGAAGGAGTCGATCCAGGCCGCCATGACCGTGGTGCGTTCGCGAGCCGAGGTGCTGGGGCTGAACAAGGACTTCCACGAGAAGGTGGACGTGCACATCCACGTGCCCGAGGGGGCCACGCCCAAGGACGGTCCCAGCGCCGGCATCGGCATGTGCACCGCCCTGGTCTCGGCGCTCACCAACATCCCGGTGCGCGCCGACGTGGCCATGACCGGCGAGATCACCCTGCGCGGCGAGGTGCTGCCCATCGGCGGTCTCAAGGAGAAGCTGCTGGCGGCGGCGCGCGGTGGCATCAAGACGGTGATCATTCCCGAGGAGAACGAGCGTGATCTCAAGGAGATTCCGAAGAACATCACCAAGTCCCTCGATATCCGTCCGGTGAAGTGGATCGACCAGGTGCTGGAGATCGCGCTCACCGAGCAGCCGGTTCCCAGCGGTGAGGAGAAGGTGGCCGCGCCGGTGGAGGCCTCCAAGGAGCAGGGCGGCAAGAAGAGCCGCCGCAAGCGACTCACCACGCACTGAAACGCTGGCGCCCGGAATCGGAATGGGGCGGGCCCTGCTGATGGCAGGGTCCGTCTTTTTTATTTGTCTTGGTTTTCCTTGACAGTTTTCGATGGCGCTTGGTATAAAACCGCACGCTTCGAACTTGCCCCAACATATCCCTTCGTCGTTCCTGTCGCAGGATATTCGGGACATCATTACAATTCCAATACACCGATTTTCAGGGGGTCACATCCAGCATGAACAAGAAAGAACTCGCCGAGGCCATGGCGGAAGCGGCCGATATCTCCCAAGCTGCTGCCGCCCGCGCCCTGGACGGCATGATCGCAGCCATCACCAAGGCGCTTCAGGACGGTGAAACCGTCTCCATCGTCGGCTTCGGCACCTTCCTCGTGCGCGACCGCGCGGCGCGCACGGGACGCAATCCCAAGACTGGAGAAACCATCCAGATCGCTGCCTCCAAGGCGCCCGCATTCAAGGCTGGCAAAGCGCTCAAAGATGCATTAAACTAGCGCGCCTCGAGCGGGTGCTTAGCTCAGCTGGGAGAGCATCGCCCTTACAAGGCGAGGGTCGCAGGTTCGATCCCTGCAGCACCCACCAGGGTAAACACGGAGTGGTAGTTCAGTTGGTTAGAATACCGGCCTGTCACGCCGGGGGTCGCGGGTTCGAGTCCCGTCCACTCCGCCATCTCTAAACCGAACGGGGTATCGCACTGGTACCCCGTTTTTCGTTTCCGGCACCTGTCAACGACACGATACCAAGATGCTGCTCGAGATCAGAGAAAAGGCCCAGGGCTGGTTCGCCTGGCTCATCGTCGCTTTCATCACCATTCCCTTCGCACTTTGGGGTATCCAGAGTTACCTGGGAGTGGGCACGGAGCCGGTGGTGGCTTCGGTGAATGGCGAGGAGATCACTCGACAACAGGTGGCACAGCAGGTGCGTCAGTTGCGTGAACGCCTGCGGAACCAGTTGGGTGCCGCCTATCGGCCGGAGATGTTCGACGATGCCACCCTGCGCAGGCAGGTGGTGCAACAGCTGGTCAACCAGGAGGTGCTGCGCCAGACGGCGGAGGAGTGGAAGCTACGTGCCGGAGACGAGCTGGTGCGGCAGAACATCCGGGCCATTCCCTATTTCCAGAAGAACGGCCGTTTCGACGTGAACGCCTACAACATTGCGGTGCGCAACCAGGGGATGAGCCAGCGCGCTTTCGAGGAGAGCGTGCGCCTGGACATCGTGATGGACCAGCTGCAGCGGGGCGTCTCCGAGTCGGCCATCGCCACCGACCGCGAGGTGAACGAGCTGGTGCGCCTGCGGGACCAGCAGCGCAAGGTGGCCTGGCTGCGGGTGGAGGGCCGCAAGCTCATTCGTGATTACCAGCCCAGTGAAGAAGAGCTCAAGTCTTACTACGAGGAGCACAAGAGGCGCTGGCTGATTCCGGAGCGGGTAAAGGTGGAATATCTCCTGTTGGATCCCGATATCGTGGGTGCCGGCATCCAGGTCACCGACGAGGCGTTGCGGGAATACTGGCGGGAGCACCAGGACGAGTTCAAGGCGCCCGAGGAGCGCAAGATGCGCCATATCCTGGTGGCGCTGCCGGAGAGCGCCGATGAAGAACAGGTGGCCGCGGCCAGGGCCCGCGCCGAGAAGATCCGCCAGCGGCTGCAGGCGGGCGAGTCCTTCGAGCAGGTGGCGAAGGAGGTCTCCGAGGATCCCGGCTCCAGGGAGCAGGGGGGCGACCTGGGCTGGGTGAGCCCCGGGTTGATGCCCGAGTCCTTCGAAAAGGTCGCCTTCTCGCTGGAGAAAGGGGCGGTGAGCGAACCGGTGCGCACTCCCTTCGGCTTCCACATCATCCAGATCACCGACATCCGTTCCGGTGGCGAGGGCAGCTTCGAGAAGCTGAAGGGACGCATCGAGGCCGCCTACCGCCGCCAGCAGGCGGAGCAGCGCTACTTCGACAAGGCGGAGAAGCTGGCCGATCTCACCTATGAGAACCCCGACGACCTCACCAGCGCGGCGGAAGCGCTGGGGCTGAAGGTGCAGGAATCGGACTGGTTCGACCGGCGGGGCGGCAAGGGCCCGTTGGCGTCACCCAAGGTGGTGGCGGCTGCATTCAGCGAGGACGTGCTCAACGAGGGTCACAACAGTGAACTCATCGAGCTGGATGAAGACCGGGTGCTGGTGCTGCGGGTGGTGGAACATGAAGCCGAGCAGATTCCTCCCTTCGACAAGGTGAAGGAGAAGGTGCGCCAGGCGCTGCTGCAGGAGAAGGCCAGGGAGCAGGCGGAGGCCGAGGGCGGCAAGCTGGTTTCGGAACTCTCCGGGGGCAAAGCCACACTGGAGGCACTGGCCGCCAAGGGGGGCTGGAAGCAGGAGGGGCCGGTCTTCATCGGCCGCACCTCCACCGAATTCCCCGTGCCTGTGGTGAAGAAGGCGTTCGAGGTGCCGCGTCCCGGGAGTGGCGGCCGCTCGGTGGCGGGAGTGCCGCTGAACCAGGGTGACTACGCCGTGCTGGTGGTCTCCGAGGTGAAGGATGGCGATCCCTCCAGGCTGGCCGACGACCAGCGCAAGCAGGAAATGAGCCGGCTTGCCCAGCGCAAGGGAGCGGCCCAGTTCGAGCTGCTGGTGCGCGATCTGCGGGCCCGCGCCGAGGTGGAGATCAGCGAATCCTCCGGGACGGAAGCCGAGTAGCGGCGCTTCCCGGGGTGGTTCGCCCCGGGAGATCGCCGGCCCTGCCGGGAGGATCAGGCCATGCCCACCACGTGGTAGCCGGCATCCACGTAGAGCACGTCGCCGGTGATGCCGGAGGCCAGGTCGGAGCAGAGGAAGGCGGTGGCGTTGCCCACCTCGTCGATGGTGACGTTGCGCCGCAGCGGGTTCTTCTTCTCGCCCTCGGCCAGCATGGCGCGGAAGTTGTTGATGCCGGAGGCGGCCAGGGTGCGGATGGGGCCGGCCGAGACGGCGTTGACGCGGATGCCGTCGGGGCCCAGGGAGTCCGCCAGGTAGCGGGTGGTGGCCTCCAGCGCCGCCTTGGCCACCCCCATGACGTTGTAGTTGGGAATGGTGCGCACCGCGCCCAGGTAGGTCATGGTGACCAGGGCGGCGTTGCGCTCCTTCATCAGCTCGCGGCCCGCCTTGGCCAGGGCGGCGAAGCTGTAGGTGCTGATGTCCAGCGCGGTGCGGAACCCCTCCCGGGTGATCGCCTCCACGAAACTTCCCTCCAGCTGGTCCCTCGGCGCGAAACCGATGGAGTGGACCAGGCCGTCCAGCCCGCCCCAGCGGCTGCCGAGCTCGGCGAAGACCCCTTCGACCTCCTCGTCCCGGGTCACGTCCAGGGGCAGCACGATGTCGGAGCCGAACTCCTCGGCGAACTTCTCCACCCGTCCCTTGAGCTTCTCGCCCTGGTAGGTGAAGGCCAGCTGCGCGCCCTCCCGGTGCATGGCCCGGGCCACGCCGTAGGCGATGGAGCGGTTACTGGCGACGCCGGTGATGAGGATCTTCTTGTCCTGGAGAAAGCCCATGTCGGTTCCCGTGGTGGTTGGTCGGAAAGGCGCTATTGTACCGGCAGTGGGAAGTGACAGGCCAGCTGCCGGCCCTCCTCCAGTGGATGCAGGGCGGGCCGTGACTGGCGGCAGCGCGCCTGGGCCCGGGGACAGCGGGTGTGGAAGGCGCAGCCGGCGGGCGGCGACAGGGGGGAGGGGGGATCCCCCGCCAGCGGCACCGCCTGCCGGGCGCGTTCCCGCTCCGGGTCGGGCAGCGGCACCGAATCGAGCAGGGCCCTGGTGTAGGGGTGGCGTGGCGAGCGATAGAGCAGTTCCGCAGGCGCCAGTTCCGCCTGGCGGCCGAGATACATCACCATCACCTCGTGGCTCACCTGGCGCACCACCGCCAGATCGTGGGCGATGAAGAGCAGCGCCAGGCCGAGCTCGCGCTGCAGTTCCATGAGCAGGTTGACTATCTGGGCCTGCACCGAGACATCCAGGGCGCTCACCGGCTCGTCGCACACCAGCAGCTCTGGCCCGCAGGCCAGCGCGCGGGCGATGCCGATGCGCTGGCATTGGCCGCCGGAGAACTCGTGGGGGTAGCGGTCGATCCAGCCCGCCGCCAGGCCCACCCGCTCCATCAGGTGACGCACTCTCCTGCGCCGCTCGGCGGCGTCGAGTTCCGGATTAAGGGCACGCAGGGGCTCGGCGATGATCTGGCCCAGGGTCATGCGGGGGTCGAGGGAGGCGAAGGGATCCTGGAACACCATCTGCACCTTCCGCCGCAGCGGGCGCAGGGCGGCGGCGGTGCGGCCGGTGATCTCCTCCCCGGCCAGCCGGATGCTGCCGCCGGTGGCGGGCACCAGCCCGAGCAGGGCGCGCGCCAGGGTGGACTTGCCGCAGCCCGACTCGCCCACCACGCCCAGAGTGCGTCCCGCCCGGAGATTGAAGCACACCCCGTCCACCGCCCGCACCACCCGGCGCCGGGCCAGCCAACCGTCGCCGGGCAGGGTGAAGTGGACCTCCAGGTCACGCACCTGCAACAGGCTTTCCGTCCGCTCCGATGGTTGCGTCGCCGCGCTCACGGGGGCGGCTCCAGGTGGCAGGCCAGGTGGTGGCCGGGGGCGATCTCGCGCATCGCCGGCGGCGTTTCGCGGCAGGCGGGCCGGGCACGGGGACAGCGTTCGGCAAAGGCGCAACCGGCGGGCAGCTGCAGCAGGCTCGGCGGGCTGCCGGGAATCGCCCGCAGCGGTTCGCCGGCCGGGGTGTCGAGCCGCGGCACCGACTGCAGCAGGCCGAGGGTGTAGGGGTGGCGGGGATGGTGGAAGAGCTCGCGCACCCCGGCCTCCTCGCAGGCGCGCCCGGCATACATCACCAGCACCCGGTCGCTGAGGCCGGCCACCACTCCCAGGTCGTGGGTGATGAGCAGGATGCTCATGTGGAATCGCTGCTGGAGATCGCGCAGCAGCCGCAGCACCTGTGCCTGGACGGTGACATCCAGGGCGGTGGTGGGTTCGTCGGCGATGAGCAGGTCGGGACGGCAGAGCAGCGCCATGGCGATCACCACCCGCTGGCGCATCCCGCCGGAGAACTCGTGGGGGTAGCGGCGGATGCGCCGCGCGGCATCGGGGACCTGCACCGCCTCCAGCATCTCGATGGCGCGCCTGCGGGCCGCACGGCGCCCCATCCCCTCGTGGCGGGTGAGCACCTCGGTCATCTGCCGCTCCACCGTGAGGTGGGGGTTGAGCGCGCTCAGCGGGTCCTGGAAGACCATGGCGATGCGGCGGCCGCGCAGCCGGGCCAGGGCGTTCCGGGGCAGCCGCGTCAGCTCCTCGCCATCGAAGCGGACGCTGCCGCGCAGGCGGCCGTTGTCCGCCAGCAGCCCCATGAGCCCGAGCACCGCCTGGCTCTTGCCCGATCCCGATTCGCCCACGATGCCGAGGGTCTCGCCCCGCTCCAGCCGGAAGGAGAGGCCGTTCACCGCCCGCACCTCGCCGTCGTCGGTGTGGAAACGGATCTCCAGGTCGCGCACCTCCAGCAGCGCCATCAGCGGTCCCTCGGGTCGAGGGCGTCACGCAGCCCGTCGCCGATGAAGTTGAAGCAGAAGAGGGTGACGGCCAGGAAGCTGGCCGGGAAGAGGAGGCTCCAGGGCGCGCTCTCTATCTCCTGGGCGCCGTCGTTCACCAGCGCGCCCCAGCTGGTGAAGGGCTCCTGGACGCCGAGGCCGAGAAAGCTGAGAAAGGACTCCACCAGGATCACCTGGGGGATGGTGAGGGTGACGTAGACCGCCACCACCCCCAGCAGGTTGGGCACGATGTGGCGGCCGATGATGGCCGGCGTGGTGAGGCCGCTGGCCACCGCCGCCTCCACGAACTCGCGCTGCTTCAGGGCCAGGGTCTGGCCGCGCACGATGCGCGCCATGTCAAGCCAGTTGATGGCGCCGATGGCGACGAACAGCAGCAGGATGTCGCGGCCGAAGAAGACCATCAGCAGGATGACGAAGAACATGAAGGGCATGGCATAGAGAATGTCCACCACCCGCATCATGACGGCATCCACCCGCCCGCCGAGATACCCGGCCACCGCGCCCCAGGTGACGCCGATGGCCAGGCTCACCAGGGTGGCCACCACCCCCACCAGCAGCGAGACCCGGCCGCCCAGCAGGGTGCGCACGAAGAGATCGCGTCCCACCGCGTCGGTGCCGAACCAGTGTCGGCTGGCGGGATCCGGCGGAATGGAGAGGCGATCCCAGTCGATCTGATCGAACTGCCAGGGGCTGAGCCAGGGCGCCGCCGTCACCAGCAAGATGATGATGGCCAGGATCACCATGGCGGTCACCGCGGCGCGGTTGCGCAGCAGGCGCCGCCGCGCGTCCTGCCAGAGGCTGCGACCCGGGGCACCGCCGGTCACCGGTACCTCACCCGCGGGTCGAGCACCGCGTAGAGCAGGTCGACGATGAAATTGAACAGGATGATGAGGGCGCCGTAGAAGATCACCACCCCCATCACCAGGGTGTAGTCGCGGTTGAGGGCGCCCTGCACGAAGTGGCGCCCCAGGCCGGGGATGCCGAAGATCTGCTCCACCACCACCGAGCCGGTGAGGATGGCGGCGGTGGCCGGCCCGAGAAAGGAGACCACCGGCAGCAGCGCCGGCTTCAGGGCGTGGCGCAGGATCAGGGTGTGTTCGGGCAGCCCCTTGGCCCGGGCGGTGCGGATGAAGGGGGCGCGCAGCACCTCGATCATGCTGCCCCTGGTGAGGCGGGCGATGTAGGCCACCAGCGGCAGGGCCAGCGCGATCACCGGCAGCACCAGGTTCTGCCAGCGGCTCCCATTCCAGCCCCCTGCCGGCAGCCATCCCAGATGAACGGCGAAGAGCAGGATCAGCAGTGGTGCCAGCACGAAGTTGGGGATGGAGATGCCGGTCATGGCCAGGGTCATCACCGCATGGTCGGCCGGCCGGTTCTGGTGCAGCGCCGCCAGGGTGCCGAGGGCGACGCCCAGCACCACCGCCAGGGCCATGGCCAGCAGGCCGAGGCGGGCGGAGACGGGAAAGCCGGCGGCGATGAGCTCGTTCACGGTGTAGTCCTGGTACTGGAAGGAAGGGCCGAGGTCGCCTCGCAGCAGGTCACCCAGGTAGCGCAGGTACTGCGCCGGCAGGGGCTCGTCCAGGTGGTACTTGCGGTCCAGGTTGGCCTGGATCTCCGGAGGCAGCGACTTCTCGCTGTCGAAGGGACCGCCGGGGGCCAGCCGCATCATGAAAAAGGCGAGAGTGAGCAGCAGGAAGAGGGTGGGAAGGGCACCCAGCAGCCGTTTCAGGGCGTAATACAGCATGGGTCAGGGAGAGGCCACCACAGCCTTTTTCACCTGGCCAACAGCTCCGGCCCGGGTACCCAGCCCCTTTTCCGGTTGCAGGCCCAGCTGCTGGAAGAAGGGGCGCAGGGAGCGGGGCCGGCCGAGGAACGCGCGGATGGAGTCCTCGACCTCCCGCGAGCCGCCCACGGCGTAGATCTCGCGCCGCAGCTTCATGCCGGCGGTTCTGTCCAGGAAGCGGTCGGGCGCCTTGCGGAACACCGAGGCGAGGTCGGCGGCGATGGCATCCGCCCAGGCGTAACCGTAGTAGCCGGCGTCGTAACCGCCGGCCAGGTGACCGAAGGAGGCGACGAAGGCGGTGTCCTTCGGCACCGGCAGGTAGGTTTCGCTCATCACCTCGTTGCTCACCGCCACGAAATTGCGGAACACCTGATCGTCTGTGGTCATGTGCAGCGCCAGGTCCGCCAGCCCGTAGCCGATCTGGCCGCGGTAGTGAATGGCGATGGTGGCCAGGCGGGCCTCCTCCAGCCGGTTCAGCACCTTGGCGGGAATCTTGCTGGTGCCGTCCCGGTAATCCACCGCGAAACGGTCCAGCACCTGCTTGTCGCGTACCCAGTTCTCCAGCATCTGGGAAGGCGCTTCCACGAAGTCACGGGGCACCGAGGTGCCGGAGAACTCCTGGTATCTGGCCTGGGTGAGTACCGAGTGGAGGGCGTGGCCGAATTCGTGGAACAGGGTCTCCACCTGGTCGTAACTGAGCAGGGAGGGCTTGTCGCCGGCGGGGGGCGGGAAGTTGCAAACCAGGGCCACCACCGGGCGGCGGTAGCGTCCGTCGGCGAGTTTCCGGCCCGGCACGATGCCGAACTGGGCGAAGTGGTTGTACTTGCCCTTGCGTGGGAACATGTCCATGTAGACGAAGCCCAGGGGCGCGCCGCTGGTGGCGTCGCTCACCACGTAGAGGCGCAGATCCTCCACCCAGCGGTAATAATCGTCCTTCACCGGCTGGATACGCAGGCCGAAGATCTGTTCGAAGACGCCGAACATGCCGTCCAGGGTGCGTTCCAGTTCGAAATAGACCTTGAGCTTCTCGGTATCGATGTCGAAACGCTGTTTCTTCAGCTGGTTCTTGTAGTAGCCCACGTCCCAGTAGTTGAGCCTGGCATCCGCGTCGCCGGTGTCGGCCACCTTGAGCAGCCGCAGCTTCTCCAGCTCGTCACGGAACTTGGGCTCCAGGCCCTGTTTCAGGTCGACGAGAAAGCGTCGGGCGGTGTCGCCTTTTTTCGCCATGCGGGGTTCGGTGCGGTAGTCGGCCCAGTTGTCGTAACCGAGCAGTCTGGCGATGCGGGCGCGGGTGCGCAACATCTCGGTGAAGCGGGGCACGTTCTCCTTGCGCGCCCGGTTCATGCGCGCCAGCACCAGCCGGCGGCGGGTCTCCTCCCGCCTGGCATTGCGCAGCACCTCGATCACCTGCCAGGTGACATTGGCGTTGAGGCGGTAGCGCCCGTCCTCGCCCAGCAGCTTGGGGTTGCGAAGAAAATCTTCGGGCAACCCCTCCAGCTCCTCCCGGGTGAAGACCAGCTCCACGTCGGCTTCGCGCACCGCCTTCTGGAACTCCTGGTTGAGCCGGTTGAGCCGGTTCTTCAGCTTCTGCAGCTGCGTGCGTTTTTCCGGTGGCAGCTCCATGCCGTTGCGGCGGTAGTCACGCATCACGGTCTTGAGCAGCATGGCATCCTCGCCCTGCAGCCCGGGGCTGCTGTCGGCGTAGGCCCGGATCACCCGATAGACGTCCTGCCGGAAACTGGCATCGGTGAGCCAGGCCTCGAGCCGGCGGCTGGACTCATGGGCGGCTTCGCGCAGTGCGGGATCCGGGCTGGTGGCCTCGATGATGCCCATGCGGGCCAGGGTAAGCACCACCGGGTCCCAGGCGCTGTCCAGGGCGGCCAGGCTGTTTTCCAGCGTGATATCCCCCGGCTTCAGGGCGGCGATGGCGTCCAGCCGCCGTTTTCCTTCCGCCATCGCCGCCTGTTCGCTGGCCTGGATGGCCGCAGTGGTGGTTTCCCAGCGGGGTAGCTCCATCACAACCTTCGCCTCCCTGGCGGCGGCGTGGATGGCGGACAGGGTCAGGGGTTCCCGCGTCTCCCGGGCAAGAGCGGCGAGAGGGAGAAGCATCAGGCAGAGTATGGTTTTTCCTTTCATGATCGTCCTGTCAGTGGGGAAGGATGCGAAGGTCCTTGGTATAGTGGTGGTCCAGCACGTTGTCCTGCCAGCCCTCTACCCAGGGCTTCACCAAGTGCTTGGAGACATAGCCGAACAGGGGGATCACCGGGTGGTCCGCCAGGGCGATGGCCTCGGCCTGGCGCAACAGCTCGAAGCGCTTTTCCGGGTCTTGTTCCACCGACGCCCGGTCCAGCAGGGTGTCGTAGTCCGGGTTGACATAGCCGGAATCGTTCAGACCGTTGCGACTGTGTAGAATCTCCAGGAAGGTGTAGGGATCGTTGTAGTCCCCGATCCAGCCGGCCCGGAACACCTGGGTGATCCGCTTCTGCTTGCGGTTCTGCAGAAAGACCTTCCACTCCTCGTTGATCAGCCGCACCCGTACTCCCAGTACCTGCTTCCACATGGCGGCGATGACGATGGCCACCTTGCGGTGATTCTCCGAGGTGTTGTAGCGCAGTTCCACCGTGAGGGGCTCGTCGCGGGAATAGCCCGCCTCGGCATAGAGCCGGCGCGCTTCGGCGTTGCGTCGGGACTGGGGCCAGTGGGCGTAGTCCAGCTCCACCGGACGGTAGCCGGGAATGCCCTCGGGCACCCAGGAATAGAGCGGCTTCTCCCCCATGGCGGTGATCTTGGCGGTGAGCAGCTCCCGGTCGATGGCCAGCGACAGGGCGCGGCGCAGGCCGGGCTTGTCCCGGAAGGGAGGCTGGGTGAGGTTGAAACCGTAATAGTAGGTGCCCAGATAGGGGGCCACCCTGAGCTCTTCGCCCAGGTGCTGGCGGATCCAGCGGAATTGCTGTAGCGGAATGCCCTCGGTGAGATCGAGCTCCCCGGCCCGGTAGCGCTTGAGTTCGTTGGAGGCGTTCTCGATGGGGTGGTAATAGACGGTGTCGATGTGGGTGGCGGCGTCCTTCCAGTAATAGGGGTTTCTCTCCAGTTTGATGTGGGACTGCACCACCCACTCCACCAGCCGGTAGGCCCCGTTGGAGACCAGCCGGCCTGGGCGTGAGAAGCGTTCGCCATGCTTTTCCACGCTGGCACGGTGGACCGGGTAGGTGCTGGAATGGGTGAGCAACCCCAGGAAATAGGGGGTGGGCGCCTTGAGGGTGATCTCCAGCTCCCGCTCCCCCAGAGCGCGAACCCCCAGCGCCTCCACCGGCTTGCGGCCGGCGATCACCGCCTCGGCATTGAGGATCGGTGCCAGTACCTGCGCATACTTGGAGCCGGTGGCCGGATCCACCGAGCGGCGCAGGCCGTAGACGAAATCCTGCGCGGTGACCGGCTCTCCGTTGGACCAGCGCGCCCCTTCACGGATGTGGAAACGGTAACTGCGGCCATCCTCGGAAATTTCCCAGTGGTCCGCGGTGCCTGGCACCAGGCGGCCGTCCGGCGCTTCGCTCACCAGCCCTTCGTAGAGGTCGCGCAGCACATTGGCCGCCGGCACCCCTTCTGCCTTGTGGGGGTCCAGCGTCTGCACCTCGGCGCCATTGCCGCGATGCAGCACCTGTCCGGCTCCGGAAGCGGATGCCGAGTTGACAAGCACGGTCAGCAGGAGCAGGAAAGTCAGCAGACGTGACATGGAGAAGGGCTGGGGATCCACCACGGCGTGGGGATCACAGAGTGCGGATCACGGTGAGCGTCTGACCCGGATGGAGCCGGTTGGTGGCCAGCCGGTTCCAGCGCATCAGGTCCTGCACGCGGACGCCGAACTGGCGCGCGATGCGATAGAGTGAGTCCCCCTTCCGCACCTGGTAGCGTAGCTTCTGGTGAGCGGCTGGGGTGGCCTCGACGATGGGCTCGGAAGCGGAGAGAGGAATGATGAGCTCCCGACCGGCGCGGATGCGGTGACTGCGCAGGTGGTTGGTCTGCATCAGCGCAGCCACGGTGACCTGGTACTTGCGTGCGATTCCGGAGAGGGTCTCTCCCTGGCGGACATGGTGCCGGGTCCAGCGCAGCCGCTTCTCCGGCGGCAGTTGCGCCAACCGCTCCTGGAAGCGCTCCACCCGGTCCACCGGCAACAGCAGATAATGGGGTCCTTCAGGGTGGGTGGCCCAGCGGTTGTAACCCGGGTTCAGCGCCACCAGCGCCTCGGGCTCCATCTCCGCCAGTTCGGCGGCCACCTTGAGATCCAGCTGGCCCTCCAGCTCCACCCGGGCGAAGCGAGGGTCGTTGCGGATCTCGGGCAGCGCCACCCCATGGGCCTCTGGCATGGCGATGATGCGGGCCAGGGCCAGGATGCGGGGCACATACTGCCGCGTCTCCCGGGGCAGCTTCAGCGACCAGAAGTCGGTTGCGCGGCCCTGCTCGCGGTTCATTCGGATGGCGCGGGCGATGGTGCCGCCGCCGGCGTTGTAGGCAGCCATGGTGAGCAGCCAGTCGCCTTCGAAACGCCGGTTCAGCTGCTCCAGGTAGTCCAGCGCGGCCTGTGTGGAGGCCACCGGATCGCGCCTGGCGTCGTACCACCAGTCCTGCTTGAGGCCCATGTAGCGTCCGGTGGTGGGCATGAACTGCCACAAGCCGGCGGCACCATGGCGCGAGTAGGCCACGGGGCGGAAGCCGCTTTCGATACAGGGCATGAGGGCGATCTCCGCCGGCATACCCCGCTTCCTCACCTCCTGCAGGATGTAATAGAGGTAGGGCTCCCCCCGGGCCAGCTGCCGGGCGAGCGAACGGGGATGGGCGCTGAAGCGCTTCACCTCGCGCTCGATGGCGGGGTTCTCGATGTCATCGAGTTCGAAGCCCTGGGCCAGGATGATCCAGAGGTCGTCCGGTTCCGGGGTTTCCCTGGCGGCGGTTTCCTCCTGGGCCGGTGGCGGAGGCGGCATGCCGGTTTCAGCCTGGGAGACCTCATCCTCGCGGGGGGGCATGCCCTGGCAGGCGGTGAGCAGCAACAGAAAGCCGATGGCGAACGCGCGGAGGGTCACGGGCGTTCCGGTTGAGCTGGACGAGACATGCCCAGACTATACGAAATTTGCCCTGGTGCTTCCAGGGAGGTGGAGGCGGATGTGAAGCCTGTCCTGTCTCCACTCCTTTCCAGCTACAATAGCGTGGATGGACGGCACCATGGCCAACAAGAAACTGGTGGAAGCCCTCGACCATTGGTTCCATACCGACCTGGGGAGCCTGGTGCTGGAGCAGGAGCAACAGCGGCTCGCCCGCATTGCGGAAGGGCTGTTCGGCTATTACCTGGTGGAGGTGAGCCTGCTCTGCCGCCAGCCCGAATATCTGCAGGATTGTCCCATCCGTCACCGCATCCGCATCAGTCCCTGCAGCGGCCCCGGTAACCAGCTGCTGGCGCTGCCCGAGCAGCTGCCGGTGGCGGGCGACTACATCGACGCCACCATCCTGCTGCACACCCTGGATTTCGCCAGGGACCCCCGCCAGGTACTGCGGGAGGTGGAACGCATTCTCATCCCGGAGGGGAAGGTGGTGATCAGCGGTTTCAACCCCTGGAGCCTGTGGGGGCTGTGGCGGGCCATGCCCGGTGCCAGCCGCAGGCTGCCCTGGCGGGGACACTTCCTTTCCTATTCCCAGGTGGAGGATTGGCTCTCCCTGTTGGGGTTCGACGTGGAACAGGCACAGACGCTGCTGTTCAGGCCTCCCTGGAAACGGGCCTTCCTGATGCAGAGAGCCCGGCTGATGGAGAGGCTGGGAGAGCGCTTCTGGCCCTGGCTGGCGGGGGTCTACATCATCGTGGCCAGCAAGCGGGTCTCCACCCTCACCCCCATCCGGCCCCGCTGGCGCCTGCAGCGGAAGCTGCGCCAGGCGCCGGTGGAACCGGTGGCCAACTTCGGGGAAAGCCGTCGTGGCTGATGAGCCGGTGATGCTCTACACCGATGGCGCCTGCAAGGGCAATCCCGGGCCGGGTGGCTGGGGTGCGTTGCTGCAGTACAAGGGAAAGGAGAAGGAGCTGTGGGGCGGTGAGCCGCGCACCACCAACAACCGCATGGAGCTCACCGCCGTGATCGAGGGGCTCAAGGCGCTGAAGCGTCCCAGCCGGGTGCGCATCGTCACCGACTCGCAATACGTGAAGAACGGCATGGAACAGTGGATCCACAACTGGAAGCGCAACGGCTGGCGCACCGCGGCGAAGAAGCCGGTGAAGAACGCCGAGCTGTGGCAGGAGCTGGATCGCCTGGTGAACCTGCACCAGGTGGAATGGGAATGGGTGAAAGGGCACAGTGGCCACCCGGAGAACGAGCGGGTGGATGCCCTGGCCAACCGGGCCATCGAGGAGATGCGAAGATGACGCGACAGATCGTGCTGGATACCGAGACCACCGGCCTGGAGCCGGAGCAGGGGCACCGCATCATCGAGATCGGTTGCGTGGAGCTGGTGGACCGGCGCCCCACCGGGAACGATTTCCACCAGTACCTGCAGCCGGACCGGCAGATCGACGCTGGCGCGGTGGAGGTGCACGGAATCACCAACGAGTTCCTGGCCGACAAGCCCCGGTTCGCCGACATCGTGGAAGACTTCATCGATTACGTGAAGGGCGCCGAGCTGATCATCCACAATGCACCTTTCGACGTGGGCTTCATCAATGCGGAACTGTCCCGCCTGGAAGGCTGGGAGCCCCTGGAGCACTACTGCACTATCACCGACACTCTGGTGATGGCGCGGGAGAAGCACCCGGGTCAGCGCAACAGCCTGGATGCCCTTTGCGGTCGCTACGAGATCGACAACTCCCAGCGGCAGAAGCACGGCGCCCTGCTGGACGCTGAGATCCTGGCCGAGGTCTATCTGGCCATGACCGGGGGACAGTCGGCGCTGTTCCAGGAGATGGGAGGAGATGAAACGGGGGAGGCCGCCGGCTCTACCGTGAAGCCGGTGCCAGCCGACCGGCCGCCGCTGCCCGTGATCGCTCCCAGCGACGAAGAGCTGGCACTGCACCAGGCGGCTCTCGAGGCCATCGACGGGGCGAGCGGCGGCAACTGCCTGTGGCTGAGACAGTAGGGGCGGCGCCCCCGCCGCGAACCGGTCGAAGTTCGGCCTGGGGCTGGACCTCCTCCAGCGCGGGAAAGGCGCCTCGCTGTAGAAACAAAAACCCGGGCCGTGGCCCGGGCGTCTCGCTGCCTTGGGAGGCGTTCAGAAAGCGTAGGAGGCGTTGAGGTAGAAGTAGCGCCCCGGCTCGTTGAGCAGCATCACGTCGCCGCCACCGGTGGTGAGCAGGGTCAGGTCCTTGTAGGTGTTGCTCATCGCGTAGGTCTTGTCGAAGACGTTGTCGATGCCGCCGGTGAGCAGGATCCGCTCGGTGACCTGGTGGCGCACGTTGAGGTTGAGGATACCCCAGCCGCTCAGCCGCTGTTCCCCGTTGTCCTCGTCGTAGCGGGTCCAGGCGTCGGAGGCGATGAACTCGGCGCGGGCCAGGCCGGCGGGGGTGTACTGCCAGTTCAGCGCCAGGTTGCCCTTCAGGGGCGGGATCTCGGGCATGTCGGTGTCAGTCTGCCCGGTGAGGGGGTCCTTCTTCTTGCCGCGCTGATAGGCCAGGCCGAAGTCGAGCCAGAGGACGTCGGTGAAGTTCCAGGAGCCGTTCAGCGAGAAGCCCCAGAGGGTGGCGTCCATGTTCTCGAACCTGTACATCATCTTGCTGTCGTTGTAGAAGATGAAGTCGTCCAGCCAGCTGTAGAAGACCTTGGCCTTGAGGTAGAGGTCGTCGGCCTCGGTCTCCACGCCGAGATCGATCTCGGTGTTGCGGGTCTGGTCGAGATCGGGATTGCCGACCACCATGCCGCCGCCCATGGCGCTGCGGAAGTAGAGTTCCCGTGCGTCGGGCACGCGGTGGGAGCGGCCCACGCCGCCGAACAGGCGGGTGGTCTCGTTCAGGCCCCAGGTGCCGAAGGCGAAGGCGCTGAAACTGTTGTAGTCGTTGTCGGGCAGGGTGCCGGTGTTGGGTTCGATGCTCGTGTCGTCGTAGCGGCCGCCCAGCCTGAGGTTGAAGTTGTCGAAGTCACGCTCGTACTCGACGAAGACACCGAGGTTGTCGGTATCCACGTCGTCGATGCTCTTGACGCCGGTGATGCCGGCGTTGGTGCCGAATCCTTCGTAGGTGCCATCCCAGTTGCGGCGGCTGGTGTCGATGCCGTAGCGCACCTCGCTGGCCGCGTCGATCTCCATGGTGTTCTTCACGCGGAAACCCTGGATGCGGCTTTCCAGATAGCTGATCTTCTCGTTGGCCGAGTTGGGACCGGAGGAGTTGCGGTAGTAGGTGGACATGGGGTGCTCCACCTTGGAGTTGTAGAAGCTCAGCTCCAGCGCGCTGGACCAGCGTCCCAGGTCGCGGATGCTGTAATCCGCCGTCCAGATGTCGGAGTCGTCGTAGAGGGCGTCCATTTTGCTGGAAGGATAGAGCACATCGTCGCTGCGGTTGGCGGTGTAGCTCAGTTTCAGCTGCTGGTTCTCGGTGATGTCGAAGATCACCTTGCCCATGAAGGTCTCTTTCTCGTAGGCCTTGAGATCCTCGTATTCCGCCTTGTACCGGGTCATGGGCGAGACGTTGTTGGCTTTCATCTGTTCCACGAAGTCGTTGCCGTCGCCATCTTCGTATTGATCGCTCTCCTCGTGGGAGAGGCTCACCAATACCTTGATCCGGTCGCTACCGCCACTGAGCGTGGCGGCCCCCTTCCAGTAGTTCCAGCTGCCCACGTTGATGCTGAAGTCGCCGTGCATCCCTGCCTCGGGTTCCTT
This sequence comes from Sedimenticola sp., assembly GCA_026992075.1. Taxonomy (GTDB): domain Bacteria; phylum Pseudomonadota; class Gammaproteobacteria; order Chromatiales; family Chromatiaceae; genus Thiolapillus. The sequence continues at coordinate 267 of JALXAM010000076.1, read as the reverse complement.
GGTGGTGATCTTCACGGCGCCACTGAGAGTGCCGAAGTTCTCGACGTCATAGGGGCCTTCCACTACTTCCACTGCTTCCACATTGTTGGTGAGGATGTGAGAGGTGGGCGGATCCATGCGGTTGGGGCAGGCGCCGTAGATCTTGGCGCCGTCGACGAGAATGTTGATGTTGTCCTTTTTCTGGCCACGGAGGATGATGTCGTTGGCGATACCGCTGCGACGCACCAGGGAGACGTTCGCCATGTTCTTGAACAGCGCCTCGGCCAG
>JALXAM010000075.1 GCA_026992075.1 Sedimenticola sp. | reverse complement strand
GGGTGGGGGAGGTGGAGGTTGTTCCCAGCCATATCCGCGTTCGTCGCATCAGTTACGAGGAGGCGGATCGCATGCTGGACCAGCCCGCCTTTCGCGAGCTGCATGCGCTCACCCGGCGCTACCGGGAGGCGCGCCATGCGCGGGACGCGGCCAGCATCGAACTGCCGGAAGTGAACGTGCGGGTGGTGGATGGCGAGGTGCAGATCCGGCCGCTGCCACGGCTGGCCTCGCGCAACCTGGTCACCGATGCCATGCTCATGGCCGGCGAGGCGGCAGCGCGCTTCGCCCGCGACAACGACCTGGTCATTCCCTACGCGGTGCAGCCGCCGCCGGAAGAGATCCGCCAGCCGGCCACCCTGGCCGAGGCCTATGCCTACCGTCGGCTTTTCCGGCCCAGCAATGCGGCGCTGGCGCCCGATGTCCATTTCGGTCTGGGGCTGGAGCTATACACCCGCGCCACCAGCCCTCTGCGGCGCTATGTGGACCTGGTGGTGCACCAGCAGCTGCGCGCTCTTCTCACCGGCGGCAAGCCCTTGTCGCGGGAACAGATGAGCGAACGGGTGGCGGCGGCCGGCGCCATGTCGGGCGTCATCCGGCGTGCCGAGCGGCTTTCCAACCTCCATTGGAAGTTGATCTGGCTCAAGCGCCATCCCGGCTGGCAGGGCGAGGCGGTGGTGGTGGCGTTGGAAGAAAGAAAGGCCGTTGTTATCATTCCGCAACTGGCGCTGGAGACCCGCATTCGCCGCAGCGATGACCTGCAACCGGACCAGGTGGTGACCCTCCAGGTGCAATCGGTGGACATACCCGCACAGACCGTTCACTTCCGGCGGCTCTGACCCATTCATTCACGTGCAGGAAGGACCGATGTCTCTTGAAAACGAAATCAGGCCGTTGCCCACGGCCCGGCAGCAGTCGGTATCCGACGCCTTCGCCGCCTACTGCGAAGCGGTGTTCGAACGGCGCCGCAACTCGGAAGAGGACTTCGACGAAGCCGCCTACCGCGAGGCCATGGAGCTGGCCTTGGCCCGCCTGCGCTCGCTGGAAGAGGAGGGGCTGGCATGATCATCGACAGCGTTCACGCAAAGAACGTTCTCAAGTACGAATCGCTGGACCTGGAGCGCGTGCCGGAGAAGGGCATCATCGCCATCAGCGGCGAGAACGAGTCGGGCAAGAGCACCATCGGCGAAACCATCTGCTTCGCGCTGTTCGGACGCACCTTTTCCCTGGACCATGACCAGATACTGAAGGTGCTGCGCTGGGGCGAGAACCGCTGCTCGGTGATACTGGAGTTCACGGTGGACGGGGTCCGCTACCAGCTGGGGCGTTTTCTCGACCGGGACGGCAACCACGGGGCGCGCCTGAGCCTAGTGGAGCGGCCGGAGGAGACGCTGGCCCGTGGCGTCACTGCGGTGGGGGAACGGCTCACCGAGATCCTCGGCTACGATTTCGACGAGTTCATCGAGTCCTTCTACCTGGCCCAGCGCGAGATCACCTCGCCCCACCCCCACAGTGTCGCGGTGAAGACCATGGCCGGCGTGGCTCCCCTGGAGCAGGTGGTGGAGGATTTCCAGGAGGAGATCGCCAAGTTCGACGAGATGCTGGCCGACATCGACGCCGAGGTGGAGGCGTTGCGCCAGGAGCAGGAGGAGCTCGACTTCCAGGAAGGATTGCTGGTCACCCTGGAGGACAACAAGAACGCGCTGGAGGCGGAGGTGGGAGCCAACCGTTCCCGGGTCATCCGCCTGCGCGAGGCGCTGGACAGTTATGAGCGGGACTATCCCCGCCTGCGGAAGGCGCGGGGAAAGCGGGGTCGGAGCCGCTTCTGGCGGTTTCTCTCCTTCGTCCTGGCGCTGGTGGCCGGCGGAGCCTGGGGGCTGCTCACCCAGGCCGGTGACCTGCCCCAGGCGCAGCAGCTGCAGCAACTGCTGCAACAGCAGCTGCCCGGATGGCGACCGGAGTGGATTCCGGGCATCGGCATCGCCGCCCTGGTGTTCGCCTTCTTCACCCTCTTCTTCTGGGCCCGGGTGGGGGCGCACAACCGTAGGGCGCGGGAGCTGCAGGCCGAGGCGGGCGCGCTGGCCGAGGCTTTGGAGGCGGCCCGAGCCATCACCCCCCTGGCGGAGCCGGAAGGGCAGGCGGGAGATGAGCCGCCGCGACCGGATGAAGCGCGTTATGCGCGGCTGCTGCCCCGCATCGAGGCCGTGGAGGCGGATCCCGAAGAGGTGCGGGAGCTGGTGGAGGCAGAGCTGGCCTGGCTCGAACACCAGGTGGCCCGCAAGGAGGCCCGCCTGGAGGAGCTGGGGCAGCAGATCGACCAGGAGCTGGAGCGGGTCCAGCAGATGGCCCGCCTGAGCGAGGTGATCGACGGGCTGGAGCGCAAGGAGGCCGAGATCCGCGCCAGCCAGGAAAAGCGGCGCAAGGCCATCGAACTGCTGGAGGGGGCGGCGGCCGATTTCTCCAACGAGTTCAACAAGGAGATCCGGGAGATGGTGGCGCGTACCCTGCCGGTCTTCACCCAGGGGCGCTACGAGCACTTGCGCATCGACCCTGATCTCACGGTGAAGGTTTTCTCCAGCGACAAACACGACTTCATGGACCTGGACGAGGTCTCCAGCGGCACCCAGCGCCAGATCATGCTCGCCCTGCGCCTGGCACTGAGCCAGAAGCTGCTCAACCGGAAGGTGAAGGGAGCGCAGTTCGCCTTTCTCGACGAGCCCTTTGCCTTCTTCGATGAAGAACGCACCCGCTACGCGCTGAAAGCGCTGTCGGGCCTGAGCGAGCAGCTCACCCAGATCTGGATCGTGGCCCAGTCCTATCCCGAGGGAACCGATCTGGAGTTCGCCATGGCGATCCGCTGCAGCCGCGACCTGGATTCCCTGAAGGAGGTGCCTCCCGCGTCCCCCCACGAGGAGATGCCCGACCTAACCGAAGCCGAACCACAACCGTAGATGGGCAAAGGCCGTCAGGCCGTGCCCATCGTCTCAGGGGCAGCAGGTCGGGCTTCAGCCCGCCCCCCGATCACGACGTGCTTTGGTGTCCCCCACGCCCCCCTCTCTCCTGGAAGGGGGAGAGGGTCAGAGCCTCAAGGCAGCGTCACCACCTCCGGCGCCTGCCACCCCTCCTTGCGGTGCTCCGCCACCACCGTGGTGTAGATCCCGCCACGCACGTTGAACTCCGCCCTCAGCCGCATGAAGCGCGGCTGCACCGCCCGCACCAGGTCGTCGAGGATGCGGTTGGTCACCGCCTCGTGGAAGGCGCCCTCATCGCGGAAGGACCAGACGTAGAGCTTGAGCGACTTCAACTCCACGCAGAGCCGGTCCGGCACGTACTCGATGTGCAGGGTGGCGAAGTCGGGCTGGCCGGTCTTGGGGCAGAGACAGGTGAATTCCGGCACCCGGATGCGGATGGCGTAGTCCCGCCCCGGCTCGGGATTCTCGAAGGTCTCCAGTTCCTTGCTCGGCTGGCTGGGCATTTCGGTGTCATCTCGTCGAATTCGGGCGCGGCATTATAGCGCATGGGGTCCGATTCAGTGGGGTGACGGCGGCGTGAGCGGGCGTTTCACTTCTGCCACCCTTGACCTGGAGTCAACTCCAGATCCTAGACTCGGGTTCATGAGAGACCGAGGGCGCAGCGGCAGCTCTTGTCGAGTGCGAGGATACATTTCCGATGAAGGTCGAAATCGAGGTTTTCAGTGCGCCGGCCTGTGGCAAGTGCAGCCAGGCCAGGGAGCGGCTTCGCGCCGTGGCGGAGGCTTTCGGGACGGACCAGGTGCAGTGGCGGGAAGTGGATGTGCTGGACGACATGGAGCGCGCGGTGGAACTGGGTGTGTTGTCCACCCCGGCCATCGCCATAAACGGCGAGCTGGTGTTCACCGGAACCCCCTCCGAAAAGGCCCTGCGCGAGGCCGTCGAGAACCGGTTGAAGAGGCCGCCGTCATGATCGAGTTCTCCCTCCTAATGCTGGCAGGTACCCTGGGGTTGCTGGCCTTCTTCGAACCCTGCACCATCGCCACCCACGGCCTGTTCGCCGAATATGCGCATCGCAGGCCCCGGGGCGCCTGTTGTCAGGGCCTGCTCACCGTATGGCTCGTCCGGACCCTGCTGTTGCTTTTCCTGTTCGGGGTTCCCGTGTTGCTGTTCGCGCCGGTCCCGCTGAGCCCGTCCGCCCGCAGCATCGGCCTGGTGGTGATCGGCAGCGTCTACCTGATCTCACGACGCATCGTACTGCCGGTACCCCATCTCCAATTTGCACGACTGATTCCGGGCGGGCACCGCCTGGGGCGGGCGGTGGAACTGGGGCTGATCATCCCGGCCTGCGTCATCCCCCTGCTGCTGGTGGTGGGGGTGGCCGTGCAGCAGAGCGGTTCGCTGGCTGCCGCTGCGCTGGCGGCGACGGTGTTTTCCGGTTTGTTCAGCCTGCCCATGGCGCTGGCAACCCGCGAAGGGCTGACGCCGGCAACCCGTGACCTGTTCTCGCGCAGTGCGCGGGCGGCGCCCTATGTCACCGCCACCTTGCTCTTTTCCCTGGCCCTGGGATTGTGGTTGCCGGAACTCGATCTTGGGAGACATGGCCTGGCCCAGGCGTTCTCGCAGGCGGATCTCGTCGGGCTGTTGGTGAGTTTTCTTGCCGGCCTGGTGTTCAGTTTCAACCCCGTGGCCTTTGCCGCCATCCCCATGGTGCTGGCTTACGTGACGCGGGAACGCGAGCCCGAGCGCGCCCACCGATTGGCGCTGGCCTTCATCGCCGGGATGATCCTGACCCACGTGGTGCTCGGCGTGGCAGCGGGTCTGGGAGGGCAATGGGCGCAGGGTCTTCTCGGCCGGCAATGGGGCCTTGTACTTGGCCCCTTGCTGATCCTGCTCGGGGTGATCTGGGCGGGATGGCTGCGGCTCTCCCTTCCCTGGTTCCGGCTGCGCGCCAAGCCGGTGACGGGCGCGGCGGGGGCCTTCCTGCTGGGATTTCCGTTCAGCGTGGCGGTCTGCCCTTTTTGCGCACCGGCCCTGATGGTGGCCCTGGCGGCCAGCGCCAGCCTGCAGTCACCCTGGTACGGGGCGGCCCTGTTGTTCAGCTTCGCCCTGGGCCGCAGCCTGCCGATCCTGGTCGGTGCCTGGGCGATGTCCTGGCTGGAGTCACTCAAGGTGATGATGCGTTATCAGCGCCTGTTCGAAGTGTTCGGGGGCGTGGTGTTGATCTTGACCGGGCTTTACCTGCTCAATGAATACACCTTCTGGATCGATTACACCCGCTGGCTGGGGAGCTGAGCACCTGGCAGGCCCAGCAGCGCTCAGAAAAACGCTTGTCGCCAGCGGGCATCATGCTCTGCATGCTCCACCAAACCAAAGGGTCATGTCTTGCCTTTTGCATCGTAGGTAGTAAGCAGAAAGGGGAGGCAGTTCTTGCGCTTTGCATGACTGCCAAGCTTAGAACCCTGTCAGTGGCGTGTGGCGGGTCGGCGAGTGTGGCGTCACACAATGCAAAACTCAAGATCTGACCACGCTCCACTCCCACCACCCACTGCCGCTCTAGGGAATTCATTCTTTGCGCATTCTGGGCGACACATTACCGGCGGACTTGAGGTTCCATTCTCAAGGCCGCTTTGAAAAATCCCTTCCTTGGGATTTTTCGAAGCGGCGTCCTCCAAAAACGCGGTTTCTGGTTGTCTTCATTACTCGTGGCAGGACTTCTCTGTCCTGGTCCTGGTATCCCGCAACAAGGTGCCTGGCTTCATTTGCGGCCTGGGGCCCCGGGGTCTCTCTGGCCTAGAAGAAAGGATGGCTCCTTGCTTTGGAATACAATCACACGAGACGGAACATTCAACCCTTCGCGTTCAACCATTTCCGACCGTAACCACCCATCCCAATGACACCTATGCTCAGGAGAATGATGGTGGAAGGTTCCGGGACGGGCGTGATGCCGCCTTGCTGGATTGTGTAGTCAATGTCAAGGTACGAGTAGTAGTCATCGCTATGATGATATAGGTTCGAATATTCTCTGCTCGCAAAATCATACCAGCCTGCTGAGCCTGTTGTATCTGTGTCAAGCACCAGCGTAACCAAATTGTCGGATATAAACTCACTTGGTAATAGCTTTCCTGTCAGATCCCAGGATACCCATTTGTTTCCCGGAGTAAGTTGTGTTGAGGTGAGAAATTGGCCTACCTTCGAGATGTAAGTGTTCCAAGTGGTTGTGCCTGGTATCCAGTTGTCATAAGTGCCAAGGTAAAGATTACCATTTACGTTCGCAGCATTGCTGTTGTTATAGTTTTGAAAACTATTGAAAGTCAGGCTGTTGATGTTGAGTACATCCCCTGGATTCAGCTGGCTTGTTAAACCCGTTAGATTGAATTTGAATAGAGAGTAATACTCTTCATCAGCAAAATAATTGCCGGTATATAGATACCATCCCCATTCACCAGTGGCATCGGGAGAAGCTTCATAAATACTGATATCCGCCTCCACCTTGATCTGAATGGTGTCGGCATAAGACAGCGTTGTCGTAAGGCATAGGATGCTTGAAACTATGAGTTTTTTCATGACTTCTCTCCCTAATGTTTTCGAGTGTGAATGTGGAGGCAATTCTAAAGAATTACCTATGACGGAGATGTCCAGTTTTCAACGTATGCTAGTTGGCTAACCAAACTGTTTAAGGTCGCTCAACCGTCTCCCTTGTCTTTGGATTTCTCGATAGCATTTCTTTACCGCCGCCTTCCGGAGAATCCCCTCAGCCCAAGGCCGGCGATCCCCAACCCCAGGAGCGTGGTTGCAAAGGGCTCCGGCACCCTGGCCACTTCTTCCAGGCGGACGTTGTCCACATAAGGGGAGCCATGGCTTCCATCTGGTGTCGAAAAGACAAGTTCGTAGGTACCGCTGGAAGGAGCGGTGAAAATCACCGATTTGGTCTGCCAGGGTGTAGTGGGATGGTTATTCCACGCAAACGCATTGAGATCGTCCACGTTTATCGACCCACTGACGAGGGAACCGAGCGCATATTCGAGCATTCGGTCTACTGTATGGGAGCCATCGAGATAAGTTGCCCCGTTGTAGTCGAACATTAGGTGATAGGTGACGCCGGCCAGCAGATCGACGGATTGTTTGAGGCCGCTTGGGAAGACTCCACCGCCGATCAGATCGACGAACTGGACGCCGTCGGAGGCAAAGGCGCCGTAGTAGCCCGCGTGGATGATGTCGACCGCATTTCCATTGCCCAGAAGCTGCCACCCGGTGGGGGTCACGCGAACCTGGGTGGTGTCCCTGTCTGGAAGCTCGAAACTGCCGTTTTGGATCAGGTTCGCGTGGGCGGTGGGGGGCACTGCCGCAGCGAAAAGTAAGCCGGTCAAGAGGAACATGCGCCTCGCCTTGTGCGCAGCTCCACTGGATTCAAGTCTGGAGGGGCTTTTCATCTCGATCACTCCTTTCTTGCTGAGGGAAAGATCCGCCCGCAGGAGCACCATGAGGATTGGGGGGCGAAATTCAGCAGAAGGGAGGATCCGGTCGATGGCGGCCTGTCATGGCCTATTGAATAGAGTGCCCCGCTTCTTGCAATGAGTTCCTGTCCTCGCAAATCATCACAGTCTCATTGACCAAGAAGGCAATAAACGGACCAACTGGAAGGTATTTTATAAGTTGCTGTATATGAACAGATATTTGTTGTTTCCTGTTTTGTCGCACCGATGGTTGTAAAAAAAATGGGCAGGGGAATTTGCTGTCTTTTCGGTGAGAAAGCGCCATCGATCCATACCCTCAGCCAGGCCAGGAACGAATTTCCTTATAAAAATTCAGTAATTAGGAAGAGATGGATTTCGAGTGACCATTATTGGATGAACACCGGAGCCCAAGGCACCCGTTGTTCAGCACTGTAAAATATTCTGACATTGCGATAATGCTTCTCGGAATGGGTATGGTCTGCAATGCTGCGTAACTTGTACGCCGCCCTGCCAGCGAGTATCTTTGCGCCCCATGCGCCTGGAACGAATCAAGCTGGCGGGCTTCAAGTCCTTCGTCGATCCCACCACCATCCCCTTTCCCAGCAACCTGGTGGGGGTAGTGGGACCCAATGGCTGCGGCAAGTCCAACGTCATCGACGCGGTGCGCTGGGTGATGGGGGAGAGCTCGGCCAAGATGCTGCGCGGCGAGTCCATGGCCGACGTCATCTTCAACGGCTCCAGCGCGCGCAAGCCGGTGGGGCAGGCCAGCGTGGAGCTGATCTTCGACAACAGTGACGGCCGCGCCGGCGGCCAGTACGCCCAGTACGGCACCATCTCGGTGCGCCGCCAGGTGAGCCGCGACGGCCAGTCCACCTACTTCCTCAACGGCGTCAAATGTCGCCGCCGCGACATCACCGACCTCTTTCTCGGCACCGGCCTGGGGCCGCGCAGCTACGCCATCATCGAGCAGGGGATGATCTCGCGCATCATCGAGTCGCGCCCCGAGGAGCTGCGGGTCTACCTGGAGGAGGCAGCCGGCATCTCCAAGTACAAGGAGCGGCGCCGCGAGACCGAGAACCGCATCCGCCACACCCGCGAGAACCTGGAGCGGCTCACCGACCTGCGCGAGGAGATCGAGAAGCAGCTCCGCCACCTGGAGCGCCAGGCCGCCACCGCCGAGAAGTACAAGGCGCTCAAGGCCGAGGAGCGCGAGGTCAACGCCGAGCTGCTGCTGCTGCGGCTGAAGCGGCTGGAGTCGGAGCTAACCGAGCAGGACCGGCGCATCGCCGAACAGACCAACCGCTTCGAGTCGGCGGTGGCCGGGCAGCGCCGGCTGGAGGCGGAGATCGAGGCCCAGCGCGAGGCCCACAACGAGGCCAACGAGTCCTTCAACGAGGTGCAGGGGCGCTTCTACGCCCTGGGGGCCGACATCGCCCGGCTGGAGGAGGCGATCCAGTACGCCCGCGAGTCGCGCCGCCGCACCGAGGAAGAGCTGGCGCGGGCCCGGCGTGCCCTGGAGGAGGCCCGGGCGCACCGCTCCCAGGACGAGAACCGCCTGCAGGAGATGGCGCGCAGCCTGATGCAGGACCAGCCGGAGCTGGAGCAGGCCCGCCGTCGCCTGGAGCAACTGCAGGCGCGCGAGGCCGAAGCGGCGGAAGCGATGGAGAGCTGGCAGCGGGAGTGGGACCAGTTCAACGCCCGCGCCACCGAGCCGGCCCAGACCGCCCAGGTGGAGCGGGCGCGCATCAACCAGCTGGAGCAACAGGAGACGCAGCTCCGCCGCCGGCAGGAGAAGCTGGAGGAGGAGCGCGAGCGGCTGGCCGACCTGCGCCTGCAGGCCGAGATCGGCGAGCTGGAGGCGCGGGAGGCGGCCCTCCAGGAACAGGTGGAGCAGCTCACCGCCTCCCTGGAAGAGATCGACCAGCGTATCGCCGAGACCCGCGCCGGGCTGGAGGAGCGCCAGCAGGCCCTGGCGGTTGCCCGCGACGAGCTGCAGACCGCCCGCGGGCGGCTCGCCTCCCTGCGCACCCTGCAGGAGTCGGCCCTGGGCGAGGGCGACGAGAAGTTCTCCCGCTGGCTGGAGCAGGCCGGCCTGGCGGACGCCCCCCGGCTGCTGGAGCGCATCGAGGTGGCGCCGCGCTGGCAGCAGGCGGTGGAGGCGGTGCTGGGCGGCCGCCTGCAGGGGCTGCTGGTGGACGAGCTGGAACAGTGGAGCGACCGGCTGGCGGCGCTGGAGTCGGGCCATCTCCACCTGCTGGAGCAGGGTGGCGAGGCGCCCGAAGTCCCGGACGACAGCCTGGCGGCGGTGGTGCAGGGGCCGGCCGGCGTGCGTCACCTGCTGGCGGCGGTGAAACGGGCAGATGACCTCTCCTCGGCCCTGTCGATGGCGCGCACCCTGGCGCCCGGCGGGATGGTGGTGACGCCCGAGGGGGTCTGTCTCGGCCGCGGCTGGCTGCAACTGGAGCGGGGCGACGCCACCGCCGGCATGCTCGCCCGCGAGGAGGAGATCCGCCGCCTGGAGCACCGCCTGGCGGAACTCGAGCCCCGGGTGGCCTCCCTGCAGCAGGAGCTGGCCGCCGGCCGCGAGCGGCTGGCGCAGGAGGAGCAGCGCCGCAAGAGCCAGCGCGCCCAGGTGGACCAGGCCGCCCGGGAGCTGGCCCAGGTGCAGTCCCAGCTCGGTGGCAAGCGTGCCAGGGCCGAGCACATCCGCCAGCGCAGCGAGGCCCTGGTCCAGGAGCTGGAGGAGATCCGCGCCCAGGTGGAGGAGGGGCGGGAGCAGATGGCCGAGGCGCGCGAGCGGCTCCACCGCGCCCTGGAGCAGATGGAGCAGTTCAGCGTCCAGCGCGAGCAGTTCGCCGCCCGCCGCGAGCGGTTGCAGCAGGAGCTGGCCGACGCCCGCGAGGCCGCCGGCCGGGCGCGTGCCGAGGCGCATCAGATCGAGCTGCGGCTGGAGTCGATGCGCAGCACCGAGCAGTCGCTGCGCGACGCCATCGAGCGGCTGCAGCAGCAGCTCGAGCAGTCGGCCGAGCGGGTGGAGCGGCTCGAGGCCCAGCTCCAGGAGGGCGACGCGCCCCTGGCGGCCCAGCAGCAGGAGCTGGAACAACTGCTGGAGAAGCGCGTGCAGGTGGAGGCGGAACTCGCCGACGCGCGGCGGCGCCTGGAAGCCATCGACCACCGCCTGCGCGAGCTGGAGCAGGCGCGCCACCAGGCCGAGCAGCAGGTGGCCGCCGAGCGCGAGGCGCTGGAGAAGGTGCGCCTGGCGCGCCAGGAGCTGCTGGTGCGCAGCCGCACCCTGGAGGAGCAGCTCCAGCAGACCGGCCTCGACCGCCGGGAGCTGGAGGAGCGCCTGCCGGAAGAGGCCGACGTGGCCCAGTGGGAGGCGCGCTCGGAACAGCTCGCCCGCCGCATCCAGCGGCTGGGGGCCATCAACTTGGCGGCCATCGACGAGTTCAAGGAGACCCAGGAGCGGATGCAGTACCTCGACGCCCAGTACGCCGACGTGACCGCCTCGCTGGAGACCCTGGAGGAGGCGATCCGCAAGATCGACCGCGAGACCCGCACCCGTTTCAAGGAGACCTTCGACAAGGTCAATGCCGGCCTCAAGGAGATGTTCCCCAAGCTCTTCGGCGGCGGCCACGCCTACCTGGAGCTGGTGGGCGAGGACCTGCTCGACGCCGGCGTGGCGGTGATGGCGCGCCCACCGGGCAAGCGCAACACCAGCATCCATCTCCTCTCCGGCGGCGAGAAGGCGCTCACCGCCGTGGCCCTGGTGTTCGCCATCTTCCAGCTCAACCCCTCGCCCTTCTGCATGCTCGACGAGGTGGACGCTCCCCTGGACGACGCCAACGTGGGCCGCTTCTGCGACCTGGTGAAGGAGATGTCGGAGAAGGTCCAGTTCATCTTCATCACCCACAACAAGGTCACCATGGGCATCTCCAACCAGCTCCTCGGCGTCACCATGAACGAGCCCGGTGTCTCCCGCCTGGTCTCCGTGGACGTGGACCAGGCGGTGGAGATGGCCGCGGTCTGATTGCGACCCGTAGCTGCGTTCGCCGACAGATCGAACCCCTCCAGCCACAGGTTGGGCAAAGCGCAGCGTGCCCAACAAAGCGACCTGCCCTGTCTATACTTTCCAGATCGAACACCCAATCCGAAAGTGGAACGCCGGCAGGGGAACCAATATGCAGTGGCGCAACCACCCCAACGGCTACGGCCTGGTCTCCATCACCCTTCACTGGCTGATGGCGCTGCTTATCCTCGGCCTGTTCGTCCTGGGCAAATACATGGCGAGCCTCGACTACTACCACCCCTGGTACCAGGTGGCGCCCGACCTGCACCGCAGCCTGGGCGTGATGGTGGCGCTGCTGCTGGTCCTGCGCCTCGTCTGGCGCCTGGTCAATCCCAGGCCGCGGCCGCCGGGCCGCCCCTGGGAGCGGCGCATCGCCCTCTGGGTCCACCGCCTTTTCTACCTGCTCACCGCCGCCGTGGTGGTGGCCGGCTATCTCATCACCACCGCCGACGGCCAGCCGGTGGTGGTCTTCGATCTGTTCCAACTGCCCGCCACCCTCTACGGGCTGGAGAACCAGGCCGATCTCGCCGGCCAGTGGCACGACGGAGTGGCCATCGCCCTGGTCTCCCTGGCCGGCCTGCACACCCTGGCGGCTCTCAAGCACCATTTCATCGACCGTGACGACACCCTGATCCGCATGTTGCGCCCCCTGCCGCCCGGCAGGAGCGCCGTCCCCGGCGCGAACAACAATATCCACCAAACGAAACGACAAAAGGAGTGACCACCATGCGCAAGACGACTCTCATCTTCCTGCTGCTGGCCTCCAGCCTGGCGGCCACCGCCCAGGCCGCCGTGCAGCACTACGTCATCGACACCAAGGGGATGCACGCCTTCATCACCTTCCGCATCAAGCATCTGGGTTTCAGCTGGCTGGAAGGGCGCTTCAACCGCTTTTCCGGCCGCTTCGACTACGACCCGCAGGATCCCTCCAACAACAGGGTGAAGGTGGAGATCGACCTCGCCAGCCTCGACACCAACCACGCCGAGCGCGACAAGCACCTGCGCAGCGCCCGCTTCTTCGACGTGAAGCGGTACCCCAAGGCCACCTTCGTCAGCACCGGCTGGGAGCCATTGGGTGACGGCCGCGCCCGCTTGAAGGGGCGCTTCACCCTGCGCGGCGTCAGCAAGGAGATCGTCATCGACGTTCACCAGGTGGGCACCGGCAAGGATCCCTGGGGCGGTTACCGGCGCGGCTTCGAGGGCACCACCACGCTCCATCTGTCCGACTACAGGATGAAGGAGGGGCACATCCTCGGCCCCGCCGCCGAGGAGATTCGCATCTGGCTCTCCATCGAAGGCGTGCAGAGCGCTAACCCCCTGGAGGCGTGGTGACCATGGCGGGCGAACCCGACTGGGGCGCGGTCGCCGAGAAGTTCGACCTCTGGTTGCCCCACCCGGCCCCGGTGGGCGAGGCGCTGATCGGGAAGCTCCAGGTGGAGCTGGGCCAGCGGGTGCTGGATGTCGCCTGCGGCACCGGCGAGCCGGCGCTCACCCTCGCGAGGCGCTGGCCCGAGCTGGAGGTGGAAGGGGTGGACGCCGCCGAGGGCATGGTCAAGGCCGCCCAGGCCAAGGCCGAGCGGGAAGGGCTGTCCAACGTCCGCTTCCGCACCATGCCCGCCGAGCACCTGGCCTTTGCAGACGCCAGCTTCCACCGCGTCATCTGCCGCTTCGGCGTCATGCTCTTCCAGGATCCCCTCCAGGGGCTTAAAGAGATGCACCGCGTACTCATGCCCGGCGGCAGGGTGGCGGTGGCCGTCTGGGGCAGCGCCGACTCACTGCCCAGCTTCCGCTGGCACCACGAGGCCTTCAGGGAGCGCCTTCCCGAGGAACTCCTTCCGCCGCTGGAAAAGGTCGCCTCCCTCAGCGAGCCCGGCGCCTTGGAACGGCTGATGGAACAGGCCGGATTCCGGAAAGTGGAGGTGGAGAGCCGCCAGGTCGAATACCGTTTCGACTCATTCGACTACTACTGGAACACCGTGGAAGCCTCCCAGGTTCTCGCCCGGCGGTTCCAGGCCCTGCCCAAAAGCAGCTCCAACAGGTACGCGACGAAGTGGCCCTCATGGCGCGGGAATATCTTGCCGATGGCCGGCTGGTGGTGCCGCACCGGTTTGTGGCGGGGAGTGGAATCAAAAGCCCCGGCTGATCGCGACAGAGAACGGCCAGGTCACCTTCCGCTACAAGGACTACCGCGATGAGCGGCAAAAGACCCTGACCCTCGAGACGACCGAGTTCATCCGTCGCTTCCTCCAGCACATCCTGCCCAAAGGCCTGATGCGCATCCGCCACTACGGCTTCCTGGCCAATGCCTGCCGCAGGAAACGCCTGGCCCAGATCCGCTCGGCATTGAAGACCCCCGAGGCCACAGCACCGGAACCGGTCGAGCCGGTTGCCTTCAGCGGCTACCCCTGCCCCGGATGCCGACAGGGCCGGATGCAGATCGTCGGCACGTGCCCGCCGCACCTGTCAAAATCCACCAGACAGTCGCACATCGGGCAAAAGGACCCGAGGCCCCAGGCTGCGCAACGGCGGCAAAATCCGCTAAACTGGTCAAAATATAGGGAAATAAAGGCACCTCAATGGCCCAAAAAGTACAACACCATGCGGGAAATTGCTGCCCAGCCACGCACCCAGGCGCAGTCTGTCCTCCGATTGGGCCAGCGACAGGCCACCTGGGCAAAAGCAAAATCTTATCTAATTAGGACACGCCCACCTGCGAGGGGCGGCTCAGTCCAACAGGCATTTATCCCCCAGTCACTGACCAGAGGTGCCCGGAACAGCCGACGAAGTTGTGTGGTGCCTGAGGGATAAATGCTTCACTGTTAGGAGCCCAATCTGCGTAATAGGCCAAAGGGTACTCATTACTCGAATATCGAGCTGTGACCTAATAACATGAGGGTTGACACTAAAGAATATGCGAATGAAACATGCTAATGTTTCTCTCATTGGAGCATTAGTTATGAGTAATCCAGAAAACGAATTCAATGCAATCAAAGCAGTGCATGGTGCCCTTGAGCCGCTCGAGGAGGAGGCAAGGGCCCGTGTTCTGACTTACATCGCTAGCCTGTTAGGAATCGATACGAAGGTCTCGGGCGGCCAAGCAACGGCAGACAGTGCTCTAGATAAACAGCCCGATGAAGCAGATTACGACGAAGAGGCATTAGGAGCACCAACTTTCTCTACGTTCGCAGAGTTGTACGCAGCAGCAAATCCAATAAGCAACGGAGAAAAGGCTCTGATCGCCGGCTACTGGCTTCAAGTGTGCCAAGGTGCTGAAAGTTTCACTGCGGCTTCAGCGAATAAGGAGCTTACCCATCTCGGCCACAAGATTGCGAACATAACCGACGCTATTGATTCGATGAAGAATCAGAAACCAATGCTTATTCTCCAGCTGAAGAAGAGCGGTGCCAGCAAGCAGGCTCGTAAGCTTTATAAGGTAAGCCATGAGGGAATTAAGCGAGTGGAAGAAATGATCCGTGGATGAAGCTCGGCTCACAGCAGCATTAACCGGCCTTCTTGGCTCGACTCTGGCCTCTGATCTAGTCGCCGACCTGATCAAAATCAGACGTGATTGCGCTACTCGGACACTTGAGCGAGCTGCCCCAGGCAAGTTCGTTGAGACTTTTGTGCAATGTCTTCAATACATACACACTGGTACTTATGATCCAAAGCCTAACGTGGACGACTACCTTGACAAGAAGGTTGAAAACACCTCACTGCCCGATGGTTTGCGAATATGCGCAGCTCGCGTTGCACGCTCAATGTACACCTTTCGGAACAAGCGAAATATCGCCCACAAGAACGACGTTGATACGAATATTCATGACCTAGCCTTCACTCACCAAGCCGCAGCATGGATCACAGCCGAACTGCTGCGTAATGCTACGGGAGTATCAATGCAAGAGGCGGGTGCGCTGATTGAGCTTGTTCAGGCACCAGTGGGCACACTCGTGGAGGAAATAGATGGCACGAAGCTCGTTCACGCTGATGTTACAGTTCGGGAAGAAATTCTAATTCTACTACATAGCCACTACCCTGATGCAGTGCCGGTAGCGGATGTGCTCAGGAGCCTGAGTCGCCGAAGCGATAACACAGTTCGCAAACGGTTGCGTGAGCTCCACGCAGCAAAACTCGCCCATGGTGACGCCAAGTTGGGTTACCGTCTCACACAAACGGGCTATGCAGCAGCCATTGAAGTGATCAGGCGTATTTCGGCCTAACTGACGAATCAAACCGGAAGAATCACGAAATGGCTCCCTGAATTCAGGGGTTAAATTCGAGTCCCGTAAGCTTCCCCTGATTCCGGGGGGAACCTAGGGTTTACCAAAATCAGCCGAACTGCCGCCTGAACCGCCACACCCCGAACCCGAACAGCAGGCTGCCGAGCAGCGCCAGGCCGAGGATGGAGTCCCACAGCAGTTTCACGCCGGCGCCCTTGAGGAGGATGCCGTAGGCCATCTCGATGAAGTAGGAGAGGGGTGAGAGCACCATGGCGCGGCGCAGGAATTCGGGCATCGCCTCGGGCGGGGTCCAGGCGCCGGAGAGGAGCAGGATGGGCATCATCACCAGGATCACCAGCATCACCACCTGGCCGAGGGTGCGGCTGAGGGTGGCGATGAAGAGCCCCAGCCCGGCGGTGGCGAAGACGTAGAGGGCGGTGACGGCAAAGAAGAGGGGGATGCTTCCCTTGATGGGCACCCCGAAGGCGGGGACGATCATCAGAAAGAGGCTCACCGCGGTGCCCGCCAGCACCACCAGCCCCATGGAGAGCACCTTGGGCAGCAGGATCTGCGCCGGGGTGAGGGGGGAGACCACCAGTTGCTCGATGGTGCCGCGTTCCTTCTCGCGCACCGCCGCGGCGGCCGGCAGCATGAGGGAGAGCATGGTGATCACCGTCAGCAGTTCCGAGATGGACATGAACCAGGTGTCGTTCTGATTGGGGTTGTACCAGACGCGGTGACGGTCGAGCACCGCCGGGAGGGTCTCCAGCTTGAGCCGTCCGTGCAGCTCCTGCGCCTTCTCCTGGCTGAAGCGCGAGGCGATCTGGGTCGCGTAGGTGGTGACCAGGGTGCCGAGCACGGAGTTGCTGGCATCCACCTGCATCTGCACAGACACCTGCCTGCCGCGCTCCAGGTCGCGCTGGAAGTGCTCCGGGATGTCGATCACCGCCAGCACCTCGCCGGCATCGAGCATGCGCCGTGCCTGGTGGGTGTCGGACAGCTCCCCTTTCAGCTCGAACCAGGGGGGCTGGAAGCGGTGGATCAGCTCGCGCGAGCTTTCGCTGTGGTCGTGATCCAGCACCGCCAGTGAGGCCTGGCGCAGGTCCATGTGGATGCCGGAAGCGGCGATATAGATGTCGGCGGTGAAGAAGTAGGCGATCACCACCAGCAGAATGGGATCGCGTGAGAGCTGCTTGAGCTCCTTGACGGTCATGGTGAAAAGGCGTTGGAGCCAGGTCATTGGTCAGATCCTTTTGATCCCCTCACCCCAACCCTCTCCCTGGGGGAGAGGGGGTTTGGGTAGAAGGCCTGCCCTCTTTCCCCCTCTCCCTCCGGGAGAGGGTCGGGGGGTGAGGGGACCAAAAACACCCTCTCCCTCCGGGAGAGGGCAGGGGTGAGGGGAAAAAAACCAACTTCCTCATCTCCCCGGCCTCTTGTGAAACAGCATCAGCCCCATGAACCAGATCACCGCCGCATAGGCCACCAGCGCCGCCACAGGCTGCCACAGCCCTTTCCAGCCCAGCCCCTTGAGAAACACGCCCCACACCGCCTGCAGGTAGTAGATGGCGGGAAAGAGATGGGCCTCGAAGCGGGCCTCGGGGTTCATCGACTCGATGGGCACCAGCAGGCCGGAGAAGAGCATGGCGGGGATGAAGGTGATGACGATGGTGAGCAGGGCGGCGGCCGCCTGGGTGCGCACCAGCAGGGAGACCAGCAGGCCGATGCCGGTGGTGCAGACCACGAACACCAGGGAGGCGGGCAGGTAGAAGAGCAGGATGCCCTTGAAGGGGGCGCCGAAGACCAGGATCACCAGCCACCAGAGCACCATCACGTTGATGGCGGAGATGGCGACATAGGGGAGCAGCTTGCCGAGAATGAACTCGCCACGGCTCACGGTGGAGGCGTAGATGTTGTAGATGGAGCCGTTCTCCTTCTCGCGCACCACCCCCAGGGCGGTGAGAAAGGGGGGCGAGAACATCAGCACCAGCATGATGAGGCCCGAGCTCATGGACCAGCGGCTGCGGATCGCCTGGTTGTAGAGGTAGCGCACCTCCAGCTGTACCGGCTCCACCATGGTCTCGCCGCGCTGGCGGGAGAGGCCGCGCTTGCGGGCTAGGTGGTCCAGCAAAAGCCGGCGGTTGAAGTCGCCGTTGATGGCGGCAACGTACCCCTTGCTCACCTGGGCGCGGTAGGTGAAGACGCCGTCTACCAGGCTCTGCACCGCCACCGGCCGCCCCTCGCGCAGCCGCTGGCCGAAGCGGGGCGGTATGACGATGGCGAAGCGGATGCGGCTGTCGGAGAGGAGGGCTTCCAGCGCCCGCTCGTCGGAGACCTCGCCTTTGAAATCGAAATAGCGAGAATCGATGAAGCGGTGCAGGTAGTCGCGGCTCAGCTCGCTGCGGTCCTGGTCCAGCACGGCAAAGGGGATGCGCTCCACGTCCAGGGAGACGCCGTAGCCCAGCACCAGCAGGGTGATCACCGGGATGCCGAAGGCCATGATGGTGAAGAGGCGGTCGCGCACCACCTCGCGCCACTCCTTGTAGGCGATGGCCGCCACCCGGTGGAGGTTCACGAGGCAGCCTCCTGCTCCAGGATACGGTAGATGAAGACATCCTCCAGGGTGGGTGGCCTGGGGCGCAGGGCCAGCAGGCGCACGCCCTTGGACCGCAACAGGATCTCGATTTTTTCCCGCGCCCGTTCCGGTCGGCGCGAGAGGAGGTGGAGCTTGCGCCCGAAGAGGGAGACGCCGCGATAGCCCGCCGCTTCCAGGGTCTCCAGCGCCACCAGGGGGCGGTCGCAGTCCAGTTCCAGCAGTTTGCCGGCGTCGCGCTCCAGCCGCGCCTTCAGCTCGGTGGGCGAGGCGTCGGCGATGATGCGTCCGGCGTGCATCAGGGCCAGGAGGTCGCACTGCTCCGCCTCGCTCATGTAGTGGGTAGTGATGAGGATGGCCACCCCCTCCTCGCGCGCCATGCGCAGCAGGATGTTCCAGAAGCGGCGCCGTCCCAGGGGGTCCACGCCCGAGGTGGGCTCGTCGAGAAAGAGTACCCGCGGCCGGTGCACCAGGGCGCAAGCCAGGGCCAGGCGCTGGCGGATGCCCATGGGCAGGTCGCCGGCCAGTCGTCGTTCGTTGCCGGCCAGGCCGGTGGTGTCGATGAGCTGGCGCAGGCGGGCCTTTCGCTGCCGGCGCGGCACGCCATAGATGCCGGCGAAGAGGCGCAGGTTCTCCATCACCGAGAGGTCGCGGTAGAGGGAGAAGGCCTGGGACATGTAGCCGATGCGTCTCTTGATGCGGTGGCCGGCGTGGCCCATGTCGGCTCCGGCCACCTGTCCCGAGCCGCTGGTGGGCGGGAGGATGCCGGTGAGCATCTTGATCACCGTGGTCTTGCCGGCACCGTTGGCGCCCAGCAGGCCGAAGATCTCGCCCCGCCGCACGCGGAAGCTCACCCGGTCCACGGCGCGGAAGTGGCCGAAGTCCCGCGTCAGCTCGCGTGCCTCGATGGCGGCTTCGTTGCCTGGTGTTGTAGTGGAGGGGACAGATGCAGTCACCTCTTCTGCCACCCCTTGGTCGCGCAGCAGGGAGACGAAGACCTGCTCCAGGTCGGTGTCGTCCCCGCCAGCGTGGGCGCGGAGCTGGTCCGGCTCGCCCGTGGCCAGCACCGTGCCTTCGTACAAAAGGGAGAGGCGGTGGAAGCGGTCGGCTTCGTCGAGGTAGGCGGTGGAGACCAGGGTGGTGATGCCGCGCTCGCGCAGCATCTCGGCCAGGATGGCCCAGAAGTCGCGGCGCGATACCGGATCGACGCCGGTGGTAGGCTCGTCCAGGATCACCAGCTCCGGTTCGTGGATGAGGGTGCAGACCAGCCCCAGCTTCTGTTTCATGCCGCCCGAGAGGTGCTTCATGGGGCGGTCGCGAAAGGGGGCCAGCCGGGTCATGGCCAGCAGCTTCGCCTTGCGCCGCGCCAGCTCGGCCGCCGGCACCTCGCGCAGGCGGGCGAAGAAGTCGATGTTCTCCTCCACCGACAGCTCGGGATAGAGGTTGAGCCCCAGCCCTTGGGGCATGAAGCCGATGCGCCCCTTGATGCGCTCGGCGGCGGCCTCCGAGTCCACCGTGATGCCGAATACCTCCACCCGCCCACCGTCGTGGGCCAGCACCCCGGCCACCGCCTTCATCAGCGAGCTCTTGCCGGCGCCGTCGGGGCCGATGAGCCCGTAGATCTCGCCGCTCCGCACCTCCAGGTCCACGCCCCGCACCGCCACCTGGCGGCGGTAGCGCTTCTCGAAGCCGCGCAGGCGGATTACTGTCGTGGCATCCGTTTCCATTGGTCATCTGTAAGTCGGACTTCAGCTCGATAGCCGCGACGCTTTCCGCGCGCCGACGCCTCGGCATTTGCAGCGGGGACGCCGTGAATACATCCCTGTAGGCTCTGCGGCAGCATCCCTGCTGCCGAAGCCCCGCTGCAAATGCCGGGGCGTCGGCTTTTGGCCGGGTGAGGGGTCACCATCGCGGCGGCGCCCAGGGTGCCTTCTCCTGCCAGCGGATGACGGCGTCCGCCGGCAGGCCGGGGGTGAGGCGGTGGCCGGGGTTTTCGTCCAGGTAGAGCTTCACCGCGAAGACCAGCTTCACCCGCTCGTCGGGGGTCTGCACCTCCTTGGGGGTGAACTCGGCGCGGGAGGCGATGTAGCGCAGGGTGGCGGGAAAGGGCTGGTCGGGAAAGGCATCGGTGTAAATGCGCGCCGGCAGCCCCAGACGCAGCTTGCCGATCTCTTTTTCCGGCACATAGACCTTGAGGTAGAGGCGATCGAGATCGACGATGTCGTAGAGGGGCGAACCGGCGGCCACCACTTCACCCAGGTCGGCGATGCGGGTGGTGACGATGCCGGCGGCGGGCGCGCGAATGGTGAGGTCGTCCAGCAGGCTCTCGGCCTCGGCGAGCGCCGCCCGGGCCTTCTCCAGGTCGGCTTCGAGCGCCGTCACCTCGTCCCGCTTGGCCTCGATCCGCTCCCTTCCCAGCTCGGCCTCGGCCAGCTTCTTGCGGGCCTGGGTGAGCCCCGCCATGGCGGTGGCGAAATCGGCCCGGGCCACCTTCCAGGCGAGCCGCGCCTCCTCCACCTTGTGTTCCTCTACGGTTCCCTTCTTCAGCAGGTCCTCGAAACGGCGCACATCACGCGCGGCCTGTTCCGCTCGGGCCTTGGCGGCGGCCAGGGAGGCCTCGGCGTGGGCCACCCCGGCGCGGGCGCTTTCGATCTGCAACGGCACCTGTTTTTCGAGTGTCTCGAGAGAGGCGCGTGCCCCCTTCAGCCGGGCGGCCAGCGCTTTCACCGCGGCCCGGGCCTGGTCCACCCGGGCGCGGGTCCGCCTGTCGTCCAGCCGCGTCATCACCTGGCCTTTCTCCACGCTGTCGCCTTCACGCACGAGAAGGGCCACCACCTTGCCGGCGACCTTCCCGGCCACGGCGATGCGGTCGCCTTCGATGCGGCCATTGGCCTGGATCAGCCCGGGCGGCAGCGGCGCCTGTTCCCGGTGCAGCCACCAGGCCGCGGTGGCCGCCAGGAGCAGGAACACCAGCACCGCCAACCAGACGCTGGCCGCGCCTCGTTGATCGCTTCCCGGCATCGTATTCATCTCATCACCTCTTCCAGGCGCCTGCGGGGAAGGCGGATGCCGTGTTCCCTTTCCAGACGGTTGGAGAAATCGTCGATATCGACGGGCCTTGGATCCATCTGTGCCAGCAGGCTGCGCAGATCCTCGGTGACGGCCCAGGGGTAGATGAGCCAGCGCCACCGTTCCAGCCGACCGGCCTGGAAGTCGGGCCGGTAGCTGGAGGTCTCCTTGTGATGGAGGGCGGCGGTGCGGACCTCTCCCGCCTTGCCTTTTTCCCGGATGTGGGCCAGCGCCAGGTCGAAGGTCTCCCCCGAGTCGCTCACGTCGTCCACCACCAGCAGGTTGCGGCCTTCCACGTCGGCGGAGAGGGGGTAACGCAGACGGGCGCCCGGCCCCCTGGAGACGCCGCGGTAGTGCTCGATCTTCATGCTGTCCATGTCGAAGACGTCCAGGTGATCCGCCAGCAGGCGGGCCGGCACGAAACCGCCCCGGGCGATGGCCACGATGAGATCGGGGCGGAACCCCGAACCGCGCACCTGGTTCGTCAGATCCAGTATCAGCTGGTCGATCTGCTGCCAGTCGACGATTTCGCAGGGAAGGTTCTTCTCCATCAGGATGCCGGAGTGCGTTATATTGGGGTCAAGAGCATACTGAGGAACCTCCGAGTCTAATCCATGAACTCGCATCTTGCTCTCCTTCGGTCCGATTATTGGGTTGAAGTGCTTGCCAATAGCGGGCTATTGGCTGTGAGCTTCGTCTTGTACTCGAACCGGAAGAGAGCGATCTGCTTCGTTCAGGATCAGATCCGAGGTTCCCTAAGGAAACCCTGACAAAAGCCATCCCTGGCTTTGTCAGGGCGCGCTGCGCCGCAAACGCGGTTTGCGGCTTGCTACAAAATCAATCGATTACAGCGATGGATTTTGCAGGCACATCCTTGCACCGGAGGAAGGTCTGAATTTTTCCTACCTTCCCTAAGGAGGTGACGCCATGGGGATCAAAAAGTTTGTCTTGTTGCTGTCGTTTTTTCTGTCCGTGATTTCGGAGGTCAGTGCCATGAGTTTCACCATCCAATCCCCCGCTTTCGAGGAAGGGGGTTCCATTCCCCCGAAGTACACCTGCGACGGCGAGGACATCTCACCCCCGCTGCAGTGGCAGGGCGTGCCTGGCGGCACCCGCAGCCTGGCGCTCATCGTGGACGATCCCGATGCGCCGGACCCGAGGGCGCCGCGTATGACCTGGGTGCACTGGGTGCTCTATGACCTGCCCGCCGACAGCACCGGCCTGCCCGAGGCGGTCTCCACGCTGCCGCCGGGCACCCGGGAGGGGATCAACGACTGGAAGCGCACCGGCTACGGAGGCCCCTGTCCGCCCGTCGGTCGCCACCGCTATTTCTTCAAGCTCTACGCCCTGGACACGGTGCTGCCCGATCTCGGTGAGCCCACCAAGGAGGAGCTGCTGCGGGCGATGGAGGGGCACGTGCTGGGCGAGGCGGTGCTGATGGGCACCTACGCCCACTGACGAAGGGGACGGCTGGCCCTTCCGGGAAATCATGTCCGTCACCAACGCCGAAATCGCCGCCATCTTCGACCGCATCGCCGATCTGCTCGAGATCCAGGACGAGAACCCTTTCCGCATCCGCGCCTACCGCAACGCGGCGCGTACCGTGCAGGGGCTCTCCCACAGCCTGGCGGAGATGGTGCAGGCCGGCGAGGATCTCGAGGCGCTGCCGGCCATCGGCAAGGACCTGGCCGCCAAGATCCGCGAGATCGTCACCACCGGCTCCCTGCGCAAGCTGAAGCAGCTGGAAGCGGGGGTGGACGCCGGCCTGGTGGAGCTGCTGCAGGTGCCCGGCCTCGGTCCCAAGCGGCTGCGCATTCTCAGGGACTATCTCGACATCCACAGCGTGGCGGATCTCGAGCAGGCGGCGCGCCAGGGGCTGGTGCGCAATCTCCCGGGTTTCGGGGTCAAGACCGAACAGAACCTCCTGCGCGAGCTGGCGGAGCTGAAGCAGCGCACCCGGCGCTACCTCTGGTCCGAGGTGGAGGAGGTGGCGGAGCAGCTGCTGGAGTATCTGCGAGGGATTCCCGGGGTGAAACGGGTGGAGATGGCCGGCAGCTACCGACGGCGGAAGGAGACGGTGGGGGATCTGGACGTGCTGGCCATCGCTTCGAAAGGAGCAGGGGTCACCGAGGCCTTCACCCGCTTCGAGGCGGTGGAGCGGGTGATCTCCCGGGGCGGCACCCGTTCCACGGTGATCCTGCGCACCGGCATGCAGGTGGATCTGCGGGTGGTACCGCAGGCCAGCTTCGGCGCCGCCTGGCACTATTTCACCGGCAGCAAGGCCCACAACATCGCGGTGCGCACCATGGGGGTGCAGCGGGGACTCAAGATCAACGAGTACGGGGTCTTCGACCGCGGTGGCAGGCGCATCGGCGGGGTCACCGAAGAGGAGGTCTACGCCCAGGTGGATCTGCCCTGGATCCCCCCCGAGTTGCGGGAGCAGCGGGGCGAGCTGGAGGCCGCCGCCCAGGGAAGGCTGCCGAAACTGGTGGAGCTCGAGGACCTCAAGGGCGATCTTCACTGCCACACCACCGAGAGTGACGGCAAGGAATCCCTGGAGGCCATGGCCCGGGCAGCGAAAAGGCTGGGCCATCGCTATCTCGCCATCACCGAGCACAGTCAGCACCTGGGGGTGGCCCGGGGGCTGGATGCCGATCGCCTGCTGGCCCATTGCGACGCCATCGACGCGCTCGACGAGCAGCTCAAGGGAATCCGGCTGCTCAAAGGGGTCGAAGTGGACATCCTGGAGGATGGAAGCCTGGACATGCCCGACGAAGTGCTGTCGCGGCTCGACCTGGTGGTGGGCGCCATCCATTCCGCCTTCGGGCTGTCACGAAGGAAACAGACGGAACGGGTGATCCGCGCCATGGACAATCCCCGCTTCAACATCCTGGCACACCCCACGGCACGTCTCATCGGCAAGCGCAAAGCCTGCGATCTGGACATGGAGGCGGTGATGGACGCGGCGCTGGAGCGGGGCTGTTACCTGGAGCTCAATTCCCAGCCCCTGCGGCTGGATCTGAACGACCTGCATTGCCGCATGGCGAAGGAGCGGGGGCTGAAGGTGGTGATCTCCACCGACGCCCACAGCAGCGGCCAGCTGGAATACCTGCGCTACGGCGTCGGCCAGGCGCGGCGTGGATGGCTGGAGAAGGGCGACGTGCTCAACACCCTGGGAGTGAAGGCGCTGCTGAAGGCGCTGAAACGCTGAGCGCCGGACACCTCATTCCAACAGCGCTGCAAGTTCTCTTTCCAGCGGCTCCCGACCCTCGAACCGCAATGCCCGCAGGCCCGCCGCCCGGGCGCGCTCCACGTTGGAGAGGGAGTCGTCGATGAAGAGCACCTCTCCGGGGCGGGCGCCCATGCGGCAGGCCACGGTGCGGAAGGTGCGCGGATTGCGCTTGCCCATGCCCAGGTGGTAGCTGTTGAAGACGCGGTCGAAGTGGTGAAAGAAATGGTCGCGCTCCTCCAGCTCGTCCAGCCAGTCGGTCTGGTCGCTGAGGATGCCCACCCGGTAGCCATGCCGTCGCAGCCGGTCCACCCATTCCAGCATCCAGGAGCGCAGGCGGAAGCGCTCCAGGATCTCCCTGCGCAGCAGGGCCGGGTCGCCGGTGAGGCCGGTGCGTTGTTTCAGCAGCTGCCAGAAATCGGATTCCCGCCCCCGGCCCACCACGTAACCGCTGTCGTAGACCGCATCCATGGCCTGGCGCGGCAGCGTGGCGGGATCGAGCCCCTGCTGCCGGGCAATTTTGGTGAGACCGTCCCGGAATCCCTCTTCGGCCAGCACGCCGCCGTAATCGAAGAGAAGGGTGGTGATCTGGTGTTGGTTCTTGTCTTTCATGGGCAATGATATTGGGGTGCCTGGAGTTATCATTCAAGGCATTAGGGGTCGATTCCCGGAGGGGTCATGGTTCTCTCGGCCGGAGTGGTCATCATACGCAGGGAAGGGGATGGGTGTCGTTTTCTGCTGCTGCGGGTCTATCGCTATTGGGATTTTCCCAAAGGGGAGGTGGATCCCGGCGAGGATCCTTTCGATGCCGCCCGCCGGGAGGTGGCGGAAGAGACCGGCATCACCGAGCTGGAGTTTCCCTGGGGCGAAGTCTTCATGGAGACCGAGCCCTATGGCAGCGGCCGCAGGCGCAAGGTGGCCCGCTACTATCTGGGACTCACCCGCCAGGCCGAGGTGGAGCTGCCGGTCTCGCCCGAGCTGGGTCGCCCGGAGCACGATGAATACCGCTGGGTCGGTTACGAGGAGGCGGAGCGGCTGCTGGGGGAGCGGGTGCGGCGCATCCTGCACTGGGCGGCGCGCACCGCCGGCTGCCGTTCCTGATCAGGTCTTCACGCGCTCGATGAGGGCGTAGGCCGAGTGGTTGTGGATGGACTCGAAGTTCTCCGCTTCCACCGTGTAGGCGCGGATGCGTGAATCCTCGTTTAGCCGTGCCGCCACGTCTCGCACCATGTCCTCCACGAACTTGGGGTTGTCGTAGGCGTGCTCGGTGACGTACTTCTCGTCCGGCCGCTTGAGCAGGCCATAGAGCTGGCTGGAGGCCTCGCTCTCCACCAGGTCGATGAGATCCTCGATCCAGACGAAGTCGTCGCTGCTCACAGTGACGGTGACATGGGAACGCTGGTTGTGGGCGCCCCGGTCCGAGATGGACTTGGAACAGGGGCACAGGCTGGTCACCGGCACCACTACCCGGGTGGTCAGGTGCGGCTCCCCATTCTTGTATTCGCCAATGAGCGTCACCTCGTAGTCCAGCAGGCTCTTCACCCCGGAGACGGGCGCGGTCTTCTCCACGAAGAAGGGAAAGGTCATCTCGATGTGGCCGGCCTCCGACTCCAGCCGCTCCACCATCTCCACCAGCATTTCCTTGAAAGAGTTCACCGAGATCTCCCGCTCGTGGTTGTTGAGGATCTCGACGAAGCGGGACATGTGCGTGCCCTTGAAGTTGTGCGGCAGGAACACGTACATGTTGAAGGTGGCGATGGTGTGTTGTTCGCCTTCGCTGCGGTCGCGCACGCGCACCGGGTGGCGGATGTCCTTGATCCCAACACGGTCGATGGCGATCTCCCGGGTGTCGGGGCTGCCCTGGACGTCCTCGATTTCGGTGCTGCAGTGACTGGTCATGCCAAGGGAATAGGGGGGAGGAGGGGTCGGGCCGCCTATTGTAGTCCGGCGGAGCCCCTCAGGGAAATCCCTATAACCGCAAACCCCGTAATTGAATTCCGGCAGCAGGCGCGACAGTGCCTGTCCGACCGGCAGGGGATGGAAAAGGGCTGCTCCGGGGAAAGCGGGTCTGTTCTGTGGCACCCCGGGCCTGTCCGCCCCACCCCACTTCGGAATATCCAAGATACGGTTTCCAAAGAGATTTATGTTTCCCCGGCCGTGGCTCGGGTGGGTGGAATCAGCCCGGTCGCCACAGGTCCCGCAAGAAAAACCGGCGAAAAATCAAGGGACTTCGGTTTGGCACAAAAAATGCCCCCTGTTTGGCAGGGGCATGGGGTGCATATGGATCCGGAACTCTCCCGTCTGTTGGAACAGCTGCGCCGCCATGTGGAACACCATCCATCCTGCGCAGACACGGTGGCCGGCATCGGCCAATGGTGGCTGAGGGATCCTCTTCCCCGATACGGGAAGCGACGGTTGGTGGATGCATTGGAAATTTTGGTGGCGGAAGGCCTGTTGGAGCGCCATCGCAACGCGGATGGCACCTCCCTGTACATGGCGGCGGGAACATCCGCCACCAGGCGAACGCCCACTGGAGCGAAAAACCATGAATGAAATGACTAACTGGGAAGAAGAAGCACTGTTCGATGCGCTGGAGGAGGATTTTCCACCGGTGTTCGAAAGCGAAGAACTGGCCGAGGTCATGCCGGAAGTGATTTTTCAAATCCAGTCGAATCCCGAGCTGGCGGAGAACCTCAGGAGGCTGACCGGGCTCGATCTCGAAGAGGCGGCGCCCAATGACCAGGAGGTATGGGGCGCGCTTGCCAGCGCAGCCGTCACCGCCCTTCCTTACCTGCTCAGGGCGGCGCCTGCCGTGATCCAGGCCGTGAGGGGCCTCGCCCGGGGCCGCGGCAGGCGGGGCCACGGCAGTAGACGGAGGCCGCCAGGCCGCGCGAGACCGCCCAGCCGAAGGGTTCCTCCGGCGGGCGCGCCCGGATGCCCGTCGCCTTCCGGGCAGATGGATGCGGCCACCTTTCAGAATCTTGCCGCTGCGCTGAGCAGCCTGGCGCCATTGCTGGCCAGGCTCGGCAATGCGCAAGGCGGAGGTGGCGGCCCATCGCGCAGGGGGGAGGAATACGACGAGGAGCATGACGAAGGATACGAAGGATACGAAGAGGACTGGGGTTTCGAAAACGAAGCTGAGTACGGGAGTGAAATGCCATGGACCCCATGATTGCACAGCTGTTGACCCATAACGGTACAGGACCGGATCTCAACCAGCTGCTTCTGCAACTGTTACAGAACAGGCTGGAGCAGCAGGCTCCCGACAATCCTGACCAGCCGTTGGAGCGGAGCATCGGGAGACTGCGCAGGAAGAACCGCCTTTTGCGTCGGCGGTTGCTCGCGGCCAACCGGTTCGTCGAGGGGCTGGCCCGGTTGATGGGGGCTTGTCCCCGTTGTTTCGGCCAGGACGACGACTGCCCGTTGTGCCATGGCGGTGGGGCGCCGGGCAGCCGCCAGCCTGCCACGGAGCTGGCTGCCTGGATGCAGCCGGCACTCGAACGCCTGGGGTACCGCCTGGTGCCCGGGGAGCAGCTCACAGGTGCCGGCAGGGCACCGGAATCATCCAATTGACCAGGAGTTAAGACCATGCGAGCAGAAGATTTTGAAAGAGAGGATGTCCTGGAAGACTTCGAAGGTTTTTCGGAGGATCTGTCGGACGACGATGATGAGCAGATCGAAGCCTTGGCCGAGTACGACGACGATGATGACGACGAGGACGAGGAGGCCATGGCGTTGTCGGAATATGACGATGACGACGATGACGACGAGTCCGAATACGACGAAGATGCCGAGTTTCTGCTGCCTTTCCTGGCGGCACGCGGAATAGCGAGGCTGATCCGGCCGCACAGGCCGCGCCGCTACCGTCGTTTTAGAACCATCCCGGGCGCCGGCCGGGGGGTGCGCGGCGCCGTTTTGCGCACGAGGCGCGGCACGGTGCGTGTTCGCCTGCCCCGCTCGGTGGTTCCCATGAGCCTCTACAAGCGCGACATGGCACGCCTCACCGCACGGGACAACCGTTTGAACGCCCGCATCAACCGGACCCAGCGTGACCTGTCGCGAACCGACAAGAAGGCGGTGCGCGCCCTGGCGCTGGCCAACGGCAATCGCAGGAACCTCGTCAGGCTGCGCAAGAAGCATGATGCGGACCTGGCCAGACTCAGGAAGGAGCAGAAATCCTCCTCCTCGCTCAACCTGATCATGAACCTGATGCAGGTGCAGGGGCTGGAAGACAAGCTCGCCGATCACACCCATCCGAAAGCCGGCGAGCCGCCGGACAATATCAAAGGATCGAACGATTCCACGCTGTTCATGTTGTTGCCGCTGATGATGGGCGAGGGCAGCGACGACAATACCGCGCTGATGATGATGGCCATGATGATGGGCAGGAACTGATGCCAGAGGAGACCGGACATGAAGATTGAAAAACTGATGCCGCCGCTGTTTGTGACGATGAATTCTCCGCGCGGTCACCGAGATGAACTGATGAAACTCATGATCCCTTCCATGCTGGACGTGGAGGAGAACTGGAGGCCGATGCTCGGTGCTTTGCTCGGAAAACAGGTGCTCCAACATTGCCGGAACCGGGAGCGCAACAGCGCGGTATCGCTGTTGAACGAGGTGCCCGAAATGATCGAGGCGATGACAAAAAATGATGGCCAGCTGGCCGACGAGGACCTCAGGAAACTGCCGACGATTCAGCGGCTGGGCTTGCAGCGGGCGGCGGAGGCGATGTACGCCAGGATGTCGCCTGATCAGGCCGGAACGAATGTGGGCAAGACAAAGGCCGGCAGGGGAACGGCTTGAGGCCGGGCCGGCGTACCGCGCGGCACGGCCAGGCTCCTGATGGAAGCCGGGCAATGAACCCTCTTGCCCACCGATGTGACCCGGAAAAGCCTCCTCCCGACCTTTCATGGCCATGGAACCCCAATTCGATCCGGCGCTGAAAGAGCTGCTGCTCCGCCACAGCGGCCATCATCTCGGTGAACATCTGGATCGGGATGCGGGACCGGAAATACCCGTGGTGATCCGTTTGCGCCGACCCGGGGCGGTGATTCCCGGCATACGGGAAGTGGCTAGGCTGGGGCCCATACTCACCGCCCGGGTTCCGATCGGAAGCATCGTGCCGTTGCGACGCCATCCCCTGGTGGCGAGCCTGAAGGCGTCCACGCTCTACGTGGGGGATCTCTCCCGGTCATTGCAGGACATCCGGGCCACGCCTGCCCGGCTGCCCATTCGCGGGAAGTCGCCGCTGGACGGCAGGGGTGTGACCGTAGCAGTACTCGACTGGGGATTCGACTTCGTTCACCGTGCGTTCCGCACCGCTGCCGGCGGCTCCCGTATCCGCTGGTTGTGGGACCAGCGGGGCGGCGCAGGGGACACCAGTCCCGAGCCCTATGGCTATGGCCGCGAGTTTTCCCGTGAGCGCATCGAGGCCGCCCTGCGGGCCGCTGATCCCTATGCCGCGCTGGACTACGATCCCGCGGATGCGGCTGCCGGAAACGAGGGCACCCATGGCACCCACGTGGCGTCCATTGCCGCGGGGAGTGGTCCCCTGCCGGGGGTGGCGCCTGGTGCCGATCTTATCTTCGTTCATCTGAAAGGCGGGGACACATCGCCGAGGGACACGCTTGGCGATTCGGTGCGCCTGCTGGAAGCGGTGGACTACGTGCTCGGCAAGGTGGGCGACGGCCCGGTGGTGTTCAATCTCAGCCTGGGGCGCACCGGTGATTCCAAGGACGGTACCTCTCCCGTGGAGCAGGCGCTGGACGCGGTTTTGCGCGACAGGCCCGGCACCGTCATTTGCATGAGTGCGGGAAACTACTACCGGTCGCGCATGCACGCTTCGGGCATGCTGGGGCCGGGAGGGAGGCGAAACCTGTACTGGGTGGTGCCGCCCATGCGGCGGGACGTGGCGGAGATGGAGATCTGGTATCCGGGCGAACAGCGCCTGTGGGTGGAGCTGATCGACCCGGAGGGCCGGCGCGTCGCCAGGGTGTCCGGAGGGGATTCCGCGATCGTGCGGGAACAGGGCAGGCTGCTCGTCTCCGTCTACCATCGCCTGCGCGACCCCAACAACGGCGACAACCAGGTGGACATCTTCCTGCACCCCGGCGCGCGTGCAGGACGATGGCAGGTGGTACTGGGGACGGTGAGAGGCAAGGGGCGTTTCCATGCCTGGATCGAACGCACCCGCCCGAGCAGCCAGTCCCGTTTCTCCGTTGGCCAGGCGGATCCCCTCACCACCATCGGCACCATCTGCACGGGGCGCCGGACCCTGGCGTGCGCAGCCTACGACGCCACGGCGCCGGAACGTCCCATTGCTCCGTTCAGCAGCGCCGGCCCCACCCGCGACGGGCGGCAGGTCCCCGTGCTGGCGGCTCCCGGCGTCCGGATCCGGGCCGCCCGTTCCTCCGCTCCCGATGTGCTGGGCCTGAGAGCGCTTCACCGGTATGGAGTGAAAAGCGGTACCAGCATGGCTGCGCCTCATTGCACGGGAGTGGCGGCGCTGATGATGCAGGCCGCTTTGCCCCGGCTCCCGGACAGCGGCGAGATCCGCGCGATCCTGCGGGCCACCGCGAGGAGACCCGCCAGAGCTTCCCGGACATTCTCGTTGCGTTACGGGGCGGGTCTGCTGGACGCCCGCGCAGCGGTTTCCGAGGTGCTGCGCCGGTACCCGCCCCGCAGGACCTCCCGGGCCGGACCGGAAGCCCGGCAAGCAACCATGGAGAAGATCACCATGTCCAACAGAATGCAGCAGACTCTCCGACACCAAGACAGCGGAGAGGGCACCATCTGGGCTGAAGAAGAGAGCCTCCACGAAACAGTGAGAGCAGGGGAGGCGTTGCCGCTGCCCTTCGATGCCGAGCGGCCGCCACCCCACGAAGAGGTCGATGAACAGGCTCCTTTGCCGGCACGTCCTGACGAAGGCTGGGTGGTGCCGCCACAGGTGCTGGCCGCGGGACAACGGCAGCGGGTGCGCTACGACGATGCGCCCCTGTGGACGGGTACCGGCCGCGAGTGCAGCGGCGTCCTTTCCCCCGGGGCACGACGGCTCCGTTGCCATCTGTTACAGCACTTTCCGGGCATTCGCGCCATCGGTGGCTACAACTGCCGGCGCAACACCGCCGACCGCAGGCGCTTGTCCATTCACGGTACCGGCCGGGCGCTGGACATCATGATACCCATGCAGGGGAGGGCGGCGAACCATCGGGTCGGCGATCCCATCGCCGCCTGGCTGATACGCAATGCGGAAACGCTGGGGGTCCAGTACCTGATCTGGGACCGGGTGCGCTGGAGCGGCCACCGCCGCCCCCGTTTCGCCCGCTACACCGGGCCCCACCCGCATGACGACCATATTCACGTGGAGCTCAACCGCGATGGGGCATCGACACGAACGGCCTGGTTCCGTTCCCATCCGGCGCCGAGGTTCTGCTTCAACATGGATCGTGCCATCCGGTTGAACCGCAGGTACGGCGTGCGCCTGGGCTGGAGGGAACGGTTGCACCAGTTCCTGCCGTTGCTGGGGTTTCGGGATTTCACCCCATCCGAACCTGAATTCGCCCGCGCCGTGGCCCGTTGGCAACAGGCCCATGGTCTCGGGGTGGACGGCGTTCTCGGGCCCGCCAGCTGGCGAAGGCTGCGAAGCGAGCTGGGAAACGGCGTTCCCGAGCAGGCGCAACCGGATCCGGCGGCCGGGGACCCCTGGATCGCACGTTCCCTGGAGGAGCGGATGATCCACGTGATGGACAGGCTGATCTGTCGTTATGGGCTGACCCTGAACGGGGCGGCCGGCGTGGTGGGGAACCTGGTGGCGGAATCCGGGGTGTTGCCCAGCAAGGTGCAAGGGAGCCGCTGGCCCACCCACCCCAGGCGGGG
>JALXAM010000074.1 GCA_026992075.1 Sedimenticola sp. | reverse complement strand
TCGCCAATTCCTGGCGGGTGAAGAACATCCCCATCACCTCCCCAGGGCTCAGGGGGGAATCGAAATAGGCCGGCGGCAGGATGCCCTCCGGCGTGATCCGCCACCGGTCCCAGGCTTCCCAGGGCATATGCCCCGCCCGCATGGCCAGGAGAAGCCTGGCCCATTCCGGGGGGTTCCCGTTCCGCTTCCAGCGGTAGAAGGTGACCAGGCTCACCCCCAGGAAGGCCGCCGCCTGGCGGTTGTCCAGGCGGGCCGCCCGCTGCAGTTCCCGAAGGGTGTTCAGTTCCTCCGGCAAGTAGCTGATCCGATACCATCCATTCATTGATCGCCTCCGAGTCTCATGGGTGAGACTAAGTGCCCGTGTTACTAGCCACGGGCACGGGCTCGAACCGCGCCCAGGACCAGCCAACGTCGACCGCTACCAGCCGCCAGGGGGAGGGCAGATGCTCCCCGGTGACCCTGGAAAGCCAGCCCCCGCCGGGTGCCCTGGCGGGCCGGTCCTCGACGCTGAAGTGTTCCTTGACCCACTGCGGCGCCATCCACCAGGCCCGCTCCAGCCTGGCACGCAGGGAAAGCCCGCCACTGCCGCACAACCTGGCCCCCTTGGGGAAGGCGTGGCCGCTGTCGCCCTTGCTGGCGTACTTCGCCAGGTAGCCCACCGGAGACCTGGCCCACTCGATCCGGCTCCAGCCATGGGGCCACCAGCCCCGTTTGTCGGGTTTCGGGAGAGTGAGGCCCTTGGGGAGCCAGATCAGCAGGTGGTAGTGGGGTTTTCCGGCCTTGGTGTTCTCCAGGACCCAGACGTAGCGGAAGGGGTGGCCGCGGCGGCGCAGATACTCCCGAATGGCCTTGATGCACTGGGTCACATGGCGCGGGTCCCACTTGGCCTCTGGGCGGTAAGTGAGCGTCAGCATTGCAGTTTTCCACCTGAAACCGCCCCGCTGGATGTCCTCCTGCATGAGGCGGGCAGAGGTGATGACGCTACGCCGCATCCGCTTGATCCTCGCCTCTTGCCGGTGGACGGTGACCTGCTGCGTGTCACTTGTTTCAGGAGAGACAAGCCCAGGGGCTGCCGCCCCTTCGTGGGCGGGATTTCCGGCCTGGCCGCCACCTGGCGGCCGGGTCTCGGGCGCGCCTCCTCGCGTCGGCGCATCCCGAGGCCCGGCTGCGGGGTTGCCAGCGGAGGGGGAAGACGGCGACCCATGGCGGGGGTTCGGGTCACCGGACATCTGGCCGTTCCTGGTTTCGGACGGCCAGCAAATGTTTTAGACTTGGCTTTGCTGATCCTGCCATCACGTTTCACCTATCGTGCGTAACCAGATCAGCCGCCGCCCGGGGGTGTTGGCGCACCCGCCGGGCTTCTTCTTTTCCCGTTCCCATCCGGCGTAGGGGTTCCTTTTATCCGGCATCCACCCACAGAACGCCCACCGTTGGCGCGGTGAGGCCCTTTGTGGTCATCCCTGATACCCGCCTGGGGAGCCTATCCCCCAGGCCAATTGCGCATAATGTATATTATGTAAAAAATAGGTTACGAAAACCTCCCTGTTAAATGCTGCAGGCTAATGTCAATAATTTTTACAGCACATACAAAAAGCCATAACAAGATTCAGCATCGTAAATCAATAAGCCATTGATTTCTCGAGGTATAAGATAAGTGGTGGCATGTTTTTTGCTAGATACCGCATGGAAGTCGATTCTCCTCCTGGTATTCAGGCCATTGTTCAGGAGGGTCGGCTTCCCTGCCCACTACTGAAGGAGACCGGTAATGAGAGTCATGAAGTATCTTTGGACAGGCGTTTTTCTTGCCTCGCTGACATCTACTGCGCAGGCTGTAATGATCACCGAGTTGTTCGAAATCAAGCTACCCGTTGCTTCTGGACCGTATAGCGCAGGTCATGTATTTCAGATTACCGCCACGTATGACGATGAGGGAACCGTCATGCATGGGTGGGGGGACGGTGCGAACGGGATCGCCGAGTTCGGCGATGGAGACGACCTGCTTTTCTCCACATATAATTTGGTAGATTACTCCGGCTACACTTTATTTTCCGATGCCGAGCTATCAATCTCCGGTCTCGCTCAGCTTTCTGCAGGAGCATCCCGGCTAGATGTATATGATTATAATTTTAGCTGGTATTATGAATATCTTGATCCTTCAGATAATGGGTATTGGGTCCTTAATTATGCAGCTGATGATATTAGATTTATAGCATCTGTTTATAATATGTCGCAATCTCCTAGTTCAAGCTTTTATTTACTGCAAAATTACACCGATGATTTGGGCAAACATCAAGTTTTGCTCGCCCGAGCGGTAATCGATTCTACGGATGGATTGATCACGCGAACGACAGTCCCTGAACCCACCACCCTCACGTTGATGGGCCTCGGACTGGCCGGTATCGGCTTTGCCAGAAAGAAGAGAAAGTGAACCAAAAACTATATTAAAGCTGTAAAGACTGGCCCGGCCTAGTGCCGGGTTTTGTTTTGATTACGAATGACCGCTCTTGGTCGGGTGTGTGTCTGACGTGCCACCCGCTGCGTCCACTGGGAGACACGCTCACGCACTTGATCGCTATTCCAGCGGCATTTCTACCACCACCCGCAACCCTCCCAACAACTCGGATCCCTCCAGCCGGATTTGGCCTTGATAGAGGTCGACGATCTCGTTGACGATGGCCAGGCCCAGGCCGTGGCCCGGGCGGTTCTCATCGGCCCGCTTGCCCCGTTGCAGCAGCGCCTGGCGTTGTTGCTCCTCGATTCCGGGGCCGTCGTCTTCGATAATGAGGCGCAGGTGTTCGTCGTCTGCGAAAAAGTTCACGATCACCTTGGAAGTCGCCCACTTGGCAGCGTTGTCCAGCAGGTTTCCCGACAGTTCCATGAGATCGCTCTGATCGAGCTGAAGCTGCTTCGGTGCCCGGATATGGGTTTCGATGACCAGCCCCTTGTGTTCGTAGAGCCGGGACATGGTCTCTACCAGGGAACCGAGGTCTCGTTCCGGCGAGAAATGGTGTCCCACGGCTGCCCGGCCGGTGAGCCGGGCGCGCTTGAGTTCCCGTTCGATGAGTCGCTGCATCTCCCTCGCCTGCTCCTGAATGGAGGAACAGCCCTCTCTTTCCGCATTGGAAAGAATGAGCTGGAGCGGGGTCTTGAGGGCATGGGCCAGATTGCCCACGGCGTTCCGGGAACGCTCCTGGTGCTGCCGCCAGGCCACCAGTAGCTGGTTCATCTCCTGTGCCAGCGGCAACACCTCCACGGGCACCGCCTCGTCTATCTTCTCGAGGCGGCCCTGACGTATGGCCCGCACCTGTTCCCGAATGCGGTCGAAACGCAGAAAGGCCCGCCGGATGAGCCACTGCTGGGCCAGCAGCATCAGCGCCACCGCGGCCAGTGAGGCGATCACCCCGATCCAGATGAAACGCCAGATGGCGGAAAGCAATGGCGCCACGTCTTCGGCAATGGCGATGGAGAACCGGACCCCCTCCTTTTCGAAGCGTTGCTGCCACACCAGGAGTTGCTGTCCGTTGGGGCCGGGAACCAGCCAATACTTCGGTCTGCTGCCCGTGACTTCCGGTACCTGGAGGGATTCGTCCCACAACGACCGGGAGCGCAGCAGCGTGCCGTCTTCGAACCGCACCACATAGTAATGGCCGGAAAGCGGCTGGTCGTAGATGGGCGAGAGCGTGCCCTGGATCTTGCGACCTGTGGGATCCATTTTATTGATGATGGCCTCGGCATCGTGGTGCAGGCGGGAAAGCGCGAACTGGATGGCGCTCTCGCGGCCGATCCAGGCGCCGATGGCCAGAAGCACCAGCAGGGTGGTGAGCAGCAGTCCGGCAAGGAGACGCCGCAGCGAACGCTCCAGGGAGCCGGTCCGCCCTTCAGCCGCGGAAGACATAGCCCTGCCCCCGCCGGGTCTCGATACGATCCCGACCGATCTTTTCCCGCAGCCGGCGCACATAGACTTCGATGAGGTTGCTGTCCCGGTCGAAGTCCTGGTCGTAGACATGCTCGATGAGCCGGGTCTTGGAGAGGGGTTTGCCGGGATTCATCATGAAGTAGCGGAGCAGCCGGAACTCTGTGCCGGTGAGGCCCACCGTCCCGCCCTGGTCGAAACGGACCTGTTGGTGCTCCTCGTCCAGCACCAGATCGTTCACGCGCAGTTCCCGTTGCAACTGTCCGTGGCGCCGCCGTAGCAATGCCTGCAAACGGGCCAGGAGCTCTTCGGTGTGGAAAGGCTTGGTGAGATAGTCGTCCGCGCCGGCCTTGAGCCCTTCCACCTTCTCCATCCAGCTGTCCCGGGCAGTGAGGATGAGCACCAGCAGATCCCGCCCGGCGGCCCTCCAGCGAGTGAGCACTTCCAGCCCGCCCAAGATGGGCAGGCCCAGGTCCAGCACCGCGACGTCGTATTCCTCGGTCTCGCCCAGGAACAGGGCCTGCTCTCCGTCCGTGGCCACATCCACCGCGTAGCCGGCTTGGCGAAGTTCCGCGGTCAACGATTGCAGGAGGTCGGCATGGTCTTCCACCAGCAACAGTCTCATTGCCCGGTCATTCCTCTTCTTCGTCTGTCCTGCTTCCACCCATGACCTGGCCGGTGCGTGGGTCCACCAGGATTTCTTTCACGGTTCCTGCCGGAGTCAGCAGTTCGATCTCATAGAGCAGAACCCCTTCATGCCGTTCCAGTTCGATTTCCAGGATACGGCTTTTCTCCGGCAGGGAAAGCCGTTGCAGCAGCTCCTGCAGGGACAACGGCCCGTTCTTCTCGGATTCCCGATCCTCTCCGAGGAAAACCTCGTGGGGCTCCCCTCTTTCATAATGGTCCCATGCCCGGTTTCCCAACCAGGCGGCAGCCAGACCCAGAGCAAGGGCAATGACAAGGACCGTAAAGGCGAAAAGGCGGGACATGATCATCCACTTCCCGGTTTTCCAATGGAAGATCCGCAGTCTAGCCATGCAGGCTGAATCCAAACTGAATACAAAGTGGGTTCCCTTTCAGCTTGATTTCAGCTCGACCCCCTACAATGCGCAACCTGCTTGAGAGAATCACCAATTGCAGGAGATACGCCAGAGTCATGAACAGACAGATTGTCGCGGCAGCATTCTTGCTTTTGCCGCTGCTGGCGATGCGAGCCGGCGCAGAAACCCTGGCGGAAGTCGTCCAGAACTCCCTGCAGCGTCACCCTGAGGTCCGCCTGGAACAGTCGCGCCGCAAGTTGGAAAAGG
This sequence comes from Sedimenticola sp., assembly GCA_026992075.1. Taxonomy (GTDB): domain Bacteria; phylum Pseudomonadota; class Gammaproteobacteria; order Chromatiales; family Chromatiaceae; genus Thiolapillus. The sequence continues at coordinate 4,972 of JALXAM010000074.1, read as the reverse complement.
GCTATCGGCAGCAGGCCAGTTCGCTGCTGGGTGGAGATCCGGAACTCAGTCTTTCCATCAATGGTGATCAGCCGGGCACCGATTTCGGTTACGAGGAATATGTTGCCGGCGTTTCGGTGCCTGTTCAGTTGCCCTCCCACCGGGAGGCCAAGGCGGCCCTGGCCGAGAATCTGGGCAGACTGGCGGAGGAAGAGCGGCTACGGCTTTGGTGGCGGGTGACCGGAGAGGTCCTGGAGCGGGCCTGGAAGCTGCGCATTGCCGAAGCCGATCGCAAGGAGGCAATGAAACAGTGGGCGGCCTCCCGGGCGCTGGTGCGCGATATCGAACATCGCCACCGGGTGGGAGAAGTGAGCCGGAACGATCTGCTGCTGGCACAGCAGGAACAGCTGGATGCCGAATCGGCCTATCAGGACGCGGTGAGCCGGGAAACGCAGGCCCGCCTTGCCTGGCGCAATTTCACCGGCCGGGACGCTTTGCCCACCGGTCTGGAGGAATATTCCTCTCCCCTGCCCGCTCCTCCACCGCTGGAAAAACACCCACGGCTGCTGGCGTTGCTGGGAAAGGTGGAGACAGCCAGGGCGCGGGCCCAGGAAACCCGTTCCCAGCGGCGGGCACCGCCGGTGGTGATGCTGTTCGCAAAGAGAGACCGGGGCAGCCGGCAGGAGGATTACACCGACTCCCTTGGGTTGGAACTGAGCCTGCCCCTGGGCACCCGCACGCCCGCGGCGGCGGCCATTGCCGAGGCAGGGGCGGAACAGGCCCGGGCGGAAGCGGAGCTGCAACTGGCCCGCCGGGAGCTCCAGCTCCAGCTTTCCCAGGCGGAACAGGCCTTGGCCACCGCCGAAACCCAGCACCAGCTGGCCCGGCGCAAATACGCCTATGCACGGGATCGGATGAAGCTGGCCACGCGGGCTTTCGAGCTGGGGGAGATGGATCTCTACCAGTTGCTGCTCGCCCGCCGGGAGTACAACCAGGCCTCCCGTGACCTGAAGCTGCGCGAGCTGGAAAAACTTCATGCCGCCGCCCGCAAGAACCACCTGTTAGGAGTCATTGCACGATGAGAGCTTTCCTGCTGTTCCTGATCCTCTGCCTGGCCCCGGTCACCCACGCCGGTGACTTCATCGAGATCGCGCCGGAACAACTGCAAACCCTCGGCATCGAAACCGCTCGGGTGCAGCCGGCCGGAAACATCTGGGGATCGCCCTATCCGGCCCAGGTGCGGGTGCCCAACGCTCAGCTCATGGTCATCAGCGCGCCCCAGGGTGGTCTGCTCACTCGTCTGGAGGTGGCCGAGGGCGATGCGGTTCGCAAGGGCATGCCCCTGGCCTACATTCAGAGTCCCCAGCTGGTGGAGGCGCAACGTCTCTACCTGGAGGCGGTGAGCCGCCTGGGACTGGCGCGGGCGGCCCTGGAGCGGGACCGCAAGCTCAAGACCGAGGGGATCATCGCCGAACGCCGCTACCTGGAGACCCGCGCCCGTTACACCCAGGCCCGCACCGAGGTGGAGCAGCGGCGCCAGGCGCTGAAATTGGCCGGCATGGCCGAAACGGCCTTGCGTGAGCTGGAGAAGCGCCAGAAGCTGTCGGCCACCATCGAGGTGCGCTCGCCCATGGATGGCGTGGTGCTGGAACAGCTCGCCGAGCCCGGCCAGCGGGTGGAGATCGCCACGCCTCTCTATCGCATCGGCCGGCTGGAACCTCTCTGGTTGGAGATCCAGGTCCCGCTGGAAAAGCTCGAAGGCATCCAGCCCGGCACCCTGGTGAAGATCGACAAGGCCGGACTGGAGGGACGCATCGTCACCATCGGCAGCCGCATCCAGGGTCAGAGCCAGACGGTGCTGGTGCGGGCCGAGATCCCCCACCCCGCAGGCAAGCTGCGGCCCGGGCAGTTCGTGGAGGCGCGCCTGGCCAAGGCCGGCGGGGCTTCGGCCTGGCGGGTGCCGCGGCAGGCCCTGCTGCGGGTGGAAGGCAACGACTGGATCCTGGTGGCCCGCAAGGGCGGCTTCGAGCCGGTGCAAGTGCGGGTGATCGCCGAGGAGCCGGAGGCGCTGGTGGTGGCGGCGCCCCTCTCGCCGGATGACCAGGTGGCGGTGAGCGGCACCGCCGCCCTCAAGGCGGCCTGGCTGGAGGGCGAATCCTGATGCTGGCCCGGATCATCCAGTTCGCCCTCACCCAGCGGCTGTTGATGTTGCTGGGCGCCCTGCTGCTCGCCGGCGGCGGCTGGCTGGCCTTTCAGAAGACCCCCATCGACGCCTTTCCCGATGTCTCCACCACCCAGGTGAAGATCGTCATCAAGGCGCCCGGCATGACCCCGGAGGAGGTGGAGTCCCGCATCACCGCGCCGGTGGAGGTGGAGATGCTCGGCATCCCCCGGATGAGCATGCTGCGCTCCATCACCAAGTACGCCCTGGCCGACATTACAGTGGACTTCGAGGAGGGCACCGACGTCTATTGGGCCCGGCAGCAGGTCTCCGAGCGGCTGGCGGGCATCTGGGGCGATCTGCCCAGCGACATCCAGGGCGGCATCGCGCCCCTCACCACACCCCTGGGCGAGATGTTCATGTTCTCGGTGGACGGTGGCGACCTGAGCCTCACCGAGCGGCGCGACCTGCTCGACTGGGTGATCCGACCGGCTCTGCGCACCGTGCCCGGGGTGGCCGACGTGAACGCTCTGGGCGGCCTGGTGCGTACCTTCAAAGTGGTGCCCGACAACGCCCGCATGACCGCCCGCGGGATCTCTCTCGAAGAATTGCGCGAGGCGCTGCAGAAGAACAACCGCAACGACGGCGCCGGCCGCCTCAACGACGGCGAGGAGGTGCTCATCGTGCGCACCGAGGGCGCCATCCAGACGCTGTCCGACGTGCGCGACATCGTGGTGCGCCCCGATCCCGTGCAGCCGGTGCGGGTGGCCGACGTGGCCGAGGTGCGCATCGGCGCCCTCACCCGCTACGGGGCCGTGACCAAGGACGGCCAGGGCGAGGCGGTGGAGGGGCTGGTGCTCGGCCTGCGCGGCGCCAACGCGCGGGAGCTGGTGGAAGGGGTGCGCGCCAAGCTCGCTGAGCTGGCGCCCGGCCTGCCGGACGGGGTGAAGATCAATGTCTTCTACGACCGCGGCAAGCTGGTCTCCCGGGCGGTGGGGACCGTCACCAAGGCGCTGGCCGAGGCCATCGTACTGGTGGTGCTGTTGCTGCTCCTGTTCCTGGCCAACCTGCGCGCGGCGGTGACCGTGGCCCTGGTGCTTCCGCTGGCGGCGCTCATCACCTTCATCCTCATGCGCCAGTTCGGGATGTCCGCCAATCTCATGTCCCTGGGCGGCCTGGCCATCGCCATCGGCATGCTGGTGGACGCCGCGGTGGTGATGGTGGAGAACATCGTCACCCACCTGGCGCGCAAGGGGAACGGGCGGGTGCCGCGCATGCACATCATCTACCGGGCGGCGCGGGAGGTGGCGCTGCCCATGACTTCCGGCATCCTCATCATCGCCATCGTCTTCCTGCCCCTGCTCACCCTGGAAGGCCTGGAGGGCAAGCTCTTCATCCCTGTGGCGCTCACCATCGTCTTCGCCCTGGTCGGTTCGCTGCTGCTCTCCCTCACGGTGATCCCGGTGATCGCCTCCTTCCTGCTGCGCAAGGTCTCTCACCGCGAGCCGCTGCTGGTGCGGCTGCTCCAGCGCCTCTATGCGCCGATTCTCGAATGGTGCCTGCGGCACGTGAAGCTGGTGGTGACGGTGGCCCTGCTGCTGCTCGCCGGCGCCGCCTATCTCTACACCCAGGTGGGCAAGACCTTCATGCCTACCATGGATGAAGGCGATCTCATCGTGCAGCTGGAGAAGCTGCCCTCCATCAATCTGGAACAGTCGCTCAGGATCGACATGGCCTTTCAGCGGGAGTTGCTCCGGCGGGTGCCGGAGGTGACCTCGGTGATCGCCCGCACCGGCTCCGACGAGCTGGGCCTGGACCCCATGGGGCTCAACGAAACCGACAGCTTCCTGGTGCTCAAGCCCGAGGCGGAATGGACGGTGCCTGACAAGGAGGGGCTGAAGGAGAAGATCCGCAAGGTGCTGGCCGACTTCCCGGGGGTGAACTACGCCTTCACCCAGCCCATCGAGATGCGGGTCTCGGAGATGCTCACCGGGGTGCGCGGAGATCTGGCCATCAAGATCTTCGGCGAGGATACCGAGGCGCTCAATCGCACCGCGGAAGCCATCGTGAAGGTGGTCCAGGCCATTCCCGGCGCCACCGATGTCTATACCCCGCGCAACGAAGGCGCCCAGTATTTCCGGCTGGTGGTGGACCGGCTGGCGGCGGGCCGCCTCGGCCTGGACGTGGACGCCCTGGAAGACACCCTGCGGGCGCAGATCGAGGGATTGCGTCTGGGCACCATCTATCAGGGCACCCGGCGGGTGCCGCTGGTGATCAAAGGGCCAAAAGAGTTGCGCGACTCCCCTGCCACCTTCGCCGGGCTGCACCTGGCGCTGCCCGACGGCCGCCAGGTGGCGCTCTCCAACCTGGTGAAAATGGAGCGCGTGGAAGGGCCGGTGTCGGTGCAACGGGAAAAGGGCAATCGCATGGCGGTGGTGATCGCCAACGTCTCCGGGCGCGATCTGGTGGGCTTCGTGGAAGAGGCCAAGCAGCGGGTCTTCGATCAGGTGAAGCTGCCCGCCGGTTTCTATCTGGAGTGGGGCGGCGAGTTCGAGAACCAGGAACGCGCCGCCAAACGGCTGGGGATCGTGGTGCCCATCGCCCTGGGGCTCATCTTCCTGATCCTCTTCTCCACCTTCCGCTCCGCCCGGCAGGCGGTGCTGGTGCTCTCCAACATTCCCTTCGCCATGATCGGCGGCATCGCGGGGCTGTGGATCACCGGCGAGTACCTTTCGGTACCCGCCTCGGTGGGCTTCATCGCCCTGCTCGGCATCGCGGTGCTCAATGGCGTGGTGATGGTGACCTATTTCAACCAACTCCACGCCATTGAGC
>JALXAM010000073.1 GCA_026992075.1 Sedimenticola sp. | reverse complement strand
GGCTTTAAGCCCCAAACCAAGGAGCAGGATCTGGTTGTCGTTCATTCCCCTTACCTCAACGCCTATCGCAAGGAGTTCTCATGGTACCGGTTTCAGGGAGAATTCCACACGGAATGACGAAGAGCCTTTTTTCATTTCCAGCCGTAATCGAGCGGGGTGGCCGGGGTACGCTTTGGCGGGAGCACCGTGAATACGTCCATGTAGGCTTGACGGCAGCTTCCCTGCTGCCGACATCCCGCCAAAGCGTACCCCGACCACCTTCGGATGGTTGTCGGCTGTTTCATGCATGCCCGGCGGTGCTGGTGATGAGATTGAGGTCCACCCCCGTGAGCGCGGCGGCGGCCTCCCAGCGGGCCTCCACCGGGGTGTGGAAGAGGATCTCCTTGGAGGCCGGGGCCACCAGCCAGCTGTCCTGCTGCAGTTCGCTCTCCAGCTGTCCCGGTCCCCAGCCGGCGTAACCCAGGGCGATGAGCACCTCCTCGGGGCCCTCTCCCCGGGCGATGGCCTGCAGGATGTCGCGCGAGGTGGTCACCGCCAGGTCTTCGGTCACCGCCAGGGTGGATTTCCAGCGGCTGGCGGGGGAATGCAGCAGGAAACCCCGGTCCTCCTGCACCGGTCCGCCGATGAAGACCGGGATTTCTCGCGGGGTCTCATCCGTGCGCTCGATCTCCATGTGCTCGAGGATGTCGCCCAGGGAAAGGGGCGAAGGGCGGTTGATCACCAGGCCCATGGCGCCATCGTTAGTATGTTCGCACAGGTAGGTGACGCTGCGCGAAAAGTTTGGGTCCTGCAGGCTGGGCAGGGCGATGAGAAAGTGGTTCTTTAGGCAGGAGGCTTGGCTCATGGAAATTATTGTAACAGGAAGATTCCCCGGTTCACCCTGATCATCCCGAGGGTGGCCACAGTAGGGTGGGCAAAGTGCAGCGTGCCCGCCATAGACCGATGGGCACGGCCTGGCGGCCTTTGCCCTTCCTACACCTGTCGTTCCATTGGGGGGCTCATTCTCCCGTATCCGGTTTTTTGTCCTGGTGATGATCTGCATGGTCCGGCTCGGGCACCGGATCGTAGCCCCCTTCGTGAAAGGGATGGCAACGGCTCACTCGCTTGATGCCCAGCCACAGCCCCTTGAGAGCGCCGTGCTTCTCCATGGCCTCGATGGTGTAGGCGGAGCAGCTGGGCAGGTAGCGGCAGTTGTTGCCCAGTACCGGGCTGAGGAGCAGCTGGTAGCCGCGCACCAGGGCGATGAGCAGGCGTTTCATCTGGCCGCGGCCTCCGCCTGCAGGCGCCGCCGCCATTCGCCGGCGATGGCGGAGACCAGGTAGGCGATGCCGGCCACCAGGATGATCACCGGTCCCGCGGGCAGGTCCCAGCGCCAGGAGAGAAGGATGCCCAGGGTGGTGAAGGCCATTCCCAGCAGACTGGCCAGCAGCATCATCCGGCCCAGGGTCTGCACGTGGTGACCGGCGATGGCGGCGGGCAGGGTGAGCAGGGCGATCACCAGGATCAGTCCCACCAGCCGCACCAGCAGCACCACCGAGAGCGCCACCAGGCAGAGAAAGAGCAGATAGAAGAGGGTCACCGGGATGCCGCGCAGGCGGGCGAACTCCTCGTCGAAGGAGACCGCCAGGAACTGGCGGTAGAAGGCGGCCACCATGCCGATGACCAGCAGGTCCAGGAGCAGGGTCTGCCACAGCTGGTCGCGGCTCACCAGCAGGATGTTGCCGAACAGGTAGCTCACCAGGTCGGTGCTGTAGCCCGGGGTGCGCGAGATGAAGATCACCCCCAGCGACATGCCGATGGCCCAGACCGCGCCGATGAGGGTGTCCTCCTGGGCCTGCCAGCGCAGCTTGATCCAGCCGATGAGCAGAGCGGCCAGCAGCGCCGCGGCCACCGCGCCTCCCGAGGGCGAAAAGCCGAAGAAGAGCGCGGCGCCCATGCCGCCAAGCACGCTATGAGCGATGCCGCCTGCCATGTAGCCGATGCGCTTCACCACCACGTAGCTGCCCATGACGCCGCAGCCGATGCTGGCCAGCAGGCCGGCGATGAGCGCGCTCTGCATGAAGCCGTATTGAGTCAAGAGATCCATGGCAAATTTTTAGGCATAGGATGGGCAAGGGCCGTCAGGCCGTGCCCATCGAGTTATTGGCGGGCACGCTGCGCTTTGCCCGCCCTACGATGATAACCAACCCGGTAATCGAACAGGCGTCCCACACGCTTCGAACAAGATGGCCCAGGCCAACCGGTTCGGTCGCCGGGTTCAATGATAATGGTGATGAACCATCTTCACTTCGCCGCCGTAGAGCTCCTGGATGGCCTTGGCGTCGATCTCCTCGGTTCGGTGACAGACCAGGGTGCGGTTGAGACAGGCCACGCGTTGAACATAACGAGAGATGAAGGCGATGTCGTGGGAGACCACCAGGATGGTCATGCGCTGATTGAGCTGCTCCAGCAGGTCGAAGAGCTCGTTCTCCACCCGCATGTCGATATTGGCGGTGGGTTCGTCCAGCAGCAGGATACGGGGTTCGCAGGCCAGGGCGCGGGCCACCAGCATCCGCTGGAGCTGCCCGCCGGAAAGCTGGTCGATGCGCCGTCGGGCCAGCTCCAGCACCTCGGCCTCGCGCATCACCCTGCGGGCGATCTCGTGGTCCCTCCGGCTGTAGCTCCCGGTGAGGCGGCCGGTGCCCAGTCGCCCCATGAGCACCACCTGCTCCACGGTCACCGGAAAATCGCGCGAGAAGGCCGGGTATTGGGGCACGTATCCCATCAGCCGCCGGGCCTGGCGTGGCGGACGGCCCAGCACCCGGATCTCCCCCCGCTGCGGCTCCAGCAGCCCGAGGATCAGCTTCAGCAGGGTGCTCTTGCCGCCGGCGTTGGGACCCACGATGCCCAGGAACTCCCCCTCCGGCACCACCAGCTCGATCCGCTCCAGCACCGGTACCTCGCCGTAGGAGAAGGAGAGGTCGTGGATCTCGATGGCGGCGTCGCTCATGTGGACTCTTCCACCAGAAGATCGGCCAGTCGGCGCAGGGAGCCGAAGTAGTCTTCGTCCAACGGATCCACCTTCACCACCCGGGCATCCAGCGCCTGGGCCACCACCCGGGCCATGGCGCTGTTGAACTGGGGCTGCACGATGAGGGTGTGGATTCCCAGCCGGCGCGCTTCGTCGATGAGTCGCGCCAGGGCCCGGGCGGAGGGCTCCTTGCCCTCCTGTTCCACCGCCAGCTGCCGCAAACCATAACGGCGTGCGAAGTAGCTCCAGGCGGGATGAAAGACGAGAAACGCCTTTCCCTTCAACGGCGCCAGCTTGTGGGACAGTTCCTGGTCCAGGGCCTGGAGCTTGCGAACCAGCTCTTCGTGTCCCGCCTCGTAAGTAGGCCGGTTGTCCGGGTCCAGAGAGATCAACGCATCCCGCAGCTGCGCCGCGTGGCGGATCACCAGACGCGGGTCGGTCCATACATGGGGGTCCGTTTCGCCCTCGGCCAGGCGGATTGGATCGATTCCCTGGCGCATGTCCAGCACCTTCATGGAAGGGTTGATGCGCCGGAAGCGGGGCATCCAGCCCTTTTCGAAGGGGAGGCCGGCCCGCACATAGAGCCGCGCCCGCGCCAGCTGCGCCAGCTGCCTGGGGGTGGGCTGCCAGGTGACCGGATCGAACCCCTTGCCAACCAATACCTGCACGGCCACCGCCTCGCCTCCCACCGCCTTCACGAAGGTCTTTTGCGGCAGCACGCTCACCGCCACCGGCAGCGCGGCGGTGGCCACCAGGGGCAGTGAAAGGAACAGCAGCAGGAGGAATCGCATGGGAATCTCCGGAAAGCGAATGGTACATTCTATCACTGCGTCACAAGCCCAAAGCCCAGACCTTGGAAACCAGTCTCTATCTCTTTCCCGTTCCGCCTCTGGCCGAACCGCCGCGGTTGGAGCGGGTCAAGGCGGTTCTGCAGGAAACCGGTTTTCTCGGCCCCTCCCTGGAGCCCGATCGCCATTTGGTGGGCGAGTCCTTTTTCAATCTGGTCACCTTCGCCGGCTGCTCGCCCCATCTCCAGCTCGAGCCCCGGGAGCCCGGGGATCAGGCCTTCACTCACCTGCGACTGCACCGCACGAACCAGCCGGAACTGCGGGTGGCTCCCAACCGCGGTCGGCCCCGCTGTCCGGCCTGCAAGGCGCCGGTGGCAGGCTGGAAGGAGGCGCTACCGGGCTGGCGGCCGGATGCCACCCGGGTGGTGGCCTGCCCGGAGTGTGATCATCGCTGCGCGGTGGCGGAGCTGGACTGGCGCCGCTACGGGGTGGCGGCCCGGCTGCTGGTGGAGGTCCGCCGCGTCTGGCCGGGGGAGGCGGTGCCGGCGGAGACGCTGCTGGCTGCGCTCGAGGCGGGCACGGGCTGCGGATGGGACTACGCCTGGGCCGAGGCGATATGAAGCGTGCGGTGGCGGGCACGCTGCGCTTTGCCCGCCCTACGGCGTGGGCAAGGGCCAGGCGTAGGATGGGCAAAGGCCGTCAGGCCGTGCCCATCGGTTTGCGGCGGGCACGCTATGCTTTGTCCGCCCTACGGCGATCCCCTAGGCCGCCGCCAGCGCCGCTTCCGGCAGCTCCAGCTCCAGGCTCACCGGCAGGTGATCGGAAAAGGCGAAATCCAGCACCTTGGAATGGATCACCTCCAGGCTGCGCGAGACCAGGATGTGGTCGATCTTGCGCACCGGTCGCCAGCTGGGGAAGGTGGGCTGGTTGCAGGCTGGCTCCATCAGGTCATGGCGCATGACGAAGCGGCGGATCTCCGGCGCCTCGCAGCTGGCGTTGAGGTCCCCCATCACCACCAGGTGGGGTCGGCCGCGCAGCACCTCGCTGATGAAGTCCAGCTGTTTCTCGCGGGCGCGGCGGCCCAGCGCAAGATGCATGCTGCACAGGGTGAAGGCCTCCTTGCCCTCGCCGAAGCGGAACACCATGGCTCCCCGCCCCGGCGCCGCGGGCAGCTTGTAGTGGCTCACCTCGCTGGGTTCGAAACGGGTGAGAAACCCGTTGCTGTGACGCGCAATGACGCCAATGTTGCGGTTCACCTGGCGGTACCAGTGGGGGAAGCTGGCACGGTGGGCCAGGTACTCGGTGATGTCCACGAAACCGCTGCGCAGGCTGCCCGCGTCCACCTCCTGCAGGCTCACCATGTCGTAATTGGCCAGCAGCGCGGCGATGCGGTTCAGGTTCTGGATACGGGCCCGGTGGGGCAGCACGTGTTTCCAACCCTGGGTGAGGTACTCGGCATAGCGGCCGGTGTCCACCCCCATCTGGATGTTGTAGCTGAGCAGGCTGAAGCGGGCGGGCAGGCGTTGGGTCTCCTTCATCGGCTCGCCTCCTCCGCCGGTCATTTCGCTTGCCGCTCGGTCAGCACTTTCTGGATGAGCGCGTCCGCCACCTCCAGCACCTGGGGGCTGTTCTTCACCCGGTAACGGCCATCGATCACCAGCGCGGGGACCGCGCGAATGCCGTAGCGGCGCATCAGAGCCGCTGCCCGGTTGGCCGCGGTCTGCACCGCGAAGGAGTCGAAAGCCTGGCGGAATTTCTCCAGGTCCACCCCCTGGCCGGCGAGAAACTTCTCGATGGCCTCGCGGTTCTTGAGCCGGTTGCGCTTTTCGTGGATCTCCTTGAAGAAGGCTTCGTGCAACCTTTCCGCCTCGCCGATGGCCTGCAGGGCATAGAAGGTCTTGGCATGGAGATTGGCGATGCCACCGAACATGGCCGGCACGGGCTGGAACTTCACATTGGGCGGCAGCTGCTTGCGCCATTCCTCCAGCTTCGGCTCCAGGTCGTTGCAGTGGGGGCAGGTGTACATGAAGAACTCCAGCACCTCCACCTGGTCGCCACTGCCCACCGGCGGTGCTGGCGTGATGCGGTCGTAGTCCACCCCTTCTTTTGGCTCCACGGCCAACGTCATGGTGGCGCCGAGCAGCAGTGACAGCAGAAGCAGAATCTTTTTCATGTCGCGGCAGTTCCTTTTCGTTGATTCTTGAACCGGTTGTGACCGCCTCCGGCACGCCGGGTTCCCGGGGCCGGATGGATGCTGGCCCCAATTATGGCATGAATAATGCCGACATACGTGCGCTGGGTCTCAGCAATGGCAGGCCAGAGGCCGGTTTCGGGCTGGTTTGACAAGGAAAGACCTCTCTTGCTAAGGTCTCCGCCCCGCATGGCTAGGTAGCTCAGCTGGTTAGAGCACAGCACTCATAATGCTGGGGTCGGCGGTTCGAGTCCGCCCCTAGCTACCATCCTTCCTGGAGCCGCTCCCCGTGAGCGGCTTCTGCGTTTCCAGGTCCCGGTAGAGCAGCTTCAGAAGAAAGGGCGGTACCAGGGTGGTGAAGGCGATCACCATGATGAGTCCTGCGTAGACCGCATTGTCGAAGATTCCGGCGGTGCGCCCCAGTTCCGCGAAGATCAGCCCCACCTCACCGCGCGGAACCATGGCGATGCCGACGATGATGCGTCGGCGCCAGGATTCGGGGATGAGCAGGGCGCCGCCGAACTTCCCCAGCACCGCAGCCAGCAGGAAGAGCAGGAAGAAGCTCCAGATGAAAGGCGACCCCCAGTCCACCTCCTTCAGGTTCAGCGAGAGTCCCACGGTGACGAAGAAGATGGGGGTGAAGAGCTGGATGATGGGGCGCATCTGCGCTTCGATACGCATGGAGAATTCCGGCTGGGTGCGCAGAGCGATGCCGAAGGGCAGGAAGAAGCGGCGGGAGAGAGCCAGCCCGGCGGCGAAGCCGCCGAGCAGCTCCGGCGCCCCCATGGCATGGGCCAACCAGGCGAAGAACAGCACCAGGGAGACCATGGCGGTGGGGATCAGGCCCGGCAGGTCACTGGAGTTGTCCACGTGGCGGATGAGTCCGCTGATGAGCCGGGCCGCGATGGGCGCCAGAAAGAAGAAGAGCAGGATGAAGATCAGCACCTTGGCGGTATTGGCCAGGTTGATGCCTCCCGCCACCGAGAACTCGTAGAGCAGGGCCAGCAACACCACGCCCAGCACGTCGTCCAGCACTGCGGCGCCCAATACGATCTGCCCTTCCCGGCTGCCCTGTTGCTTGAGGTCGATGAGTACCCGCATGGTGATGCCGATGCTGGTGGCGGTGAGGGCGCCCCCCAGAAAGAGGGACACCAGGGTGGGCAGATCGAAGACCAGCTCCGCCAGCGCCAGGCCGAGCAGAAAGGGCAGCACGAAACCCGCCATGGCCACCACCACCGAGCTCCGGCCGGTGGCCATCAGCTTGCGCACGTCGGTATCCAGCCCCACCTCGAACAGCAACAGCAGGATGCCGATCTCCGCGAGGAAGCGGATGGATTCGCTCGGTTCGATCCAGCCCAGCAGGCTGGGGCCGAGAATGACGCCGGCCGCCAGTTCCCCGATCACCGCCGGCGCCCCCAGCCGGGCCGCCACCTCGGCCAGGAAGCGGGCGGTGATCAGGATGATCAGCAGGTAGAGGAAGAAGGTTGCGGTATCCATCCTCAGGGGAGGATAACACCCAAGGCACGCAGTTGCTGTTCCAGGCGGCGGGGATCGAACCCCCGGATGTTGCGGTCACCCACCCGCAGCAGCGGAACGCCCCGCCCGCCCAGCTCCTGAAATTCCCGGAAGGCCCGGCGGTTACGGCTGATGTCCTCTTCCCGGAAGTAGATACGGCGGCTGCGCAGCCAGCGCCTCATGTTCCGGCAATGGGGACAGCCGGGGGTGCTGTAAAGAGTGATTCGGGGTCGTTGCTCGGTTTCTTTCATTGCCTTTCCCTGGCTGGTTGGGTTGCAAGTGGTCAGTGATTGCCGGTGAGGCGCCGTTCCGCCTCGCGGTACTTCTCGGCGGTGCGGTCGATGATCTCCTGCGGCAGCTCCGGGGCCGGGGGGCGCTTGTTCCAGCCGATGGACTCCACGTAGTCGCGCACGAACTGCTTGTCGAAGCTGGGCGGGCTGATGCCGGGGCGGTACTGGTCCGCGGGCCAGAAGCGCGAGGAGTCGGGGGTGAGTACCTCGTCGATGAGGTGCAGCCGCCCCTCCCGGTCCAGCCCGAACTCGAACTTGGTGTCGGCGATGATGATGCCGCGGCCAAGCGCGTACTCCGCCGCCTCCCGGTAGATCCGGAGGCTCACTTGGCGCACCTGTTCGGCCAGCCCGGCGCCGATTCTGTCCGCCACTGCGTCGAAAGTGACGTTGACGTCGTGTTCCCCCTGCTCCGCCTTGGTGGAGGGGGTGAAGATGGGCTCGGGCAGGCGGTCCGCCAGCTGCAGTCCCCGGGGCAGGGGGATGCCGCAGACGCTGCCGCTTTTCTGGTAATCTTTCCAGCCCGAGCCGATGAGATAGCCGCGCACGATGGCCTCCACCGGCAGCGGCTGCAAGCGCTTCACCACGATGGCGCGATCCCCCAGCCGGCGACGTTCCTCGGCATCGGGCACCACCGACTCCAGCGGGATGTCGGTGAGCTGGTTGGGGATCAGCGGCTCGGTGCGTCCGAACCAGAAGTTGGAGACCCGGGTGAGCACCTCGCCCTTGCCGGGAATGGGCTGGGGGAAAACCACGTCGAAGGCCGACAGCCGGTCGGTGGTGACGATGAGCAGGTGCTCGTCGTCCACGGCGTAGATGTCGCGCACCTTGCCGCGACCCAGCAGTTCGAGGTCTGAAAGATCGGACTGGTAGAGGGCGGTCATGATCCCGGAGCATTCATCGAAAAGCGGATTATACCCATGGACCCGAACCCCGACAGCGATTACCTCACCGCCTTCCGCGGCAGCTTCACCTCCGCCCTGCGCTGGCACCACCTGGACGATCTGTGGGAGCGCCTGCGCGCCCGGCCGGAGGGGTGGTACGTCTACGCGGTGGGCGAAGCACCCCCCACCCAGCCGGCCACCGCCGAAGAGTTCCTCAATTTTCTCACCGAGATCGACCGGTTGCTGCGCACCGAGCACGACGAGGACTACTGCGGCATCGTCTACGCCGACGACCTGCAGGAACCCGACATGGTGAAGATCTACGACCCCAACAACCTGGGGGTGGTGTGCGGCTACAGCGACAATCCGCCGCTGCCCGGCTGGGTGCTCAGCCGCATCCGGCCGGTGGACCTGGAGGCCGAACGCCCGCCCCCCAACAACCGGCGGCGCTGGTGGCAGAAACTGTTCGGCTAGCCACACCGGGAATAACCTAGTAAAATACTCTACAATTAACGACAAGAGGCGACACCGGGTCGGCTTGGCCCGGGTGTTTGTCGCCTGCCGATCAGGAGTGAGAGAACCATGAGCGAAGCAAAGAAAGAGCAGGCGTTGTCCGACATCACCCGCGCGGTGATGCACGTGCTGGACAGCTGGCGCCTGGATACCGAGACCATGCGCCAGGTGCTGGCCATGCCGGAGGAGGTGCGGGCCCGCACCTTCGCCAAGTTCCGCGAAGGGACCGCGGCCTTTCCCAGCGATCCCCAGGTGCTGCGCCGCTGCGAATACGTGCTGCGCATCGCCGACGCCCTGCGCACCGCCTACCCGCGCAACCCGCGCATGTCGGGCCGCTGGATCCACCAGCGGCAGAAGCGCTTCGGCGGCCGCACCCCCATCTCCATGATCCTGGAGGATGGCGAGACCGGGATGGCGGTGGTGCTGGGCGAGGTGGACTGCACCTTCGCCTGGGACTGCACCGGCTCCAAGCCGGTCACCGCAGCGGCCAAGTAAACAGGGATTGACGGCCGCTCCACGCGATGTTATGCACACCGCCCTCCCGGCCCTGTGGGAGGGCGGTGTGCCGACAGAATTTCCTCACGCGTTTTGGTCCGCATTCCATAAGTAACTGAAATAACGATAAAAACAGGATTGTACAAAAATTGTACAATTCAACGGGATGCAAGGATTTCCGCACCCCGGCGCCCCTTTCCCCAAAATGTTCCACAAAGTTTTCCACAGGATCTGTGGATAGGGTCGGGACCTCCATTTCGGACAAGCATCTGCGTTTTTCGCTGCAAGCTTCTTCTGCAAAGAGGTGCGCAAGTGATTGATAGTTTGTTCGGCCGCAGGAAAGCGAGAGCCTTTGTCCTCTCCTGTGCCCGATCTTCGCTTGTCGTATAATCCGCCCCCTTTTTTCCGCAGGTTTCCCCGCCATGATCGAAAAGCTCCGCAACATCGCCATCATCGCCCACGTGGACCACGGCAAGACCACCCTTGTGGACGAGCTGCTCAAGCAGTCGGGCACCCTGGGCGAGCGCTTCGGCGAGGTGGAACGGGTGATGGACTCCAACGAGCTGGAGCGGGAGCGGGGCATCACCATCCTGGCCAAGAACACCGCCATCC
>JALXAM010000072.1 GCA_026992075.1 Sedimenticola sp. | reverse complement strand
GCCTGTTCCAGGCGGCCCGTTCCAGGGCGCGGGGATACCGTAATGACAGCACGTACATCACCATGATCTACCTGATCGCAAGTCCAGCAGGTTCCATCCTGAAATCCACATGAAATGACGAAGAACCGTATTATATCGGCTGCAGGCCAATTTGCATCTGGCGCCTCAATTGGAGAGCCGCAGGATGTCCTGGTAGAAGACCAGGACCATGAGCGCCAGCAACAGCGCCAACCCGATCTGCTGGCCGCGGGCCATGGCCGCCTCGGAAGGAGGATGGCCTGCCACCGCCTCGTAGAGGAGGAAGAGCAGGTAGCCCCCGTCCAGGACCGGGATAGGCAACAGGTTGAACACGCCCAGGCTCACACTGATCACCGCCAAAAGCTTGAGAAACTGCACCAGCCCCGCGCTCACTGCTGAGCCGGCGGCATCGGCCATGGTGATGGGCCCGCCCAGGTTCTTCAACGATGCCTCGCCCACCAGGATGCGCCACATCACCTTGAGCGTCAGAGCCGAGAATTCCCAGGTCTTGGCGACGGCCCGGGGGACCGCCTCCAGCGGCCCGAGGGAATGCTCCACCCGGTACCGCTCCCAAAGGTCGGGAGCTGGCTGGTTGGCCGCCCCGATGCGGCCGATGGTACCCCCCTCTCCTGTGGTCACGGCCTTGGGCGTCACCTCCAGCTCCAGCCGGGCGCCTTTGCGGTCCACCACCAGGTTGAGCTTCTGCAGCGGGTGATCGCGGATGTATTGCACCCACTGCACCCAGTCCTCCACCGGCTGGCCGTCCACCGATAATATGCGGTCCCCGGGCTGCAGGCCCGCCTGCTCTGCCGGTTCCCCCGGCAAAACCTTGCCGATGACGGCAGGCACCTTGGGCAGCTCCGGCTTCAGGCCCAACGCGGCCAGCGGGTCCTTCACCTCCGCCAGGTCACCGATGGCGTCGACGGGCAACAGGTGACGCAGCAGCTTGCCTTGCCGATCCCGCACCTTCAACTCCATGGGTTCACCAGCCGCAGAGGCGGCTGCAATCCGGTAGAGCACCTCCGACCAGGTGGGCGTGGGCTCGCCATTCACCGACAGGATCTCCTCGCCGGGACGGAATCCCGCCGCCTCCGCCGCCGAACCAGGCGACACCTCTCCCACCAGCGGCCTGAGCCCGGTCTCGCCCAGTACCAGCACCGCCCAGAAGACCAGCACCGCGAACAGAAGATTGAACATCGGGCCCGCCAGCACCACTGCCGTGCGAACCCATAGTGGCTGCCGGTTGAACGCGCCCGGCAGATCCCGCTCCTCCACTGGCCCTTCCCGCTCGTCCACCATCTTCACGTAACCACCCAGGGGAATGGCGGCCACCACGTATTCGGTATCGTCCCCCCTGCGCCGCCAGCGCAACAGCGGCCTGCCGAAGCCGACGGAAAAGCGCAGCACCTTCACTCCCAGCCTGCGCGCCACCCAGAAATGACCGAACTCGTGCACCGTCACCAGGATGCCCAGTGCCAGGAGAAAGCCGACGACCTTCAACGCCAACCCCTCCATCAGGCCACCTCCGCCACCCATTGGCGGGCCAACTCCCGCGCCCGGCGATCGGTTTCCATGAGTGATTCCAGGTTCCCAGCCTCCTCCACCACCATGCGATCCATCACTGCCTCCACCAAGCGCGGGATCTGCAGGAAGCCGATGCGCCGTTCGAGAAAAGCATTCACCGCCACCTCGTTGGCGGCATTGAGCACCGCCGGCATGGTGCCCCCCGCCTCGATGGCGCGGAAGGCCAGGGCCAGGCAGGGAAAACGATCCGTATCGGGCACCTCGAAATCGAGCCGCGCAACCTCGAAAAGGTCCAGGGGCGCCACCCCCGACTCGATGCGGTCCGGCCAGGCCAAGGCGTGGGCAATGGGGGTGCGCATGTCGGGATTGCCCAACTGCGCCAGCACCGAGCCGTCCAGATACTGGACCAGGGAGTGGATGACACTCTGCGGGTGCACCACCACCTGGATCTCATCGGGCCGGGCACCGAACAGCCAGTGCGCTTCGATCACCTCCAATCCCTTGTTCATCAGGGTGGCGGAGTCCACCGAGATCTTGCGCCCCATGTCCCAGTTGGGGTGGGCACAGGCCTGCTCGGGGGTCACCTGCTCCAGCGCCTCCCGGGGAAGGGTCCGGAAAGGACCGCCGGAAGCGGTAAGCAGGATACGGGAGACGCCCCTCTCCCGCAGGGTTCCATCTTGCCGGGGTGGCATGCACTGGAAGATGGCGTTGTGCTCGCTGTCGATGGGCAGCACCTCCACCCCGGCCCGGCGCACCTCCTCCATGAAGAGCGCCCCCGCCACCACCAGCGCCTCCTTGTTGGCCAGCAGGATCCGCTTGCCGGCCCGCACCGCGGCCAGGGTGGGCGGCAGCCCCGCGGCACCCACGATGGCCGCCATCACCTGCTCCGCCTCGACGTGCGCCGCCACCTCGGCCAGCCCCTTCCCGCCGGCGGCCACTTCGATCTTCAGTCCCTCCTGGCGAAGCGCCGACTCCAGCCGCGCGGCGCTATCTTCATCCGCCATGGCCGCCAGCCGCGGGCGGAACTCCCTGCACTGCGCCAACATTCCCTCCACGTCGCGGTTGGCCGCCAGCGCCACCACGCGGTAACGATCCGGGTGCCGCCGGATCACGTCCAGGGTGCTCCTGCCGATGGAACCGGTGGAACCGAGCACGCTCACCCCGGTCATCCCTGCCCTCCCAGCAGCCACAGGCCGGTGACGAATACCGGGGCGGCGGCGATCTGACTGTCCACCCGGTCGAGCACGCCGCCGTGACCAGGCAACAGCCGGCCGCTGTCCTTCAGCCCCCGCTCCCGCTTGAGCACGCTCTCCCACAGATCACCGCCGATGGAGACCATTACGGTGACCAGGCACAGGAGCGCCCAGCCGGAAAATCCCAGCGGCGCCCAGTCCGCCTGCCACAAGGCCACGGCCACCAGCAGGCTGCCCGCCAGCGCGCCCAGCGCCCCCTCCACCGTCTTGCCCGGGCTGATGTGGGGTGCCAGCTTGCGACGTCCCAGGCTGCGGCCGGTGAAATAGGCGGCGCTGTCTGCCACCCAGATGAGCAGCAGAAAGCCCATCACCAGCCAGGGGCCTTGCGGCAGTCCATGGAGCCGAACCAGGGCCAGCCAGGCGCCGGCGAGAAACAGCATGCCGGCCAGCAGGCGCAGCCAGCGAGGTCCCTGGATGGGTCTGGGTTGCAGGCGGCCGGACAGCAGCACCAGCAGGTTCAGCAGCCACCAGGCCGCCAGCAGGGCCAGCAGCCGGTCCGACCAGGGCGAAGCGTGCTGCAGCCAGAATCCAGACACCAGCAGCGCGGTGGCCGCCACCGCCAGCAGCCTCATCGGCACCGATTCCAGTGCTGCCAGCCGGGACAGCTCCCAGCTTCCGGCCAGGGGGACCAGTGCCGCCAGCAGGGCAAACCAGGGGGTGGGAAGACCCAGTACCGCCAGAAAAACGAGCGGAATCAGCACCAGGGCGGTGAGCAGGCGGTAGGCGAGCATCAGTTCGTCTCTGGTCCGGGAACGCGCCCGAAGCGACGCTGGCGGCCGGCATAGTCGGCCAGAGCGGCATCCAGCGCCGCCTCGTCGAAGTCGGGCCAGAGCACCTCGGTGAAATAGAGCTCGGTGTAGGCACACTGCCAGAGCATGAAGTTGCTGATGCGCTGCTCGCCGGCGGTACGGATGAGCAGATCCGGATCGGGAACCCCGGCAAACGCAAGAACGGAGGCGAAGCAGTGTTCGTCGATGTCGGCGGGATCGAGCATCCCGGCCTGCACCCGGGTGGCCAGCTGCCGGGCGGCCTGGGTGATGTCCCAGCGTCCGCCGTAGTTGGCGAAGACCTGCAACAACAGGCCGTCGTTTTCCGCAGTGACCCGCTCCCCCTCGCGGATCAGCGCCTGCAGCTTGTCGGAGAAAGCGCTGAGGTCACCAATGATGCGCAGCCGCACATTGCTGCGCACCAGGCGCCGTATCTCCCGGTTGAGAGCAGTGAAGAATAGCTCCATGAGCATCTTCACCTCGGTTTCGGGGCGCTGCCAGTTCTCGCTGGAGAAGGCGAACAGGGAGAGCACCTTCACGCCCCGGTTGCCGCAGGCCTCGATCACCCGCCGCACCGACTCCACGCCGGCACGGTGTCCGGCATGGCGCGGCTTGCCACGGGCACGGGCCCAACGGCCGTTGCCGTCCATGATGATCGCCACATGTGCGGGGATCTTGTCGGCGGAGGGAGGGTGGGATGACATCCGGCCGACGGCTCAGACCGCCATCAGGTCCTTTTCCTTGGCCTCCAGCATCTCGTCGATCTCCTTGATGTGCTGATCGGTGAGCTTCTGGATCACCTCCTGGCCCCGACGCTCGTCATCCTCGGTGATGAGTTTCTCCTTCACCAGCTCCTTTAGCTCCTGGTTGGCATCACGGCGGATGTTGCGTATGGCCACCTTGGCCTGTTCACCCTCCTGGCGCACCACCCGGGTGAGGTCGCGGCGGCGCTCTTCCGTGAGAGGCGGCATGGGCACACGGATCACGGTGCCTGCAGTGTTCGGATTGAGTCCCAGGTCCGATTCCATGATCGCCTTCTCCACCGGCTTCACCATGGACTGTTCATAGGGCTGGACCACCAGGGTGCGGGCGTCCTCCACACTGATATTGGCCACCTGTTTCAGTGGCACCTCGGTGCCGTAGTAGGAAACCGTGAGGTGATCGAGCAGGCTGGGATGAGCGCGCCCAGTACGGATCTTGCTCAGGTTGTCGTGCAGCGCCTTGATGGTCTTGTCCATGCGCTCCGCGGCATCCTTCTTGATATCGTCGATCATTTGTTCTCTCCACTCGTCACCAGTGTTCCGATCTCTTCCCCCTCCAGCAGCCGCCCCAGGGCACCGGGATGATAGATGTTCATCACCCGCAGCGGCAGCCCGTGATCCCGGCACAGTACCAGGGCGGTGGCATCCATCACCCCGAGACGCTGGTCCAGCGCCTGGTCGAAGGTGATGCGGGGGTAGAAGACCGCATCCGGGTTTCGTGCCGGATCGTCGGAATAGACCCCGTCCACCTTGGTGGCCTTGATCAGCAGGTCGGCATCCACCTCGATGGCGCGCAGGCTGGCTGCAGAATCGGTGGTGAAGAAGGGATTGCCGGTGCCGGCTGCACAGATCACCACCCGTCCCTGTTTCAGGTGCTCCACGGCACGATAGCGGGCGTAGGGCTCGCACACCGCGTCCATGCCCAACGCCGACAGCACCCGTGCAGCGACACCTGCCCGCTCCAGCGCATCCCGCATGGCCAGGGAGTTGATCACCGTGGCCAGCATGCCCATATGGTCGCCGGTGACCCGATCCATCCCCCCGCCGGCCAGGCCGGCGCCGCGGAAGATGTTGCCTCCCCCTATGACCATGGCCACCCCCACGCCACGGGAGGCCACCTCGGCCACCTCTCCTGCCAGCCGTTCCAGCATGGCCGGGTCGATGCCGAAATCGGCATCACCCATGAGCGCCTCGCCGCTCAACTTGAGCAGTATGCGGCGATAGGTGGAGCTGCCGTCAGTCATGAATGGAGTCGCCCTGCGGGGAAAAACCGGGGAGGAATAGTATCAACAGTGGCACCGATTGTGTAGCGAAGCATCGGGTCTGCCCGTCCCGTCGCCTGCAACAGAAAGGGCGTGGCCCGGAAGCACACGCCCTCCACTGACGGAACAGCCAAAAACAGTCGGTCAGGTGCGCATCTGCGCCTTCACCTCCTCGGCGAAGTTCTCCTGTTTCTTCTCGATACCCTCGCCCACCTCGAAGCGGACGAAGCGGTTGACACTGGCACCCTTGTCCGCCAGCAGCTTGCCCACCTTGATGTCAGGGTCCTTGACGAAGGGCTGACCGGTGAGGGTCACCTCGCCGATGTACTTCTTCATGCGCCCCTCGATCATCTTCTCGATGATGTTCTCGGGCTTGCCGCTCTCCCGCGCCTGGGCCTCGAAGATCTCGCGCTCCTTGGCCAGCAGCTCCTCGGGGATGTCCTTCTCCTCCACGCAGACCGGATTGGAGGCGGCGATGTGCATGGCCAGGTCACGCCCCAGCGACTCGTCCCCGCCACTCAGGTCCACCAGCACCCCTATGCGGGTTCCGTGACGGTAAACAGCGAGCCGTCCCTGTGGTTCCATGCGCACGAAGCGGCGCACGTTGATGTTCTCGCCGATCTTGGAGACCAGCGCCTGCCGGGCCTCCTCCACCGTGGTGTCCTCTCCCTCGTGCAGGGGCAGCGCCTTGAGCTCCTCCACATTCTCCACGTCGCTGGAGAGCACCCGCTCGGCCACGGCGTTGGCGAAGGAGAGAAAATTCTCGTCCTTGGCCACGAAATCGGTCTCGCAGTTGACCTCGGCCATGGCCACCTTGCTGCCGTCCTCGCTGGGAAGGATGACGATCACTCCCTCGGCGGCGATGCGGCCCGCCTTCTTGGCCGCCTTGGCCTGGCCGGACTTGCGCATGTTCTCGATGGCCTTTTCGATGTCGCCATCCGCCTCCACCAGCGCTTTCTTGCACTCCATCATGCCGGCGCCGGTGCGTTCACGCAGTTCTTTCACCTGAGCTGCAGTAATTGCCATGTTGTCTACCTCGTAGAATACTTGAAGCCTTTGCGGACGCAGCGTGCCACGCCCCCGAAATTCACGAACCCCTGCCCGGCCGACCGGGCAAGGGTCCTTCGCGCCGGAACCGGTGGATCAGCCCTCGGCGGCTTCCGCCTCGCTCTCCTTCTCGGCGGGTTCGGCCGAAGCACCGCCAGCCACCGCCTGGGCGGCCACGGCACGGCCCTCGAGGATGGCAGCCGAGGCGCCCTGTACGTAGAGCTGGATGGCGCGGATGGCGTCGTCGTTGCCGGGAATGATGTAGTCCACCAGATCGGGATCGTTGTTGGTGTCCACCACTCCCACCACGGGAATACCCAGCTTGCGTGCCTCCGCCACGGCGATGTCCTCGTGGCCGGTGTCGATGACGAAAAGGGCGTCAGGCAGCCCCTTCATGTCCTTGATGCCGCCCACGCTGCGTTCCAGCTTCTCCATCTTGCGCTTCAGCCCCAATGCCTCCTTCTTGCTGAACTTCTGTTCCAGGGAGCCGTCAGCGGCCATGGCCTCCAATTCCTTGAGCTTGTTGATGGAGAGCTTGATGGTCTTGTAGTTGGTCAACATGCCGCCCAGCCAACGGTGGTTGACATAGGGCATGCCGCAGCGCTCGGCCTCCTCCTTGATGACGTTGCTCGCTGCCCGCTTGGTGCCGACGAAGAGCACCTTGCCGCCGTTGGAGGCGAGCTTGCCGATGAAGTTCATCGCCTCGTTGTAGAGCGGCAGGGTCTTTTCCAGGTTGATGATGTGGATCTTGTTGCGCTGACCGAAGATGTAGGGTGCCATCTTCGGATTCCAGTAACGGGTCTGGTGCCCGAAATGCACGCCAGCCTCGAGCATCTGGCGCATGGTCACGTTGCTCATGGTATAGCCTCTCTGATGTGGGGTTGAGCCTCCGCGGTCCCGGCGCGCCGACCCCGTACCAGTGGATGCGGGGCACCCGGGCGCAACCTGTGGCGAAACCGCGTGTGTATTTGCCGTTTGGCGGCGCGTTTTATACCATAACGCGTCCCCCACAACAATTCCCGCCGCCCCGGATGGCCATCCCCATAAAGACCCCGGAAGAGATCGAGAAGATGCGCGTGGCCGGCCGCCTGGCGGCCGAGGTGCTGGAGATGATCGAGCCCCACGTGCAGGCGGGAATCACCACCGGGGAGCTGGACCGTATCTGCCACGACTACATCGTCAACGTACAGCAGGCGGTCCCCGCCCCGCTCAATTACCACGGCTTTCCCAAGTCCATCTGCACCTCGGTGAACCACCAGGTCTGTCACGGCATTCCCGGCGACAAGAAGCTCAAGAAGGGCGATATCGTCAACATCGACATCACCGTCATCAAGGATGGCTTCCACGGCGACACCAGCAAGATGTTCTGCGTGGGCCAGCCTTCGGTGCTGGCCCGCAGATTGTGCGACGTCGCCTACGAGGCGATGTGGCGGGGCATCCGGGTGGTGCGCCCGGGCGCCCATTTCGGCGACATCGGCGAGGCGATCCAGAAGTACGTGGAGGCCAACCGGTTCTCTGTGGTGCGCGAGTATTGCGGCCACGGCATCGGCCGCGGTTTCCACGAGGAGCCGCAGGTGCTGCATTACGGCAAGCGCGGTACCGGTCCGCGCATGGAGGCCGGCATGACCTTCACCATTGAGCCCATGGTGAACGCCGGCCGCAAGGAGGTGAAGCAGCTGGGCGACGGCTGGACGGTGGTCACCCGCGACCGCAAGCTGTCGGCGCAGTGGGAACACACCATCCTGGTCACCCCCACCGGTTACGAGGTGCTCACCCTGCGCGAGGAGGAAAAGGTCGCGCGCGTCCAGGAAACCGGCTGATGCCCCTCTCCCTGGTGCAACGACTCGACCGGTCGCTGGCCGGTGGAGAAGCTCCCCTGCAGGCCTACCGGGAAGCGGTACGCGCCAGCCGTGAACAGCTCGCCCACCGTTTCCACCAGGGGGATCCGGTGGAAGAGCTGGTGCACGAGCGCGCCGCCTTCGTGGACCAGGTGTTGATCCGCATCTGGCGAGATTTCATGCAGGACTACCACGACGCGGCGCTGGTGGCCGTGGGCGGTTACGGCCGCGGCGAACTCCACCCCGCCTCCGACGTGGACTTGCTGGTGCTGGTGCGCGACGCGCCCGGCGAGCGGGAACGGGAGACGCTGGAGACGCTGGTGCGCTTCCTGTGGGACGTGGGGCTGGAGGTGGGTCACTCGGTGCGCACGCTGGAGCAGTGCGTGGAAGAGGCCGCCGCCGACGTCACCGTGGTCACCAACCTGATGGAATCGCGTTACCTGGCTGGGGACGAGTCGCTGTTTCATGACATGCGCCAGGCCACCGGCCCCGATCGCATCTGGCCCAGCGACCGCTTCTTCAGCGCCAAGCTGGAGGAGCAGCACCGGCGTCATGCCCGTTACGAAGACAGCGCCTACAATCTGGAGCCCAACATCAAGTCCAACCCCGGCGGCTTGCGCGACATCCAGATGATCGGCTGGGTGGTGAAGCGCCATTTCGGCGCCGAAACCCTGCTGGAGCTGCTTCACCAGGGATTTCTCACCGACTCCGAATACGCCGCCCTGATGGATGGCCAGCTGCTGCTGTGGAGAATCCGCTTCGCCCTGCACCTGATCACCGGGCGCCACGACGACCGCCTGCTGTTCGAGCACCAGCGCGCCATCGCCCGCCAGTTCGGCTACTGCGACGACGACGCCAACCTGGCGGTGGAAGCCTTCATGCAGGAATACTACCGTACCGTGATGGAGCTGAACCGGCTCAACGAGATGCTGTTGCAGCTCTTCCGCGAGGCGATCCTGGAGGCCGACCATCCCCAGGAGACGAGGCCCGTAAACCGCCGATTCCGGGCGGTGAACGGCTACCTGGAGGTGACCGACAACAGCCTCTTCGTCAAGTACCCCTTTGCCATGCTGGAGCTCTTCCTGCTCATGACCGAGCATCCCGAGCTCAAGGGGGTACGGGCCAGCACCATCCGTCTGGTGCGGGCCCACCGCCACCTGGTGGACGAGCGCTTCCGCCGGGACATCCGGGCCCGCTCCCTGTTCATGGAGATCCTGCGTCAGCCGCACGGCATCACCCATGAGCTGCGCCGCATGCACCGCTACGGCGTGCTGGGACGCTACCTGCCCGCCTTCGAGCGCATCACCGGCCGCATGCAGTTCGACCTGTTCCATGTCTATACCGTGGACGAGCACAGCCTGATGGTGGTGCGCAACCTGCGCCGTTTCTCGGTGCCGGAATTCGCCCATGAATTTCCCCTCTGCTCGAGCGTCTTCCAGCGGCTGGCCAAGCCGGAGCTGATCTACCTCGCCGGCCTGTTCCACGACATCGCCAAGGGGCGCGGCGGGGATCACGCCGTGCTGGGCGCGGAGGAGGCCCGCGATTTCTGCCGCCGGCACCAACTCTCCGACTACGACAGCGATCTGGTGGCCTGGCTGGTGCGCCACCACCTGGTGATGTCGGCCACCGCCCAGCACCAGGATATCGAAGATCCCGAGGTGGTGCGGCGTTTCGCGGAACAGGTGGGGGATCTTTCCCGCCTGGACTACCTCTACCTGCTCACCGTCGCCGACATCCGCGGCACCAATCCGGCACGCTGGAACTCCTGGACCGCATCGCTCCTCAACCGGCTGTTCCACGCCACCCGTCAACTGCTGCTGCGAGGCCTGGAGCAGGCGCCAGGGCAGGTGGAGCTGGTGCAGTCCAAGCAGGCGGAGGCAAAGCGGCTGCTGCTGGAAAAGGGTTGCGACCAGGAGCGCATCATCGGCCTCTGGCGCCAGCTCACCCTGGAACATTTCCTGCAAAGCGACCCCGATGAGATCGCCTGGCACACGGAACTGGTGCTGAGCCATGACCGCTGGGAGCAGCCGCTGGTGGCCCTGCGCCACTCCCGCAGCCGCGGGTGCGACGAGATCTTCATCGTCACGCCCGACCGCAAGGGGCTGTTCGTGCGCTGCGCCACGCTGCTCGACCAGCTGCATCTGAACGTTCTCGAGGCGCGCATCCACACCTCGGACCAGGGGTTGGCTTTCAACAGTTTCTTCGTACTGGAACACGATGGGAGTCACGTCCAGGGCGACTACCGGCGCCAGGAAGTGACGGAAACCCTGACGCGGGGACTACAGGGGGAAGAGGAGATC
>JALXAM010000071.1:907-3273 GCA_026992075.1 Sedimenticola sp. | reverse complement strand
GGAAGCCTTCCGGGAGCGGGTGGAGAAGGCCACGCCGCTGTCCGACTTTCTCTTCGAACGGCTGGCCGAGGAGGTGGACATGACCACCCTGGACGGCCGCGCCCGCCTGGCCACCCTGGTGCGCCCTCACCTGGAGCGGCTGCCGGCCGGCATCTTCCGCGAGATGATGGAACAGCGCCTGGCCCGCCTCACCGGAACCAAAGGCACCACCGGCCGTCCAATGGGCAGACCGGAGCGCAGGCGGCTGCAACCCTCCGGGCACCAGCCGGGAACCCTCAAGCCACTGCACCGGGCCATCGCCCTGCTGCTGCAGTACCCGAAACTGGCCCGGCTGGAGAGGCTGCCCGAGGGCTGGGACGGGCTGGAGACCCCCGGGGTCGCCATCCTGCGCCAGCTACTTGAAACCCTGCGCGAGAACCCGCATTTCACCACCGCCATGCTGCTGGAGCGCTGGCAGGACGAAACCACCCGCCGCCACCTGGGCCGGCTGGCCGCCACGCCCCTTGAAGTTTTCGACGACGAGGCCGACCAGTTCACCGGCTGCCTGAAGAAACTGGCGGCCGAAGCGAGGCAGGCGGCGGTACGGAAGGTCCGCGGCAAGCTGCGCCCTTCCGATCTCACGGAAGAGGAAAAGGCGGAGCTGCGGCGTCTATACTCCGAGAAGAAGTAGCGTTTTTCCGATTTTCAGTTTCATGCAGTACCGGCTATAATGGCGCGTTACGTTTTGTGCGCCAGAATCCAGCCACAAGAGGAATCATGGATCAGCAACAGTCTCAATCCCGCATCAAGGATCTCATCACCAAGGGAAAGGAGCAGGGCTTTCTGACCTATGCGGAGGTCAACGACCACCTGCCCGACACCATCGTTGATTCGGACCAGATCGAGGACATCATCCGCATGATCAACGAGGTGGGCATCCCGGTGTACGAGACCCCGCCGGATGCCGATGAGGCCACCATCACCGCGGACGCGGTGCCCACCGACGAGGAGACCGCCGAGGCGGCCGTGATGGCGCTCGCCTCGGTGGACAGCGAGTTCGGCCGCACCACCGACCCGGTGCGCATGTACATGCGCGAGATGGGCACCGTGGAGCTGCTCAGCCGCGAGGGCGAGCTGCAGATCGCCAAGCGCATCGAGGACGGCCTCAACCAGGTGGCCGCGGCGCTGGCCACCTTCCCGCCCGCGGTGGAGCACCTGGTGCAGAAGCTGGCCGACGTGAAGGCGGAGGAGACCCGCCTGTCGGACGTCATCACCGGCTTCATCGACCTGGACGAGCCCGACATTCCGACACCGCCCACGCCCGAGGCCAAGAGCGACGACGAGCCGGCGGACACCGGGCCCGACCCGCAGATGGTGAAGGACAAGACCGCCGAGCTGACCCGGCTCTACAAGCGCTGGCGCAACCACCTGGAGAAGCACGGCAACGACGAAAAGGCGAAGAAGATGAGCGCGAAGATCGCCAACGTCTTCGCCGAGCTCAAGCTCAACCCGCAGCTCTTCGCCAAGCTGGGCAACACCCTGCACGAGGCCATCGACAGCATCCGCGAGCAGGAGCGGATCATCCTCGACCTGTGCGTGGAGCAGGCCGGCATGCCACGCAAGGACTTCATCACCAACTTCCCCAAGAACGAGACCAACCTCGACTGGGTGGGGGAGCAGTGCAAGGCAAAGACGCCTTACCGCGACAAGCTGAAGGCGCTGGCCGACGACATCGTGCGCGCCCAGCGCAAGCTGGCCGAGGTGGAGAAGGCCTGCGGCCTGAGCATCGCCGACATCAAGGAGATCAACCGCAAGATGTCCATCGGCGAGGCCAAGGCGCGCCGCGCCAAGAAGGAGATGGTGGAAGCCAACCTGCGGCTGGTGATCTCCATCGCCAAGAAGTACACCAACCGCGGGCTGCAGTTCCTGGACCTGATCCAGGAGGGGAACATCGGCCTGATGAAGGCGGTGGACAAGTTCGAGTACCGCCGCGGCTACAAGTTTTCCACCTACGCCACCTGGTGGATCCGGCAGGCCATCACCCGCTCCATCGCCGACCAGGCGCGCACCATCCGCATCCCGGTGCACATGATCGAGACCATCAACAAGCTCAACCGCATCTCCCGGCAGATGATCCAGGAGAAGGGGCGCGAGCCCACGCCGGAGGAGCTGGCCGAGCGCATGGACATGCCCGAGGACAAGGTGCGCAAGGTGCTCAAGATCGCCAAGGAGCCCATCTCCATGGAGACGCCCATCGGCGACGACGAGGATTCACACCTGGGCGACTTCATCGAGGACACCAGCGCCGTCTCGCCGGTGGAGGCCGCCACCATGGAGAACCTGCGCGAGTCCACCCAGAACATGCTGGCGGGGCTCACCCCGCGCGA
>JALXAM010000071.1:0-897 GCA_026992075.1 Sedimenticola sp. | reverse complement strand
GTGCTGCGCATGCGCTTCGGCATCGACATGAACACCGACCACACCCTGGAAGAGGTGGGCAAGCAGTTCGACGTCACCCGCGAGCGCATCCGCCAGATCGAGGCCAAGGCCCTGCGCAAGCTGCGCCATCCCACCCGCTCGGAGAAGATGCGCAGCTTCCTCGATGGCGACTGACGAGGACCTTCTGAAAGGGCCCTTAGCTCAGCTGGTTAGAGCAGTCGACTCATAATCGATTGGTCGCAGGTTCGAGCCCTGCAGGGCCCACCACCCGCCCGATACCCAGGCCCCGGTTCTCCGGGGCCTTTTTCTGTCACACTCCCGTAACAAACCCCTTCCAGAATGTGCGCCAGTTTCCAACGAGAGGCATGACGCACCATGAAGAAGATCCTGACGACCACCGCCCTGGCGGGCGTGCTGGCGGCCTCGGCCGCCACGGCGGGTTCCCGCGACTACATCTACATCGTGGGTTCCTCCACCGTCTACCCTTTTGCCACCGTGGTGGCGGAGCACTTCGGAAAGCGCACCCGGTACAAGACCCCCAAGATCGAGTCCACCGGCTCGGGCGGCGGCATGAAGCTCTTCTGCGAGGGAGTGGGGGTGCAGCATCCCGACATCACCAACGCCTCGCGCCGCATCAAGAAGTCCGAGTACGACCGCTGCCAAGCCAACGGCGTGAAGGAGATCGTGGAGATCAAGATCGGCTACGACGGCATCGCCATCGCCAACTCGAGGAAGGCGCCGCGCTTCGACCTGACCCGCAAGGCCCTTTTCCTGGCGCTGGCCAGGCAGGTGCCCGATCCCAAGGCCCCGGAAAGCGGGAAACTGGTTCCGAACCCCTACCGCAAGTGGAACGAGATCGACCCCAACCTGCCCGCCTACAAGATCGAGGTGCTGGGC
>JALXAM010000070.1 GCA_026992075.1 Sedimenticola sp. | reverse complement strand
GATTATTACACCAAGGTAGAACAAACCAGGAATGATTTTTCTGGCAAGGTAAACAACAACCGTTGGCGGTATAGATATGATAACCACATTAAGCCATTTGACCGCATCCGAAACTTTCGGATCTTTTCCGTAAACGGCTTCCAGTATTGGCACGCTTAACTTGTAAGTTAGATAAAACAGACCCAACCAGACAACTACGAATGCTATCACAATATATAATTCACCGGAGCTTGATCCCGACTCCACACCTCTCACTTCCTCAGGCACATTTCCTCGTACTGTACCACGTCCGTGACAGCGCGGGCAAAAACCCATCCCAGCCCCGGCATTCCCAAGAATATTATTATATCCCTGACCATAATGATGTTTCAGAACCGTCCCGGTACCGTTACATTCTGGACACTTTATATCTCCCGTTGGCATATCATATATCCCTACCTTTTACACCTCGACACACACGAACCCGTCCCAATATTTATCTCAGCAAATTCTCGACACTTAAGGGCGCCTCTAAAAATGCCATTTTCACGCCCTTCAGATGAAAACACCTCTCATCGGAAGCGCCTGATCAACCAAATGAATACAATTCCGGCCAGAACTTCCGCTTATCCCGTGGCCACCGCCCCTTTTCAGGGAGGTTTCCGGCCCTCATCCCGCCATTTGGGCAGACGAACCCCTGAGGAGATATTCCACTCGCCTCATGTTGTAGACCAGATTCATCAGACCAATCTTGGCTGCGGCTCTCACCTTGCCTTTGACCCGTATCCAGAACCCCCCACCTGTGAGCATGTGTTGGTGGCCAAAGACATGCTCCACCCGGGCACGAATCCTGGAACGGGCACGATTGGATCGCTGCTCCTTCTGGTTCATCTGCCGGTTTCGGTGCCCTTTGTGGGGCACCTCGAAAAATTCGAGGTGCCCGCGCGGGACAAGGAAGTCCCGCCATTTTCAATCACGCAAGGGATTGAAAATGTAGCAAACCGGAAACCGCGTTTTCGGTTTGCGCAGAGAAAAATTGCCTGGATGGCAATTTTTCGAGATCCCCTGTGGTGAATTCGGCTCCGGTATCCCTTTTCCTTGAGTTCCGCTTCCCGCTCTTTCGAGCGATAGGCCGAATCGGACCAGATGGAACGGCCACTATTCTCCTCGTCGAGCAGCGCGTCGAAAACCTGGCTGTCGTGAACCGACGCATCGGTTACCGCATAGCGCCGGATCAGTTTGCTCTCCTTGTCGACGTTGACATGGTTCTTGTAGCCATAGTGGCTCTTGCCGTGCTTCTTGGTCCAGCGCGCATCCAGATCTTTCTGACGCTTCTTGTTCGGCTGCTCTTCCCACTCTTCGGACACCTTGCCTTCCTTGATCTGCTCGTTTTCCTTGCGCCGATTGCGGTTCCTCGGCACGTTCACCAGGCTGGCGTCAATGATCTGGCCGCCCCGGGGCAGGTAACCAGCCAGCCACAGTTGCTCATCGAAGGCGTCGAACAGCTTTTCCACCAAACCCTGACGGGCTAGTTGCTCCCGAAACAGCCAGAGCGTCTTGGCGTCCGGTACGCGATCTTCCGGCGCAAGCCCCAGAAATCGTTGGAACGACAGACGATCCCGCACCTGAAATTCGGTCTGGTCATCCGAGAGGTTGTACAGCGTTTGCAAAACCAGCATCTTGAACATGCGTACCGGATCCCAAGGCTTGCGGCCTGCATTGCTTTTGCGCGGCTTCTGGTGGATTTTCTTCAACAGCGGCTTGAAGGCATCCCAGTCTACGATCCGGTCCAGTCGTGGAAGAGGATCGCCCAGCTTTTCCAGCTCAGCGAGTCGGTTTTCCTGGTCGAAGAAGCTCGGTTGCATGGCGCTCTCAGAACAGTTTCCGTGGGATGAGTAGGATCTTACCGGATCAGCGAATTTTTAGAGGTGCCCACAAACCGCAAACCAACTGGCACAATGCCGCAAACCAAGCGGCGCGCTACAAGAAGCCGATTCCTACGGTTCCGAGGTGGGTGCTTGGGAGGGAATCACGTGGACGTGAGCGGCGGCCCATCGGTAGCCAGGACACGAAAACGCCCCGAGCTGAAAGGGGTGCAAAATCTCGTAAGTCTTTGATTTTGAATGGTACCCAGGGGTGGAATCGAACCACCGACACGAGGATTTTCAGTCTGCAAAAACGCCGTTTTTCTTGATCTATGTCAATAACTCTAAATCACCTAAAATCACCGATAATTTTCTAAAAAGTTCCCTGTTGTCAGTGTCTTATAGTAAGCTGGCAATCAGTGATTGACGGTGATTATAATAGACACGAGCGGTAGCCCAGAGGCCAAAAATCCGCTCTCAGGTAGCCTATAGGTAGCCCAGAAAACACGGGGACTACCCCCAAAAACGACCGACGATTCGAGTAAAAAAATGCCCCCCAGTGACCGCCATCACTGAGGGGCTGTGCCGAACCTGGACAGGAGGCTCGACATGGCAAATTCTACCATCCATCAGCGCCTCACTCTCGCCCGCATCGAGGCGCTGACACTTCCCCCAGGCAAGCGTGAGTTCGTCCTCTGGGATACCAAGGTTCGGCACCTTGGCGTTCGCGTGCGCACCAGCCGGAAGGTTTTCGTATATGCCAAAAAATTCAAGGGCCGCCCCCTGCGGTTGACGCTGGGCGACGTCGATGCGCTGACCATCGCCCAGGCGCGCGAGGAGGCGCAGAGAATCTCCGGGCTGATCGCCCAGGGCATCGACCCCAGGGAAGAGCGCCGTCGCCACCATGAGCAAGACCAGGCGGAACGGCGGGAGCGGGAACGTGCGGCCATCACCTTCCTGGATCTGTGGGAGGCCTATGTCCTGGACAACGCCGAAGGGTGGGGAGAACGTCACCGCCGCGATCACGAGAAGGTGATGCAAAAGCCTGGACTCCCCCGCAAGCGGTCGAAGCGCAAGACCGTGGCCGGCGTGCTGTGGCCCCTGCGCTCCTGGAAGCTGTCGGAAATGGACCCGCAGCGGCTGCAGGCGCACATGCAGAAGGAGGCGGCCAAACGGCCGACGTCTACGGCCAAGGCCTTCCGGCTCCTCCGGGCCTGCCTGCGCTGGGGGCGGCTACAGCCGGAATTTGAGGGTCTCTAAGACACCGAGAAGCTGGTGGCCGCCGCCGGCAAGCACGTGGCGAAATCCTCCTGGGCCAAGAACGATGCCCTGCAGCGCGAACAGCTGGCCACCTGGTTCCAGGCGGTGCAGGCCATCCACAACCCTCTCCACCGCGCCTACCTGCAGGCATTGCTTCTGATTGGAGCGCGTCCCGGTGAGCTCCTGGCCCTGCGCTGGGAGGATGTTGACATGCAGTGGAACGTCCTCACCATCCGCGACAAGGTAGAGGGGGAGCGCACCATCCCGCTTACCCCTTTCGTTCGGCAGCTCCTGCAGGCTCTGCCACGCCGTGGGCCATACGTCTTCCAGGGACAAGGGCGGAACCATGGCCCTATGGTCAGCCCCAGGAGACAGCACGGGCGCGCCATCGAAGCGGCCGGATTGCCACCTGTCACCCTCCATGGCCTGCGTCGATCCTTCGGGTCGCTGGCCGAATGGGTGGAGGTGCCGGCCGGGATCACGGCGCAGATCATGGGCCACAAGCCCCGGGCCACCGCTGAGAAGCATTACCGGGTGCGCCCCGTTGACCTGCTGCGCCTGTGGCATACCAAGATCGAGGGCTGGATCCTGGCCCAGGCTGGGCTGGTGCAGCCAGAGGAGGATGGGCGCCACCTGGAGATAGTGCGGTGAGCGCCCATTTCGAGCCACCGTCAAAAGCGGATGTTGAACAGCTGGCAGACACCCTTCGCAATGAGTTCGATACCGCTCCCGCCAAGGCGGAACAGGCTGCCTTTTGGATGCTGTACGCCATCAGGAGTTGTGAAGCGCTGGTGCCTGGCCTCGCTTGGCTCGACGATCAACCCACGCTGAAGGAGCAGCGCAACCAACTGGAGCGCCTTACAAGGCAGAACCCAAGAAAAGACGCAGTGCGCGCATTGTCCGGGCAGGCTGAGTTCTACCTGCAGCGCGCCCTCATCAAGCTGGGGCAATGGACGCCAGACTGGAAGGAGCGGCCGCCAAAGGAATTGGCGGAGGCTGCCAGGTTGGCATTGGAAGCGTTCCCAAAGGGAGCACCCGGCAGACGAAGCAGGATCCCACGGGCGAAACTCATCGTCAGCATCGCCCACCTGGCGGAACGTGAACTTGAGATCCGCCCAACCCCTCGCCGCGGCCGATTCCGCCGCCTGCTGGCGGTGCTGGCCCAGTACACGAATCTTCTCTATCTTGAGGAAATCAGCCAATACGACGCCGACGACCATGCCACCTCCAAAGTGGTGAGGGATGCACTTCGGCGCTATCAAGAAGGAGACCAGCAGGTTGGTCCATGCGTGCTGGTCGGCATTTCACAAGCAGAAATTTCCTAATTCTTCCCCCCTGACCAAGGCGCACTCCTGCGCCTACCCTTGCCTCCGAAACGCTGAAAAGGAGGTAAAACCATGGGTAACACCAAACTCGAACCCCCGCCGTTTATCAAGACGAGCGAGTTCGCAAAGCTGCTCCAGATACAACCAGATAGCCTGAGGAAGACCCTCTACAGGACAGGGAATTATTTCGGTGTCCGGCCGCAACGCCTACCAAATGGGCGGCTCGGCTGGCCGCGCGAGCAGGTGATGAACCTGGTGTACGGCAAAGGCCACGCCATCGCCAGCGAGGCTGAGGGGGTGCACAAATGACCCGCCCCACCAGCGTTCACGAAGCCATCGCCCGCATCAATGAGCACGGCCAGCTGTGTTGCCGGAGGAGGTGTTCCAGGAGGCCCATCTATTGGCGGGCTATATGGACTGCGAAGGAGCAGCTAACCGTGTTCACACGCTACTTTCAATGCTGGAGGAACACGTGGCCGAATTGGATGACATGCCAGATGAAATCTTCACCATCCTGTTGGCTGCCAATGAGCAAGCCGCCCAACTGGCGGATGCCATCTTCGTTGTGGATGCCATCGAGTACCGCCTGAAAAAGCACGAGCTGGCGGAAGCCCGCGCCGAGCAGGCCAAGGCCAGGGCCGCCACCAAGCGCCGCACGAGGGCGAAGGAGGCCGCAACATGAGCGCCCTGGATACTTGGTCCCTGCTCGAGGTAAAGCGCCGCTCGTGGCCTAGCGTCGCGCGCGCGGGTTGGAAACTTTCAGCGACCTCGCACCCAAATGGAGCACAAAGCAGCTTCGAGGTCGCATGATTAACATCCAGACGCTCAAGCAGGCCATCGATCCGGCCGAATTCTACCGCTCGCGCATCAAGAGCATTGCCACGCCTGGCATGGGTGGGTGGGCAATTGCCGGCCTGTGTCCCTTTCACGACGACCGCAGGGCCGGCAGCTTCTATGTGAACGTTCGGACTGGTGCATATAAGTGCCATAGCTGCGGCGCGTCCGGCGGTGATCTGATCGATTTCGAGCAGCAGGTCACTGGCTTGCCGTTTGGAAAAGTGGTGAAGCGCCTAGCCGGCGAATACGGTGTCACGGCCATGGCGTCGCCAGAGATGCGGGAGCACGCCGCCAGGCGCAAACGGCAGTTAAAGCGCGCGAAACTGGAAGAGGCGCTGGCGCACGAGCTGGCGGTGCTCCTGCAGGTTGTTGGCAATCGAGTCGCCGGGCGCGAACTGGCCCGCCGTCACCGTGCTCTCCCGCCTGAATATCGGCCGTTCCCTGAAGCCCACTGGGGGCGAGAACGAATAGCCGCTCAGCGCATCGTCTCGATACTAGGCAGGCTGTACCAACCGGCCGCGAGGGAAGCGGCATGATCGATGACGACATCGAAAAGACACTGGCCGCCATCGACCGAGAAATTAGCCGAGCGGCCGATATGATCCAGATTGACCGAGGCGCTGGACAGGACGAGCCGCCCACCTGGAGGCCTCCATCCCCGATCACCCTGGAGGAATGGCAGGATGCCAGGCTAACCCCGCCCGTGCTGGTGGAGCGCTACTTATACGCCGACCTCGCCCTGCTGGTGGCCGCCGGCGGTACCGGGAAAACCACGCTGGCGCTCTGGGAGGCCGTCCACATCGCCCTGGGTAGGTCGCTATATGGCCGAAAAGTAGAGGGTGGGCCCGTTCTGTTCCTGACGGGCGAGGACAGCCGAGAGCGCCTCACGGCCCGTCTGCGCGAGGTGTGCGAAGGCATGGGCCTGTCGGAGTTCGACCTATCG
The DNA here is from genome assembly GCA_026992075.1 of Sedimenticola sp. Taxonomy (GTDB): domain Bacteria; phylum Pseudomonadota; class Gammaproteobacteria; order Chromatiales; family Chromatiaceae; genus Thiolapillus. The sequence continues at coordinate 93,791 of JALXAM010000070.1, read as the reverse complement.
CTGGTGCGCGATCGGGTACGCATCTCCGACTTGTCCGGCCAGCAATTCAAGCTCGCCGCCAATGTACTGGGAGAAGTGTCGATTACAGCCAATGTTGACCGGCTGATAGAGGCCCTGCGCGACGATCCGCCCGCTCTGATTGTGGTTGACCCCTACATTTCCTTCGCCCCTGGGGAATCCACCGTGAAAGATGGCGCCCAGAGCATGGTGACCGCTGCCCGTCGGCTCATCCGCGCTCTGAGCTGTTGTGTCCACTACATTCACCATATTGGGCAGGAGGCGGCCCGTTCCGCCGCCCGCGATCAATACACCGCCAGGGGTGGCACTGCCTTACCAGACGGCTCGCGCATGGTAGCAGTGCTGTCGCCAGTGGAAGATCACGAGATCGCGCCGCCAGGGCTGCGCCCCCTCCTGAAGGACGGCGGGCAACTGCTCGAATTGTCCCTGCCTAAACTGTCGTACTGCCCCCCGCAACGACCCATCCTGATTGCGCGCCATGGCTGGGAGATCGCCTGGGCAGAGAAGCCCACCGATGAGGAGACCGTGCAGGAGCGTGCCCATGCCGACGAGCTGGCGGCGCTGCGCTTCATCCAGGCACAGCTGGACGAGGGCAAGAAGCATTCCAAGACCTCCGCCCGGGAACAGCACGAGCTGGCTGGCTTGCCGAAGCATCGGCTTTCTGCCGCTATCGAACGCCTGCTGGCCGACGGGCACCTGCAGCCGCGCAAGCTGCCGGAGCATGAGTGCCACGCTCGGCGCACGCATTACCTCCACCCCATCGTGCAGGTGACGCAATGAGTGTCCGCGAATTCCCATCCAGCTGGCCCAGCCCTTGGGCGGTATCGGGCGGTTGGCGGCCAAATTGGCCGATTTTCCGCCTCCAGCGCCCGGGCGTTTTATCAATCGCCCGCCCTTATAGAGATAGAGGGTTGGGCGGTTATTGGCCGCCAACCCTATCTCTCGATCTCTACCAATCGCCTGGCGGTTGTTGGGCGGATGCTGGGCGATTGGGCGATTGGGCAGCTCGATACGCCCGTTTCTGGCGGCGAGGCAGCGGTGGGGGCTGCGGGACGCATACCACGAAGCAAGCAGGCATGAACGACAAGAGGAGGCGCTGATGGCACGAGGCAGAAGCAAGGCAACCCTGGAGCTGGTGGCGGCCGCCCGGGCCATCCTGGAAACCGAGCGCCCCGCAACGGTGCGCGGCATCTGCTACCAGCTGTTCACCAGAGGGCTAATTCCAAACATGGGCAAGAACGCCACCGCCAGGGTGAGCCGCATCCTGACAGACGCCCGGGAGCGTGGCGAGATACCCTGGGAATGGATCGTGGACGAGACGAGGGCGCCCGAGCGCACCAGCGTCTGGAATTCGCCCGATGAAATCATTCGCGCCACCGTGAATGGATACCGTCGCGACTATTGGCGGCAGCAACCCATGCGCGTGGAGGTGTGGAGCGAGAAGGGTACCGTGCGCGGCGTCCTGAAGCCGGTGCTGGACGAACTGGGAGTGACTTTCCGGGTGATGCACGGGTTTGCCAGCGCCACCACTGTCTTCGACATCGCACAGGAAGCCGCTAGCGACAAGCGCCCCTTCGTCGCGCTGTACGTGGGCGACTACGACCCAAGCGGCCTGCATATGTCCGAGGTGGATTTGCCGGAGCGCCTGGCACGGTATGGCGGAGAGGTGGACATTCTGCGCGTGGCCCTGAAGCGCCGGGACCTGGGGGGCTGCCGTCATTCGACGTGCATACCAAACGAGGTGACGCGCGCTACAGGTGGTTCGTTGAGCGCCATGGAATGCGTGCCTGGGAGCTGGACGCCATGCCGGCGAACATCCTGCGCGAGCGGGTGCGCCGGGCTATCTGGGAGCTGATAGACAAGGGCGCATGGGAGCACTGCCAGCGGATCGAGCGGGCCGAGATCGAGTCGTTAAGGGGCTTTCACGCACAGTGGCGGTCAGCAGTCCAGCAATTTGAGACAGGTCCGAATTTGCAGGAGGGCACGCCATGATTCAGGCAAGCCGTGGGCGGCTGATTGAGAGGCTGCAGGACTTGGCGCGGGAGCACCACCTGCCGCTGGATGACCTGTTGGACTGGTACGGCCAGGACATCGAGGACATGACCCGGATGGACGATAGCGCCATTGCCTGGCTGGTGGCGGATTACGCCAGGTTTCGCGGCACCCTCTACCGCGCACCCACCACCCCGACAACGCCCACCACGGCCCAGCAGGCAGCCGCCAACCTGGCCATGAGGGGCTGACCAACAGGAGCAACAACCATGATGCAAGCCGCCCTCCATGGCCGCCTTGGACGTGACCCACAGCCCCGAACCACCGCCACCGGGAACCCCATGAGCGTTGCATCCATCGCGGTGGATGTGACGCCGCACAACGCCGAAGCCGAGGAGACGCTATGGGTTACGGTATTCACGTTTAGCCGCCTGGCCGATCAACTCGTCCGCCACAAGAAGGGCGACACCCTTTCAGCAGCCGGCCGCCTGACGTTGAAACGCTGGACTGGCAACGACGGCCAGGAGCGCACCACCTGGGAACTGCTGGCCGATAGCCTAGTGAGCGCCCGCACCGTTCGCCCTGGCGGTGGCCGCCGCAAGGCCAACACCAGGCCGGCATCCGTGCCCGAGTTCGAGGATGAGATCGACTTCTGATGGGGCGCACCAGGCACGGCAGGGAAAAGGTACTCCCTGGAAACGTTGCTCTCGGGTGATTCGGGCCGCGGCGTTTTTCTAGCCAGAAATGACATAAGGGGGGTTTCGGTTCCATCCAGCAAAAGGAGATCAATGAAATGGATATTCAGACCCGCGAGGAACGCCGCCTGCAGAAGCGCCTCTTCCGCATGGGCGCCCACATCGACCAGGTGCGCCGTGAGGTGGAACGGCTGCCGGAGCCGGTGCGCAGGCACAATGCTGGCCCGCTGATGCGCGCACTGAACCACCTGGCCGAGGCCATTGAAGCGCTCGGCGATGTGGAGCTGCCGAATCGCTAACGCATGGACCAGGCCGCCCAGCACCTGCGAGCCCTTGCCCGCGCGGCCATCACCGGCGAGCAACCGCCGGAGGAGGCGGTGGATTGGATCGCTCGGGCGGCCCACCGGCTGCTTCATGGCCATGCCGCAACCCTCGATGAAGCAGCCGGCCTTGCCGCTCCCTCCCCAGGCAGCCGGCGGGTGGCCAGCACGGCCCGGCGGGAGCTCCGCAACCACCACCTGGCCGCCGCGCTGGCGCTCATCGATGGCGAGCACCTCGAGCCGCGCCTGGCTGCGCTTCTCGAGGAGATCGAGCGATCCCGCCTGGTTTGGGAACACGTCCAGCGCACAGGGAAGGCTCCCACGCTATTGAATGACCTGCACGCACACATCTACCTCGCCCGGCAGGCGGGGCGGCTGCCGTCGAGCACTTCAGGGCTCCGCAGAGCCATTTTTGGCGCAAGCGGCAGAGCTTACGCCAAGGATTCGTGACCTCCCGCCATCCGCTGGGCACACTGGAGACATGAACAATCAACCCTACATCGAAGCCGCCCGCCGCGAGGAGCGCGAGCGAATCCGCTGGATTCTCCAGGCCGGCATTGAATTGCAGCAAGTGGATGCCTCGCTGCGGCTGGCCTTGGAAACGCCCGCACCGGTGGCGGATGCCATTTGCCACCTGCAGCGCCTGCATCAAGGCGAGGAGGCCCGCCGTGGTCACGGCTGAGGAGCTCGAGGCAATCCGCGCCCGCGCCGAAGCCGCCGTCGAGGAGCGCCGCCGCGTGCGGCAGCTGCTGGCACTGGCCGAGGCGACCGGCCCACGTGCGCTTGCTCTCCTGGCCGCGCTGGAGGTTCCGCGCTTCCAGATGAGGGGGCGCACCTGGCCAATGGGCGTAGGAGGCAACCAGTGATCGAGCGGCGGTGGCTCCGGGTGCGCGCCACCGAGGTGCTGCCGGGGCCGGGCGGCCGGAAGCTGGTGATGGGTGAAGAGGCGACGCTTGGGCCGGTGGTGCTCAGGCTGTCGCCGAGGCGGGCTGATAGCGACCTCACCAAGGGATGCGAGATCACCTTGGCGCTACCGCTGCGCACCACCGACGCCGAACTTCGACGTGCCATCCGCGAGCCGGTTCACCACCTGGTCGCGGAGGACAACGAGGCCGGCCTGTTCACCCAGCCCAACCTGCCGGGCAGCTGGAAAGCTCTCGACAGGATCCCGTTCCTCTGTCAGGAAGCCGCAGCATGAACACACCACACCCGCTTGCCGGCTCCATCACGCTCCCACCGCGCCAGTGGGTTCGGCGTGTCGTTGGTACAGCACCTACCCCGAAGATTCCAGGAGACGCCCGGACGCTTGCCTTCCATGAGGCCGGTCATGCTGTCGTGGCTGCCGGGTTCGGCGTGCCGCTGGATCGAATCGAAGTCAACTTCCAGCGGCTTCGTGGCGCGGTGCATGTGGACAGGCCCGCGTGCAGGCAGTTCGCGGAAGAGCGCGGGGGCGGTGACGAGGCCCGGAGCCAGTCGCTGGAAGAGTTCGCCGCCGTCTCCGCTGCAACGATTTACATGGCGGGCAAGCAGGCGGAGCTTCTCCTCCATGAAATCGCGGTGGAGGGCACCCTGCGGCCTTCCGACACGGACACGATCCAGGCCCGCCGCGTTCTCCTGGAGGCCTTCGGGCACGACGCGCCGCTGTGGTACTGCCAGCGGCTTGCGCGCTACCTGCTGGCCTGCAACTGGGGCCTGGTCACGTCGGTGGCGGAGGAGCTCCTTGCCTCCGGCACCATCCAAATCACGGACTTCACGGAGACAGCATGAAGCAACGAATCGAAGAAGCGCTCGCCGCTGTAGAGCAGGCGAAGAAAAACCACAACGGCATCCGCGCAAAAATCCACCAGCTGAACGCCAAACATGACGAGCTCAAGGCGCGGCTCGAGGAGCTCGAGGAGCGCCCGGACCCGGTGGATCTCGCTGATGTCGATGCGCTGTTGGAACAGGCGGAGACGCGGGTGCAGCAGCGCGAAATGCTGAAAGCCCAGCTCGAGCACATCGATGCCGCCATTGAGCAGCTCGAAGACAGGCTCACCCCTGCACTGCTGGACGAGCGAGGCGCCGCGCAGCGCCTGGATGCGGTCAGGGCTGAGCTTGCCAGCGAGGCCGCCGCGGCCATACAGAAGACCGGCGCCATGAAGAAACTGCTCCCCGATCTGCGCCGTGCCTATGCCCTTGGGGTGATGGCAGCGGGTGCCGACGGGATGGGCGGGCGGCTCAATCTCGAGCGCTGGCTCGAAAAGATTTTCAGGCCGCTGCTGGAGGAAACGCCGGCCAAGATGTTCGACGAGGCGCGACGTGAGCTCGGCATCAATGGTTAACGGCGCCTGGCCAAGAACCCCCGTATGTAATGTCATCGTCGGTCCTCTTGGGTGAGGCACTTGGCCTGGACGCTGCCACCACAGCCTCTCCAGGCCTTTTTTTGGAGATCGAATCATGACTGAAGAAGCGCAACAGCAGACAACCCAGCAGGTGCCTGAATCCGCTCCTCGCACGCTAGAGGTGGACGGGCGCACCGGCACCATCAAGCCGCTCACCTTCATGCAAAGCCTCGAGCTTGGCCCGGTGCTGGAACCGCTGCTGGCCGGCCTGGATGAGACCATTGGCGATGGCAGCGACCTGTCCGGGCTCCTGGGTGCGTTCTATGCTCATCCTGAAGTGCTGCGCCGCATGTTGTGTCTGTCCACCGGTGAGGATGAGGCCTGGCTGGAGTCACTGGACAGCGAGACCGGCGACCGGCTGGTGATCGAGTTCTACGTTGTGAACGCGCCATTCTTCCTGCGCCGGATCACCATGAGACGCATGGAGCGGAAGGCTTCTGAAGAGGCCTCCCGTGCGGTGCAGGCCGAAGCGCAAACCACCTGAACCGGGAGCGGGACATGACTCTCAAAGCGCACAAGACTTCCATCATCATCACCGCGCAAAACCAGACGAAGCGGGTTTTTAAGGCGGTCGAGAATGACATCAAGGCCATGGGGCACAGCATCACCCGGGTGAACGCCGCGTTTGCTTCCCTGGGTGCTGCGGTCTCCCTGGGCGCCGTCATCCGAGCGACCCGGGAACAGGAGAAGGCCCTTGCCCAGCTGGAGGCGCGCCTGAAGAGCACCGGCGGCGTGGCGGGCCTCACCAAGAAGCAGCTGGTCGATTTTGCGGCGGCACTGCAGCAGACCACGACCTATGGTGACGAGGCCATCCTCTCCATGCAGTCGCTGCTGCTGACCTTCACAAACTTTCGCGGGCGGGTTTTCGAGGAGGCCACCCGGGCCGCCCTGGACCTGGCCACCGCCATGGGCACCGACCTCAAGAGCGCCGCCCTGCAGCTGGGCAAGGCGCTCAACGATCCGGTGAAAGGGATCACCGCCCTCACCCGGGTAGGTGTCAGCTTCAGTGACGCGCAGAAAGAAACCATCAAGGCCATGGTTGAGACAGGCGATGTGGCCGGGGCCCAGCGCCTGATCCTCAAGGAACTGAATACCGAGTTCGGCGGTGCGGCGGAGGCGGCGGCCGATACCTTCGGCGGTGCGCTTCAGCAGCTCCAGAATGCCATGGGCGATCTGCTGGAAGCCCCTGGCGGGCTGGATGACGCAAAGCGCGGGGTGCAGGAGCTCACCCAGCTTTTCCAGGATCCCGGTTTCGTCCGCAACATCAACATCATCACCACGGCGATGATCGAGGGCTTTGGCAAGGCTGCCAAGTTCGCGGCGGAGGCGGCGGGCGCCGTGCGCTATCTCTCGGAAGAGCTCGCGGCCATGGTGAACGGTGCAGCGGCCGATGACATCGTGCGCCTGGAGGAGAAGGCGCAGGAGCTCCGTGACGCACTGGATGGCGGGCTCGTCGGCTTCGGTAAGCGCGTCCGGTTCTTCGGCAAGGGTGGTGTTGTCGAATTCTGGTCGGAAGAGGAGCTGCGCGCCGAGCTGGCGAAGATCGAGAAGGCGATCAAGGCCTACTATGACACCCACCAGACACCCGGGCCGCTACAGCCCAAGGCGCTGCCGGATAATCCCACCGGCAAGCCGTACAGCGTCAGCGGAACCGGCGCCGGCTCCGGATTGCCGGACAAGACCGCCGCAGCCTACCAGAGCACCCTGGCGCAGATGCAGAAGATGGCGGACTTGACCGGCGCCACCACCGAGCGAGAGCGGGTGCTGTGGGAGGTGCAGAACGGGCGGTTCAAGGATCTCACCGACAACCAGAAACGGGTGCTGATTCAGGCGGCGGAAGCGGTGGACGCCAGGCGCCGCCAGCTTGAACAGGCAAAGGCGCTGGCCAAGACCCGGGAGGAGGAACAGCGCGCCCTGGAGGCTTACAACCAGGAACAGGAGGCTGCTGCCCAGCGCTGGCGCGAGCTGGTGAACCCCATGGAGGAGGTGGACGCGCAGCTCACGCAGCTCGACACCCTGCTGGCCGAGGGGCGCATCAGCTGGGAGACCTACGCCGAGGCGGTGTTCAGGGTGACGGAGAAGCTGGACGAGGCCGCTGGCAAGACCCAGGAGTCCACGAAGGAGATGGACCAGTTCGCCATCTCCGCCGCGCGGAACATGCAGAGCGCCTTTGCCGATTTCCTGTTCGACCCGTTCGACAAGGGCGTGAAGGGCATGGTGCGCGGGTTCGTGGACGCGGTGCGCCGCATGGCAGCCGAGGCGGTTGCGGCGCAGCTGATGAAAAAGCTGTTCGGCGACCTCGGCAAGACCGGCAAGGTGGGCGGGTTCTTTGGTGAACTATTCTCCATGGTCGGGTTCGCGGAGGGTGGCTACGTTACCGGCCCTGGCACCGCCACCTCGGACAGCATACCGGCGCGGCTGTCGGCCGGGGAGTACGTTCTGAATGCTGCCGCCGTGAAGCGCGTGGGGGTGCGCTTCCTCGATGCGCTGAACCAGTCCTACCGCCCGCCGGTCTGGCATGGCCCGGCGCTCCACTTTTCCGGTGGTGGGCTGGTGCCTGCGGCCGGCGGTGGAGAAACCAACCTGCGCATTGTCAACGTGATTGACCCCAGCGTGATGCACGACTACCTGGTCGGCCCGCCTGGCGAGAAGGTGGTGCTCAACCACATCGAACGCAATGCGACGCAGATCAGGCATATACTGACATGAGCAACATCCTCGACCTCCCCGAGCAGCGGGGCGACCTGCGCGCATCCCTGCATGCGATCTACCGCCAGGCCGGTATCGACGAGAAGACGGCACAGGCGGCCACGGAGGAGGCCTTGGCGATCCTGCGGCGCTGCATCGAACCGGAACAATGGCCCAGCCTGGCGCTGCCACCGGATACCGACCTGGACGCACCCGAGGTGGCGGTGGTCGTCGAGGCTTGCCGGAAGGTGGCGCAGGCCTTCGTTGCGCATCACTTCGAGGTCGTGGACCGGCTGGGGGGTGAGATCGCTGGGCTGGTGGCCAGGGTGCACATGGCGGAAGGGGGATGAGAAGGTTCTCCCTGGAAGTGTCCCTCACGGGTGATTCGGGCCGCAGTGTTTGTCTAGTTTTGTCGGCCTATAGGGGGTTTACGTTACAGCCCTGCCGTCTTCACGCTGCGCTCGGAGACGTTCAGCTTGCGGGCGGCTTCAGCAACAGAAGTCTTATTCGGCAAATTTGCAGAATTTCGTCCAACTGACATATTCGCCAGCTCCGCCGCGATCATCGCACGCTGCGATTCGTTCAGGTGGCGGCTTCCCCAATGAGTGTTCCAAGGGGTGAATTTGCCTTTTGATGGATAGGGGGAAAATGATGATTGACAGGCATCGGAATGATGTTCTACTGTGAGCATGCCGCTGCAAATTCAGCGGCCGGGTTTGGCAGCCCGGAACCTACAGGCGCACCACGCGCCATTCGAGCGCGTTTTTCGTGCCCGATTTTATGGCGGGTGTTGTGGGGAGCCTTCGGGCTCGCCGGTTTCCTGTAGGCCGGTCTGCCAACCCACAGCATCCGCCACCCTTTCGATTGGCAGCGAATCGGTGGCGGTCTCTGCAATCGCTACAGGAGACTGCTATGAATACGAAACCCATCATTGGCGTAGCCGCGCCCACCGCCGCCTCCCTGTTCGAGGTCGCCTTTCACCCCAACCGCGAACCTCGTAGCGAAGCTTACAAGGCCGGAGTCCTGGCCGCCATGAAGCTACGCCTAGGCGAGGCAGCGTCAATCAATTGCTCCTATCCGCCGGGCAGCGCCGAACGAGACGCCTTCTATTCCGGGGTGTCCGAAGGCCACCATCGCGTCCGCGAGGTGCTGGAGGTGCGCCATGGCTGACCGCACCCTCGACAACCTCGAAATCCCCACCGGCCCGATTCCGCCAGCCCCGTCCGTTGCCGACGTGCTGGCAGAGTTCAACCGGCTGCGGCTTCCATCGCCAGCCACTGATGCCCCGCTGGATGACGAAACTCTGGAAGTGCTGGGGCGGGTTGAGGGCTATGCCGATCCCATCCACTTGGCCGGGAACCTCACCAGCGCCCTGCGGGTGTTATGGGTGGCGCGGAAATCTGGCGAGCTGGCAGACGAGGAAGCCGACGCCACCCTGTGGCTTCTGGGGGAGGTGTCCAGCCTGCTGGAACACGCCATTGCAGCCGACGCCGAAGCCGTCTGGCGGCGCCAGCAACACGAGAAGGCGCAGGCCCGCGCCGAAGCCGCTGCCAATGCCAAGCCAGCCACCAGAAGCCGCCGGAAGCGGCAGGAGGGGGCGGCATGAAGGACTTGAAAACCGGCCTGCCCACCACAGCCACCGAGGAAAGACCCATGAGCGATCATGACCACCTCTGGAACAAACGCTGGACGCTGATCGACCGGGTTGAGCTGTCGATCTGCTACCACCGCGAGCGCGAGCGCTTTCTATCGGCCGCCAGCCGCTGGATCACCGCCATTGCCATCATTGGCGGAAGCGCCGCCTTTGCCGGCGTTGCCGGCTACGACCTGCTGCAATGGGGCGGGCTGGTGGTGGCCGTCACCTCCACCCTCTCGCTGGTGTTCGGCCTGCCCGAGCGGGCGCGCCTGCATGGCGAGCTGGCCAGCCGCTTCGGCACCCTGCTGGCGCAAATCTCGGCCCGCGGTGAGCGCGACTTCACCGAGCAGGACCTGGCGGCCTGGGAGGCGGAGCTGCACCGCATCAAGATTGACGAACCGCCACAACTGGAGGCCTTGGTGCGGCTGTGTCAGAATCGGCTGAAACAAGCCAGCGGACAGGACGATCTGATCGTGCCATTGCCCTGGTGGCAACGATTGACCGCGCAGTGGATCAGTTACGCCTGACGCCACGCCAAACATTTTGTTGACGCCGCCAAAATGGTTCCTGCCGTGGTTTTCCACAGCTTTATCCACAAGATGTTGTGGTTGCGCAACGTGGCGGCAACAGTATACTAGGCCCATTGCCTGCCCAGCGGGCAAAGAGAAGCCCCGACTGCGCCAACAGCCGAGGCTTCAGGTGTTGGATAGGCTCCAACAGGCCGTCAAATCTAGGTGCAATGATAACTTGCATAAAAAGATCAGGCAATCATCCATTTTTGATTGCCTCATAAAGCGTCATAGCCTGTTGGCCAGCCTGTCCGTTCGTTTCATTATCTGAACGGAGGGCCATGCCCAATGCAACAGCAAGAGCTGATCCCTGTCGAGTACGACGGTTTCCAGGTCATTTTCCAACCTGACGGTTACATCAACGCCACCCAGGCGGCCAAGCGTTTCGGGAAACGTCCGGTCGATTTTCTTCGCACAGACCCCGCAAAACGGAAAATTCGCCAAGTGTGCGAAAAACTCACACTTGAAGAAAATCAGGTGGTTATCTCAAGAATGGGCGCGCCAGAGACCGGCGGCGGCACTTGGTTGCATCCCAAGCTGGCAGTTCCCTTCGCGGCCTGGCTGGATGACGAATTCGCCTGGTGGTGCGAGGAGCAGATCGAGGCCATCCTGCGGGGCGACGCCATTTACAAGGAGCGATGGCGCAGGAATCTGGAAGATCGCCTGATGTTCGCCACGCTTCCAATGGGATTCCCCTATTTTTCCGTTTTCCGGGAATTGATCGACCTGACCGTGCACCTGCTCAACGCCGGTTTGGCCGTGGATCGTTATACGCTGCTCGACATCTCGGTTGGACAACGGTGGGGCCGGTATTGGAACGAAAAAGGGCTCACCAAAAAATATGGCCGCCCAATCCGCTATCCTTTGGCTTTCCCTCGCAGTTACCCACAGTCACGGGCCAACGGTCACATTGAGCCGTGGGTGTATCCAGTGGATGCCAGGGCGGAATTTCACCAATGGCTTGCCGCGCACTACATCCCAAAACACCTGCAGACGTACCTTGACGGCAAGGTCAGGCGGCATCATCTGGACAAGCCAAAGGCGCAAAAGATCATGAGGGTGTTGGAAAGCGCGCTCTACATCGAACGAAAAGCATCGTAACGTTGAACCACCCGGCTCCGGCCGGGTTTTTCACGCCGCCCGGTTCTCCCGACCGGCCGCCTCCAGCGCCACCCGCGCCAGGTAGCCGCTGCGGCTCTCGCCGGAACGGCGCGCGGCCTCGTCGATGATCGTCAGCACGCGCTCCGGCAGGGTGATGTTGACCCGCCGGGTTTTGCCCGAGAGTTTCGACAGGTCCGCCTCCACCAGCGCCCATACCCCGTCGGCATAGTCCGGATTGCCCATCAGCGCCTCGATGGACGACGGCTCGGGCACCGCCATGCCCTCCTCCAGCAATCCCTCCAGATGCAGCTCGATCGCCTCGCGGGCCATCTCCATCGCCTCCTCGAAGGTTTCGCCGGCGCTGAAGCAGCCCGGCAGATCGGGCACCGTCACCCCGTAGTCGGAATCGTCGTCTTTGTGAATCACCACCGGATATTTCATTCTTTCCACCCCGCTTGCTTGTAGATGCTGTTCAGCGTACCTCGCGGGAAATCCCGCCTTGGATGCGGCACCGTCACCAGCCCAGGCTTTTCCGGGTGCCGGAACTGGTGATGGCTGCCACGCACCCGCACCAGTTGCCATCCTTCCCGCTTCAGCCGCTGAATGATCTCTCTGCTGTTCATTGTGTGTATAATGCACACTACAAGCGGAACAGGCAAGCTGGGGTTTCCCGGTGGGAGGGTAGTGCATGGCTGTGTAGGACCGCGCTGAGCCTCGTGTAGGCCGCTTCCTACGGTTCCGAGGTGGGTGCGTGAGAGGGGCGCAAATGGACCCAAGAGGTAGCCCATGGGTAGCCCAGACACGAAAACGCCCCGAGCTGAACGGGGCGTGAAATCTCGTAAGTCTTTGTTTTTGAATGGTGCCCAGGGGCGGAATCGAACCACCGACACGAGGATTTTCAGTTCTTTCCGAAGGGTTTTTCCAGGTTCACCGCAGTCCCCAAGATTGTCCATGCTAATCCCATAAAATCACCATAAAAACAGCACGTTAAGGCGTTTCTTCATGCTGGTGCAGGCGCTAATTCTGTTCTGTGGAACGGTGATTAAAAGGGACTATAATGGACTCCAGAGGTTGCCCCAGGGTTGCCCCAAGGTTACCCCAAGGAAGCCACGCAAAAGAAAGCCCCCGACGGAGGCCACCGCCGGAGGCGGATTGTCGAACCTGTGCGGAGGCCGACAACCATGGCCAAGTCTATCAAACGGCGACTCACCCTGGCAGGGATTGAGCGCTTCACCCTCCCGGATGACAGAAACGAGGTGGTGGTGTGGGATACCGTCGCCCACCACCTTGGGGTCCGTCACCGCCGCGGCCGAACCCCAGCATTCATCTTCACCGCCAAATTTGCCGGCAGGACGGTGCGTCTTTCCCTGGGCAGCGTTTCAGCCATCACCCTGGAGCAGGCCCGAAAGGAAACCGCTCGTCTGAATGCGCTGCTGGCCCAGGGTATCGATCCGCGAGAGCAGCGACATCGCCAGAAAGAAGATGAGGAGGCTAGACGCGAGGAACGGCTGCGCAGGGAAGCACGCCTCGAGGTTCTATGGGAAGAGTACCTCAATGAGCGAAAGCCAAAATGGTCGAAATGGACTATCCGTGACCACCTGGCTGCCGCGAAAACTGGTGGTGTGCTCCATCCCCTCATGCGGACGCCCATTTCCGACCTCACGCCGCAACGGGTGGGCGACCTCTTCCGCAAGGAGGCGGCCAGGAGGAAGACAACCGCAGGCCGCGCCTTCAGGTTGCTGCGTGCCTGCCTGAATTGGGCAGACGACAGCGAACACTGGGCCGGCTTGGTGGACGTTCGCCGCGTGCTCAAGGCTGCCTCCGCTCACATCGATCTATCACCGCCAGCGCGCGTTGGTGATGTCCTCCAGACGGATCAGCTCGAACCATGGTTTCGTGGATTGGCAGCTATCGGTCATCCCGTCATAGAGGCTTACCTGGCCATCCTGTTGCTCACTGGCCGCCGTCCATCGGAGATCAGAACCCTCACCTGGTCAGCGGTGGATCTTCGCTGGCGAACCATGAAGATCGAGGGCAAGCGGGGCAACGAGATTCTTCCCCTACCGCCGTGGGTGCTGCGGCGGCTGGAAACCATGCCACGGAATGGCCGATTCATTTTCACCACCACCGGGAAGTCCCCCATTGCATCGCCAGCTAGAGCGCACCAGCGGGCGCTTGATGCGGTGGGATTGCCGCATCTCACACTGCATGGCTTGCGACGCACCTACGGCACGCTGGCAGAGCTCGTGCCGATTCCTGCAGGAGCGGTAGCACAGCTCCAGGGCCATGCGCCCTCAGCCCTCGTGGAACGACATTACCGCCGGCGAAGCTTGGATTCCCTGCGCGAATGGGCCAGCAAATATGAGCGCTGGATCTTGAACCAGGCCGGGCTGGTGCAGCCAGAGGAGGATGGGCGCCACCTGGAAGTGGTGCAGTGAGCGCCCATTTCGAGCTACCGTCAAAGGCGGAAGTCGAACGGCTGGCAGCCACCCTTTGCAAGGAGTTCGACACCGATTCCGCCAAGGCCGAACAGGCGGCCTATTGGATGCTGTATGCCATCAGGAGTTGTGAGGCGCTGGTGCCTGGCCTCGCTTGGCTCGACGATCAACCTACCCTGAAGGAGCAGCTCAACCAACTGAAGCGCCTTACAAGGCAGAACCCAAGAAAAGACGCAGTGCGCGCGTTATCAGGGCAGGCTGAGTTCTACCTGCAGCGCGCCCTCATCAAGCTGGGGCAATGGACGCCAGACTGGAAGGAGCGGCCGCCAAAGGAATTGGCGGAGGCTGCCAGGTTGGCATTGGAAACGTTCCCAAAGGGAGCACCCGGCAGGCGAAGCAGGATCCCACGCGCGAAACTTATCGTCAGCATCGCCCACCTGGCGGAACGGGAGCTTGAGATCCGCCCGACCCCCCGCAAAGGCCGATTCCGTCGCCTGCTGGCGGTGCTGGCCCAGTACACGAACCTTCTTTATCTTGAAGAGATCATCCAGTACGACGCTGACGACCACGCCACCTCCAAAGTGGTGAGGGATGCACTCCAGCGCTACCAAGAGGGAGATCGGCGGGTTGACCCATGCGTGCTGGTTGGCACTCCCGGCGTAGGAATTTCCTAATTTCTCCCCCCTGACCAAGGCGCGTCCCTGCGCCTACTCTTGCCCCGAAGATCACAGACATCACGGGGATATCCATGTACGACACAGCGCCCGAGGACCACGTAGAGCCCGAGGACTGCGTAGAGCCCGAGGACAGAGCAGCGCTCGAGCCGCCGTTTTTGTCGACAGGAGAATTCGCACGACTATTGGGGATTCAGCCCGAAAGCCTACGAAAGTCCGTTTATCGTTATGGCCACTACTTCGGCATAAAGCCGGAGCGGCGTCACAATAATAGGCTTGGATGGCCGCGCGAGCCGGCGATGCGCCTGGTGTACGGCAAACGAAGCCCCGGTGGAGAGCGCGCGGCATGATTGACTTCGCCGCTGTGAAAGCCGCGGCCCGTGGCCTCTGGCCCGACATTTGGGCTGCCCTGGGTGTCGGTGATCTCCCGCCGCTGGGACGGCATGGCCCATGCCTCGGCTGCGGCGGTCAAGATCGTTTCCGACGCCTGCCCGAAGAAGCTGCTGATGGCGGGTGGATCTGCGGTGGAGGAGGCAATCCAACCGGAGGCGACGGCTTCGATCTTCTCATCCACGCCGGCATCGCCCGATCCAAGGGCGAGGCTCTTCACCTGGTCGCCGCCCACCTGGGGCTGGATACCCAAGCTGATCCGAAAGCCCACCAGCGAGCGCGCCAGGCCGCCAGGCGGCAGGAGGTGGCCCGGCTTGAGGAGGCGCTGGTGCACGAGCTGGCTGTCCTCCAGCAGGTGGTTGGTGGCCGTGTGGCTGGCCGCGAACTGGCCCGCCGTCACCGCGCCCTGCCGCCGGAGTGGCGACCGATGCCGGATGGCCACTGGCAACGCGAAGAACTGGCCGCCCGTCGCATTCATACTCTCCTGGGCAAACTCTATGAGCGCGAGGTGTCGAGATGACGGCGCTGCCCGAAGATCTGCGCCGCACGTTGGAGGTTATCGATGCCGAGGCTCTGCGGGATCGGATCGACACCAGCGAAGACGCCCTCGCGCAGCTGTTCGCGGAACGCCATCCGGAATTCCGCTGGGTGCAGCGGTGGGGCCGCTGGTATGAGTGGGACGGCATGGTTTGGCGGACCGATGAAAAGCTGGCGGTATTCAATGCCGTCCGCGCCCTCCTACGCGAAATCGCTGGCGATAGTGGGCGAGCCAAGGACCTGAAGAAGTCCGCTACGGTCGCGGCAATCGAACGCCTGGCACGCGGCGATCTGGTGGCTGGTGGTGACATCTGGGATCGCGATGGGATGCTGCTCAATACCCAGGGCGGCATTGTCGATCTGCGCACCGGTGAGGTGCATCCACACGCGTCGGAGCGCTTCATGACAAGAATCACCGCCGCCGCACCTGGTGGGCAGTGTCCGCGCTGGCATCGGTTCCTGGACGACGTGACGGACGGAAACCGTGAGCTGCAAGCCTTCCTGCAACGAGTTGCCGGCTATGCGCTCACCGGGAGCGTGAAGGAGCACGCCTTGTTCTTCTTCTACGGTACCGGGCGCAACGGCAAAGGGGTGTTCCTCAATACCCTCACCGCCATCATGTCCGACTATGCCGGAATCGCTCCCATTGAGGCGCTGATGCAATCCAGGAACGACCGCCACCCCACCGAGTTGGCATCCCTCATGGGCAAGCGCCTGGTGGTGGCGCAGGAGGTGGAGGAAGGCGGCCAGTGGGCGGAATCGCGCATCAAGACGCTGACGGGCGGAGACCCGATTACGGCGCGTTTCATGCGAGGCGACTTCTTCACCTTCGACCCTCAATTTAAGCTCATCGTCGCCGGTAATCATAAACCTTCCTTCCGCTCACTGGACGTTGCCTTGCGAGCACGTCTCCATCTTGTTCCCTTCACCGTCACCATTCCCCCGGACCGGCGCGATCCTGACCTGCCGGAGAAGCTGCGGGAAGAAGCGGGCGGGATCCTGCAGTGGGCAATCGAAGGTGCCGTGGCCTGGCATGAAGAAGGGCTGTGTCCACCCGAAGCGGTGAAGACAGCTACGGATGAGTATTTCGAGGAGCAGGACATCTTCCAGCAATGGATCGAAGAATGCTGCGAGGTGGGCGCGGACTACTGGGAGACGCCCACGCCGCTGTTCAATTCCTGGAAACGGTACGCCGAGGCGTCCGGCATCCACCCGGGCACGTCATCGGCTTTCAAGGGGAAGATGGAAGGCGCCGGGTTCCGTTGGGCGCGAACAAAGCTGCGTGGCCGCCATTACGTCGGAATCAGGCTCAGCGCGCCCGAAACCGACCCCGACGAGCACTGGAAAAGGTGGGGGTGACACCGGTGACGCCGTGTTCCATTTGGGGGGTACAGGCAGGGGTGACACCGGTGACACCACCTTACATTTCGGGGGTTCACGCGCGCGCGCCCGCGCGCGCGCACATGCGCGTACGCGTTACCCCTCAAATGGGAAGGGGCGTCACCGGTGTCACCCTCCCTGTTTTTGCCTATCGGCGAGGTAGTGGCGGAGTAGTGGCGGGGTGGCGGGGTAGGAGCAGCCATCACCCACTTTGCCGCACCTCTGGAAGCCCATTCCAGACTAGGAGCGGGTCCTCCCTGGGAGCATTCCTTGCGGGTGATTCGGGCCGCGGCATTCCGCTAGGGCCAGCACCCCGTGCAATGGCAACCGCAACAGACCGATGAAACGAGAACCCCGTTACGTCCTGGAAGCCAACGTCGCGCGCCGAATCAACTACCGCCTGGCACGCAAAGGCTGGCTGCTGCGCAAGACTCGCGGCCAGTACCAACGCTGGCAACTCGGCAGGTATCACGTGGTGGACCGCGGCACCGGCCGGGTGCTGGCCGATCACGTGGATATCGAGCACATGGCCCGGGAGCACAACGCGCTCCGGCCCCATGAATTCCTGCTGGAGGAAATCGAACTGTGAAACCCGGCAACCTCACCCCTGAGCAGCACCTGCACCTGGCGCGGATCTCCACCGCGATGGCGGTGCTGTTTCCCCCATTCACCCAGACTCGAGGAGACGACTCCATGAACATCGAACCGAAGCCGGCGGCCGATTTCCCGGCACCCGGCATCTACCTGGACCTGCCCGCCGAGACCTACCACGATGACCGCCTGGCGGTGAGCAATTCCGGCCTTGGCCTGCTGCGCCGCTCCCCGGCCCATTTCCGCCACTGGGAGCTGCATGGTGAGCGCACTGAGACCGCCGCTATGGCTGCAGGCCGCCGGCTCCATTCCTGCGTCGAGTGGCTGCTCACCAGCCGCGAGCCCCGGGAGGAGGTGGCCGTGTTCGAGGGGCGGCGTGCGGGCAAGGCCTGGATCGCGTTCCAGGAAGAGGCCGCCGCCGAGGGGAAGGAGATTTGGACTGCGACGGAATTTGACGCAGCCATGGCGATGGCCGAGGCCCTGGTGGAGGGCAACCCGGTGATGCGGGCAGTGGCTGGGCATTGCCTGTGCGAGGTGAGCGCCGTGGCCGACTTCGACGGGCAGCTGGTGAAGGCCCGGGCCGACCTGCTGGTGACGGGCGGCGCTTACGCTGGCGCCATCCTCGACCTCAAGACCTGCACCGATGGCAGCCCGGAGGGGTTCCTGCGCGCGGTGGATCGCCACTGCTACGACCGCCAGTCGGCGCTCTATCTCGAGGTGTTCAAGCGTGCAGGGGCGGCAGTGGATGATTTCTACCTGGTCTCGGTGGAGAAGGATCCGCCGCACGTCAGCCAGGCCTACGCGCTGGATGTGGACCTGCTGGCCACTGGCCGGCGGGACTTCCACGGGTTGCTCGCCAAGCTGCGCCACTGCCGTGACACCGGAGATTGGGGCGGCTACTGCGAGTCCGACATCGAAACTCTGGAGGCCCCGCCATGGGGCCGGTTCGCGGCCGACCCGGTGACCTTCGGCGGGCTGGAGGTGGCGTGATGGGCGAACCCGTCAAAGGCACCTATCGCCGCTTCATCCCCTCCCGGTTCCTGGCTGCCGATGATCTGCCGCCAGATCAGGAATTCGACCTCACCATCACCGGCGCCACGCTGGAGGAGGTCGAGGATCCTGCCTCGAGGGGCAAGAAGCTGGTCAGCCTGCATTTCCGAGAGACCGAGAAGTTGCTGGCGCTGAACAAGACCAACGCCAGGGCCATCGCGCGTATCACTGGCACGCCGGTGGTGGAGCAATGGGCGGGCCACAAGATTCGGCTGCGGCGGGAGATGGTGCGCGCCTTCGGCGAAGAGGTTCCCGCCGTGCGGGTGGTGGTTCCCGGCAGGAAGAGATCGGGCGCCCGAGGAGGTTCCCATGGGTAGCCGCGCCAAGGGCAAGGAGGGTGAGCGGGATGTGGCCCGCCTGATCCGGGATCTGCTGGGGGTGCGCTTGGTGCGCAACCTCCACCAGGCCCGGGAGGGTGGCTGCGATCTGGTCGTGCATCCGGAGGAGGTGGGGCCGGCGGCCGATGTCCTGCGCAGCCTCGCCATCGAGGTGAAGCGTCGCGCGAAGGTCACAGAGCATCTGCTAGCGCGTTTCTGGCGGCAGGCGCGGGAACAGGCCGGCCAGGAGCGGGTGCCGTGCCTGATCTGGCGGGAGGATCGGCAACCTTGGCGGGTGACGGTGCCCATGGCCTGGGTCAACCCCGAGCTGCACCCTGGGATGGAAACGCAGTGGACCCTCACCTTCCAGTCTTTGAACGGCTTTGCTGCTGCGGTGCGCGACCGTGCCCACGGCGCCCAAGGCACTGCCCACGGTGCCCGCGTGGACACGGAGGAACAGATATGCGACGGAAACTGACGCAAGCCCAACGTGAAGCGCTCAAGCCGCTGTTCCGCGCCGTCACCGGCCTGGATCTGATCCGCAACCAGCTTGAGGCCGTGCCCATGGCCGCGCAAGACCGGTGCCAGGCCGAGCTCGCCGACGCCATGAACCACCTCGCGCAGGCGGCTCAGGCGCTCACCGCTGCGGCGGATCGGATCACCGCTTCCGGGGGAAACCGGCACTGAGCAATGGACGAGGCCGCCCGCCATATCGCCGCCATTGCAGAGAGCGCAGCCGCTGGAAGGTTGCCGCCTGAATCAGCCATTCGCTGGTTGGCTGATGGTGTGCTGCGTTTGGTGGAAAGGCGGGCGCGTTCGCTGGATGAGGCGCTTGAGCTTGATTCCACCGGGCGGGGCAAAGAGCGGCGGGTGGTGATTTACCTGCGAGAGATTCGCGATTTTCATCTGGCCGCAGCGTTTCAGCTCCTGGATGGCGAATCCGACCACGAGCGCCTGCAACTCTTGGACGGTGAGATACGCAATCTGCTGGCGCTCATGGAAGAGCTGCCACCAGGTGGGGATCTGCCATTTCCAACCATGCTGCAGAGACACTTACTGCTCGCGTTGAAGTATGGCGGTAACCGTTTGCCCTCCAGTTTTCGAGGGCTCACCGAAAGCGTCTACAACGGACTTTTGTCCGGTCGGCACTGAAATGGCTATTTGGCTGCAGAAATACTCGTCGCACACCTCTCTGGTGGGTACTGTGAGGCCATGATGCACGAGAGAGACATTGAGGCGATCCGGGCAGACGAACGGAGCCGTGTTCGGGAGATTCTCCAGGCCGGCGCCATGGCCGGGCAATACTTCGCAGCCGTTCGGCTTGCATTTGGCAGCGCAATCTCTGTTGAGGATGCCCGGGCGCATCTCCGTCGGCTCTCCGAGAAGGATGCGCCGTCGGCCCGCCTGCGCCGGGAACGCGCTCGGATCGCCGCTCGGCTCGCAACGCTTCAGCGCCAGCTCGCGGTTGCGCAGGCGCTATCCGCTGAGGTGGGTATCACCTCGCCAGGGGTGCCGGTGGAGGTGCCGGAGCGACTTGTGAACGAGGCGCGGCAGCTGGCCGGTGCGGTGCGCCGGCTGGAAGAGAGGATCGCCAACATGAGCACCGGGAATCTGGAGGAACACAATGGCCAAAGACCTTGAATCCGCCCTGCAGGAATTCACCGCCGCGCGCGAATTCCACCGCGAACTCTATCAGCGCCGGGATGACTGCATCGCGCGGCGCAGCCAACTGCTGTCCGAGCTGGAACAAGCCGAGAAGGGAACGCAGACGGTCGAGATTGACACGGTGGACGATGTGCTGGAGGCGGCCAATTTCACGAGGAACAGGAGCCGGGAGCTCAAAGCCGCCATTGAGAAGGTTGAAGCCGTGATCGAGGCGCTGGAAGACAAGTTCAGCGATGCCCTGGCACGGGAGCGGCAGGCAGAGCAGGCCTTGGTGGCCGCAAGGTGGAAGGTTGCCGAGGAGGCGCTGGAGCGGTTCCGCGCTTCCCGCGCGTTCAAGAATTTCGCCAGGGACTTCACCGAACTCCTGGCCCTTGCCGAAGCAGCGTCCGGGGCCGAATTTGGCGGCCGGCTGAACCGGGATCGCTGGATCGCAAGAGTTTTTGAGGGTATCGAGCCGAGCAAGCGCCAAATTGGTCAGGCGCGGGACGCATTGATGCTCGGCTAGCGGGGTCGGTTATGG
Organism: Sedimenticola sp.; assembly: GCA_026992075.1. GTDB lineage: Bacteria > Pseudomonadota > Gammaproteobacteria > Chromatiales > Chromatiaceae > Thiolapillus. The sequence continues at coordinate 72,829 of JALXAM010000070.1, read as the reverse complement.
CTTTGGACCGATGATGCGGCTCCCGTGCGCGAACTTACCGGCGGCATTCGCGTTCACGCCGCACCCATTTCAAGAGGAGATGAACGATGTATGACGTAGCAACCCCCGGCCTCGCGGCCTCCGACAAGTTCCGACAGGGCGCCACGGCAGCGCTGGCCGCAAAGGCCGGCCTGATGGCGGATGACCGCAGCAATGAATTCCGGGCCCACACGCTCTTTTCCCTGGCGCGCAACTACCTGGAAAGCTCCGGCATCAGTGCTCGTGGCCAGCACAAGATGGAGGTCGTGGCCGCCGCACTGACCCGCACCGACTTCGGCAACCTGCTCAAGGACGTGGCGAACAAGGCCATGCTCAAGGGCTACCAGGAGGCACCGGAAACCTTCGAGGCCTGGACCACCACCGGCACGCTGAGCGACTTCAAACCCGGCGAGCGCGTGGATCTCAATACGTTCCCAAGCCTGCTGCGGGTCGAAGAGGGCGCGGAATACCGTTACGCCACCATTGGCGACCGTGGCGAAACCATCCAGCTCGCCACCTATGGCAACCTGTTCGCGATCACCCGCCAGGCGATCATCAATGACGACCTGGGCGCTTTCACCCGGGTTCCGCGGAAGATGGGCCGGGCCGCGCGCCGCACCATCGGCGATCTCGTTTATGCCGTGCTGGTGGACAATCCCAACATGCGCGACGGGGTTCCGCTGTTCGACAGCGCCCACGGCAACCTGCTCACCGCATCGGCCATCAGCACCGACAGCGTGGATGCCATGCGCGCCGCCATGGCGACGCAGAAGGATGGTGACGCGAACCTGGGCATCCGCCTGGCCCGTATCGTGGTGCCGGTGGCCCTGGAGGGCAAGGCGAAGGTGGTGGCCGAATCCCAGTATCACGTGGGCGACACCGCGATGAATACCACCATCTCCAACAGCGTGCGCGGCACCTTCGAGGTGATCTCCGATGCCCGACTGGACGCCGCTGGCGGGGTGGCCTGGTTCGGCACGGCGGATCCCGACACGCACGACACCATCGAGGTGGCCTACCTGGACGGCAACGATCAGCCGTACCTCGAACAGCGCAGCGCCTGGACCACCGATGGCGCCGAGTTCAAGGTGCGCATCGATGCCGCGGTGAAAGCCTTGGATTACCGCACCATGGCGAAGAACCCGGGTGCGTAAACAGCGTTCTCCTGTGGCTGTCGTTTTGGGCCTGGATGCTGTTCCGCAGCCTCTCCAGGCCATTTTTTTGGAGACTGAAGCATGACTGAGCAAGCACAAGAGCCAACGCCTGAATCCGCCCCTCGCACGCTGGAGGTGGACGGGCGCACCATCACCGTCAAGCCGCTTACCTTCGTCCAAAGCCTCGATCTGGGGGTATTGCTGGAATCGCTGCTGGCCGATCTGGATCGGACCATCGGCGACGGCAGCGACCTATCCGGGCTGCTGGATACGTTCTACGCCCACCCCGAGGCGCTGCGCCGGATGCTTCTCCTTTCCACCGGTGAAGAGGAGGCCTGGCTGGACTCGCTCGACAGCGAAACCGGCGACCGGCTGGTGATCGAGCTCTATCTTGCGAACGCGCCATTCTTCTTGCGCCGAATCTCCATGCGACGCCTGGCGAGGAAGGCTTCTGAAGAGGCCGCCGGCGCAGTGCAGGCCGAAGCGCAAGCCACCTGAATCAGGAGCGGAACATGGCCCTCAATCAGCACAAGATTTCACTCGTCGTCACCGCCGAAAATCTGACGCGGCGGACGTTCAAGGCAATCGAGCGTGACATCAAGGGCCTTGGGCGCCACATCAGCCGGGTGAACGCCGCGTTTGCTTCCCTGGGTGCAGCGGTCTCCCTGGGTGCCGTCATCCGCGCGACCCGGGAACAGGAGAAGGCCCTGGCCCAACTGGAGGCGCGACTGAAGAGCACCGGCGGCGTGGCGGGCCTCAGCAAGCAGCAGCTGGTGGATTTCGCGGCGGCCCTGCAGCAGACGACGACCTATGGCGATGAGGCCGTCCTCTCCATGCAGTCGCTGCTGCTGACCTTCACAAACGTCCGCGGGCGGGTTTTCGAGGAGGCCACCCGGGCCACCCTCGACCTGGCGACAGCCATGGGCACCGACCTCAAGAGCGCAGCCTTGCAAGTGGGCAAAGCGCTCAACGATCCGGTGAAAGGAATCAGCGCCCTCACCCGGGTGGGTGTCAGCTTCAGCCGAACGCAGAAGCAAACCATCCGGGCCTTGGTGGAAACCGGTGACGTGGCCGGCGCGCAGCGGGTGATCCTCGAGGAGCTCAAGCGCGAGTTCGGGGGCGCGGCGCAGGCGGCGGCCGATACCTTCGGCGGTGCGCTCCAGCAGCTGCAGAACGCGCTTGGCGATCTATTGGAGGCACCTGGCGGGCTGGATGATGCCAAGCGCGGGGTGCAGGAACTCACCCGGCTTTTCCAGGATCCCGCCTTCGTCCACAACATCAACGTCATCACCACGGCGATGATCGAGGGCTTCGGCAAGGCTGCCCGGTTCGTGGCGGATGCGGCGGGCGCTGTGAAGTATCTCTCGGAAGAGCTCGCGGCCATGATGAACGGTGCGGCGGCCGATGACATCGTGCGCCTGGAGGAGAAGGCGCAGGAGCTCCGTGACGCACTGAACGGCGGGCTCATCGGCTTCGGTAAGCGCATCCGGTTCTTCGGCAAGGGTGGTGTTGTCGAATTCTGGTCGGAAGAGGAGCTGCGCGCCGAGCTGGCGAAGATCGAGAAGGCGATCAAGGCCTACTATGACAGCCGCCCGCTGCCCAAGCCGGCCCAGCCCAAGGCGCTGCCGGACAACCCCACCGGCCAGCCGTACAACGTCAGCGGAGCCGGCACCACCACCGGAACCGGGTTGCCGGACAAGACCGCCGCAGCCTACCAGAACGCCCTGGCGCAGCTGCAGAAGATGAGTGCCCTCACCGGCGCCACCACCGAGCGCGAGCGGGTGCTGTGGGAAGTGCAGAACGGGCGGTTCAAGGATCTCAACGACAACCAGAAGCGCGCCCTGATCCAGGCGGCGGAAGCGGTGGACGCCAGGCGCCGCCAGCTCGAACAGGCACAGGCGCTGGCCAAGACCCGGGAGGAGGAACAACGCGCCCTCGAGGCCTACAACCAGGAACAGGAGGCCGCCGCGCAACGCTGGCGCGAGCTCATCAACCCCATGGAGGAGGTGGACGCGCAGCTGGTGCAGCTCGACACCCTGCTGGCCGAGGGGCGCATCAGCTGGGACACCTACGCCGAAGCCGTCTTCCGGGTGACGGAAGCCATGGATGAAGTGCCGGCGAAGTCGGAGGAGGCGCGCACGCAGCTCGACCAGTTCGCGGTGCAGGCCGCCAGGAACATCCAGAGCGCGTTCGCGGACTTCCTCTTCAACCCGTTCGATCACGGGGTGAAAGGGATGCTCCGGTCGTTCGTGGATGCCGTGCGCCGCATGGCCGCCGAAGCCATCGCGGCCCAGCTGGCGCGCAAGCTGTTTGGCGACTTTGGCAAGACCGGCAAGATCGGCGGCATTTTCGGAGAGATTTTTTCCGCTATCGGGTTTGCCGAGGGTGGTTACGTCACCGGCCCGGGCACGGCCACGTCGGACAGCATCCCGGCGCGGCTGTCGGCTGGGGAATATGTCCTCAATGCCGCTGCCGTGCGCCGGGTTGGGGTGCAGTTCCTCGACAGCCTGAACCAGAACTTCCAGCCGCCCGTCTGGCGCGGCCCGGCCCTGGCGTTCGCCAACGGCGGCCTGGTGCCGGCGGCCGGCGGCGCGGGCGCGCAGCAGCTCAATGTCACCCTGGTGGACAACCGCCACGACGCCGCCGAGGAGGTGCTCATGGGCGCCACCGGCGAGCGCTCCGTCATCCTCCACATCCAGCGCAATGCCGAGCAGATCAAGCGGCTGCTGACATGAGCAACGTCTTCGATCTGCCGGAACAGCGGGGCGACCTGCGCGCCGCTCTCCATGCGATCTACCACCAGGCTGGGCTCGACGAGGAGACGGCACAGGCGGCCACGGAGGACGCCCTGGCTATCCTGCGGCGCTGCATCGAACCGGCGCAATGGCCCAGCCTGGCGCTGCCACCGGACACCGACCTGGACGCGCCCGAGGTGGCGGCGGTTATCGAGGCCTGCCGGAAGGTGGCGCAGGCCTTCGTCGCGCATCATCTCGAGGTGGTTGACCGGCTGGGGGGCGAGATCGCGGGGCTGGTGGCCCGGGCGCACCTGGCGGAGGCGGCAAATGGCGGTTGACAAGATCCGGGATGATGTGCCATCGTGAATGTGCCGCTGCAAATTCAGCGGCCCGGGTCTGGCAGCCCGGAACAGCTGAGGCGCAGGCCGCCTCGTTCGAGTGCGGTTTTTTCATGCCCGATCAATGGTGGCCTGCGTGGATTCCCCTCCGGGGGAGCCGGGACCTCAGCCCCGGTCCTGCCAGGTCCGCGCAGGTCGCCACCCTTTCTCTGGCAGGGATGGGTGGCAGCTCCGAAACCACAAGCTGAGGACAAGACCATGACCACACCCACCCAGCGCCCCACCGCGCAAGCGGTATTCGAGCGCGCATTCCACCCCTTCCGCAATTCGCGTTCCGACGCCTACAAGGAGGGCGTCCTGGCCGCCCTGCGCTATCGCCTCGAGGGCGCGCGCATCGGCTGCCCCTACAAGATTGGCACGGCAGAATTCGACGCATTCCACGCCGGCCTCGATGAGGGGCATGCCCGCGCTCGAGAAGCGCTGGAGGTGGCGGGATGAACTTCTGGATCGGGCATGACGAACGCCTGCCGAACGGCAACTTGGTGATTGGCGCCCCTCTGTCGCGGGTATTCCACGACGAAACACAAGCCAGGCAGGCACTGGCCGAGATTAAGCGCCAGCACCCGGACGCCCGGCTCATTTGCGCAATCGACATTGAAGAACCCGCCAACCCCGCAACGCGCCACGAGATGGCGAAGGAGAGAAAGTCATGAGCATTGTTACCGTGACCAGATCTGCCCTTGAAAAGCGAATCCGCCGCAAATTGCGCCACGAGGCCATGATTCTTCACAAGGATCGCGATGGTAGATATTGGGTGATCAACGACTGGAACCATCCCGTTAATAGGTCTACGGATCTTGAGGAGATAGCCAAAGACCTTGGTTGCTTGCACGAAGGGGAGGAGATGGTCGAATGAGCACCAACACCGAAGACCGCCGCCCCAAATCCATGGCCGAAGCGCTGCGGCGTTTCCATGCCATCCAGCGCCACATTCGCCCGGTGGAACGAAATCCACTTCCGGCCCAAGCGCTGAAGGAAGCCCGTCTGCTGGCTGGCTGGATCAACGTTCAAGGCGAGCTGCTGCGCCTGTGCAGTGTGATGGAAGAGACCTACAACAGGCTGTCAGACGAAGAGGCGGGAACACCGCTGGCCGACCTGCTCCTGGTGATCCAGGAACACCTGGGGGCTATCGCCGAGGCCGCCTTCATGGTGAATGAGCTCAACTGGGCCATCCACCAGCATGAGCTGGCCGCGGCCACGGGCCAACCGCCAGAGAGGGTCGGGAACGGCCATCGGCCACAAGTGCAGTAATGGCCCGCCGGGTGACCATGGCCGAGTTCGCCCGCCTCAAGGGGGTGAACCGCTCGACCGTCACCAAGTGGCGACAGAAAGGCCGTATCCGCGTGGGTGCTGACGGCAAGCTGGACCCGGATGAAGCCGAGCGAGAGCTTGCCGCCAGCGCCAGTCCGCTCCCGCACCATCTGACCCGCACCCTCAGCGCTGAGGCGGGCCGGTCGCCGGATGCAGGGGAGATCCCTGGCGAGGATGTGGCCCTGCGCCTGAAGATGGCCATGGTCCGGGAGCGTGAGGCCAAGGCGGAACTGGCCGAGATGGAGAACCTCAAACGGGCCGGGGAGCTGGTATGGCGGAAGGACGTGGAGCGGGTGCTTCAGGACGTCGCCACCACCTGGCGCACCCTGCTGGAGGCCTTCCCGGCCCGGATCGCCACCGAGCTCGCCGGCTGTGGCAGTGATGCGGCGGCCATCCACCACCTCCTGGAGGGGGCGGTTCGCGATCTCCTGGAGGAGATGTCAGACCATGCCGCGCGGCGCCAGGCGGAGATGGCTGGCGAATGGGAGGGCGAGTGCTGATCCAGGCCCGCCGCAGAGCGCCTCACCATGACCCGGCCACCGTGCCGGGTTTCTTTTGCCTGCGGATGTAGGGCCGTGCTGGATCTCATGTAGGCGGATTCCTACGGCTCCGCGATGGGTGCGTGAAGGGGCAAAAATGGACTCTGGAGGTTGCCCCAGGGTTGCCCCAAGCATGAAAAAGCCCCGTCAATGCGGGGCTCGTTGTGCGTAAGTGTTTGAGTTTGTTGGTGCCCAGGGGCGGAATCGAACCACCGACACGAGGATTTTCAGTCCTCTGCTCTACCGACTGAGCTACCTGGGCCTGAATGTCGGCAAGGCGGCATATTTAAGCCGCCGACGGCTTTCCCGTCAAGGAAAAGTTGTCACTGCGGGCGGAAATCGGGCGGGGTTTCGGCCCCCTCGCCAAAGAAGAATTTCTCCATCTGCTCTTCCAGGAACTTGCGGTCCTTGGGTTTCATCGGGGTGAGGCGGTATTCGTTGATGAGCATGGTCTGGTGTTTCAGCCAAGCTTGCCAAGCCTCCTTGGATACGTTTTCGAAGATGCGCTTGCCCAGTTCGCCGGGATAGGGCTGGCGCGCCAGCCCCTCGGCTTCGCGTCCCAGCTTCACGCAGTGCACGGTTCGGGTCATGGTTCTCACTCCTGTGGTTGGATCTCCCGCAGCAGGGCCAGAACGGGGGCGGCCAGGCCGCGGTCTTGTGGTTGGCCCGGGTTATACCAGACCCACCTGCCGCCATCCAGCACGCCCGGGGCCGGGTTTTCCACCCGCAACAACCGGGGAAGGATGCGTAGTTGGAAATGGGTGAAGGCGTGGGCGCGGGGCCGCAGTTTCCCGACGAGGGAGGTCCGGAGGCCCAGTTGCCTAAGGCACCAGTCTTCCGCCCTGGCATCCGGTGGCAATTCCGGCAGGCTCCAGAGGCCGCCCCAGATGCCGGTGGGCGGGCGTTTTTCCAGCAGCACCCGCCGCTCCGGGTCCTGGAGCAGCAGCATCTGCACCTCTTTCCGAGGCAGTTCACGCTTGGGACGGGGCTCAGGGTAACGGGCCACCTCGTCTCGGACACGGGCCAGGCAGCTCTGCCGCAGCGGGCAGCGGTTGCAGTTCGGGCTGGTCCGGGTGCAGAGGGTGGCGCCCAGATCCATCATCGCCTGGTTGTAGGCGGCCACTTGGCGTTGCGGAGTGAGTTGTTCGCTCAGGGCCCAGAGCTGCCGGGCCACCGCGGAATGACCCGGCCATCCCGCCACCGCGAAATGGCGGGCCAGCACCCGCTTGACGTTGCCATCCAGTATGGGGTGGCGCTGCCCCAGCGCCAGGGAAAGAATGGCGCCGGCGGTGGAGCGGCCAACGCCGGGCAGGGCTGCCACCTGCTCGAACTGCTCGGGAAAGCGGCCGTCATGGTGCTGGAGGATGATTCTGGCCGCCCGGTGCAGGTTGCGCGCCCGTGCGTAATAACCCAGCCCCGACCACAACCGCAGCACCTGTTCCTCGTCGGCCGCCGCCAGGGCCGCCAGGTCGGGAAAGGTGGCCATGAAGCGCTCGTAGTAAGGGATCACCGTGGCTACCCGGGTCTGCTGCAGCATGATCTCGGAAATCCAGACCCGGTAAAGGGTGGGTTCCCGCTGCCAGGGCAGATGGTGCCGCCCCTGCTCCCGGTGCCAGGCCAGCAGGCGGTGGGCGAAGGATTCGGCAGCTTTGGGATCGAATGCCGTTGGGTTCATGCAACAAGCTGTGCGATATAGCGCAACTGACTGAATGAAAAGGTAAAATTGATCTAGGTCCAGTGTGATTCGGGGGGCGGGCTGCTACCATTGCCACACCGTGAACCTTTTTCAGGAGGATTGCAGATGCGTAACCCTATCATAGCCCTGGCTCTGACCCTGGCGCTCACCTCGCCGGTCTTTGCTGGCAGCGCCGCGGATGACATCCAGGTCCAGGATCCCTGGGCAAGGGAGGTGCCCCCGAACATGACCACCAGCGCCGGTTTCCTCACCCTGGTGAACCAGGGAAAGGTGGACCACAGCCTGGTGGCGGCGGAATCTCCCGATGTGGGCATGGTGGAGCTGCACACCCACATCAATGACAATGGCGTGATGCGCATGCGGCCGGTGAAGGAGATGCCCATACCTGCGGGAGGCAGGACGGAACTCAAGCCCGGTGGGCTGCACCTGATGCTGATGAAGCTCAAGCGGAAGCTCACCGCGGGTGAGAAGCTGCCGGTGACTCTGGTGTTCGAGGATGGCAGCAAGAAACCGGTGGAGCTGGAGGTGCGCCGCTTCGACATGATGAAGCAGCATCAGGGCATGCACAAGCAGCACAAAATGCAGATGAATCACTGATGAAGCGGCTGGTATGGCTGCTGGCACTGGTGCTGGTTGCCGGTGCTGGCGGCTGGTATCTGTTTTCACGCCAGGCTCCGGAAAGTCCCTACCCGGGCATGGGTGGAGACTTCACCCTCCAGTCGGCCCGGGGGCCGGTGTCTTTGTCGGATTTCCGTGGCAAGGTGGTGGTGATCTACTTTGGTTACACCTCCTGCCCCGATATCTGCCCTACCACCCTGGGGGCGCTGGCGGCGGCGCTCAAGCGGCTGTCGCCAGCGGAGATGGAGCAGATCCAGCCGCTGTTCATCAGCGTGGACCCGGAAAGGGACACGCCGCAGAAACTGGTGGACTATGTCCACTATTTCCATCCGAAGATGATCGGTCTCACGGGGAGCCTGGAGCAGCTGAAAGAGATCGCCAACCGCTATGGCGCCTTCTTCCGCAAGGCGGAGGTGCAGGGCTCGGAGCTGGGCTATGCGGTGGACCACTCCTCAGTGATCTACCTGGTGAACGAGCAGGGCGTGCTGGTGGACATGATCCAGCACAGCGACTCTCCCAAGGTGATCCTGCAGCACCTGCGTGGGGTGCTGGCTCACTCCAGGTAGTGGGGTGCTGGCTCACTCCAGGTAACGGATCTCCAGCACCAGGAAGCTGCGCCGGCCGGCGGGAGTCCGGACTTCCACCTCCTGGTCCAACGCCTTGCCCAGCAGGGCGCGTGCCATGGGGGAGTCCACGCTGATCCAGTTGCGCCCGGGGTCGAACTCGTCCGCCCCCACGATGCGCAGCCTGGTCACCTCGCCCGACTCGTCCTCCAGTTCCACCTCGGCGCCGAAGAAGATGCGTTCCCGGTCGGCAGGCGGCTGCTCCACCACCTTCAGCTCCGGCAAACGTTTCTGCAGGTAGCGGAGGCGGCGATCCAGTTCCCGCAGCTGTTTCTTGCGGTAGATGTACTCAGCGTTCTCGGAACGATCCCCCTCGGCCGCCGCCGCCGACAGCGCCTGCACCACCCGGCGGCGCTTCTTCCATAGCTGCTCCAGCTCCTCTTTCAGACGGTCGTATCCCTGACGGGTGATATAGGGGGATCTGCCCATGGTCAGAACTGGCCGGTACGCAACAGCACCAGGGTGCAGGCCTCTTCCCAGGGAATGCCGGCGGTATCCAGCGCCTGCTGGACCGCAGGGGTCTCGGTGCCGGGATTGAAGATCACCCGGCTTGGCCGGGCGGCCACGATGCGCTGCGCCATGGGCTCGAGCCGCGCGGGGCCCACATAGAGGGTCAGGGTGTGAATGGGCTTATCCACCTCCTCCAGGGAAGGGGCCACGGCGAGCCCCTCGATCTCGCTGACCTTGGGATGGATGGGAGTCACCCGGTAGCCCTTCTCCAGCAGCAGGCGCACCGCCTGGTTGGCATAGCGTTCCGGTTTCGGGGTGGCGCCGAGAACGGCGACATGGTGTTCGGCAGGGTTCATGGCGTGGTTTCCTGTGTGACTCGACGTAGATTGTAATCCTGTGTGGTTCCCCGGCACGAGGCTTCTTTCCGGGTCGGGTAGAATTCGGGGGTTCCAATGACACTATTCGGGAGAACAAGACCATGAATATCGCCATTCCCCTGCATGTCCTCGCCGTGGTGATCTGGGTGGGCGGCATGTTCTTCGCCCACCAGTGCCTGCGTCCGGTGGCCGCCAGCCAGCTGGAGCCGCCAGTGCGGCTGCGCCTCTGGGTGGGTGTGTTTGGCCGTTTCTTTCCCTGGGTCTGGGGCTGCGTCATCGCCATCCTGGCCAGCGGCCTGTGGATGATCTTCAGCGTCTATGGCGGCATGGCGGGGGTGGCACTACATGTTCACCTCATGCTGGGCATGGGGTTGGTGATGATGGGCGTGTTTTCCTATGTCTTCTTCGTGCCCTACCGGGCGCTGCGCATGGCGGTGGCGGCGGAGGACTGGCCGGAAGGGGGGCGCGAGCTGGCGAAGATTCGCAAGCTGGTGGGTTTCAACCTGCTGCTGGGGCTGGCCACGGTGGCGGTGGCCACGGGCGGGGTGTACTGGATCCAGCCGGGCTGAAGAGATCGATACGCATGGTTTTTTTGGGAGAAGAAAAAAGCCCGCCTGGGGAAGGCGGGCTAAATCTGACAACAGTCAGGAGGAGTGAGAACATTCTGGATAACTTCCATTACCCGAAATGCAAGATATTGTTTCCAATACCTTGAGACGTAGTTTAACGCTTCAACAGAAACTGATATTGACGCAGCTCAACAAAATAACAATATCTGGGTAAGGTTATTGTTCAGACCCCATAGCGGTGGCGGTAATTCTCGATTGCAGTCACCATTTCCGGGTCGTCGCCCCGCTGGCGCAGGAACTCCACCAGGTTTTCCAGTCGGGCGATGGCCGCCACCGGGATCCCATACTCCTGTTCCACCTCCTGGATCGCCGAGCGTTCACCCTGTCCCCGCTCCTGGCGGTCCAGGGCGATCACCACCCCGGCGGGCGTGGCGCCCTGGGCGCGGATGATCTCCATCGATTCGCGGATGGCGGTGCCGGCGGTGATGACGTCATCGATGATCAGTACCCGTCCTTCCAGGGGGTGGCCGACGATGGTGCCTCCTTCGCCGTGGTTCTTGGCCTCCTTGCGGTTGAAGGCCCAGGCGATGTCTTGCCCGTGGCGCTGGAAGAGGGCGGCCGCGGTCACCGCCACCAGCGGAATTCCCTTGTAGGCGGGTCCGAAAAGCACGTCGAATTCAATGCCGGAATCGACGATGGTCTGGGCGTAGTAACGGCCCAGCCGGGCCAGCGCCTCGCCGGTGTTGAACAGCCCGGCATTGAAGAAATAGGGGCTTACGCGGCCCGACTTGAGGGTGAACTCGCCGAAGCGCAGCACGCCCTTTTTTAGGGCGTATTCTAGGAACTCCTTTTGGTAAGCCTGCATGGGAGGGTCCCGGTGGAAAAAGGTGGCGGAATGGTAGCGTATAATCGCCGCTCATGCCGATCCCGGATGCCACAGCCTCCCTTCTCACCCGCGGCTGGCAGAGCTTGCAGGTCTATCGCCATCCCCGTGCGCGGGTGATGCTCTTCCTGGGGTTCTCCTCCGGTCTGCCGCTGCTGCTGGTCTTCGGCACTCTCTCGGTGTGGCTGCGCGAGGCCGGGGTGGAGCGGGCCACCATCGGCTTCATCAGCTGGGTGGCGCTGGCCTATGGTTTCAAGTGGGTCTGGTCGCCTCTGGTGGACAAACTGCCCGTCCCCTGGCTCACCCGCCGGCTGGGCAGGCGGCGCAGCTGGCTGCTGCTGTCGCAACTGGCGGTGATGGGGGGGTTGCTGGGGATGGCCTTCAGCGATCCGGTGCAGGGCCTGGGTTTTCTGGTGGCCCTGGCGGTACTGGTGGCTTTCGGCTCCGCCACCCAGGACATCGTCATCGACGCTTTCCGCATCGAAAGTGCCGAGACCCGGCTGCAGGGAGCGCTGGCCGCCACCTATATGGTGGGTTACCGGCTGGCCATGATCCTGGCCTCTGCCGGGGTGCTTTGGATCGCCGATTGGGCGGCCTCCGGGGAGAAGGGCTACCATCCCCACGCCTGGACCCTGGCTTACGGCATGATGGCCGCCGCCATGCTGGTGGGCGTGGTGACCACCCTGGTGGTGGCGGAACCGGCGGTGCCGCCCGGCGAGAGTGAGGTGGAGCGGGCCGGGGCCCGCCGCATCCGCCAGGTCGCCTGGCTCCCGGCCTGGCTGGCCGACCTGCTGGAATGGCTCTGGCGGGCGGTGGTGAGCCCCTTCGCCGACTTCCTGCGCCGCTACCGCTGGCAGGCGGTGCTGCTGCTGGCGCTCATCGCCAGCTACCGTATCTCCGACATCGTTCTGGGGGTGATCGCCAACGTCTTCTACATCGACCTGGGTTTCACCAAGACCCAGATCGCCGATGTCACCAAGGTGTTCGGCATTCTCATGACCCTGCTGGGCGCCGCCTTCGGGGGAGTGCTGGTCTCCCGTTTCGGGGTGATGCGCATCCTCTTCCTGGGGGCGTTGCTGGCGGCGGGCACCAACCTGCTGTTTTCCCTGCTGGCGCGCAGCGGCCCGGAGATCGGGCTACTGATGCTGGTGGTGGCGGCGGACAACCTCAGCGCCGGGCTCGCATCCGCGGCTTTCGTGGCCTATCTCTCGGGACTCACCAACCTGGCCTACTCGGCTACCCAGTATGCGCTCTTCAGCTCGGTGATGCTGCTGTTTCCCAAGTTCGTGGGCGGCTTTTCGGGAGTGATGGTGGAGAAGCTCGGTTATCCCGGCTTCTTCCTGCTCACCGCCACCATGGGGTTGCCGGTGTTGCTGCTGGTGGCAGCGGCCTGGCGCTGGGTGCCGGTGAACGGAGAGAAAGATGGCGCCTGATCTGCTGGGTGCCTTTGTGGTGGGCCTGCTGGGGGGTGTCCACTGCCTGGCCATGTGTGGTGGCATCGTAGGCGCTCTCACCCTGGGACAGGGTGGCGCCCGAGCCTCGGAACCCGGCTTCTGGCTGCTGCAGCTGGCCTACAATCTGGGGCGCCTGACCAGCTATGTGGTGGCCGGAGCCCTGGCCGGTGGCCTGGGGCTGCTGCTGGCCAGTGCCGGGCCGCTGGGCCAGGCGCAGAAGCTGCTGAACCTGTTGGCGGGGTTGTTCATGATCCTGCTGGGGCTCTACCTGGCCGGCTGGTGGAGCGGGTTGGCCCGGGTGGAGCGGGCTGGCGGCCTGTTGTGGAAACATATCGAACCCCTGGGTCGCCGGCTGTTGCCGGTGCGCTCGCCCTGGCAGGCGCTGCTGCTGGGGATGGTGTGGGGCTGGCTTCCCTGCGGCTTGGTCTACAGCGTGCTCATCTGGTCCCTGGCGGCTGGGGGCATGATGCAGGGCGCCCTGTTGATGGGCGCCTTCGGGCTGGGCACCCTGCCCAATCTGCTGCTCATGGGTGCAGCGGCCGGTTGGCTGGCCGGCACCCTTCGCCGGCCAGCGGTGCGCCGCATCGCCGGTTTCCTGGTGATCCTGCTGGGCCTGGCCATGCTGTTCCAGCTGCGGCCGGGTGCCTGACCAGCGCTCTCTCAGCGGGTGAAGAACTGCTGCTCGAAGGTGGCGTGTAAGGTCTCGCTGCTGCCCTGGGGCGTCACTTCCAGGTCGAAGGTGTCCACCTCGCCATTCTCCACCAGGAATTCACCCAGGTAGTAGACCGCCTCCCCGTCGCGCACTTCGCGCAGCGGGATGGGTCTCACTTGGCCGCGCAGGTTGCGGGCGGTGACCTTGACCATGGCCCGCACCGGTTTCCCGGTGGTGCCGGGCTCTTCCTTGATGACGCTGATGTTGACGAGGGCTCGGTTGGGGCTGCGCCGGATCTGGTAGCGGCTGGCCATCTCCGGTGAGAGATCGGAGGTGAGGAGTGCATTGTGGTGGATGGCGTAGCCCTTGGCGCGGGTGGCGTTTTCCGCCAGGGCTCCCGTGCTCCAAAGGGTGAACGAGAGAAAAGCGGCGAGAATGGTTCTCAGCATGTCGACCTCCTGGGTGGTTCTGGTTCTCGTGGCGGGCCCGGGCAAACTGATGCCGTCATGGCTCATGCCCGTGCCTTTAACAGGAATTATAGTTCGCCGGGATCAAGTGGCGGCTCAATCATTGGTGCCGGCCCCATCTTCCAGATAAAGAGGCAGCATGCGGATGGCGGGCCTTCTGCGGGTTAATGATCCAGGGAAGGATCAGGCGCTGCGGCTGCTCACCACCCTCAGGTGGGATTTCCTCGCCTCTTTGCCGGGTGCGGCAAGGGTGAGGGTCTTGCGGGTGTTCTGCAGTGTCTCCAGCTGTTGCTCCAGCTTGCGGCACTCCCGGTCCAGGGTGGCCAGCCGTTGGCGCACCATGCTGCGGGAACGGCCGGAGAGCTTGAGGTCGGCGAGTTGCTGGGAGAGCAGGTTGCGGTGCTCGTGGATCTCCTGGGTGAGGGGGTCCAGTGCCGTCTCCAGCCACTCCTTGGCGTCGGCGTGGGCCTGGAGAAAGATCTTGCGCACCCGGGTGACGATGGTCTGGAAATAGCGCCGCACCGCGAAATGCTGCTCGGTGAGGGTGGTGCGGGGACTCTTGCGGAAAATCTCCGATTCCTGGTGCACCAGGTTGAGCTCCACCTGGTGGCTCACCAGGGAGAGCATCTGCGGCTCCGCCAGCTGCATGTCGTGCTGCGTCTGGAAGCGCCGGTAGATGGTGCGCACCAGGCGCCGCATCTCCTGGCTCTGGTTGGAGGCGATCTCCATCTGCTGGTTGATCTCCTCGAACAGCGATTTCATCGCCTCTTTCAACCCGATGGTGGTCCAGGCGCCGGTCATGCGGCGGTAGGCCTCTCCGATCATGTTGTCCAGGCGGGTGGGGGAGATGGCTTCCAGCAGGATCTTTCCGTGTCCGGTGAACTCCGCCCGCGCCTGCTTGTAGGCCTGGATGCTGGCCTGGTATCGGAGCTTGTCCTTTTGCGCCTGGCGCAGCAGCTGGTCGATGGCCGCTTCGCTCTTGCTGCTCAGCTCGCTCAACTCGCGGGACTGCTTGCGCAGCCGCCGCAGCCGCGAGGAGACCAGCGCCTCGATGTTCCACAGCGCCGAGATCACCGCCTCGGTGGACTGCTCCACGATGAGCGCCTGACGGTTCTCCACCAGTACCCGCGCCAGGTGCTTTTCCAGGTCCGGGATGCCGGAGCGCTGCTCCAGCTGGTAATCCTGTTTCACCCGAGCCACCAGCCCCTTCTGCGCCGACACCGCGTACACTTGGTTGGGGTCGATGTTCAGCATCTCCGCCACTTCCTGGCACTGGCGCTGGATGGTCTGCTGGATCTCCATCTCGCTGCGCAGCTCGTCCCACAGGGTGTCGGCCTTGTTCAGCACCACCATCACGCTCAGCCGCTGGCGCACGCCCGGCTGGCGGATGAGCTGCTGCCACATCTCCATGTCCGACTGGGTGATGCCGGTGTCGGCGCCGACCACGAACAGGCGTGCCTGGGCGCTGGGCAGCATCTCGTAGGTGAGCTCGGGTTCGCTGGAGACGGCGTTGAGGCCTGGGGTATCGAGAATGCGCAACCCCTGGGAGAGCAGCGGATGGCGGTAGTTGAGACGCGCCAGCCGCCAGGCGGGTACCGAAACCATGGTTTCCAGCTCGTCGGCGATCTCCGAGACCTCGCTCAGTCCCATGCTCACAGCCACGTCCCGGGGCACCAGCTTCTGTTCCCGGATGCGGAGCAGCGCTTCCTGCAGCCGTTCGCTGTCATCCAGGTCCAGGGGGATCCGTTCCCAGAGTGACTCCTGTTCCAGCAGCTCCAGCAGGCTGGTTTCCTCCAGGCGGGTCTCGATGGGGAGCAGCCGCAGGCAGGGAGGTTCGCCCATGTCCTGGTAGATCTCGGTGGGGCACATGGTAGTGCGCCCGGCATCGGTGGGCAGCAGGCGGAAGTTGTGATCGCTGAAGAAGAGAGCGTTGATCAGCTCGGTCTTGCCGCGAGAGAACTCGCCCACAACCGCCACGGTGATGTGGTCCCGGTGCAGGGTGAGGTTGGCCTGGCTGAGGGCGCGCTGGACCTGGGAGGTGTAGAGTCCTTCCTGTTTCAGCCAGCTCTCCAGCTGCTCCAGGGTGTGCAACTGGCGCTGTTTCCAGGCGCTGAAATCCTGCAGCTGGCCAGTTAGATCGCTGATGGTCCTGCCTCCCCACGAGGTTGCTCCGGCAATACTAACGGTTCGCGCCGACAGCGGCAATCCGGGAAGGTCGCGGAATGAGCAGGGATTCTCAGAGCGGATGGCTCAGGCGGGTTCGATTCGATCCAGCTGTTGCTGCACCGCCAGCCAGGCGCCGATGACGCCCAGCAGCACTGCGACGAGGAGCATGGCCAGGGCCAGGGCCGGATCCGGGCCCTGGAGCCTGAAGCCGCCGCCGTAGAGTTGGGCCAGCCGCTCCACCGGTCCCCGCAGGAAGAGCAGGGACAGCTCCAGCAGCAGCAGGGCGGTGAGTCCTCCCAGCAGGCCATACCAGAAACCCTCGTAGAGAAAGGGGCGGCGGATGAAGGCACGGCTGCCTCCCACCAGCTTGACGATCTCGATCTCCTCCCGGCGTCCCTGGATCTCCAGCCGGATGGTGTTGCCGATCACCAGTACCACCGCCAGGGAGAGCAGGACTGCGAGAACCTGGCTGCCGCGCCGCAGCAGCTGCACCATGGCGCGGAATCGGCTCACCCACTGCAGGTCCACCATGGCCCGGTCCACCTCGGGCTGGCTCCGCAGCTCCCGCACCAGCGCCTGGAACCGTTCCGGCGACAGGCCGGCATCGGCTGGTTTCAGCAACACCACATGGGGCAGCGGATTCTCCTCCAGTAGAGAGATGGCCTCGCTCAGGCCGGAGTGCTGCCGGAACTCTTCCAGCGCCTGTTGCGGCGTGAGATGCTCCAGGGCTCCGATGCGCTGGTCGTTGCCTAACCGCTGCAGCAGCGCCTTCACCTGCCGATCGCTCACCTCCGGCTTGAGAAACAGGGTGGCGCTGGCGCCTCCCTCCCAGTGACCGGCCAGCTGGGCCAGGTTGCTCACCAGCAGCTGCAGCCCCGCCGGCAGGGCGATGGCGATGGCGATCACCAGGATGCTCATGCCGTTGCCAAAGGGCCGCTGCCAGATCCGGCCCAGGGAGGAGACGAACACCTGCAGATGGCGCAACAGCCAGGCGCGGGGCTGCAGCGAGGCGCGCAGGCGGTTGGTCCGGCGCCGCCTGGCCACTATCGGTCTCCCACCAGACGGCCGTCGCGCAGGGTCAGGGTGCGGCAGGAGAAGTGTTCCACCAGCGCCAGGTCGTGGGTGGCGATGAGCAGGGTGACGCCCACCTGGTTGAACTGGCGGAACAGCTCCATGATCTCCAGCGACAGTTCGGGATCGAGATTGCCGGTGGGCTCGTCGGCCAGCACCACCGGCGGCCGGCTCACCACCGCGCGGGCGATGCCCACCCGCTGTTGCTCGCCGCCGGATAGGGTCACCGGCAGCGCCCGGGCCTTCTTCAGCAGCCCCACCTTGTCCAGGGCCGCCTGCACCCGGCGGCGGATCTCGGCCTGTCCCAGGCCGGCCACCACCAGCGGCAGGGCCACGTTGTCGAACACGGTGCGGTCGGCCAGCAGCCGGTGGTCCTGGAAGATCATTCCCACCTGGCGCCGGAACAGCGGCAGCCGACGGGAGGAGATGCGCGACAGGTTGTGCCCGTTGACCCATACCTGACCGCGGTTGGCGCGCTCCAGCAGCCCCACCAGCCTGAGCAGGGTGCTCTTGCCGGCCCCCGAGTGGCCGGTGAGAAAGACCATCTCGCCCGGCTCGATATGGAAGCTCACCTCGTGCAGCCCGCCCTGGCTGCCGGGGTAACTCTTGCTCACCCGGTCGAAGCGGATCATCCGGTCAGGAGGTCTCGAACAGGGCCTCCACGAAGGCGTGGGGATCGAAGTGCTTCAGGTCGTCGATTCCCTCGCCCACGCCGATGAAGCGGATGGGCACCTTCAGCCGCTCGGCGATGGCGAAGACGATGCCCCCCTTGGCGGTGCCGTCCAGCTTGGTGAGGGTGATGCCGGTGAGAGGGATCGCCTGGTTGAACTGTTCCGCCTGGTTGAGGGCGTTCTGTCCGGTGGTGGCGTCCACCACCAGCATCACCTCGTGGGGCGCGTCGGGATCGATCTTCTTCATCACCCGGGCGATCTTGGCCAGCTCCTCCATCAGGTTGGATTTGGTGTGCAGGCGCCCGGCGGTATCGGCGATGAGCACGTCCACCCCGCGCGCGGTGGCCGCCTGCAGGGCGTCGTAGATCACCGAGGCGGAGTCGGCGCCGGTGTGCTGGGCGATCACCGGGATGCCATTGCGCTCGCCCCAGGTCTGGAGCTGTTCCACCGCTGCGGCGCGGAAGGTGTCGCCGGCGGCCAACATCACGCTCTGCCCCTCCTGCTGCAGCTGCTTGGCCAGCTTGCCGATGGTGGTGGTCTTGCCGGCACCGTTGACCCCCACCATGAGGATCACCTGGGGCTTGCCCGGCGCCGGTTGCTTCACCGGAGCATCGGCCTGCTCCAGGATCTCCACCAGCAGCGCCTTCAACGCCTCGGTGAGAGCCTGGGGGTCCCGCAACTCCTTGCGCTTCACCCGTCCGGTGAGTTCATCGATGACGCGGCGGGTGGCCTCCACCCCCACGTCCGCGGTGAGCAGCAGGGTCTCCAGCTCTTCCAGCAGTTCCTCGTCGATCTGCTTGCGCCCCAGCACCAGGCTGGCCAGGCTGTCGGTGAAGCTGGCCCGGGTGCGTGACAGTCCAGACTTCAGCCGTTGGAACAGACCGCGACCTTCCTTCGCCTCTTCGTCTGCTTCGTCGCGTTTTTTCTTTCTGCCAAAACCGAACATTTCGAACCGCCGTCGGGGCTCCTCAAGAGTGGCGCAACAGCATACTCCAAGGATCGCGGCTTCGGCCAGTGGTGAGAGGAGGAACCACAGAGGCACAGAGGACACAGAGGGTTATATTGATATCGACTCGTCCCAAATCACCCTATCCGCTTGAAAGCCGCTGCCCCGGTGTTTGTAGCTTTCGTAGGTTGGGCAAAGGCGCATGGCGCCGTGCCCGACGATTTCGTTGGGCACGCTTCGCTTTGCCCAACCTACGAAAAGCTGCCGCAGAGCCTGCAGAGGTGAGGCGGGAACCCTTCACCCAGTGGGTGAAGGAAGCCTGCCGAACGCCCCGCCATGGATGGCGGGCTGGGCTTTTGCGCAGAGCAGGAAACGTAGTGCAGAAGTATTCACGGCGTCCCCGCTACGAACGCCGTGGCGGCGGCGTCCGGAAGGCGTTGGGTCATTGGGTTGCGAGATTGGTTTTCTAATGATCTGAAGCGTTCCCTCATAAAATCCTCTGTGTCCTCCGTGTCTCTGTGGTAAACCATCTCCCATGGCTTCCAGCAACAGCATCCGCATCATCGGTGGCCGCTTTCGTGGGCGGCGGCTGCGCTTTCCGGCGGTGAAGGGGCTGCGGCCCACGCCGGACCGGCTGCGTGAGACGCTGTTCAACTGGCTCCAGGGGGAGCTGGCTGGAGCACACTGTCTCGACCTCTTCGCCGGCAGCGGCGCCCTGGGGTTGGAGGCGTTCTCCCGCGGTGCGGCGTTCGTCCGCTTCGTGGAGGCTTCCGGGCCGGTGGTGCGCCAGCTGAAGCAGAACCTGGCGCTGCTGGGGCTGAGCGGGCAGTCAGAGGTGGTGAAGGCCGATGCGCTGCGCATGCTCACCAATGAACCGGAGCAGCCCTTCGACATCGCCTTTCTCGACCCGCCCTATGCCCTGAATCTGCTGCCGGCGCTCTGCGAGCGGCTGGAAGCCCACGGCTGGCTGGTGCCCGGCGCCTGGATCTACCTGGAACAGGAGAGCCATCGCCCGTGGTTCGAATTGCCCGCCGGCTGGGAAGTTCACCGCGAGGCGCGGGCGGGCCAGGCCGCCTGCCGGCTGGTGCGCCGTGGTACCATGCCCGATGCCACGGCAACTGACGATGCGCAATGATCACCGCCGTATATCCCGGTACATTCGATCCCATCACCAATGGCCACACCGACCTGGTGGCGCGCGCCTCCCGCCTCTTCGAGGAGGTGATCGTGGCGGTGGCGCAGGACACGGCCAAGGAGACCTTTTGCGAGATCGGCGAGCGGGTGGCATTGGCGCGCAAGGTGCTCGACGGTTTCGATAACGTAGAGGTGGTGGCCTTCAGCGGCCTGCTGGTTGAATTCTGCCGCGCCCGGGGCGCACAGGTGGTGATCCGGGGATTGCGGGCGGTCTCCGACTTCGAGTACGAGTTCCAGCTCGCCAGCATGAATCGGCGGCTGGCGCCGGAGGTGGAGACCCTCTTCCTCACCCCCGCCGAGCAGTACGCTTTCATATCCTCGTCCCTGGTGCGGGAAATAGCGCGACTGGGAGGAGATGTGGCAGAATTCGTCCATCCCGCGGTGCAGCAGGCATTGGCGGACAGATTTCAATGAGATTATGCGGAGTATCGACCCATGGCGATGAAGATTACCGACGAATGCATCAACTGTGATGTATGTGAACCCGAGTGCCCCAACGGCGCCATCTATATGGGTGAGGAAATCTACGAGATCGATCCCGACCTCTGCACCGAGTGTGTGGGACACTACGACGAGCCGCAGTGTGTGGAAGTCTGTCCGGTGGACTGCATCATCGTCGATCCCGAGCACCAGGAGACCCGGGAGGAGTTGATGGCCAAATACGAACGTATCACTGCCGAGAAAGGATGACCCGCCTCTTCCGGCGGCCCTGCGGAAAAGCTCCCTCGTGGAGCTTTTTTGCTTTCTGGCTTCTGTGTAGCTTGGCGCTGGCCGACAGGCCGCCGGCTGTGGCGGTGGCCAGCGCCCACCCGTTGGCCACCGAGGCGGGGCTGGAGATCTTGCGTCAGGGAGGCAACGCCTTCGATGCGGCGGTGGCGGTGAGCGCCGCCTTGGCGGTGGTGGAGCCCTACGGCTCCGGGCTGGGCGGGGGCGGTTTCTGGCTGCTGCATCGTGCTGCTGACGGGCGCGAGGTGATGATCGACGGCCGTGAGCGGGCACCTTTGGCGGCGGGGCGCGATCTCTACCTGGATGATGGGGGCGAGGTGGTGCCGCGCCTTTCCATCGACGGCCCGCTGGCGGCGGCCATTCCCGGTGAGCCGGCGGCTTTGGCACACATTGCACGCCGTTACGGCCTGCTGCCGCTGGAGCGAAGCCTGGCCCCGGCCATCCGCCTGGCCCGGGAGGGGTTCGAGGTGGACGAGCACTACCGCCGCATGGCGGCTTGGCGGCTCGAGGTGATCCGGCGCTACCCGAAAACCGCGGCCATTTTTCTTGACGAGGGCGAGGTGCCGCAGCTGGGTCACCGCATCGTGCAGCCGGAGCTGGCGCGTACCTTGGAGCGGCTGGCGAAGGCGGGGCGGGAAGGTTTCTACGACGGTCCCGTGGCGCGCAGGTTGGTGGCGTCGGTGCGCGCCGCGGGCGGCATCTGGAGTCTAGAAGACCTGCGCCAATACCGGGTGGTGGAGCGCAAGCCGGTGGTGGGGCATTTCGCCGGTCACCGCATCGTCTCCGCCTCGCCTCCCTCCTCCGGCGGTGTGGTGTTGGTGGAGATGCTCAACATGCTCACCGAGGCGGGCTGGCGTTCATTGCAGGGCGTCGACCGGGTCCACTTGCTCGTCGAGGTGATGCGCCGTGCCTATCTCGACCGCGCCCGCTACCTGGGGGATCCCGACCAGGTGGAGATGCCCCTCGATCGGCTCCTCTCCCGCGAGCATGCCCTGCGCTGGGTGGCGACCATCGATCCACACCATGCCACACCAAGCAGTGTCCTGGCGGAGCCCGAGCCGGAAGGGACCGACACCACCCACTTCTCCATCCTGGACGCCGAGGGCAACCGGGTGGCCGCCACTCTCAGCATCAACTACCCCTTCGGCTCGGGCTTCGTGGCTGGGGGAACGGGCGTGCTGCTCAACGACGAGATGGACGACTTCTCCGCCAAGCCGGGGGTGCCCAACGTCTACGGCCTGGTGGGTGGCGAGGCCAACGCCATCGCGCCAGGCAAGCGGATGCTCTCGAGCATGACCCCCACTTTCATCGAATCGTCCGAGCGGGTGGCGATCCTCGGCACGCCGGGTGGCTCCCGCATCATCACCATGGTGCTGCTGGCGGTGCTGGAGGCAGTGGAGGGCCAGCCGGTGGCCCAGTGGGTATCGCGCCCACGCTTCCACCACCAGTATCTGCCGGACCAGATGCAGCTCGAGCCGGGTGCGCTCACGGAACCGGTGAAAGAGGAACTCGGCCGGCGCGGGCACCACCTGCGGCAGCTCGATCGCTCCTGGGGCAACATGCAGGCGATACACTGGGACCGCCGCACCGGCCGGGTGAGCGCGGCCAGCGACCCCAGGGGTGCCGGCTCAGCCAGCACGGTCGCAGTGGAAAATCTTCATTGAAGGCGCCGTTTCCAGCTACAATATGCCTTTGACTGGAAGAGTTTCGACGAGACCGTACGGAAAATGGCACGAATCACCGTAGAAGACTGCCTCGAGCACGTGGACAACCGCTTCAACCTGGTGTTGCTGGCCGCCAAGCGGGCGCGCCAGCTGGAACACGGGGTGGAGCCCCTGGTCCCCTGGGACAACGACAAGCCCACGGTGGTGGCCCTGCGCGAGATCGCCGCGGGGCT
Organism: Sedimenticola sp.; assembly: GCA_026992075.1. Classification (GTDB taxonomy): domain Bacteria; phylum Pseudomonadota; class Gammaproteobacteria; order Chromatiales; family Chromatiaceae; genus Thiolapillus. The sequence goes on along the minus strand of JALXAM010000070.1, from coordinate 50,214 downwards.
CATCACCCCCGAGACGGTGGAGGCGCAGGAACAGAAGAGCGATTCCATCGACGACGAACTGGCCGCTGCGCTGGCACAGGAAGTACAGGCAGCCGTGAACGGCCTCTGATCAGGGAACGACTGCGGTGGCCACGGCCCTTCCCAAGGAACAAGGGAGCCGCTGGCCGCCGGCTGTGCCCGAACATCGCAAGGCGCCGGCACGCCCGCGCTATCTCATCAGCGATCTCTGCACCTACCTGGAGAGCTACCTGCCCCCTGAGCAGGTGCGCGAGGTCTACCGCGCCTATCTCTTCGGCGCCGAGGCCCACAAGGACCAGAAACGCCTTTCCGGCGAGCCCTATATCTGTCATCCGGTGGCGGTGGCCCGCATCCTGGCCGAGATGCGCCTGGACTACCGCTGCCTGATGGCGGCCATCCTGCATGACGTCATCGAGGACACCCCCACCGCCAAGGAGCAGCTCCGGGAGGAGTTCGGCGAGGAGGTGGCGGAGATGGTGGACGGCGTCAGCAAGCTGGCGCGCATCGACACCCAGACCCACACCGAGGCCCAGGCGGAGAGCTTCCGCAAAATGATGCTGGCCATGACCCGCGACATCCGGGTCATCCTCATCAAGCTGGCCGACCGCCTGCACAACATGCGCACCCTGGGGGTGATGCGGCCGGAGAAGGCGCGACGCATCGCCCGCGAGACGCTGGAGATCTACGCCCCCATCGCCTTGCGGCTGGGCATCAACAGCATCCGCCTGGAGCTGGAGGAGCTGGGCATGCAGGCCTACTGGCCCTGGCGCTACCGGGTGCTGGACGAATGCCTGGCGAAACTGCGCGGCCACCGCAAGGAGCTGGTCAACAGCATCGAAGAGAGCATCCGCAATCGCCTGGCCCAGGAATCCTTCCGCTGCGAGGTGAGCGGTCGCGAGAAGAACATCTACGGCATCTACCGCAAGATGCGCGAGAAGCGGGTGTCGCTCACCGAAGTGGCGGACCTGTTCGCCTTCCGCATCCTGGTGGAGGACGTGGATACCTGCTACCGGGTGCTGGGCGCTCTGCATGGCCTCTACAAGCCGGTGCCCGGCCGCTTCAAGGACTACATCGCCATCCCCAAGGCCAACGGCTATCAGTCGCTGCACACGGTGCTGGTGGGGCCCCACGGCCACCATATCGAGGTGCAGATCCGTACCTATGAGATGCACCAGGTGGCGGAAGAGGGCATCGCCGCCCATTGGCACTACAAGACCGGGGAGGAGAAATTCCCCCCCAGTGCCGCCATGGAGTGGGTGCGCAGCCTGCTGGAGGTGCAGAAGGGGTCTGGCACTTCGGTGGAATTTCTCGAGCACGTGAAGGTGGACCTCTTTCCCGACGAGGTCTATGTCTTCACCCCCCAGGGGGAGATCAAGGTGCTGCCCAAGGGGGCCACGGTGGTGGACTTCGCCTACGCCATCCACTCCGATGTGGGCGACCGTTGCGTGGCGGCGCGGGTGGACAAGCACCTGGTGCCCCTGCGCACCCGGCTGCGTAACGGTCAGACGGTGGAGATCCTCACCGGCGACGAAGCCCGCCCCAACCCCGCGTGGCTCGATTTCGTGGTCACCGGCAAGGCGCGGGCCGCCATCCGCAGCCACCTCAAGCGGCTGGAGGAGGATGAGGCGGCCGAGCTGGGCGGGCGCCTGCTGGAGCGGGAGCTGGAGAAGTATGGCGCCAGTCTCCATTACATCGAGATCGATCGCCTGGACGAAGTGCTGAAACAGCTGAAGGTGGAGAGCCTGTGGAACCTGCTGGTGGAGATCGGTCTGGGCAATCGCATGGCCAAGCTGGTGGCCAGCGCCCTGGTCTCAGGGGACACGGAGGCGAAGGAGGGGGATTCCGCGGGAAGGATCACCATTCGTGGCACCGAGGGGATGGTGGTGAAGTTCGGCAAGTGCTGCCGCCCCATTCCCGGGGATCCGGTGATCGCCCTGTTCCATCCGGGCAAGGGGCTGGTGGTACACCACCAGAGCTGCCCCAATGTGATGAAGGAGCACCGTGCCGAGGCCGAATGGCTGGAGGTGCAGTGGGAAGAGGAGATCGAGGGCGAGTTCTCCACCGCCCTGAACATCACGGTGACCAACAAGCGGGGCATGCTGGCCACCATCGCATCGGCCATTGCGGAACAGGGTTCCAACATAGAGGATATCCGCAGCGAGGAGCGGGACGGAACCACCTCCACCCTGCACCTGGTGCTCACGGTACATGACCGCAAGCACCTGGCCACCATCATGCGACACCTGCGCGCCATTCCCGAGGTGATGCGGATCGTGCGCGATCTCGGCCGCTGAGACCTCTTCTCCCGATGTCGCATTTTCAGTTCCGATCCCTCGGCGAGCCCCACTGGTTCGAACTCGGTTCCGGCAGGCCGGGAAATCTTCCGGAGCGTACTTTCCACTGGCTGCAGGACAGTGCTTCCCTCACACGACGGGTGACGGCGGCCTGCCGGGGATGCTTCCGGGTGCAGGTGGTCTCCCAGTGCTGGGGGCGGGCCTTCAACAGTGAGCGGCAGGTTCTCGGACTGGGCTTCCGCACCGCCTGCCTGGTGCGCGAGGTGGAGCTTCTGTGCGACGGTCGTCCCCAGGTCTTCGCCCGCACACTGATCCCGGCCACGAGCCTGCGTGGCGCCGCCCGCAGGCTGGCGCTGCTTCGCGACCGGCCCCTGGGGGCGGTGCTCTTCGCCGATCCCCACACCCGGCGCGAGCGGGTGGAGATCGCCCGCTTCCTGCCGGGACATCGTCTCTACGGCACCGCCACCAGCCATCTGGCAGAGAAGCCGGAATCGGTCTGGGGCCGGCGCACCCTGTTCCGTTACGCCGGCCAGCCGATCCTGGTGAACGAGCTCTTCCTGCCGGATTTGATTGGGGAGGGAGGATAGTCAGTTGTCAGTAGTCCTAGGGTGGGCAAAGCGCAGCGTGCCCACCACAGGTTGATGGGCACGGCCCGGCGGCCTTTGCTCATCCTACTGTTGGCTACCGGCAGCTTCCAGGGCTTCGGCGGCGGCCATCCACGCCGTTTCCTGCTCCTCGCAGGCGCGGTCCAGTGCGCCTTTTTCCTGTAAAAGGGCCTTGAGCCGATCCTGGTTCTTCGGCAGATAGAGATCGTTGTCGGCCAGCAGCTGCTCCAGTTCCGCCTGTCGCCGGTGCAGGGCTTCCAGCTTTTCTTCGGCTAGGCGCAGCTCGCGCCTGAGAGGCGCCAGTGCCTGGCGACGTCGAGCGGCTGCACGCCGGTCGGCCTTGCGGTCCCTCTCCCGGTTTTTCGGCCTGGCCTCACGGGATGTGCTGCGCTGCGCCAGCCAGGCGGGATACTCGTCCAGGCTGCCCTCGAACGGCGCCAGGCGCTCCTGGTCCACCAGCAGCAGCCGGTCGGTGGTGGCCCGCAGCAGGTGGCGGTCGTGGGAGACGATCACCATGGCGCCCTCGAATTCCTGCAATGCCAGCGTCAGCGCCTGGCGCATCTCCAGGTCCAGGTGGTTGGTGGGCTCGTCCAGCAGCAGCAGGTTGGGGCGGCGCCGGATGAGCAGGGCCAGGGCCAGCCGGGACTTCTCGCCGCCGGAGAAGGGCGCCACCTTCTGCACTGCCTGGTCGCCGCTGAAGCCGAAGCTGCCCAGATAGTCCCGCGCCTCCTGCTCGCGCAGTCCGGGTTCCACCTGCAGCAGGTGCTCCAGGGGGGAGTGGTCCGGATGGAGCTGGTCCAGCTGGTGCTGGGCGAAGTAACCGATGCGCAGGTCGCGGGCGGCCTGCCTGCGGCCCGTGAGTAGGGGCAGCATCCCGGCCAGCAGTTTCACCAGAGTCGATTTGCCGGCGCCGTTGGGGCCCAGCAGGCCGATGCGGTCGCCGGGAACCAGGGTGAGTTCCAGGTTCTCCAGCAATGGCCGTTCCCGGTAACCACAGGCGGCCCTTTCCAGGCTCAGCAGGGGGCGTGGCATTCGTTCCGGCTCGAGAAACCGGAAGCGAAAGGGGGAGTCCACGTGGGCCGGCGCGATGAGGGTCATCCGCTCCAGCGCCTTGAGACGGCTCTGCGCCTGGCGCGCCTTGGTGGCCTTGGCGCGAAAGCGGTTCACGTAGGCGCGGATGCGGGCGATCTCCTGCTGTTGGCGCCGGTACTGGGCCTGCTGGCCGGCCAGCCGTTCCGCCCGCAGCCGCTCGAAGGCGCTGTAGTTGCCGCGGTAGAGGGTGGCCCGCTCCTCCTCGATGTGCAGGATGTGGTCGCACACCCGGTCCAGAAACTCTCGGTCGTGGGAGATGAGCAGCAGGGTGCCACGGTAGCTGCGCAACCAGCCCTCCAGCCAGATCACGGCATCGAGATCCAGGTGGTTGGTGGGTTCGTCCAGCAACAGAAGGTCGGAGGGACAGAACAGGGCCCGGACCAGATTGAGCCGCATGCGCCAGCCGCCGGAGAACTCGGCCACCGGCTGCTGCTGTTCGGCAGTGGAGAAGCCCAGGCCGTGCAGCAGTTCCGCCGCCCGGCTGCGGGCGTCGTAGCCCCCGGCCAGTTCCAGCTGGTCGTGCAGCCGGGCGATGGCGGTGCCGTCTCCTGTAGCTTCCGCACGGTTCAGCTCGGCCTCGATGCGCCTCAGTTCCGAATCGCCGTCCAGCACGTATTCCAGAGCGGGGCGGGGGTCGGATGGTGTCTCCTGCGCCACGTGGGCGAGGGTCCATTCCGCCGGCATGCGCAAACTACCCGAATCGGCCTCCAGCTCCCCCAGGATCAGCGCCAGCAGGCTGGACTTGCCGCAACCGTTGGCGCCGGTGATCCCCACCTTCTGACGGGGATGCACCTGGAAGCTTGCGTTGCGGAAAAGGACCCGCGGTCCGCGCCGCAGGGTGAGACCTTCGAACTGCAGCACGATGGAGACGTACCTCAGGGCAGTAGCGGATTCATGGCGCCCATGGGGCGTGAGATGGTCCAGACGTGGAAACGCATCACCGCCACGCCGTCGGTCATGTGGCGGAAGCGCTGGTCGATATGGGACATGCCGCTGCTCATGCGTGCCATGTTCTCGTCCATGAGGGCGATCTCGTCGCGAATGCCGTCCATGTGGCCCCGGATACTGGGCATCATTCTGGCCATGTCGCGGGTACTGGCCTCGATGCTGTCCATGTGCAGCATGTAGTTCTCGAACCGTTCCACCGTGTCGGTGATATGGGCCATGCGATCCGAGACCCGCTGCATGTGGGTGTGCATGGAGTCCATGTTGTCGACGATGCCGTTGAGGTCGCGGTAGAGGATGGCCACGTAGTAGACGTTGATCACAGCCAGCACCACCAGCAACAGGGAGATCAGGATGATGATCACCTTGTTGATGTAGAAGTGGTGATGACGCTCGTCCAGGTGGAGCTGGGTCTCCCAGCTCAGGCGCCCCACCATGTCGATGAAGAGTTGCTGTTCTTGCGTGGACATCAGGGTATGGGGAACATCTTTTTGAGGGTCCTGGCCGGTTTGGCCATGTGCTGCATGTCGGCGGCCATCATCTGCACCTCGTCATCCATCCGGCTGATGGTGGCGGCCATGTTCTCCACCGATTGCCGCACCTGATCCACGTGGGTCTCCATGGTGCCGATGGTGTCGCGCATGCCGGCGATATCGCGGTCGATGGCCTCCATCTCCTTCTTCATGGCTCCGGTCTCCCGATCCATGGGCTCCAGCAGGGCCACCCGTTTCAGCATGGAGTCCATGGCGGCGCTCACCCGGTCCATCTCGCTGGTGACGGTCTCCACGTTGCGGTTCATGTCCGCCACCACGGCGGAGATGCGGTTGATCTGGGAGGAGAGGGTGAGCAGCAACACCAGGATGGAGACGGCGATGAGGCCGAGAATCACCATGCCGAAACGGATGGCGTTCTTCAGATCGTTGCTCAGCTTCTCCTGGATCCCGATCTGGCTGAAGAGGATGGCCTCGAAGGAGCGGGCCGCCCGCAGCAGCTTGGGGTCCACGGTGGGTGCGGAATTCTGGGGTTCCTCAGCCATGTGCCTGCCGGAGGTGGATTCAACTTTCAACTATAGCAATATCGGCAGCAGGGTTTCCATGATTGCTCGACAGGCGGGGGTTCCTACGCGATTGGAGCGGTGATTTGGAGAATGCTATGATTGGCGAACGCGATATGTACCGGCGCCATCCGGCCCGGCTCCATTTTTTCCAGAGGATTTTCAAAGTGGCAGAAAGAACCAAGATCCTGTTTGTCTCCCTGGCGCTGGCGGCCGCCTTCTCCACCGCTGCGGTCCAGGCAGAGGATGATGTGCTCTCCAGAATCAAACCCGTGGGCCAGGTGAACGTGGCCGGGCAGGGGAAGAGCGCGGAAGCTGCTGCCCCTGCACCTGCAGCGGCTCCTGCGGCACAGGAGAAGGCAGCTCCCGCTGCGGCTGCTCCGGCCTCGGCTCCGGCGGCAGCGCCTGCCGGTGACAACCCGGGTGCCAGCCTCTACGCAGCCAAGGGTTGTGCCGGCTGTCATGGGGCGGATGGCAAGACCACGGTGATGCCGGTCTACCCAAAGCTGGCCGGTCAGAGCGCCACCTACCTGCTGAATCAGATGAAGGACATCAAGAGCGGTACCCGGCACAACGGCCAGTCCGCGGTGATGAAAGGGGTCATCGCCGGCGTTTCCGACGAGGAGATGAAAGCCATCGCCGACTGGCTGGCGACGCTGAAGCCCTGAACCGGGCCATTCGTGGTGATTTCGCTGCCCCTGCTCCCGGAGAAAGGGGTGGCAAGGATCACCGCAGCATTGCTTTCATGGAGGCCAGGTGGGCGCGCCCCCTGGCCTTCTTCTCTTCCGGGTCGGTTTCCTGATCACGACCCTCCCACTCCAGGTCCTCTACGGGAAGCTCCGAGAGAAAGCGGCTTGGCTCGCATTCCACCAGCTCGCCCCCCTTACGGCGTTTCTTCGCCAGTGAGAGGTAGAGCCGGCGCCGCGCCCGGGTGATGCCCACGTAGGCCAGGCGCCGCTCCTCCTCGACGTTCTCCTCCTCGATGCTGGTGCGGTGGGGCAGCAGCTCCTCCTCCATGCCGGTCAGGAAGACCACGGGGAATTCCAGCCCCTTGGCGGCATGCAGCGTCATCAGGCTGACGCGGTCGTCGGCGCTCTCCTCGTCCTGACGCTCCAGCAGGTCCATGAGCGACAGGTGGTTCACCAGCTCCGCCAGGCTGTCGCCCTTGAGTTCGTCCGCCTGCAGCCGTTCCAGCCAGGCCACCAGCTCTTCCACGTTCTCCATGCGCCGCTGCGCCGCCTTGTCGTTGGGGGAGGTCTGCAGCAGCCACTCCTCGTAGTCCAGATCCCGCAGCAGTTGGCGCAGAGTCTCCGCTGGCGGCTCGTTTTCGGCCAGGCGGGCCAGTTGCCACACCCAGCGGCCGAACTCGCGCAGCTGCTTCAGCGGGCGGCCCGAGAGCTTCTGTTCCAGTCCCAGCTCCTCCAGCGCCTCGAGCAGGGGCACGCCGCGCTCGGCGGCGTGGGCGGTGAGCTTCTCCAGCGAGCCGGGGCCGATGCCCCGCCTCGGGGTGTTCACCACCCGCAGGAAGGCGGTGTCGTCGTGGGGGTTGGCCAGCAGTCGCAGGTAGGCCATCAGGTCCTTGATCTCGGTGCGGGAGAAGAAAGAGGTGCCGCCGCTGAGAAAATAGGGTACGTTGTGCAGCCGCAGCTGTTTCTCGAACAGCCGTGCCTGGTGGTTGCCGCGGTAGAGGATGGCGAAGTCACCCCAGCTGTGCCGTTTTGTGAATTTCTGGTGCAGTATTTCCGACACCACTCGTTCCGCTTCTCCCTCCTCGTCCCGGCAGATCAGCACCCGGATGGGGTCGCCCGGTCCCAGCTCGCTCCAGAGCCGCTTTTCGAACAGGTGGGGGTTGTGGCCGATGAGGGCGTTGGCGGCTCGCAGGATACGGCCGGTGGAGCGGTAGTTCTGTTCCAGCTTCACCACCTTGAGGCGGGGAAAGTCCTCCTTCAGCCGCGCCAGGTTGTCGGGCCGGGCGCCGCGCCAGGCGTAGATGGACTGGTCGTCGTCTCCCACCACGGTGAGGGCCTGGCGCACTCCCGTGAGCAGCTTCACCAGCTCGTACTGGGCGCCGTTGGTGTCCTGGTACTCGTCCACCAGCAGGTGGTGGATGCGGTTCTGCCAGCGCTCGCGTGCCTCGGCGTCTTGCTGCAACAGCATCACCGGCATGCGGATGAGATCGTCGAAGTCCACCGCGTTGTAGGCCGAAAGCGCCTGCTGATAGGCCAGATAGAGGTGTGCGTGGCGCAGCTCCTGTTCGTCGCCGGCCCGGCTCAGGGCCCGTTCCGGGGTGAGCAGGTCGTTCTTCCAGCGGGAGATGGCCCACTGGGCGCGGCGCACCGTCTCGCGGTCGGGCTGCTCCTCCAGCAGCAATTCCTTGATCAGATGTTCGCTATCCAGCGCGTCGAAGATGGTGAAGCCGGGGCGCAGCCCGGCGGCGGCCTGTTCCCGTCGCAGGATGTTCAGCCCCAGGGTATGGAAGGTGGAGACGATGAGCCCGCGACTGTCGCGGCCGCTGAGCAGTTCCCCTACCCGCGCCTTCATCTCCCGCGCTGCCTTGTTGGTGAAGGTGACGGCAGTGATGTGGCGCGGCGCCACGCCCGCCTTTTCGATCAGCCAGGCGATCTTGCGGGTGATCACCCGGGTCTTGCCGGAGCCGGCCCCGGCCAGCACCAGCAGGGGGCCGTCGAGCCAGGTGACCGCTTCGCGCTGTCTTGGATTGAGATCGTTCATGGCCTATAGTGGCGCCGGTTGTCCTACGTGACGGGCTGGAAAAGGCGGGGGATTCTAACCCCCATGGATCATGGATTCACCCCGAGTCATGGAAAAAATGATCTGGCCCCGGACGGCCTCACCGCTTTCGGGGCGCCGCTGCCCCGGTATTTGTAGCGGGGACGCCGTGAATACCTCCCTGCAGGTTCCGTCTCGGCATCCATGCCTCGGAGGCCCCCGCTATAAACACCAGGGCATCGGCTTTCATACGGATTGGGGGTAATTGGTCCTGGTAGTCAATGGAATGGGTACATTTCCACACCAGCTTCCGTGAATCATGGGTATACCCCAACCATGGAAAATCGAGGCATGGACTGAGCAACCAAGAGCGTTGAAAGCCATTTCATTGCCTGTCGGGCTGAAACCTGACTCACCAATGAATTTTCCGTGATCTCTGTGCCTCTGTGGCGAAATTCCGCGCAAACCCGAAAAGAGAAGAAAAAATGAACGATTTTTCCACCATCCGCCCCCGCACCCCGGAATCGGAGGCGGAGCTGAACCGCGAATCCTGGCGCATCTTCCGCATCATGGCGGAGTTCGTGGAGGGGTTCGAGCAGCTCAGCCGCATCCGCCCGGCGGTGAGCATCTTCGGCTCGGCGCGCACCCCGCCCGACCATCCCTGGTACCGGAAAGCGGAGGAGGTGGCGCGGCTGCTCTCCGAAGCCGGCTTCACCGTGGTCAGCGGCGGCGGACCGGGCATCATGGAGGCGGCCAACAAGGGCGCCTTCCAGGGGCCCTCGCCCAGCGTGGGGCTCAACATCGTCCTGCCTCATGAGCAGGCGGCCAACCCCTACCAGGACATCTCCATCACCTATCGCCATTTCTTCGCGCGCAAGGTGATGTTCATCAAGTACGCCTCGGCCTATGTGGTGCTGCCGGGCGGTTTTGGCACCCTGGACGAGCTGGCCGAGTGCCTCACCCTGATCCAGACCGGCAAGGGCAGAAAGATCCCCATCATCCTGGTGGAACGCAGGTTCTGGCAGGGAATGCTGGATTGGTTCCGGGAGGTGATGGTGGCGGAGGGCACCATCGATCCGGAAGACTTGGAGCTGATGCACCTGTGCGACGAGCCCGAAGAGATCGTCCGCGCAATCTTCGCCCATTACGGCGGTCGCGGCTTTCAGCCCTCGCCGGAGGAGCAGGAGATTCTGCTCGAGCTATAATGAGCGACCCCCTTTCTTCCTGGATCGCGCCGTCATGAAGAGAATCCTGCTGCTCCTGGCGTTTTGGGCCTTGGCGTCCGTCGTTGTGGCGGAGGAGGAGCCACCCCAGCCGCCCCGACCGGTGAACGAGAAGGGAGAGGCGATCGAACCCGAGGTGACCATCCGGGAAGAGGGAGGCAAGACCATCCATGAATACCGGATCAACGGCCAGATCTACATGCTCAAGATCGTGCCCCGCCATGGAAAACCCTACTACCTGATGGATCTGGATGGCGACGGTCAGTTCGACGAGGTGAGCGGCGACGACCCCGGTCGGATCGTGCTGCCTCAGTGGATCCTGTTTCGCTGGTAGTGGAGCCTGCCTGGTGGAGAAGCTGATCCTCAGGCTGGAGGTGGCGGCGGAGTGGCTGGGCCGGACGGTGGCCTGGGCCACCCTGCTGATGGTGCTCATCACCTTCCTGGTGGTGATGCTCCGCTATCTGTTCGATACCGGCTGGATCGCCATGCAGGAATCGGTCACCTATCTGCATGCCGCAGTCTTCATGCTGGGCGCGGCCTACACCTTGAAGCATGGCGGCCATGTGCGGGTGGATATCTTCTACCAGCGGCTGGGATTGCGTGGGCGGGCGTGGGTCAACCTGCTCGGCACCCTGTTACTGCTCTATCCCCTGTCGATCTATATCTTCGTAGTGAGCTGGGATTATGTGCGGGAGTCCTGGCTTGTGCTGGAGGGATCACGGGAGGCGGGAGGTCTGCCCGGCGTCTTTCTCCTGAAGACCCTGATCCTGATTCTGCCGGTCACCCTGCTGCTGCAGGGCACGGCGCTGCTGCTCAAGAGCCTGCGCATCGTAACCGGGGCGGATCGTGGCTGAGTATCTGCCGCTGATCCTGTTCGCCGTGGTGGCCCTGGTGCTCATGCTGGGTTACCCGGTGGCCTTCACCCTGGGTGGCGTCTCCCTGCTTTTCGCCTTCCTGGGCGAGCAGCTCGATCTTTTCGACCCGGCCTTTCTGGAGGCGCTGCCCAACCGCCTCTACGGCATCATGACCAACGAGACCCTCATCGCCGTGCCCCTGTTCGTATTCATGGGGGTGATGCTGGAGCGCTCCAGGGTGGCCGAGGAGCTGCTCGATACCATGGCGGCGCTGTTTGGCCGCCTGCGTGGCGGACTGGGCATCTCGGTGACCCTGGTGGGGATGCTGCTGGCGGCCAGCACCGGGATCGTGGGCGCCACCGTGGTCACCATGGGGCTGCTCTCGCTGCCCACCATGGTGAAACGCAACTACGACCCGGCGGTGGCGGCGGGCACCATCTGCGCCTCCGGCACCCTGGGGCAGATCATCCCCCCTTCCATCATTCTTGTGTTGCTGGGCGACGTGCTCTCCTCGGCCTACCAGCAGGCGCAGCTGGAGATGGGTATCTGGGATCTGAAGACGGTGTCGGTGGGGGATCTCTTCGTGGGGGCGGTGATTCCAGGGCTGGGGTTGGTGGCCATGTATCTGCTCTATCTGATCGGAGTGGCCATACTGCGCCCCGACAAGGTGCCGGCGGCTCCCGATCTGTCAGGCCAGGGCTCCCTGGTCCGCCGGGTGATTACTGTGTTGTTGCCGCCACTGGCGCTCATCGTGGCGGTGCTCGGGTCCATTCTGGCGGGCATGGCCACCCCCACCGAGGCGGCATCGGTGGGCGCGGTGGGCGCCATGCTGCTGGCCATCCAGCGCCGCCAGTTCAATCTGGATTCGCTGCGTGAAACGATGCAGTCCACGGTGAAGGTGACCAGCATGGTGTTCCTCATCTTCATCGGTGCCGCCGTCTTCTCGCTGGTGTTCCGCGGTTTCGGCGGAGACGATCTGGTGGAGGAGTTGTTGCACAACCTGCCGGGCGGCGTGGTGGGCGCAGTGGTGGTGGTGATGTTGCTCATGTTCCTGCTGGGCTTCATTCTCGACTTCATCGAGATCACCTTCGTGGTGGTGCCCATCGTGGGACCCGTCTTGCTGGCGATGGGGCTGGATCCCGTCTGGCTGGGGATCATGATTGCCATCAATCTGCAGACCTCTTTTCTCACGCCTCCATTCGGCTTTGCGCTCTTCTACCTGCGTGGGGTGGCGCCGCCGGAGGTGACCACGAGCGCCATCTACCGGGGTGTGATACCCTTTATCCTGATACAGCTCGTCATGCTGGCGCTGCTGGCTTGGTGGCCGCAACTGGCCACCTGGTTGCCGAAGCTGGTCTACCAATAAAAACGGGCGTATCCAGATCCGGAACAACAATCGGGCAGCAATGAAATGCCCATCCGGAGCTTTGTCGAACACCAAAGGTAGCACGGGGAGGAAGCAATGGCTCAACGCATCAGCCTGGGTATCGCCATCGTCATCTTTCTGGCCGGTGTGGTCTTCGCCGGCCTGTTCAACGTGGGGTTGCATTTTACGAACCAACTGGAGTTTTGCACTTCGTGTCACAGCATGAAGTGGAATCTGGAGGAGCTCAAGGAGACCATTCATTGGAAGAATCCTGCCGGGGTGCGGGCCGGGTGTGCCGATTGCCATGTTCCCAAGTCCTTCATTCCCAAGATGGTGGCCAAGGTGATGGCGGCCAAGGATGTCTACCACGAGATTCTGGGTACCATCGATACCAAGGAGAAGTTCGAGGCTCGTCGCTGGCAGATGGCCAATGCGGTGTGGGCAAAGATGAGAGCTTCGGACTCACGAGAATGTCGTTCCTGCCATTCCTGGGAGGCGATGGATCTGGCCGAGCAGGACCGCAGTGCGCGCAAGCGTCACGGCCGAGCCCGGGATGAAGGAAAGACCTGCATCGATTGTCATCAGGGCATCGCGCACGAAGAGCCTGACGAGCCCGAGGACGAAGAAGACGAAGAGTGATGGCCGGGGGTGCGAGGAGAGTGACGATGATGAAGATTCGAACAGGAAGGATCATCCCGGTTCTGTTGGTGTTGCTGCTGGCCTTCCAGGCCTGGGCGGGGGACAAGCCGGACAAGGAGGAGCTGGGGCGTGAGCTGCGGCTGGCGGCATCCGTGGGCGACGTGGAGGCCATCGAGAAGCTGCTCGACCAGGGTGCCGATGTGAACAGTGCAAACAAGTATGGAAAGACCGCACTGATGATGGCCGCGGAGAACGGCAACCTGGGTGCGGTTTCCCTGTTGCTGCAGCGGGGTGCCGACGTCAACCGGAAGACGGTGGCCGACTGCACCGCACTCACGCTGGCGGCGGAGAACGGGGAACAGGAGGTCACCGCGCTTCTCATCGAGCGGGGCGCGGATCTCAATGCGCGTACCCGGGCGGGTACCACGCCCTGTCTGTTGGCGGCGCGGTATGGTGAAAAGGAGATGCTGGAACAGCTCCTGTTCCGCGGCGCCGACCCCAATGACCGGGACAAGGAGGGGCGCACCCCCCTGATGCTGGCCGCGGAACACGACCATCCGGAGATCGTCAAGCTGCTGCTCAAGCATGGCGCCAAGGTGAATCTGAAGGACAAGAAAGGGAAAACGGCTCTTGTCCATGCGGTGGAGAAGGGCAAGAACATGGAGGTGGTGAAGGCGCTGGTGGAAGCCGGGGCCGATGTCAATGCCCGTTCGAAGGACGGAGCCACCCCGCTCATCTGGGCGGCCGGTGCCGGAAATGTGGCGGCGGTGGAGTATCTGCTGCAGCATGGTGCCGACATTCATGCGGCCGACAACGATGGCATCACCGCCTTGATGGAGGCGGTGGACGTGCGTGAACCGGAGGTGGTTAAGGTGCTACTCTCCTACGGTGCCGACGTCAACCGGAAGAACAAGGGGGGCAAGAGTGCCATGGACATGGCCAAGAGTATGCGGGACGGACGCTGCCTGAAACTGTTGAAAGAGGCCAGTGACCAGGAAAACCCCCACTGAGTAGGCTTCGGGCGACCCTTACCCTGTTGAAGAGCCCGCATCCCAGCCGGATGCGGGTTTTCTTTGCCGGCCGGAAAATGCCGGGAAATCAGGGCTGGAGTCAGTGCAACGTAGCTGGTCGCCAGCTGCGATCGAAGTAGTCGAAATCGGGATTTCGCCACCCTTCCGGGGCCAGGTTGTCCGGTCGCAGGTGGGAGAGATAGGACATGATGGCCACCTGCTGGCTCGGAGTCATCTCCTGGATCTGTTCCACCATCTTCTTGTCGGCGTTGCGCCGGTAGCCATTGCGGATCCAGTTGAATTGCCGCATCAGGTAGCTGTAATGCTGGCCCGCCAGCTTGGGGGCGTGGCGCTTCGGATCGCCCTCGGCTCGTTCTCCGTGACAGTCGGAGCAGAGTTCCTGGTAGAGTTTGCGCCCCTCTTCCACGCGCAGGCTGAAGCCTTTCTCGTTGCGCGGGTTCATCGGTAGGGAGGAAATGTAGGCGGCCACGTCGGCGATCTCCTGGGGGCCGCCCAGGGAACGGCGCGATGAGAAGGCCCGCATGATGGGGTTGTCACGATTGCCTGCCCGGAAATCCGCCAATTGTTTGATGATCACGTCCTTGAGTTGTCCGGCGATCTGGGGATAGCCGCTGCCGGCAACCCCCCAGCCCTCCGGGCCATGACAAGTGATGCAATAACGCTTGTAGAGCTGACGGCCGTTGTCGATGTTCGGCTCCAGTTTCATCGCCTCCTCGAACTCCTTGAGATGAGGAGGTGCCACGTCTTTGAAAGGTTCGGACCAGCTGGCGGAAGCGAGAGTGGCGAAACAGATTCCAGTCAACAGCCTCGTCGTCCGCTTTCCCAGGTTCGCTGTTTTCATGGCAATTCCCCTCTTGCTTCCCGAGCGGCAGGATCCAACATTCCAGCAGGCTAGCCAGCTTGGGGCGAAGCTTCATTGATCTGGGTCATGATGGCTCATGGCAGGACGGGAAAATCAAGAGAATAAGCGAACAATAAATTACTAAACCTCTGTTTATTCGACAAAAATTTGACTATGTCAGTGCCGGAGTGATAGTTTCGAGGTTCCGAAATTTCGCACAACAAAGTCATATCCAAGGGAGGCGAATTTTGGAGGGGGGTGCTGCCAATGGGAGGGTGGCATCAAAAATTCGTAATCGTTGCCGCCGCCGGTGAAAACCGGATGCGCGGCACATTCCGACGTCAAGGGAACCTCTGATTTAATCCTGGACGAAGCAGATTGTTCTCCTCCGGTTCGAGTGCAAGGCGAAGTTCTTGCCAATAGCCTGCTATTGGCAAGAACTTCAACGCAGTAATCGGGCCGGAGGAGGATAAGATGCGAGTTCATGGGTTAGATCAGAGGTTCCCAAGAAGGGGGGAATCATGAAAAAGGCACTGTCCGTAGCCCTATTGGCCGCGTTGGCGGCGAGCGCCTGTACCACACAGGAACCGGTCGCAGAAAAAGAGACAGCCAAATCCGAGGCCACTCATGCACCCGTGGTGCCCATGGAGCCAAAGGTGTATGGCGGACCCACGGTGGCGGCTGATCCCAGCAAACCAAAGAACGACTACAACATCACCATCAACTATGAGCTGGGCATGCATTGCACCGGCTTCGACTTCAGCTACTGTTGCGTGCTGCCACCCTACAACTCGGTGCAGTCGCAGGTCATCAAGACCGCCACCGGCCGCAAGAAGTATCCCGAGTTGCTGGAGGCGGACGAGGAAGACGCCAGCGTGGTGGTGGATGGCAAGAAGCGCTTCAAGCTGGCCTATGGTTTCGTGGACAATACCTACTCCGAGGGCAACAAGCTCAAATACTGGGATGTGCCCTATGATGTCAACGGCGATGGCAAGTATGGTCCCAACGAGAACGTGGCCAACGCCTACTGGACCCACCTGTATGTCTACAAGGACCTGAAGGGTACCAACCCCACCGGAGGCAGCGCCGACAAGGACAAGAAGGTGGTGGGTCTGGATATCCCGGTACCGCGTGACAACGGCCCTGCCGGGGCAGCGGTGCCCAGTCCCATGAAGGGTGGGCACCTGCATTACACCGGTAGCAAGGGAACCATCGTCTTCACCAAGTCCCCGGTGTTGGACAATGTGCCCATCGTGCTCACCAACCCGGGTATCTGGGATGCGCTGGGCCTGCCGCTCACGCCCTTCAACGACCGCACTGCGGCCAAGGACATCCTGACCCTGGTGGAGAGCGACATCCAGCCCTTCCAGGAGAACTGGGTGAGCCTGGTGGACGCCGACACCGGCAAGCCGGTGTTGGACAGCCACAGCGGCAAGCCCATTACCTTCGTGGGCACCAACCCCATCGACATCCCCAATTGCGCCAACTGTCATGGCAACGAGAACGCCAACGGCAAGAAGTACCAGCTCTACAAGCAGGAACGGGCCTTCTGGAAGGCACTGGGTGCGTCCGACTGGATCGCCGACCTGAAGGCGACCTCCATCTCCATCCTGGAGATGCATGACGACAAGAACGGCACGGACTTCCTGAAACACTACAATCCCAACAGCCGATCCACCATGAACCGGTTGGGCCGGGATCCCATCCTGTGCCAGAAGTGCCATGCCGACAACGTCATTGGTGTCCTGGCCTCCAAGACCCACAAGGGCAAGGACGGCAAGGAGCACCGGATCCCGGCGCTCACCGAGGCCATCCACACGGTGCACCAGATCAAGCGCCCGCTGCCCGACTCCCAGGGTCGTTCCGGCGCCTGCCAGGGTTGCCACCCGGCACACCGTTACGACCGCAGCATGGAGGGTTATCCCATCACGCCGGATGGCAAGAACGCCTATGCCGACGCCGACAACCGGGATGCTGCCGGTGGTTGTTACGTGGGCCGCGATGTCCACTCCTATCCCGGCAAGGACAAGGACGGCGTGGAGTCGCCCGAGCACCTCAATGCCATCGGCAAGTGGCTGCAGGCCAATGTCTCGCAGATCGGCAACGGCAAGAACGGCAAGGGGCTGTGGTGCACCAACTGTCACAACCAGCTTTCCCGCGAGCTGTATCAGCGTGACAACCTGAAGAACGCCTTCACCCAGGAGGGCACCACCATCCGCAACAAGTCGTTGCCGGAGATCGCCAAGGCCATCGGGGTCTCCATGACCCAGCTGAAGGCGATGATGGATCCCAAGGTAGTGCTCAACGCCAAGGGTGAAGACACTCCTGGCAAGTCCGAGATCCTGCACACCTGGGCCAAGAAACGCCTGGTGCCCGACATCGCGGTGATCGCGCTCAAGGGTGACGGCCCGCTGGTGCACAAGGACGAGGATGGCGACATCAACGTGGTGCCCCTGTCGGCCAACCCGGCGGTGGATATCGCCAGCCTTAAGCTTCCCGAAGGGGCCACCGGAGCGGCGGCAGTGCCCTACGAAGCCGCCACCCATGGTCGTGACTACTGGCTGTCGCCCGGTGCGCCGCACTGCGCCGACTGCCACGCCGCGCCCTTCGTGGAAGGACAGGGTGGAGTTGCCTTCCCCATCAACCAGCCTGGCAAGTACAGCCTGATGCGCTACTCCAAGGGCCATGCCGGCCTGGCCTGCCAAGCTTGTCACCAGTCCATCCACGGGCTCTATCCGGTGTCGCCGCGGGCGGACACCACCACCTACAAGCAGGCACCGCAATACAACCCGGACGGTTCTCATGGCCCGTTCCGCTGCGCCGCCTGCCACGAGGTGAACGAGAATGGCGTGCCCTACATCGCGGATCCCAAGAAGAAGGATTACCACTACAAGGGCAAGCCCATCGCCGACGACTATGATCTGGCCGTTCAATGGATGCACGCCACGGCACCCGACCTGGGCGGCAGGATCCCGGACGAGGACGATGACGACGAGGAGGAGTGATTGATGGAAGGAACCGGCCGCGGGCCGGTTCCCTCCTCCAATCTTCACAGGGGGCTTTCGGGCTCCCTGTTTTTGTTGGAAGCAAAACAGGAATGCGAGGCGAAGTGGCCTGCATTCCATGCAAGCAGGTCTGGAGGAAGATGAAACTGTTACGAAACTCATTGCAGGTGCTTCTCCTGACCGGCGCCCTGGTGGGTGCCTGGTCGGGACAGGCGGCGGGAAAGGCGGAGCAGGAGGTGTTGGCCAAGGTGGGAGAGGAGACGGTGACCCTGGCCGATCTCCAGAATGCCATCCGGTCCTCACCCTATGCCACCCAGTTCAATACCCTGGACGAAGAGGCGCAGGCGGAGCTGCGGGGGGATTTCCTCAAGCGGCTGGTGGCCTACCGTTTGCTGCGCAAGGAGGCCCACGCCCGGGGGCTGGATGCCACCGAAGCGTTCAAGAAGGAGGAGCAGGAATACCGGATCGCCCAGTATTACCGCTTCTACACGGATAAGCTGCGCCGCCAGATCGAGCTGCCCCCTGATCGGGAACAGGCTCTTCGGGCCCGGTACAAAGGAGACGCCGATGCCCTGGAGGCCGCCCGGGCGGCGGAGCTGGTGGCGCGTTACCGGGAACTCAAGCTGCTCACCGTTCGGCATCTGCGCGACCTGCTGCATGTGACCTTCCACGAGGATCGCATCGGCGAGGGAATGAAGGCCGACACCCTCCTCATGGAGGGAGACCACGGCCTGGAGATCACCTATGGAGACCTGGTGGAGGATGAGCAGCCCGCCGGGACGCCCGCCCGGGAATGGGTGGAGGATCGTCTCTACAAGCGGGCGGAACTGCTGCTGTTTGCCAAGCAGGCAGAGCTGGAGGGTGTGGACATCAGCAGCCAGATGGCCGCCTATCGTCAGGAACGCCTGCCCGCCATGCTCATGGAGCAGTTGGAAAAGCGGTGGGCGCCGGACGATGCCGCGCTCAAGGCCTACTATGACGGCCACCCCGGGCTTTCCTATGTGCCGGAGCGCTGGCACGTGGGGCAGCTGGTGACCGCCTCCTATGCCCAGGCTGCGGCCATGCGCAAGCGCATTCTGGCTGGTGAAAGCCTGTTTGCGCTTGCAGGTCGTTACAGCATCGATCCCTACGGCCGGGCGCACAATGGCGACATGGGATGGATCAAGGAGGGAGAAGGCAATCCTGCGTTGGAAGCGGAGCTGAAAAAGATGGCCGATGGAGAGGTGAGCAAGGTGATCAAGAGCCCGCTGGGCTATCACCTGGTGACGGTGTTGGAGCGTAGGCCGGCTTTGAAGCGCCGTTTCGAAACCATGAAGGACCGGGTGCGGCAGGCGATCATCCAGGAGAAGTTCGCGCAATACCTGGCGGAGCTGCAGGAGAAATACCCGGTGGAGTGGAAGGTGGTGGCCGACGCCGGTGGAGAGGCCAAAGGTGACTGAGTCAGCGTGGGCACCACTATGGGGGCTGGGGCTCCTGCTGGTCACGGTGTTACTGGCCGGTTGCGGTGATGGCAACGGCTCCGGGAAGCCGGCCATGGGGGCTGCCGTCGGAACCGACAGGGCGCAGAAAAGCCCTGCACCTCCGACGCGAATCGCCACCACCACCCTGCCCGAACGCACCAACGACGCCTGGGAGATCATCCCTTTCAAGCTGCGCGGCCTGGATGGCAAGCTGCATTCGCTGGAGGAGTGGAAGGGCAAGGTGATCATGATGAACTTTTGGGCCAGCTGGTGCGCACCCTGCCAGTACGAAATCCCCGAGTTCGTCCACTACCAGGAGGAGTATGGTGACCGGGGGTTGCAGCTGGTCGGAATCGGCGTGGACGACAAACGCAAACTGGCCAACGTGGCCCGTAGCCTGGAGATCAACTACCCGGTGCTGATCCTGGAGCCGTCTGCCGCAAGGCCACTGCTGACCCGCTGGGGCAACACCACCGGCATCATCCCCTACACCGTGGTCATCGACCGGGATGGCCGCATCAAGTACATCCACCGTGGGCAGATGGGGCAGGAAGAATTCGATACCTATGTGAAGCCTTTGTTGTAAACTGCCCGCCCATCCCCTGCGACGATCCCATCTCATGCTGGAAGCGGTGAATCTGCAGTGCACCCGGGGTGACCGGCGCCTGTTCAGCGGCATCGCCTTTGAACTGCAACCGGGCGAGCTGCTCCACTTGCAAGGCCACAACGGCAGCGGCAAGACCACGCTGATGCGGGCGTTGTGCGGCTTGGTGACGCCCACCGAGGGCGAGGTGCGCTGGCAGGGCAGGCCCATCCGTGGACAGCGTGACGAGTACCACGCCGAGCTGCTCTACCTGGGCCACAAGAACGGCATCAAGGACGACCTCACCGGCGTCGAGAACCTGCGCACCGCTTGCCGTCTGGCCGGCAACCCGATCAACGAGCGCCAGGCGTGGGAGGTGCTGGAACGCATGGGGTTGCGCGGCCACGAGGACCTTCCCTCCCGGGTGCTCTCCCAGGGCCAGCAGAAGCGGGTGGCCCTGGCCCGGCTGCTGGTGAGCAGGGCCAGGCTCTGGCTGCTGGACGAGCCGTTCGTGGGCCTGGACACCGCGGCGGTGGCGCTGCTCCAGGAGGTGATCCGCGAGCACGTCGCAGGCGGCGGCCTGGTGGTGCTCACCACCCACCAGGAGGTGGAACTCACCTCGGGCAAGGTGAAGCGGCTGAAGCTGGGGTGGAAGAGGGATGGCGATGTCTGAGCGACTCTTTTTGACTTTGATGGCCGCTCGCGGTTTGTTGCGTTTCTGTAGGAGGCGCGTCCTCGCGCCGAATCATGGCGCCGTTTCACGCTATCCAGGGTTCGCGGCGGGGACGCCGTTCCTGCGTCGTCCGGGCTGCGCCTGGGAAAAGGGCCGAAGCTGAAGACCGCCGATGTTTGACAGCTTTTTCGCCATCGTCGCCCGTGATCTGCTGCTGGCCATGCGTCGGCGCAGTGACGTGCTCACCACCCTGTTCTTCTTCGTCATCGTGGTGAGCCTGTTTCCGCTGGGCATCGGTCCGGAGCTGGATACCCTGAGGCTCATCGCGCCCGGGGTGTTCTGGGTGGCGGCGCTGCTCGCCTCCATGCTGGCGCTGGAGAAGCTCTTCCTGGTGGACTACCAGGACGGCGCCCTGGAACAGATGCTGCTGGCGCCCCAGCCGCTGTCGTTGCTGGTGCTGGGCAAGGTGGTCGCCCACTGGCTGATCACAGGGTTGCCGCTGGTGCTGCTCTCCCCGCTGCTGGGGCTGCAGTACGATCTGCCAGGCGAGACCATCGGCGTGCTGGTGCTCACCCTGCTGCTGGGCACCCCGGCGTTGAGCCTCATCGGAGCCATCGGCGCGGCTCTCACCCTGGGATTGCGCGGCGGGGGGGTGCTGGTTTCGCTGCTGGTGCTTCCGTTGTATATTCCGGTGCTCATCTTCGGCGCCGGTGCGGTGGAGGCGGAAAGCTCGGGCCTGGGAGGCATCGGCCACCTATCCATGCTGGGGGCCATCGGCCTGACGGCGCTGGTGGCCGCGCCCCTGGCAACCTCGGCTGCCCTGCGGGTATCCGCCGAGTGAATGGCGGTAACATGGATCATTGGCGGTTGCTCGGTTTGTCGTAGGTAGGTCGGGTTTTAGCCCGACGGCCTTATTGCTTTCCGGGCGCTGCTGTTCCGCTGCAAACACCGGGACGTCGCTTTCGGGTGGAAAGCCCGTAGGTTGGGCAAAGGCGCGCAGCGCCGTGCCCGACGTGTTTCCGTTTCGTTGGGCACGCTTCGCTTTGCCCAACCTACAGGAACCGGGGGTAACTGGAGGCGGGGTACGTGGAAGGTCCCGGAAACTATTTGTGAGCAAAAGAATCTGAAATGGTTGTCGGCTGGCTGACAGCCACGAAACCGAAACCCGATGTCATCCCGTATTCTCAACTGGTTCAAGTTCTCGTCGCCCGCGACCTTCTATCCCCTGGCGGGGAAGATCCAGAAGGTGGCGGCGGCGATCGCCGTGGTGCTGCTGGCCATCGGCCTCTACATGAGTTTCTTCGTGGCGCCCACCGATTACAAGCAGGGCGAGGGCTACCGCATCATCTTCATCCACGTGCCCTCGGCCTGGATGTCCATGTTCATCTACGTGGTGATGGCCTTCTGGGCTGCCATGGGGCTGGTGTTCCGCACCCGTCTCTCCTTCATGATGGCCCGTGCCCTGGCGCCCACCGGCGCGCTCATGACCTTCATCGCCCTTTGGACCGGCGCCTTCTGGGGCAAACCCATGTGGGGTACCTGGTGGGTGTGGGACGCCCGTCTCACCTCGGAGCTGATTCTCTTCTTCCTCTATATCGGTTACATCGCTTTGCAGGGCGCCATTCCCGACGTGCGCCGTGGCGATCGCGCCGGCGCCATCCTGCTGCTGGTGGGAGTGGTGAACATTCCCATCATCTACTTCTCGGTGAAGTGGTGGAACACCCTCCACCAGGGCGCTTCGGTGAGCATCACCAAGGGATCGAGCATGAGCACCATCATGCTGGAGACGATGCTGATCATGACCTTCGCCTTCTGGGCCTATGCCATCGCGGTGGCCATGGCCCGGGTACGGCTGATCATCCTGGAACGGGAGCGGGAGACCCGCTGGGTGGCGGAGCTGGCGGAGGTGCGCGGCTGATGGATTCGATCAAAGATTTTTTCCACATGGGTGGCTACGCCCTCTACGTCTGGGGCTCCTTCGGCGTCACCGCGCTGCTGATGGTTGCGGAGCCCTTGGTGCTGGTTGCCAGGCGCCGGGAGATGATCCGCCGGCTGCGGCGCCTGATCCGCCTTCAATCGGAGCAATCCTCATGAAAGCACGACACAAGCGATTCACCTTCTTGGTGGTAGGACTGGTGGTCCTGGCTGCCGCCGCCTACCTGGTGTTCCAGGCCCTGGGCAACAACCTCTCCTACTTCTTTTCTCCCACTGAGGTGGCCGAGGGCAAGGCGCCGGCCAACCATGTCTTCCGCCTGGGTGGTCTGGTGGAGCCGGGCAGCCTGAAACGTGAGGGCGAGGGTAAGACGGTGCTGGCTACCTTCATGGTCACGGACAACCAAAGGTCGGTCAAGGTGCGTTATCAGGGGATCCTGCCAGACCTCTTCGCCGAAGGGCAGGGTGTGATCGCCCAGGGCCGGATGGGGCCCGACGGTGTCTTCGTTGCCGATGAAGTGTTGGCCAAGCACGACGAGAACTACATGCCGCCGGAGGTGGCGGCGGCTCTAGAGAAGGCGCATGACGAAGGTGTGGCCGAGATGGCTGGGGGGAACAAGCCATGATTCCGGAGATCGGCCATCTCGCCCTCATCGTCGCCCTGGTAGTGGCCCTGGTGCAAGGGATCTTTCCCATCGTGGGAGCCTACAAGGGCTATGCCTCCTGGGTGGCGGTGTCGAAGCCGGCTGCCCGTCTGCAGTTCCTGCTGCTGCTCACCAGCTTCGCTTGCCTCACCTGGTCCTTCCTGCAGAGCGATTTCTCGGTGCTCTACGTGGCCGAGAACTCCAACACCAAACTGCCACAGATCTTCAAGTTTTCGGCGGTTTGGGGCGCCCATGAGGGCTCCCTGCTGCTATGGGCGTTGATCCTTTCCGCTTGGACGGCGGCGGTGACCCTGTTCGGTCGCAGTCTCTCGCCCCTGATGATGGCCCGGGTGTTGGGGGTACTGGGACTGGTGGCCACCGGTTTTCTCGCCTTCCTCATCTTCACCTCCAACCCCTTCGAGCGGCTGTTGCCGGCGGTGGCCGAAGGGCGTGATCTCAATCCTCTGCTGCAGGATATCGGCCTGGTGATGCACCCGCCCATGCTCTATATGGGCTATGTGGGCTTCGCCATTCCCTTTGCTTTCGCCATCGCCGCCATGCTGGGCGGGCGACTGGATGCCGCCTGGGCGCGCTGGTCCCGGCCCTGGACCCAGGCGGCCTGGGTGTTCCTGACCCTGGGCATCGCCCTGGGTTCCTGGTGGGCCTATTACGAACTGGGCTGGGGCGGCTGGTGGTTCTGGGATCCGGTGGAGAACGCCTCCTTCATGCCTTGGCTGGCGGGCACCGCCCTGATGCACTCCCTGGCGGTGACCGAGAAGCGCGGCGCCTTCAAGGCCTGGACGGTGCTGCTGGCCATCTTCACCTTCTCGTTGAGTCTGCTGGGCACCTTCCTGGTGCGTTCCGGGGTGCTCACCTCGGTGCACGCCTTCGCCTCGGACCCCTCCCGCGGCCTCTTCATCCTGCTGTTCCTGGCGGTGGTTGTGGGAAGCTCCCTGGCGCTCTACGCGGCGCGTGCCTCCAAGGTGCGCAGCCATGTCCGCTTCGAGCTGGTGTCGCGGGAGACCGCGCTATTGCTCAACAACGTGATCCTGGTGGTGACCACCGTCTCCATTCTGTTGGGCACCCTCTATCCCCTCATCATCGATGCCTTGGGTGCGGGCAAGATCTCGGTGGGGCCGCCCTACTTCAATGCGGTCTTCATTCCGCTCACCATTCCATTGGCCATTCTCATCGGGGTGGGCACGGTGGCGCGCTGGAAGCGCGACAGTGTCGCCAACATCTGGGCCAAGGTACGGCTCGCCTTCGTCGCCAGCCTGGTGTTCGGGCTGGTCTTCCCGGCGGTGGCCATGGCCCACTTTTCCTGGAAGGCGGCGCTGGGCATGGTGCTGGCCTTCTGGGTTTTCTTCACCACCCTCCGGGTGATCCGGGACCATGCCCGCGGCCGTGGACTGGGCGGGCTCTCGCTGAGCCAGTGGGGCATGGCGTTGGGTCACATCGGGGTGGCAGTGTTCATCGTGGGCATCACGCTCACCTCCCTCTACAGTCTGGAGGAGGATGTGCGCCTGGCTCCCGGAGACCATTACGGGCTGGGGGGATACGATTTTCACTTCAAGGGCACCACCTCCATCCAGGGGCCCAACTACCAGGGTGCCCGGGGGGAGGTGCTCATCACCCGGGACGGTGAGCCGGTGACCGTGCTCTACCCGGAGAAACGCAACTATCTCACCGGCATGCCCATGACCGAGGCGGGCATCGATGCAGGGCTCACCCGCGATCTCTTCGTCGCGCTGGGTGAACCACTTGGTGAAGATGGTGCCTGGGCGGTGCGCATCTACGTCAAGCCCTATGTACGCTGGATCTGGCTCGGGGCATTGATCATGGCCCTGGGCGGGGTCTGTTCGCTGGCGGACAAACGTTACCGGGTCCTGGCGCGCCGGGAACGAGAAGCACTGGTGGGAGGGGTGGCATGAAGGCGCGTTATCTGGTTCCCCTGGCGATCTTCCTGGTGATCGTCGGTTTCCTGGCGGTAGGGCTCAAGATGGATCCCAAGCGGGTACCCTCGCCCCTCATCGGCAAGCCGGCGCCGCACTTCGAGCTGTCCACGCTCTACGATCCCGCGGAGAGGATCACGCCGGAGAAGCTGCGAGGAAAGGTGTGGCTCCTCAACGTCTTCGCCTCCTGGTGCGTCTCCTGCCGGGCCGAGCACCAGGTGGTGAGCCGTTTCGTGCAGATGGGGCTGGCGCCTGTCTATGGCCTCAATTACAAGGACGAGGCCAGGGATGCCAAAGAGTGGTTGAGGGAACTGGGCAACCCTTATGAAGCGGTGATCGTGGATCCTGAGGGCGATACCGGTATCGATTGGGGCGTCTACGGGGTACCGGAGACCTTCGTCATCGACAAGAAGGGCATCATCCGGGACAAGGTGATCGGTCCGGTCACCGAAGAGATCCTGGAGAACCGGCTGGTGCCCCTGGTCCGGAAATTGAAGGAGGAACAGGGCTGATGCGCGCCATCCTGTTTGCATTGTTGCTGGTGTCCCTGGCGGCATCGGCGGCCATCGAAGTGCACCAGTTCGACGATCCGGCGCAGGAGGCGCTCTACAAGGAGCTCATCGCCGAATTGCGCTGTCTGGTGTGCCAGAATCAGAACCTGGCCGATTCCAACGCCGACCTGGCCAAGGACCTGCGTGAAAAGACCTATGAAATGGTGAAGGCGGGCAAGGACAAGGAGGAAATCGTCGACTGGATGGTGAACCGGTATGGCGATTTCGTGCTCTACAAGCCGCCGGTGCAGCGCAACACCCTGCTGTTGTGGGGCGGCCCCTTCCTCATCCTGCTGGTTGGGGTGCTGGTCCTGGTGCGCTTCATCCGCCGGCGTCCCTCCACTGGTGACCACCTTCTGAGCGAAGAGGAACGGCGCAAGGCCGAAGCCCTGCTGCAGGGCCAAGAAGAGGAGAGAATATGATCTTCTGGTCGATCGCGGGCCTGATGCTGGGCCTGGTGGTGCTGGTCCTGGCCTGGTCCGTGCTGCGTCAGCGCGAGCGGATCGTTGACGAGATAAAGGCGCGCAACCTGCGCGTGGCGCGGGAGAAGCTGAAAGAGCTGGAGGCGGATCTTGCCGCCGGCAACCTGGACCAGGCGGCCTTCGAGCAGGCCAAGGAGGAGCTGGAGCTGGAGCTGCTGGAAGATACTTCGGGCCCGCAACGGGAGGTGGCGGTGACTGCCCAGGGAAAAAGGGCTGCGCTGGTGTTGCTGGGGTTGGTGCCGGTGGCCAGTCTGGGACTCTATTTCTGGCTGGGCGAGCCCGCCATCGCCACCGGCTCCCGATCGGTGCACCAGCGATCCATGGCGGGCGATCCCCATGCCGAAGGTGGCAAGGCACCCACCATGGCCGAGATCGTCGCCACCCTGGAGCAACAGGTCCAGAAGCAGCCGGACGATGCCGAAACCTGGTTCATGCTGGGCCGGGTATATGCCAGCCTGAAGCGTTTCGACAAGGCGGCCGAGGCGTACGGGAAGGTGGCTGAGCTCACCGACCGTCATCCCCAGGCCCTCATCGCCTGGGCCGATTCCCTGGCCATGACCCAGGGGGGGCGCCTGTCCGGCAAACCCTACGCGCTGGTGAAGGAGGCGCTGGAGAAGGCGCCCGACGATACCACCGCCCTCTGGCTGGCAGGGCAGGGCGCCAGCGAGGTAGGGGACTTCCAGAACGCCGTCTACTACTGGCGCCAGGCCGAGGCGGGCTTGGCGGATCAGCCTGAATATGTGCAGGAGCTTCGCGGTCTCATCGCTCAGGTCAAGCAGGCGGCCGAGGCCAAAGGGATGAAGCTGGACGACCCTGGTTCGGCGGTGGAGCTGAAGTCGGTGGCCAAGGCCGGCATCGAACTGAAGGTCTCCATCAGTCCCGAGTTGAAGACAAAGGTGAAGCCCGACGAGCCGCTATTCATCTTCGCCAAGGCGGTGCAGGGACCGCCCATGCCGGTGGCCGCGGTGCGTATGACCGCTGGGGAACTGCCGAAAACGGTGAGGATCACCGATGACGACCTGCTTCGCGGTGGGCATCTCAAGGATTATGCGCAGCTCAAGGTGGCCGCCCGCATAGCCCGCAGCGGTCAGCCCATGGCCGCCAGCGGCGACCTGCAGAGCGCCGAGGTGGTGGTCAAGCCCGGCGACGGCAAGCCGGTGGCCCTGGTGATCGACCAGGTGGTGCCCTAGGACGTCGGCTTTCAAGCGCGTAGGACGGGCAAAGGCCGTCAGGCCGTGCCCATCTCACGCTAACCAAACCGTCCGATATCCGCCTCCTCCGGCAACGGTTTTCCCTCGAGCAGCCACTCCGCCATCCGTTTACTGTACCAGGGAATGGCCAGGCTGCCGTGGGCGCCGAAGCCATTGAAAATATGCAGCCGGGGTTGCTCCGGATGGGTGCCGAGGAAGGGTTTTCGGTCGCCGGTGGCCGGCCGCACGCCGGCCTGCTGATCCACCAGTCGTAACGACTCGGGATGAAGTAACAGGTCGCGCATGCCCTGTTCCAGCTTCTTTCGTCCTTCCGCCGTGGCTCGCTGGTCCAGGCGGTGGTGGTCGTGGGTGGCGCCGAGGCGGTAACGGCCGTCGGCGTGGGGGAGCAGCCAGTGGGCGCCGTTGACGATGGTGTTCGGTACCCCGCCGGGCAACGCCCGGGGCCTCTTTTCCAGCACCAGGAACTCGCCCTTGTCGGGGGCGAAGGGGAGGTGGCCGAACCAGGGGTTCTCCATGCCGCGGTAGCCCTCGCAGAAGATCAGGTGTTCCGCTTCCAGCTCTCCGCAGCTCACCCGGTCCCGGCCGGGCTCGATCTGCCCGTACGCCACCGCCTCGCGGCGTAGCGCCTGCCGCGCCTCCAGCCAGCGGGCGATGAAAGCCAGCAGCGCAGGGAGATCCACGTGGCCGGTGTGGTGTTGATGGAAGCCGCCGTGGGGTGCCTTCACCGGCTGGCCCGAGCCCTCCGGGCCGAAGCGGTCGCCGAACAGCCCCTCGCTGCCGGGCCGGGCGCGGTTGCGCTCGTAGAAGCGGGCCTGCTGTGGGGAGCGGAAGAGCCGCACCATGGGCTGGGGATGGGAAAAACGCCGGCCCGCTTCCCGCGCCAGTTCGTCGTGGAGCCCGGCCAGCGCCTCCAGCCACCGGCCGATCCGTGGCGAATGGTTGAAACGCATGCCGGCCAGCGGGTTGACTAGGCCGGCAGCCACCCTGGAGGCGGCGGTGCGGTGGTTGTCGTCCAGCACCAATACCCGCCGGCCGCGACGGATCAGCCGCCAGGCCAGCAGGCTGCCTGCAAGGCCCTGGCCGATGATGAGAAAATCATAGCTTTCGTGCATCACCTGGTCGATCACCCATGAGCTACCTCACGCGCCCGCTGGAGCAGGAGGGGCTGCCTGCCGGCATCCCTTACATCATCGGCAACGAGGCGGCGGAGCGTTTCAGCTTCTACGGCATGCGCACCATCCTGGTGGTGTTCATGACCCAGTACCTCATGGCTGCAGACGGAACCCCTGCGCCCATGAGCGAGACCGAGGCCAAGGGGTGGTATCACCTCTTCGTCTCGGCGGTCTATCTTACCCCGCTGCTGGGGGCGCTGCTCTCGGATGTCTGGCTGGGCAAGTACCGCACCATCATCGCACTCTCGCTGGTCTACTGCGGCGGCCACCTGGCGCTGGCCCTGGACGATACCCGGCTGGGGCTCGCCACCGGGCTGGCGCTCATCGCCCTGGGCGCCGGTGGCATCAAACCCTGCGTCTCGGCCCACGTGGGGGACCAGTTCGGCTGGCGCAACCGTCACCTGGTGAGCCGTACCTTCGCCTGGTTCTACGCCGCCATCAACCTCGGCGCCTTCGTCTCCACCCTGCTCACCCCCTGGGTGCTGGAGCACCACGGGCCTCATTGGGCCTTCGGCATTCCCGGGCTGCTGATGGCGCTGGCCACCTGGATCTTCTGGCTCGGCCGCCATCGCTATGTGCACGTGCCGCCGGCCGGCAGGCGGGTGCTGGAGGAGGCGCTGCAGCCCCGGAGCCTGCGTGCCTTCGCCCGGCTGGCGCTGGTCTTTCTCTTCGTGGCGGTGTTCTGGTCGCTGTTCGACCAGACCGGCTCCTCCTGGGTGCTGCAGGCGGAGCGGATGGACCGCCAGCTGCTGGGGCTGGAGATCCTTCCTGCGCAGATCCAGGCGGCCAACCCCCTGCTGGTGATCCTGCTGATCCCGCTCTTCGCCTACGGCCTCTACCCGCTGCTGGGGCGGGTGGTGCGAGTCACCCCCATGCGCAAGGTGGCCCTGGGATTCTTCGTCGCCGCGGCGGCCTTCGCCGTCACCGCCCTGGCCCAGGAGCGCATCGACGGGGGTGGCGAGCCCACCATTCTCTGGCAGCTGCTCGCCTACCTGCTGCTAACCAGCGCCGAGGTGCTGGTCTCCATCACCGCGCTGGAGTACGCCTACACCCAGGCACCCCGTACCCTCAAGTCCTTCGTCATGGCGCTCTTCATGCTCTCCATCTCGCTGGGCAACCTCTTCACCAGCGCGGTCAACTTCTTCATCCAGAATCCCGACGGCAGCGTGAAGCTGGCCGGGGCCGACTATTTCTGGTTCTTCACCGGGCTGATGCTGGCCACGGCGCTGCTGTTCACGCTGCTGGTGCCCTTCATTCACGACCGGCTGGTGCTGCAGTCGGCGGCTCCGGAAGCCAACGCCGATTGAATGGCCTCCCGCGCCTCCCGCGCCAGGGTGCGCCGGTCCTTTCCCCGGGGGGAGATGACGGGGCAAAAGAAGACCAGGGCCTCGGTCTCCCGGCGAGCCAGCACCCGGAACAGGATGCCCAGGAAGTGGCGGCCGGGGCGGTAGATCACCTGCTCGTCGAACCGGCCCTGGTGGCAATAGCGCAGCGCCACCGGCAGTACCGGCGTGTCGGTTTCGATCGCTGCGGCGAACAGGCGGGGAAAGAAGCGCTGCACCTCCCGACCGTCGCTGATGCGTCCCTCGGGGAAGATGGCCAGCTGGCGGTCGCCCCGCAGCCGCCCGGCGATGGCCTCCGCCACCTGGCGGGCCTCGCCTTTCCCCCGACGGATGAACACGGTGCCCGCGGCGGCGGCGAACCAGCCGATGAGCGGCCAGTGGCGAATGCCCTCCTTGGAGAGGAAAGCGGCATGGGTGCATCCCCCAACCACCGGGATGTCGAGCCAGGAGAGGTGGTTGGCGACGATGAGGGCCGCCTCGTGGGGAACCTCTCCATGGCAGTGGAGCCGGACGTGGAGAATCTCCAGCAACCGCCGGTACCAGGCGGCGATGGGTTCGGGGTCCGGCAGCTGCTGACCATCGCCGGCAACGACATGCTCGTGTCGCAGACTCAGCCGCACGGCTGCAAGGGTGTGCAGCAGCAGGAGCAGAAAACGCCAGAGAAACCGGAAAGGGTTCATGAATGGCGCTGGCGCACGTACTCGTACATGACGATGGAGGCGGCCACGCTGACGTTGAGGCTCTCCACCTCGCCGAACTGGGGAATGTGCAGGGGTTGGATATCGGGCCAGTCGGCGAGATCGAAGCTCAGTCCCCGTTCCTCGTGTCCGAGCACGAAGGCGCTGCGTTGCGGAAACTCCACGCCGATGATGGACTGGCTTTCGCCTCCAGGGGTGAGGGCGAAGATGCTGTACCCTTCGGCCACCAGCGCATCGTAGGCCTGTGCGAATGAGTCATGGAAGCGGGCCGGCACCTTGCGGAAGGCCCCCTTGGCGGGAGCGGGATCGAAGGGGCCGATGTTCACCAGGTGGATCTCGCGGGCGCCGAAGGCCTCGGCACTGCGAAAGATCTTGGGCACATTGAAGCTGGCCTTGAGGTGATCGAGCACCAGCACGAAATCGTGGATCCCCGGTTTGGCCAGCAGGTTGCGCTGGCGCTGCTTGTTGTAACTGCGCAGCAGCAGCTCCTGTCGCCGTTTGCGCAGGGCGCGGGTTGACAATTGTTCCAGTGGGTCCGGTTCCATGCTGGTAGAATTGGGGTATTCCCTGATGCCCGCATTCTAACCCATGTCCTCTTCCGCCGAGCAGCCTCTCTATCCCCTGCTGGAACAGGTGGACTATCCGGACGATCTGCGCCGGCTGCCGCTGGAGAAGCTGCCGCTGCTCGCCCAGGAGCTGCGGGAATACCTGGTGGAGGTGGTCTCCCGCACCGGCGGTCACCTGGCCGCCGGCCTGGGGGTGGTGGAGCTCACCATCGCCCTGCATTACGTCTTCGACACGCCTCGGGACCGGTTGATCTGGGACGTGGGTCACCAGGCCTATCCTCACAAGATCCTCACCGGCCGGCGTGGGCGCATGGAGAGCCTGCGCCAGAAGGGTGGGCTCTCCGGTTTCCTGCGTTGCGACGAGTCGGAATACGATGCCTTCGGCGCGGGGCACTCCAGCACCTCCATCGGCGCGGCGCTGGGCATGGCGGTGGCCGCGCGGCTGG
Source organism: Sedimenticola sp. (assembly GCA_026992075.1). Taxonomy (GTDB): domain Bacteria; phylum Pseudomonadota; class Gammaproteobacteria; order Chromatiales; family Chromatiaceae; genus Thiolapillus. Next base: position 18,807 of record JALXAM010000070.1, on the reverse strand, counting down.
AAGGGATCCGGCGCGAGCACATCGCCGTGATCGGTGACGGCGCCCTTTCGGCGGGAATGGCCTTCGAGGCGCTCAACCACGCCGGCGCCCTGGACATGGATCTGCTGGTGGTGCTCAACGACAACGACATGTCCATCTCGCGACCGGTGGGGGCGGTGAGCAACTACCTGGCGCGGGTGCTCTCCAGCCGCTTCTACAACCGCATGCGGGAGGGGAGCAAGCAGGTGCTGGGCGTGGTGCCGGGGGTGCGCGATCTCATGGACCGCTGGGAAGAGCACATGAAAGGGATGCTGATGCCGGGCACCTTGTTCGAGGAGCTGGGCTTCAATTACATCGGCCCCATCGACGGTCACGACCTGCCGATGCTGGTGCAGACCCTGCAGAACATGAAGGAGATGGAGGGTCCCCGCTTCCTGCACGTGGTGACCCGAAAAGGAAAGGGATTTGCGCCGGCGGAGGGGGATCCCTGCTTCTATCACGGAGTGAAACCTTTCGATCCGGAGACGGGAGAGCAGCAGCGGGGCAGTGGCGGGCTCACCTACACGGCGGTCTTCTCCGATTGGGTATGCGATGCCGCTGCGCGGGATCCGCGCCTGGTGGCCATCACCCCGGCCATGTGCGAGGGTTCTGGTCTGGTCCGGTTCGCCAGGGAGTATCCCGATCGTTATTTCGACGTGGGCATCGCCGAGCAACACGCGGTGACCCTGGCAGCGGGCATGGCCTGCGACGGGCTCAAGCCGGTGGTGGCCATCTATTCCACCTTCCTGCAGCGCGCCTACGACCAGCTCATCCACGATGTGGCCTTGCAGAACCTGGATGTCACCTTCGCCGTGGATCGTGCCGGCCTGGTGGGGGGGGACGGTCCCACCCACGCTGGCGCCTACGACCTGAGCTACGCCCGCTGCATCCCCAACCTGGCGGTGCTGGCGCCGGCGGACGAGGCGGAGTGTCGGGTCCTGCTGCAGACCGCCTGGGAGCACGAAGGGCCGGCCCTGGTGCGCTATCCCCGCGGCACCGGTCCCGGCACGCAGCCGGCGGAGGGGCTGGAGGCCCTGCCCTGGGGCAAGGGGGAGATCCGCCGGCATGGGCGGGGGGTGGCGCTGCTCTGTTTCGGCAGCCTGGTGACGTTGGGTGGCGAGGTGGCGGAGGAGCTGGATGCCACCCTGGTCAACATGCGCTTCATCAAGCCGCTGGACGAGGCGCTGGTGCGGGAGCTGACGGCTTCCCACCGGCTGCTGGTGACCCTGGAAGAGAACGCCCTCATGGGAGGTGCCGGCTCGGCGGTGGCCGAGCTGGTGAACAATGAGGGGCTGGAGGCATCCCTCCTTCAGTTCGGCCTGCCTGATCGCTACATCGAGCAGGGCACCCAGGCCGAGCAGCTGGAAGAGGCGGGGCTCACCCGCGAGCGGCTGCTCGACGCCATCCGCCGCCGTCTCTCTTCGTAGGCTGGGCTTCGGCCCGACCCAACAGTGGTTTGACGCTGGTTACGACGTTGGGCGCTGGCCGATGTGATGCGGCCTGCCACTTGGTGCGTGGCAGGCCTGAAAAAAGACAGGGTGGAGAGGGGTCAGCCCCGCTCTTCCATCATGCGGTCGATGATGGGGCCTAGGATGATCTCCATGGCGAAGCCCATCTTGCCGCCGGGAACCACAATGGTATTGCGCCGGGACATGAAGCTGTGGGGGATCATGTTCAGCAGGTAGGGAAAATCGATGTCGAACTTGGCGGGATCGGCGAAGCGAATCACCACGAAGCTCTCGTCCGGTGTGGGGATGTCCCGAGCGATGAAGGGGTTGGATGTGTCCACCGTGGCAACACGCTGGAAGTTGATATCGGTACGCGAGAACTGCGGCGTGATGTACTTGATGTAATCCGGCATGCGGCGCAGGATGGTATCGACGATGGCCTCCTCGGAATAGCCCCGCTCCTTGCTGTCGCGGTGGATCTTCTGGATCCACTCCAGATTGACGATGGGTACCACGCCCACACCCAGATCCACATGCTGGGCTACGTTGTGCTCTTCGGTCACCACCATGCCATGCAACCCTTCATAGAAGAGCAGGTCGGTACCCTCGGGAATGTCTTCCCAGGGGGTGAATTCGCCCGGTTTCTTGTCGGTACCCAAGCGGGCATTGTGCTCGTCCGCCTCCTCCTGGGAGTGAAGGTAGTAGCGCTTCTGTCCCCGGCCCGTTTCGCCATAGGTCTTGAACAACTCTTCCAGCTTGTCGAAGCGGTTGGCCTGGGGGCCGAAGTGGCTCAGTCCCTCCTCGGCCATCTTCACTTTCATTTCGGCACGGTCATAGCGGTGGAAGCTGTCACCTTCGATGATGGCGGCCTTGATCCCTTCCCGCAGAAAGATGTGCTCGAAAGCGCGCTTGACGGTGGTGGTTCCGGCGCCAGAGGAGCCGGTGACGACGACGACGGGGTGTTGCTTGGACATGGGTTGGAACCTCCCAAAATTGGTATCGAAAAGCGGATAGATCAACAGTCAAGCCGCCTGCCCGGCGCAGACAAGCAGCTTGGCTGTTGAACCATCTGAAAAACTATAACACAACGCTCTTGGAGACAGGCCAGGGGTCAGGGGCCGAACAGGCCCTGGTTCAACCACATGTGCACCAGAATGCTGGCGACATAGCCCAAGGCGATGACCGGCGTCCATTTCAGATGACCGAAGAAGGTGTACTTGCCTCTGGCCTGCCCCATCAACGCCACCCCGGCGGCAGAGCCGATGGATAGAAGAGAGCCGCCGACACCGGCAGTGAGGGTTGCCAGCAACCACTGGCCCAGGGACATGTCGGGCATCATGGTGAGCACGGCGAACATCACCGGGATGTTGTCCACGATGGCCGAAAGCAGCCCCACGGCCACGTTCGCATAGGTGGCGCCCCACTGTACGTACATGATCTCCGAGGTCATGGCCAGATAACCGATGAAACCTAGGCCTCCCACGCACAGCACTACTCCGTAGAAGAAGAGCAGGGTATCCCACTCCGCCCGGGCCACGCTGCGAAAGATGTCGAATGAGACCGGGCTTCCCATATCGGCCGCATGGGCGATGCTTTCGCCGGATTCATTCGCCCGACTGGTCTTCTTCAGGTAATAACCGAAGAACTGCAGATAGGCCAGACCAGTGAGCATGCCGATCACCGGAGGCAGGTGGAGGAAGTTGTGGAAGCTCACTGCGGTCACGATGGTGAGAAAGAACAGGGCCACGATGCGTCTTGCGCCCCGACGCATGGAGAGATCCTCGGTGATGGGGTCCGGATTGGCCTTGGGCACTGCGAGCACCATCAGGATCGCAGGCACCAGCCAGTTCACCAGCGAAGGAATGAACAGATAGAAGAAGGACCAGAAGTCCACCGGTCCCTGGGGAGTTTCGATGTTCTTTTGCCACACCATCAAGGTGGTGATGTCGCCAAAGGGGCTGAAGGCGCCTCCAGCGTTGGCGGCCACCACGATGTTTATGCAGGCGAGGAGAACGAAGCGTCGGTTGTCACCTCCCACCGCCATCACCACTGCGCACATCAGCAGCGCGGTGGTGAGGTTGTCAGCCACTGGAGAGATGAAGAAGGCCAGCAGACCGGTGATCCAGAACAGGGCACGGAAGCCCAGCCCCTTTCGCACCAGCCATACCCGCAGGGCCTCGAACACCCGGCGTTCGTCCATGGCGTTGATGTAGGTCATCGCCACCAGCAGGAAGAGCATCAACTCGGCATATTCCAGCAGGTTGTGGCGAACCGCTTGTTCCGCCTCGTGGTTGAGGCCATGGGCATGGTAGACGTAACCGATGATGGCCCAAATGATGCCGGCTGCCAGGATCACCGGCTTGGATTTGCGCAGATGGGTGAATTCTTCCGCCATCACCAGCAGATAGGCCAGCGCAAAGATCACCAGGGCGGTGTACCCGGCCCAGTGACTGGTTAGATCCAGGGGCTGTCCACTGGAGGCCAGCGTGGTGGTGGGCGCCAGGAGGAGCGACAGGCAACCGAGAGCTATCTTCATGACCGGGTCCTTGTTTTGGTTTTGAAGCGTGACGCAATTGCAACTGAGAAATCCCCGGCAACCCCCGGAGCCTCTCCATTCGAGCACGGATTACAAGGTAAATGGCAGCCGCCTGTCAAAAGTTTTCTGGCAAGGCACGGGGTTTCGTGAGCTCAGTATCGGATCAGCACGCTGTAGTCTAGAGCGGCTTTTCCCCCTGCGGGTACCTGCAGTTTCCACTGGATGGTGCTGGCATCGAGTTTCTCGTGAGGGGCCGTCTCGCTGATCATCTGCCAGTCGCCGGGCACGGATTCCCGGATTTCCACCTCCACCTGCTGCTTGCCGGCATTGTGCAGTTCGATGCGAAAGCTCTCTTTCACCGCGCTCTTGTAGGGAGGCAGCGGGTGCTGCTTCACATGGGCCGTCTGCATCCGGCGGGCGGTGATGTCGAAAGCGTTGCCCAGCTTGAGCTGCACCCGTTCGTCCCTGGGCGTGTGGTCTATCCGGTCCTCGCCGATGAACTGCAGGCCACCTCGGCTGTCGGCCTTGTAGACACGCACCACGCCGGCCGGGAGCGGCAGGCCCAGATGGGCGTCGCTGCTGTTGTCGAAGGTGAGATAGACCCCGACTGGAAGCTTCTGGCCGCGATCGTCCCGACCCCGGTAGGCAAAGCCGCCTCCTTGCACGCGATAATGTTTCTGCACCGGCACGCCGGAGGCGTCGAGCAGCGCCACCTGCTTGGTCTGGCGGTTGAGCAGGGTGGTCTTGCGCGGCAGGGTGTAGAGGTGGTAGGCGAACAGTGACTCTTCCCGTACCTGGTCGGCGACCACCGCCATCGACTTGAGGCGGTTTTCCGGCCTGGGCCGACCGGTCACCCGGTGCACCTCCCCCGCCACCAACTGCAGCCGGGCATTCCGGTAGTCGGTCTCCGAAGTGTTGGTGAGGGTGACCCAACCGGCCAGCTCCATTTTCTGTTCTTCCCGGTCGAGTTGCGCCACGTAATCTGCCTTCCAGTCCAGGCCGCCGCTGAGATAGCTCAGCTCCAGGGTGCGCCGGCCGGCGGAGCGGTTCTCCAACCGGGTCACCAGGGTGGGCTGGTCCCGCAGATTGGGCGGCAGGCCGTCGAAGATATAGCGACCGCCGGGATTGGTCTCGATGCGGTCACCGATGCGTACCACCAGTCCTCCCTGGGTGCTCAGTACCGTTGCCTCTTCGCTGCGTTCCTCCCCGGTTGCGGGGTTGGTGCGCACGATGCGGATCTTGCGCCCCACCTGCTTTTCCAGCAGCTTGGCGGGAGTGAGCAGGTCGAAATTGAAATTCTGTTCCAGGATGTGAAGCGGGGGACGGTCGTCCACCGCTTGCAGCAGGGCAGTCTCCGGCTGCAGGTGACCGCTCACTCCGCGCAGGGCGAGATCCAACACCCCGGTGGACAGCTTCACCTCGCGCCGGTCCCGTACCAGGGCCAGGCCCCCGTTGTAGATGGTGAGGGAGAGCGCTTTCTGGTCCGCGGCGTCGCTGACCAACTCGCCCCTGCAGGCCAGGGGCAGGGAGAAGAGAAGCAATAGAAGGAATCTGGTCGTCCTCACGATCTCGGGCCTCTGGTATCCGCTTCAGGGCAACGCCTTGCCGGGGTTCAGGATCCCCGCCGGGTCGAATTGTTCCTTTATAGCACGCATCAGCGCCAGGGTGGGGGCGTCGATCTCCCGGTCCACGAAGCGCCGTTTCACCAGCCCGATGCCGTGTTCCCCCGACAGGGTGCCGCCCAGCGCCAGCACCAGGTCGAAGAGACTGTCCAGGCATTGCTGGGCTGCTTCCTGCTGGCGGGGGTCTTCGGGGTCGATGAGCAGGTTGACGTGGATGTTGCCGTTGCCGGCGTGGCCGAAGTTGACGATGGTGATGCCATATTCCCGGCCCAGCGCAGCCAGCCCCTCGATGAGGTCCGGCATGCGGGAGACCGGCACCACCACATCCTCGTTGATCTTCTTGGGCGCCACCTTGCGCAGCGCCGGTGACAGCGCCTTGCGGGCCTGCCACAATCTGGCCACCTGGCCCGCATCCCGGGCCCGGCTCACCTCCAGGCAGCCCGGGGTGCGGGCGGCCCGGGCCACCCTTTCCGACGCGGCCTCCAGCGCCACCTGGCTCTCTTCCAGTTCGATCATCAGCAGGGCGCCCGCCGATTCCGGCAGGCCGGGGTCGGAATGCTCACGCACCAGGCGCAGCGCGCCGCCGTCCATGAACTCCAGCGCCGAGGGGGTCACCGGCTGCGCCATGATGGCCGAGACCGCGGCGGCGGCGGACTGCATGTCGCGGTAGACCGCCTGCAGGGTGGCGCGCGCCTCCGGCAGGGGAGTGAGCTTGAGGGTGGCCTCGGTGATCAGGGCCAGGGTGCCCTCGGAGCCGATGATCAGGCGGGTGAGGTCGTAGCCCACCACCCCCTTGGTGGTGCGCACTCCGGTGTGGAGCACTCGACCTTCACCGGTGACCGCCACCAGTCCCAGGGTGTTCTCGCGGCAGGTGCCGTATTTCACCGCCCGGGGGCCGGCGGCGTTGCATGCCAGGTTGCCGCCCAGGGTGCAGACCGAAGCGCTGGTGGGATCGGGAGGCCAGAAGAAACCCTGTTCCCCGGCAGCCTGTTGCAGCGCCCGGTTGCTCACCCCCGGTTCCACCCGTGCCAACCGGTTGGCCGGATCCAGCTCCAGGATGCGCGCCATGCGCTCGAAGGAAACGACGATGCCCCCGGCAACCGGCACAGCGGCACCAGCAGTGCCGGTGCCGCGACCCCGTCCCACCAGGGGGATTCCCTCCTCGCTGCAGAGTGCGGCCAGTTCGGCCAGCTGTCCGGTCTCGCTGGGGAAGACCACCGCTTCCGGCATGGCCTGGCGCTGACTGTTGTCATAGCCGTAGGCCAGCCGCGCGGCGGGCGCCAGGATGAGGTCGTCGCCGGGAAAGAGGCGGGCCAGGGTTTTCTGCAACCTGCGGTCCAAGGTGGTTTAGGGAGCCTCTGATTTAATCCTGGACGAAGCAGATTGTTCTCCTCTGGTTCGAGTACAAGGCGAAGTTCGCAGGCAATAGCAAGCTATTGGCAAGAACTTCAACGCAGTAATCGGGCCAGAGGGGGACAAGATGCGAGTTCATGGATTGGATCAGAGGCTCCTTAGAGTTCGGCGCCCAGCAGCAGGGTGTCCACCAGGTCGCAGATGCAATGGATGCAGAGCAGGTGCACCTCCTGGATCCGCGCGGTGGAATCGCTGTCGGCGCGCAGCTCCAGATCCTCGTCGTGCAGCAGGCCGGCGATGCGGCCGCCATCCCGTCCGGTGAGGGCGATCACCTTCATCTGCTGCTCCTTGGCCGTCTCCACCGCCCGCACCACGTTCTCGGAATTGCCGCTGGTGCTGATCGCCAGCAGCAGGTCGCCGGGGTGACCCAGCGCCGCCACCTGTTTGGCGAACACTTCACTGTAGGCGTAGTCGTTGGCGATGGAGGTGAGGGTGGAGCTGTCGGTGGTGAGGGCGAAAGCGGGCAGGCCGGGACGCTCGCGTTCGAACCGGTTGAGCATCTCCGAGGCGAAATGCTGGGCGTCGGCCGCCGAGCCGCCATTGCCGCAGCTCATCACCTTGCCGCCGGCCAGCAGCCCCTCCACCACCAGGTTGGCGGCGGCCGCCAGCGGCTCCTGCAGCAGCGGCAGGCAACGGCGCGTGGTCTCCAGGCTCTCTTGAAAGAGCTGATGAATGCGGTTTTCCAGGTTCAAGGCAAATGTGATCAGAAAGCGTTTCGGATCCAGTCTATCCGGTTGTCGGCGCCGATACCAACGATATCGAAGCGGCAGGGCGGGATAGGCCGCAGCCGCTGCAGGTAGTGCTCGGCGGCCCGGCGCAGGCGCTGTTGCTTGGCCGGGGTCACCGATTCCACCGCGGAACCGAAACCGCCGTGGCTCCGGTAACGCACCTCAACGAACACCAGGCTCTCGCCATCCTGCATCACCAGGTCGATCTCGCCCGCCTTGCAACGGTAGTTGCGGGTCACCAGCCTCAATCCCTGGCGCTCCAGCCAGTTCTGGGCCCGGGTCTCGGCCGCGTCACCGCTGCGCAGGTGAGGGGGTCTGCCCGGGCACATGTCCGGAGGGAAGAATTTCGGTTTCGGGGACAGCCGGCTCCCAGCGGCTGCTGTCCAGGCTTTCCGGCAGCGGGGTGAGGCCAAGTACCCGGACCGGCTCACCCAGCTCGATCCAGGTGAGGCGCCGGTGCACCAGGTGACGGTTGTCCAGCGACAGCTCGCCGGTGGCGCCGGCCATGGGGGGTTGACCGGGCACGCTGAGGCGGTTCAGCTGTGGCAACAGCCGGTAGGCATCCATCCCCATGGCGATGAGCCGGGGATAGCGGCGAAAGCTCTCCGGGAAGAGGCGTCGTGCCTCCTCGCTGGAGAGTGGCGCCTGGTTCGCATCGGGTTGCGCCAGCCAGGGAATCTCGGGCAGCTGCAGTCCCTGGAGGTCCAGCGCTTCGTCCCTGGTGAGCCTACCTTTCCAGGCGCGGGAAAGCCCCAGCACCGGGAGCTTGCTGCCGTGGTGGAAACGGACCAGGGGACGCAATTGCAACAGGTCGTCGTGGTTGCCGATGGCATAGACGAAGTCCACCGGCAGCTCCGGCTCGAAAGGAAGCTTCTCGCCGGCCGCTTTCTCGCGCCGTTCATGCTCGGCCTTGAGCCGTGGGATATCCAGCAGGCTGGCCACGGCGGCGGAGTAGTCCTTCTCCGCCGGATGGTAGGCCTGGGTGCGGATGGCGCCGCGTCCCAGGGGCTGCCACTGTTCCTGGAAGGCCTGCAGCAGCCGCCGTCCCAGCCCGTTTTCCGGGTAGAGCACGCCGGGCAGGCCCAGCCCCTGGGCGGCGGCCCAGAGGGCTGCCTGGCGAGCCTCCTCTTCCGGCGACAGGGCATATTGATAGAGGTTGGCGGGGGGCGCCACGTCGCTCTGTGTCTGGTTCAGCGCCAGCACCGGCAGGGGCAGGGAACCGGCGCGGGCCAGTTGCAGCACGTTCTGCTTGGTGAGCGGTCCGATCACCATGTCGGCCCCGGACTGGGCCACCTGGTTCAGCAGGGGCCAGAGTCGCAGTGGGTCGCTGCTGTCGTGAAAGGTGAGCAGTGGGCGCCGTTCGCCGGGGGTGGCCTGCCAGGCGGCGAGGATTCCGGCGCGGATGGCGGCGGCTGCAGGGGCGAAGGGGCCCTTTTCGGGTAGCAGCACCGCCACCCGGTGCAGTTCCGCCGGCGCCAGCCTCCTCTGTTCCTGGTACCAGCGCGGCAACAGTTGAGGCAGCGCCGGGTGGTCGGGAAAGAGCGATCGCCACTCCCGGTAGGAGGCCGCCACCCCCTCCGGATCATTGGGGAAACTGCGCACCAGCCCGGCCAGTTGAACCCAGCCCTGGCCAACGCCGTCCGCCGGCAATCGGCTGCGCAACACCTCCGGTGGTTGCCGCACCAGTAGGGAGAGCAGTTCCAGCTGCACCAGCAGCCGTCGGCTGTCGTCCCGCAGCCGCTGGTCCAGCGCCATCAGATCCCGGGCCTGGGCCAGGGCATCGCCCTGCAGGGCGTGGGCGCGGGCCCGCAACGCCAGGGCGCGGCGGGCGATCTCGGGCTCGCCGCTCTCCTCCAGCCCCTGCAGCAGTGCCAGCGCCCGTTCCGCATCCTGGTCTTCCAGGGCGAACCGTGCCTGCAGCAACCGCAGGCGCTCCCGCCCCTCCGGGGGGAGCGACTCGGGATTCAGCTGTTGCAGCAGCGCTCTTCCCTTGTCTTCCTCACCGGCCTGCAGCAGACTGTCGGCTGCCAGCAGGAGGTAGAGGGAACGGCGTTCTCCTCCGGCCTGCGCCGCCAGTGCCTGGTAGAGATCGGCGGCGGCATGGTACTGCCCGGCCTGGTAGAGGCCGTGGGCGTGGTCGGCCTGGGCCTCCACCGGAGAGCGGGGCGCATTGCCGGCACAGGCGGCCAGCAGCAGAGCCAGCAGGAAGGGAAGCAGGCGATGGCACATGAAGATGGTCTGGATTCCCTGGTGGCCCCGGGATCGCTGTACCCGGGCAATCCTTGGGGGCCTCTGATCTAATCCTGGACAAGATGCGAGTTCATGGATTAGGTCAGAGGCTCCCTTGAAAGCGGCGAGTATCCAATGAGCCGAGCGGCAGTGTCAAACGGGAAAGGGGTGCTGTACGTGGTGGCCACCCCCATCGGCAACCTGGAGGATCTCACTCCCCGGGCAAAGCGGATTCTCGCATCCGTGGATCTGGTGGCGGCGGAGGATACCCGCCACTCGCGCCGGATGTTGCGGCATCACGGCATCGAAAGGTCCCTGGTCTCCTTGCACGAACACAACGAGCGACAGGTGATGCAGCGGGTGATCGACCAGCTGGAGTCGGGGCGGTCGGTGGCGCTGATCTCCGACGCCGGCACGCCGCTGATCAGCGATCCCGGTTTTCCCCTGGTGCGCGAGTGCCACCGGAGGGGCATCCGGGTCTCCCCGGTGCCCGGGCCCAGCGCCCTGGTGGCGGCCCTCAGCGTCTCGGGCCTGCCCACCGATCGATTCTGTTTTCACGGCTTCCTGCCCCGACAGCAGGCGGCCCGGCGGGAGCGGCTGGAGCAATTGCGCGGCGAACCGGCCACCCTGGTCTTCTACGAGTCCTCCCATCGCATAGCCGGCTCCCTGGCCGACATGGCGGAGATTCTCGGCGCGGATCGTCCCGCCTGCCTGGCCCGGGAACTCACCAAGCAGCATGAAGAGATCCTGCCGGCTCCCCTGGGCGAACTGGCGGGGGTGGTGGCGACGGACCCTCTGCGCCGTAAAGGAGAGTTCGTGGTGATGGTGGGAACAGCGCCGGAAGCGGGGCGGTCGCAACGGATGCAGGAGGCGGACCGGGTGCTGGAGTTGCTGTTGGAAGAGCTTCCGCTCCGCCAGGCCGTGGCACTGGCCAGCCGGATCACCGGCGAAAATCGCAACCGTCTCTACGAACAGGCCCTGGAGAACAAAAACCCGGGATGAGGTGTTGCCCGCCGGGGCGTGCGTCTTTCCGAGGGGGGGTTGCAAAGCAGCCGGGACGGCACTATCTTGAATTTCCGGGAGATGGTCGGATAGCCGCTGTCGCGCAGGGAGTTCCTGGCGATGGAGGAAAGTCCGGGCTCCACAGGGCAGGCTGCCAGGTAACGCCTGGGGGGCGCGAGCCCACGGAAAGTGCCACAGAAAACAGACCGCCTACCCCGGGGCGGGAGGCTGTCCAACTTAGGGGGCAGGCTCCTGATTCGGGCGGCAAGGGTGAAAAGGTGCGGTAAGAGCGCACCGCGCTGCCGGTAACGGCAGTGGCAGGGTAAACCCCAGCCGGAGCAAGACCAAATAGGGAAGCGTGCGCCATAGGGCGCGACCCGTGGCCCGCGGGAGCTTCCGGGTAGGTCGCTCGAGGCGTCCGGTGACGGGCGTCCTAGATGAATGGCTATCGGCGGCGTTTTGGCGCCGTTACAGAACCCGGCTTACAGACCATCTCCCCCCATTTTCCGCACGTTTCTGCACGCTCTCCTTTTCGTGACCCACTTCTCGCGCCCCGGCGGCGCCATTCTTGATAAATCACTTTAAGTTCATTGTTCATGCTCCTGTTTCCCAGGGCGTTTGTCCTGCTGAAACATTTGCTTGTAAGCCCTTGAGTTGTAAAGCCTTTTTTTCGATTCGTCCTTGACCGGTGGGGGAATGGTGCCTATGATTGTGTCAGGAAGTGGGGAATCGTGGGGAAAAGGGGGGATTTGTGTTCCTCGGCGTCAACACACTGAGCATGGACACCAAGGGCCGCCTGGCCATTCCGGTGAAATACCGGAAGGAGCTGGCGACCGAAGGTGCCGGCATGGTGGTGACGGTGAATCCCCACGACCGCTGTCTCTGGCTCTATCCGGAGCGGGAGTGGCAGCCCATCGCGCAGCGGGTCTCCCGCCTGCCTTCGCTGATTCCACAGAACAAGAACCTGCAGCGCCTGCTCATCGGCTACGCCGAGGAGGTTCAGCTCGACAGCCAGGGGCGGATTCTGCTGAGCAAGTCGCTGCGCGATTACGCCGGCATGACCAAGCAGGTGGCGCTGGTGGGTCAGGGCCACAAGTTCGAGATCTGGGACGCCGACGCCTGGGCCCGCAACCAGGAGGAGTGGCTGGAGGCATTCCGCAACCCCGAAGAGGGGCTGTCGGAAGAGCTGGCCAACCTGGCTCTCTGATGGGGCAAGGGCAGGGCCACCGGCCGGTGCTGCTGGAAGAGGCGGTGGCGGCGCTGCGGGTGGTGCCGGGGGGCTGTTATCTGGATGGCACCTTTGGCCGGGGTGGCCACAGCGCGGCGATCCTGGAACGGCTGGGGCCGGAGGGCTGCTTGCTGGCCTTCGACCGGGATGAGGAGGCCATCGCACACGGCAGGGAACGGTGGGGCGCCGATCGGCGTCTCCATCTGGAAAGGGCCAGCTTCGCCACGCTGGCCGAGGTTGCCGAGAGGCATGGGGTAACGGGAAAGGTGAACGGCGTACTGCTCGATTTGGGAGTCTCCTCTCCCCAGCTGGACGATCCCGCACGGGGGTTCAGCTTTCAGCAGGAAGGACCCCTGGACATGCGCATGGACCGCAGCAGTGGCCCTTCTGCCGCCGACTGGCTGGCCGCCGCGCCGGAAGCGGAGATCGCCCGGATATTGCGGGAGTATGGCGAGGAACGTTTCGCCCGCCGCATCGCCCGGGCCATCGTAGAGCGTCGCAAGGAGCTGCCCCTGCGCACCACCCGAGAGCTGGCGGAGCTGGTGGCCGGTGCGGTGCCGGTGCGTGAGAGGCACAAGCATCCGGCGACCCGCACCTTTCAGGCGATCCGCATCCAGGTCAACCGTGAGCTGGAGGCGCTGCGGCAGGGGCTGGAGGCGGCGGTGCAGGTGCTGGCACCAGCCGGACGGCTGGTGGTGATCAGTTTCCATTCGCTGGAGGATCGCATCGTGAAGCGTTTCCTGCGCGAACAGTCGCAGGGGCATCAACCGCCCCGGGGGGTGCCGGTCACCGCCGACCGCCTGGAGCCCGGGCCACTGCGGCTGGTGGGGAAGCCGGTGCGTGCCGGTCCGGCGGAGGTGGCGGCCAATCCCCGGGCGCGCAGCGCCATCATGCGGGTGGCGGAAAGGCGTGCATGAGGCGCGCACACTGGCTGTTGTTGCTGGGGCTCGCCCTGGCGGTGGTGGTCTCGGCCGTCGCCGTGGTGCACAGCAAATATCGCTCGCGGGAGCGTTTCGTGGAGCTCAAGCAGCTGGATCGTCGGGTGGACCGGTTGGATATCGAATGGAATGCCCTGCTCATCGAGCACGGCACCTGGGGTGCGCCGCAGCGCATCGAGCTGGAGGCGCGCAAGCGGCTGAAGATGCGCCTGCCGCGCGCCGACGAGATCGTGATCATAAAGCGTAATGGCGAATAGACGTAGCAAGCGGGCGCGCATGCAGAAGCAGGCCGAGAGGCTGCCCCGGACCTATGCCGGCCGGCGCCGTTTCGTGCTGCTGCTGTTCCTGCTGGCAGCCGGCGCCCTGGTGGCGCGCGCGGTGGACCGGCAGATCTTCGAAAAGGATTTTCTCCAGTCCGAAGGTGCCGACCGTTATCTCGATGAGGTGGTGGTGGCTGCCCATCGTGGCGCCATCACCGACCGCAACGGGGTGGTGCTGGCGATGAGCGCGCCGGTGGATTCCATCGGCGCCAATCCCCGCTTGTTGCGGCCCGACAGCGAGGGACTCGCCGGCCTGGCGCGGGCTCTGGGCATGGGCCTGGACGAACTCCGCCACCGGCTGGCGCGCTACAGCCACCGGCACTTCATCTATCTGAAACGCCGCCTGCCCCCCGCCCAGGCGCAGAAGGTGCTGGCCGTGGCTCGCGAAAAGGGGCTCAAAGGGGTGCAGGTGCGGCGGGAATACCGGCGTTACTATCCCGACGGGGAGATCTTTGCCCATGTGGTGGGTTTCACCGATGTGGACGACCGGGGGCAGGAAGGGCTGGAGCTGGCGTTCGACAGGGAGCTGGCCGGTGAGCCGGGTCTCAAGCGGGTGTTGCGCGACGGCCGCCGCCAGGTGGTGGCCGACGTGGAGAGCCTGCGCATGCCCCGTCCCGGCCGCAACCTGGCGCTGAGCCTGGACCAGCGGCTGCAGTACATCGCCTACCGCGAACTCAAGGCGGCCATCCGCAAGCACCATGCCCGGGCCGGTTCCGTGGTGGTGCTGGATGCCCGTACCGGTGAGGTGCTGGTGATGGTGAACCAGCCCGGTTACAACCCCAACGGCGATCGCAGCAGCCGGGGCGGACGTCTGCTCAACCGGGCGGTGACACAGGTGTTCGAGCCCGGCTCCACGATGAAGCCCCTGGTGGTGGCCGCGGCGCTGGATGCAGGGGTGGTCACCTCCGGTCTCAAGCTGGACACCAGCCCCGGTTTCCTTCGCATCGGGCGCCACCAGGTCAAGGATCACGACAACCTGGGCATGGTGGATCTCACCACCATCATCCAGAAATCGAGCAACGTGGGGGCGGCCAAGGTGGCGCTGCGCATGCCCAAAGAGCGGCTCCATGGCTACCTGGAGAAATTGGGGTTCGGCCGGGAGACCGGCATCGGCTACCCCGGCGAGGTGACCGGCCGTCTGCGTCCTGCCAGCCGCTGGGCCCGCATCGACCAGGCCACACTTTCGTTCGGCTACGGCATCTCGGTGACCGCCCTGCAGCTGGCCCAGGCCTATGCGGTGCTGGCGGCGGACGGTGTGCGTCGGCCTCTGACCCTGTTGCGCCGGCAACGGCCACCGCAGGGCGAGCAGGTGCTCAAGGCCGGCACCGCCCGCATGGTGCGCCGGATGATGGAATCGGTGGTGAAACCCGGCGGTACGGCCACCAAGGCCGCCATCCCGGGCTACCGTGTGGCCGGCAAGACCGGCACGGTGAAGAAACTGGGCAAAGGAGGGTACCAGGAGCGGCGTTACGTTTCTCTCTTCGCCGGCATGGTTCCGGCCAGCGAGCCCAGGCTGGTGGCGGTGGTGATGATCGACGAGCCCCGCGGCAAGGAGTATTACGGCGGCCTGGTGGCGGCGCCGGTGTTCGCCCGGGTGATGGATGACGCATTGCGTCTGCTCAACGTGGCGCCGGATGACCTGCTGTCCCGGCAGGCGGTGCGGCTGGCCGGCATGGAGAAAGGGCGTTGAGGGCGTTGATGAAACCTGCGGAACAATTCTGGCGGGCGGGAGAGTTGCTCGAGGGCCTGGAACTGGCACACGGCTCCTGGCAGGGGCTGCCGCTGTCGGGGGTTGCTCTGGACAGCCGTGAAGCGGCTGCGGGCCATCTCTTTCTCGCCTGTGCCGGAAGCCGCTCCCACGGTCTGGAGCATGCGGTGGAGGCAGTGGACAGGGGCGCCGTGCTGGTGCTGGCCGAGCCCACGGAGCAGTGGAACCGGGAACGGATCCTTACTTTCTCGCGGGAGCTTGCGGTGCCGGTGCTGCCGCTGGAAGGGCTGTCGGCAATGGCCAGCCACATCGCCGCCCGTTTCCACGGCGAACCGGCCAGGCGCATGCGAATGGTGGGGGTCACCGGCACCAACGGCAAGACCAGTGTGACCCAGTTTCTCGCCCAGGCGCTGAAAGATCGCTGGCGTTGCGCCGTCACCGGCACCATAGGCAACGGCTTCCCCGGCCGGCTGGAGCCGGCCACCCACACCACGCCGGACGCGGTGCAGGCCCAGCGCCTCCTCGCCGAACTGGAGGCGGCAGGGGCCGAGGCGGTGGCCATGGAGGTCTCCTCCCACGCCCTGGACCAGCACCGCCTGGCGGCGGTGCCATTCCACACCGCGGTCTTCACCAACCTCAGCCGGGACCATCTCGATTACCACGGCTCCATGCGTGCCTACGCCGCGGCCAAGGCGCGGCTCTTCCAGCAGCCGGCGCTGGAGCTGGCGGTGATCAACAGCGATGACGACGCCGGCGCCGCGCTGGTGGAAAAGCTGAAGGGGCGGGTGCGCACCGTGGCCTGTCACCGGGGCGGTCGCACCCTGGGGGCGGACGAGTTCGTGCGCCTGGAGTCCCTCCAGCTGCGCGACCGGGGACTGCGCCTGGAGGTGGCCAGCTCCTGGGGCGGCGGTGTCATCGAGAGCAGCCTGGTGGGCGATTTCAACGCCACCAACCTGCTGCTGGTACTGGGCGTGCTGCTCGCCTGGGGAGTACCCATGGAGGAGGCCGTGGCGCGTCTCGCCGCCCTGGAGACGGTGCCCGGCCGGATGCAGCGCTTCGGCGGTGGCGACCGCCCGCTGGTGGTGGTGGACTACGCCCACACCCCCGACGCCCTGCAGCGGGCCCTCACCAGCCTGCGGGCCCACACCAAGGGGAAACTCTGGTGCGTCTTCGGTTGCGGCGGCGACCGCGACCGCGGCAAGCGGCCGCAGATGGGGCGCATCGCCGAGGCCCTGGCGGACGAGGTGATCGTCACCGACGACAACCCGCGCCACGAGCCCTCGGCCAGCATCATCGCCGACATTATCGAGGGGATGGAGTCCCCCTCCTCGGCCCATGTCATCCCCGACCGCGCCTGGGCCATCGCCACCGCCCTGGCGGAGGCCCGGCCGGGCGACGCCGTGCTGGTGGCCGGCAAGGGACACGAGAACTACCAGCAGGTGGGCGACCTGAAGCAGCCCTTCAGCGACCTGGAACAGGTGCGCCGCTGGCTGGAGGAGGAGGCATGATCCGCTTCACCCTCAGCGAGCTGGCCAGACGACTGCCCGCGGTGCTCCACGGTGCCGACGCCGAGGTGGGGGGCGTGAGCAGCGACAGCCGCGACCTGAAGCCCGGTGATCTCTTCGTGGCCCTCCATGGCCCCCGTTTCGACGGCCACGACTTCCTCGAGCAGGCGGCCAGGGCCGGCGCCGCCGGCGCCCTGGTGGACCGCCGCACCAGCGAGGCGCTGCCCTGCCTGGGGGTGGAGGACACCCGGCTTGGGTTGGGGCGGCTCGGTTCCCTCTGGCGCCAGGCCGCCGACGCCCGGGTGGTGGCGGTCACCGGCAGCAACGGCAAGACCACGGTGAAGGAGATGCTGGCCGCCATCCTGGCGCGGGTGGGCGACACCCTGGCCACTCGCGGCAATCTCAACAACGACATCGGCCTGCCCCTCACCCTCTGCCGCCTGCAGGAGGAGCGGTTCGCGGTGGTGGAGCTGGGGGCCAACCATCCCGGCGAGATCGGCTACCTGAGCCGCATCGCCCGTCCCCAGGTGGCGGTGATCAACAACGCCGGTCGTGCCCACCTGGAGGGGTTCGGCACCCTGGAGGGGGTGGCGCGCGCCAAGGGCGAGATCGTCGAGGGGCTGGCGGCCGACGGCGTACTGGTGTTCAATGCCGACGATCCTCACGCGCCCGTCTGGCGCGAGATGGCCGGCGAGCGCCGGCAGGTCACCTTCGGCGTGGCGCAGCCGGCCGAGGTCAGCAGTCCGGCGGGCTCTCTGGAATTGACCTGGGGCGAAGAGGGCTTTCGCAGCCGCTTCGAGGTGCGCATCGGCGGGGAGGAGGCTTTCACCGTCACCCTGGCCCTCACCGGGGCGCACAACCGCATGAACGCCCTGGCGGCCATCGCCGCGGCCCACGCCCTGGGCGTGCCGCGCCAGGCGATGGTGGAGGGGTTGGCGAGCCTGGAACCGGTGGCCGGCCGCCTGGCGCCGCGGCAGGGGAGCGGCGGCGTGCGGGTGGTGGACGACAGCTACAACGCCAATCCCGACTCGGTACGCATGGCGGTGGCGGTGCTGGGCAGCGCGCCGGGCCGCAAGCTGCTGGTGCTGGGCGATCTGGGCGAGCTGGGTGCGGAAGCCGAGGCGCTCCATCGCGAGCTGGGCCACCACATCCGCGCGCAGGGGGTGGACCTGCTCTTCACCTGTGGCGCCCTGAGCCGGGCGACGGCCGAGTCCTTCGGTGTCGGCGCGCGCCATTTCCACAGCCGGGAGGCGCTGGTGGAGCACCTGCTGTCGCTGCTGCAACCGGGCGACACCGTGTTGGTGAAGGGTTCCCGGGCCGCCGCCATGGAGCAGGTGGTGGAGGCCCTCTGCCGGGAGGAGGCGCCATGCTGATCTGGCTCACCGACTACCTGGCCCAGTTCGAGCCCGCCTTCCGGGTGTTCCACTACATCACCCTGCGGGCCATCCTGGCGGTGCTCACCGCCCTGGTGATCTCCTTCGTGGTGGGGCCCGGGATGATCCGCCGTCTCAGCCGGTACAAGATCGGCCAGACGGTGCGCGACGACGGCCCCGAGAGCCACCTCTCCAAGGCGGGCACCCCCACCATGGGGGGCGCCCTGATCCTGGTGGCGGTGGCCATCTCGGTGCTGCTCTGGTCGCGGCTGGACAACCGCTACGTCTGGATCGTGCTGCTCACCACCCTGGCCTTCGGCGTGGTGGGGCTGGTGGACGACTACCGCAAGCTGGTGCTGCGCGATCCCAAGGGGCTGCCGGCCCGCTGGAAATACCTGTGGCAGTCGCTGCTGGGGCTGGCGGCCGCCTACGCCTTGTTCGCCACCGCCCGGGTGCCGGCGGAGACCCAGCTCATCGTCCCCTTCTTCAAGAACGTGGTGATCGACCTCGGGCCCTGGTTCATCCTGCTGGCCTATTTCGTCATCGTCGGCTCCTCCAACGCGGTGAATCTCACCGACGGCCTGGACGGCCTGGCGATCCTGCCCACGGTGATGGTGGCCGGCGCCCTGGGGGTGTTCGCCTATGTCTCGGGTCACCTCTATCTCTCCAAGTACCTGCTCATTCCCTACCTGCCGGGGGTGGGGGAGCTGACCGTCTTCTGCGGCGCCCTGGTGGGGGC
>JALXAM010000069.1 GCA_026992075.1 Sedimenticola sp. | reverse complement strand
TCCCTGGAGGGATGGGGTGAGGTCAACAACCCCCTCTCCCTCCGGGAGAGGGTTGGGGTGAGGGGATCCAAAAAATGACCAAAACCTCCACCCCCAACCTCACCAACCCCATCCACCTCCTTGCCTTCGGCTTCGGCTCGGGCCTGGCGCCGGTGGCACCGGGAACCTTCGGCACCCTGGCGGCGGTGCCTTTCTACCTGTTGATGGCGCGTCTGCCGCTCGAGGTCTATCTGGCCGTGCTGGCGGTGGTGATCCTGGCCGGCATCTGGATCTGCGGCCGTACCTCGCGGGATCTCGGCGTCCACGACCACCCCGGTATCGTCTGGGACGAGTTCGCCGGTTTTTTCGTCACCATGATTGCGGCTCCGCCCGGTTGGTTCTGGCTGGTGGCGGGTTTCGGGCTCTTTCGCCTGTTCGACATCCTCAAGCCCTGGCCCATCGGCTGGCTGGACCGCCGGGTGAAAGGGGGATTGGGGATCATGTTGGACGATCTGCTGGCGGGGTCGTTTGCCTGGGGGGTGCTCCAGCTTGGGGCCCTTTTGTTTGGGGGTTGAGCTGTCGGATCCAACGGCAGGTCGGGCATCAAACCGACATCGAACCGGCCCGCCGCCGGGCTGAAGCCCGACTACCAGCCCATGCGTGTTGGCCGGCGGGAATGAAACCGGGGTCTGCATTTGTGGTCTGACATCCGAATCCCATCGAAAAAACAACTGGTGGAGTGAGATCCCGATGTTCCGGAAAAACCTCGTTATCGGATGGCTGCTGGTGTCGTTCTGGCTGCTGGGTCCGGCAGCGGGCGCGGTGGAGGTGGTGAAAAGCCCCAACGACGACCGCCAGTACCAGTACCTGGAGCTGCCCAATCATCTCAAGGTGCTGCTGGTCTCCGACCCCAAGGCGGACAAGGCCGCCGCTGCCCTGACCGTGGGGGTGGGTTCCACCGCCAACCCGCCTGGACGGGAGGGGCTGGCCCATTTCCTGGAACACATGCTCTTCATGGGCACGAAGAAATACCCGGAGGTGGACGAATACTCGGCCTTCATCAAGAAGAATGGCGGCATGGACAATGCCTTCACCGGCGGCAACCAGACCACCTACTATTTCGACATCAAACCGGAAGCGCTGGAGCCGGCGCTGGATCGCTTCGCCCAGTTCTTCATCGCGCCGCTCATGGATGCCCGCTACGTGGAGCGGGAGAAGCATGCCGTCCATTCCGAGTACCAGCTCAAGCTGAAGGACGACAATCGCCGCATCGCCGCCGCCCAACGCCAGGGTTACAACCCCCGGAGCCCCTGGTCCCGCTTCGCGGTGGGCAACCTGGAGACGCTGGCCGACCGTCCCGGCCACCCGGTACGCCAGGATCTGCTGGAGTTCTACCGAAAACACTACTCGGCCAACATCATGGGGTTGGCGGTGATCGGCCGCCAGCCCCTGCCGGTACTGCGCAGGTGGGTGGAGGAAAGGTTCGCAGCGGTTCCCGACCGCCGGGCGCGGCGGCTGGAGCCCGGGCCGGACGAACTGATCTACCTGCGCCCGCAGCTGCCGCAGCAGGTGTCGGTGGTGCCGCTGAAGAAGCTCCACAAGCTGGAACTCAGCTTCCCCATGCCTTCGGAGATCTCCAAGTACCGGGAGCGCCCGCTCTTCTACCTGGCCCACTTCATCGGCGACGAAGGTCCCGGCAGCCTCCACGCAGTGTTGCGCAAGCGCGGCTGGCTCACCTCCCTCACCGCTTCCGCCAGCAGCCTGGACCGGGTGCAGGCGCTGTTCAGCGTGGAGATGGACCTCACCGAGGAGGGTATGAAGCACATTCCGGAGATCATCCGCGCCTTCTTTGCCTACGTGGAGCTGCTGCGTGAAAAGGGGGTGGAGTCCTGGCGCTATGACGAGCTGGCGCGCAAGAAACAGCTCGATTTCCGTTTCCGCGAGAAGGGCGCGCCCTCCGATTACGCGGTGGAGATCTCCTCCCGGCTGCTGGACTATCCCCCGGCCGAGGTGCTCACTGCCGGCACCCTGTTGCAGCGCTACGACCCGGAGCTGATCCGTAGCATGCTGGACCGCCTGCGCCCCGAGTCGATGGCGGTGACCCTGGTGGACCAGAATCTGCAGACCGATCGGGTGGAACGCTGGTACCAGGTGCGCTATTCGCTGGGCAAACCCGAGCTGCCGGAGGAAAAGCAGCCCCTGCCCTGGCTGGCCGAGCTGGCCCTGCCCAGACCCAACCCCTTCCTGCCGGAACGGGTTGAACTCAAACCGGTGGTGGCGCCCACCCCGATTCCCCGCCGCCTGGAGGAATCGAAAGGGGAGAGTCTCTGGTTCCGCCAGGATGACGAATTCGGGGTTCCCCGGGGCACCTTCGTCGCCAGCCTGGAACTGCCAATGGCCAATGACAGCGCTGAGCATGCGGTGGCGCTGCAGCTGCTGCTGGACCTGGTGAACGACCGTCTCAACGCCTACGCCTACCCTGCGCAGGTGACCGGGCTGGGCTATTCGCTCACCCGCACCAACAAGGGGCTGGTGCTCATGGTCTACGGGTATGACGACAAACAACCGCTGTTGCTGACCAAGGTGATCGAAGCCCTGGCCAGGCCGCGGATTCCGGCCGACCGTTTCCAGGTGCTCAAGCACAAGCTGGCGCGGGAGCTGGCCAACAAGAAGCTGGAGCGGCCCTTCCGCCAGGTGCTGGAGGCGCTGGACCGGGCGCTGGTGAAGCCCTCCTGGAGCCCGGAACAGCAGCTGGCGGCGCTCCGGCCCCTCACCCTGGAAAAACTGGAATCCTATGCGAGCCATCTCTTCGACCGGGCGGAGCTGAAGGTGCTGGCCCACGGCAACTACACGCCCAAGGAGGCGAAGGCCATGGAACGGCAGCTGAAAGAGGCCCTGCTGGCCCGCAGCAGGCTGGAGCCCGTGCCCGACCCGGTGGTGAAACGGCTGCCTCCCGGTCGGCAGGAGCGGCTGGAATACCCGGTGGACCATCCCGATTCGGTGGTGGTGGACTACTTCCAGGGGGCCGACCGCTCGCTGCCGGAGAAGGCGCGCTGGCGGCTGCTGGTGCAGGTGCTGCGCAACGATTTCTACAGCGCCCTGCGCACCGAGCAGCAGCTAGGCTATGTGGTGGCCACCGCCTACTGGGAAAAGGAGCGGCTGCCGGGCATGATCTTCCTGGTGCAGTCCTCGGCGGCCCCGGCCGCAGAAGTGGAGAAACGCATCCGGCAATTCATCGATAGTGTGGATGCACGCCTCTCCGGCATGAGTGACCAGGATTTCGCCGCTTTCAAGGCCGGCCTGGTGGCCGACCTGCGCAAGAAGGACCGCAACCTGCTGGAGCGGTCGCTGCGCTACATGGACAACCTGGACCGGGAGCGCTATACCTTCGACTACCGCCGTCGCCTGGCCGATGCGGTGGAGGCGGTGAGCCGGGAGGAACTGCTGCGTTTCTACCATGAGCGGCTGCAACAGCAGCCGAGGGAACTGGTGGCCTGGTCCGCAGGCAACCGATTCAAAACCAAGGAGTAGCGGTTTCTAGGGGCATTCCTGATACCCTTGGGGCGGCTCAAGGGGTAGAATCCGGAAAATCCGTGCGGGAGAGACGAGAACGATGGATGCGGATCGACTTCGCCTGATTCTGCTGCTGGCCGGTATGGCGCTGGTGGCGGTGATCTATTTCTGGGACCGTTACCAGCGTTCACGACGGCGCCTCAAGGGGCTGAGCCTGCGCAAGGCGCGCAAGATCCGCAAGGAGCTGGGTCTCGACCAGCCGGAGGAGGTGCCCAGTTTTTCCGCCACCGACCGGGAGATCGTCACCGAACCGGGGGTTTCCATCCGGCTGGTGAAGAAGGAGAGCCGCGAGCCGGAGCCGGAACCAGAGATACCGGCGGCAAAGCCCGAGCCGGCGGTGCAGCCGGAACTGGATTTCGGCGCTGAAGCGGCGGAGGAGGATCTTCCTCACGTCGAGCCGGTCTATCACGAGGATCTGCCCCAGCTGGTGGTCCAGATCGGGCTGGTGAAGCGGGAAGGGAAGTTCACCGGGCCGGAGATCCTGGAGGCCATGGAGCAGGCCGGATTGAAGCCCGGAGCGATGCAGATCTTCCATCGTCACGACAGCCGCCATCCGGAACGCACCCTGTTCAGCGTGGCCAACATGCTGGAACCCGGCCACTTCCCCTTCGACGACATGGACTCCTTCACCACCCCGGGGCTGCTCTTCTTCGCTCAGCTGCCGGGGGTGCGGGACGGCCTGGAGATCTACTCGGAGATGCTGTTCGCCGCCAACCAGGTGGCGGAGGCGCTGGGTGGCGTGCTGCAGGACGAGAACCGGGCCCTGCTCACCCGCCAGAGCATCCAGCACACCCGTGACCTCATCGCCGAGCATCGCCGGCAGCTGCGCCTGGCGCAGAAGGCCCGGCGCGCCTGATTTCCCGCATGTCGGGCCGGCACAGCCAGCAGGAACTGGAACAGGTGCGCCAGCGCATCGAGGCGCTGCGCAAACTCATCAACTACCACAATTACCGCTACTACGTGCTCGACGATCCGGAGATCCCGGACAGCGAGTACGACCGCCTGATGCGCGAGCTGCAGGCGCTGGAAGAAGCCCATCCCGAGTTCATCACCCCCGACTCCCCCACCCAGCGGGTGGGCGCCGAGCCGCTCAAGGAGTTCGGCGAGGTGCGCCACAAGGTGCCCATGCTGTCGCTGGAGAACGCCTTCAGCGACGAGGAGCTGCGCGAGTTCGATGCCCGCGTGCACAAGCTGCTGGGGGTGGAGGCGCCCATCGAGTATGCCGCCGAGCCCAAGCTGGACGGCCTGGCCGTGAGCCTGAAGTACGAGCATGGTGTGCTGGTGCAGGGGGCCACCCGGGGAGACGGCTACCGGGGCGAGGATGTCACCGCCAACGTCCGCACCATCGATTCCATCCCCCTGCGCCTGCTGGGCGAGGAGTGGCCCGAGGTGCTGGAGGTGCGTGGCGAGGTGTTCATGCCCAAGTCCGGTTTCGAGAAGCTCAACCGGGAGGCGCGGCGCAAGGGTGAGAAGACCTTCGCCAATCCCCGCAACGCCGCTGCCGGCAGCCTGCGCCAGCTCGATCCCCGGGTCACCGCCAGCCGGCCGCTGGCCTTTTTCGCCTACGGCTGGGGCGAGCTCTCTGTGGAGCGGCTGGCCGACACCCACAGCGCCAGCATGCTGCGCCTGCGTGACTTCGGTCTGCCCATCTCCCCGGAACTGAAGGTGCTGCGAGGGGTGGAGGCCTGCCTGGCGTACCATCGCGAGATGCAGGAGCGGCGCGACAGCCTGGACTACGACATCGACGGCGTGGTGTTCAAGGTGGACCGGCTCGACTGGCAGGAGCGTCTGGGCTATGTCTCCCGGGCGCCCCGCTGGGCCATCGCCCACAAGTTTCCGGCCGAGGAGGCGCTCACCGTGCTGCGCGACGTGGAGTGGCAGGTGGGCCGCACCGGCGCCGTCACCCCGGTGGCGCGGCTGGAACCGGTGCAGGTGGGGGGCGTCACGGTGAAGAGCGCCACCCTCCACAACATGGACGAGATCGAGAAGAAGGACATCCGCATCGGCGATACCGTCTATGTTCGTCGTGCCGGGGACGTCATCCCAGAGATCGTCCGGGTGCTGCTGGAACGGCGCCCTCCCAATGCGCGCAGGATCCGCCTGCCGAAGAAGTGCCCGGTGTGCGGCTCCGACGTGATCAAACCGGAGGGGGAAGCCATCGCCCGCTGCACCGGCGGGCTCTACTGTCCCGCCCAGCGCAAGGAGTCCATCAAGCACTTTGCCTCCCGCCGCGCCATGGACATCGAGGGACTGGGGGACAAGCTGGTGGAGCAGCTGGTGGACAAGGGACTGGTGAAGGATCCCGCCGATCTCTATGGCCTCACCAAGGAGCAGCTGGTGGGGCTGGAGCGGATGGGCGAGAAGTCGGCTCAGAATCTTCTCGACGCGCTGGAGCGGAGCAAGGAGACCACCCTGGCGCGCTTTCTCTATGCCATCGGCATCCGCGAGGTGGGCGAGGCCACGGCACAGACGCTGGCGCGCCATTTCGGCTCCCTGGAGGCCATCGAGAACGCCAGCGAGGAGGAGCTGCAGCAGGTGCCCGACATCGGCCCGGTGGTGGCCGCCTACATCGCCGGCTTCTTCCGCCAGCCTCACAATCGGGAGGTGATCGAAAAGCTGCGCAAGGCGGGTGTCCGCTGGCCCGAAGGGAAGCCCGCCCCCAGGCCAGAGGAGCTGCCCCTGCACGGCAAGACCTTCGTCCTCACCGGCGCCCTGAGCCGCCCGCGCGAGGAGATCAAGGAGGAGCTGCAGGCGCTGGGCGCCAGGGTGAGCGGAAGCGTCTCGAAGAAGACCGACTACGTGGTGGTGGGCGAACATCCCGGCTCCAAGTACGACAAGGCCAGGGCGTTGGGCATCACCATCCTGGACGAGGCGGGCCTGCGGAAACTGCTGGAGGAAGCGCGTGGATCCTAGTGGAAGCCGTAGGAGGCGCGCCCTCGCGCCGAACAAGGAAAGCATTCCATGTCGTTCCGGGTTCGCGGCGGGGACGCCGCTCCTGCAGGGGGTGGGCGCATTTAGCCGCCTTAGGGTGGGCAAAGCGCAGCGTGCCCGCCATGGGCTGATGGGCACGGCCTGGTGGCCTTTGCCTATCCTGCTCCCGGAGGAGATGCATGGATCCCGTTGAAACGCTGCAGGAAAGGATCGCCTGGCAGGAGGCCTCCATCGAGGAACTGACCCGTACCCTGCTGCGCCAGGAACGGCGGGTGGCCGAACTGGAACGGGCCATCGAGCAGCTGCAGCAGCGCCTGCAGGAACTGGAGCGCAAACAGCCGGCCAATCCGCCCGAAGCCGAGGTGCCGCCTCACTACTGATTTACCGATACCCCCTCCCCCGCTTGCGGGGGAGGGCTGGGGAGGGGGTGACAAAGTCCCGCAATGATGAAACGACCACTGCATCTGCTGTTGTTCCTGCTTTTCTTGCTGTTCGCCGGCAGCGTCCTGGCCGATGATCCCCCGGACGAGACCGCTGAGACAAAGCAGCCTCCTGCGGTCCCCAAGACACTGCAGAGTCCGCGCGCCACCATGGCCACCTTCCTCCACGCCATGAACGATGCCAAGCGCGGCAAGCCGGAACGCATCGAGGATGCCATCGAGACGCTGGACCTCAGCGACGTCAGCTCGCTGGTGCGCAACGAACGGGGTCAGGATCTCGCCTGGATGCTGCTGGAGGTGTTGGACAAGACCCGCCTGGTGGATCTGGACACCGTCCCCGACCGCAAGGAAGGGGAGCCCTGGGTGTTCGAACGGTATCGCAATGGCGAGGTTCGCATCAGCCGCACCCAAGATGGCCGCTGGCTGTTCGACCGGGAGACCGTCGCCGCGCTGCCGGCCATCCTCGAGGAGGTGGCGCGGCGCGAGACCAAGGTGGGCGGTCCCGGCAACGCCAAGTGGCTGCCGCTCCATATCCGCCTGCGGCAGCAGTTACCCGAGTGGCTCACGCAGAAAACCCTCATCCTGCAGAACTGGCAGTGGCTGGGGCTGCTGCTGGTCATCGGCCTGGGGGTGGTGGTGGACCGCATCGCCCAGCTGCTGGCCCGCTTTGCCATGCGGCGCTGGCTGAAACGTTTCCCGCAGGTGGCGCACCGCATCCGGGACGCCGACCAGCGGTTGCGTCCCCTCGGGCTGATGCTGATGGCGGCCATCTGGTGGCTGGGCATTCTGCTGCTGGGGCTGCCCGAACCGGTACTGCTGGTGCTGCTGGTGGCGGTGAAGCTGCTGGCCAGCATCGCCGCCGTCTGGGTCGCCTGGCGGCTGGTGGACGTGATCTCGGCCCTGCTGGCGGAGAAAGCGGCCACCACCGACAACCGGGTGGACGACGTGCTGATCCCGCTGGTGGCGCGCACCCTCAAGATCTTCATCGCCGTGGGCGGCATCGTCTTCGTGGCCGACAACCTCAACATCGACGTTACCGGTCTCATCGCCGGCCTCGGCCTCGGCGGCTTGGCCTTCGCCCTGGCGGCCAAGGACCTGGTGCAGAACTTCTTCGGCTCCATCACCGTGCTCATGGACCGCACCTTCACCGTGGGGGACTGGATCATCGTGGGCGACATCGAGGGCACGGTGGAGGACATGGGCTTTCGCAGCACCCGCATCCGCACCTTCTACAACTCCCTGGTGACCATCCCCAACTCCCGCTTCATCACCGCGGAGGTGGACAACATGGGGGCGCGGCGCTACCGCCGCTACAAGCAGAAGTTCGGGCTCACCTACGACACCCCGCCGGAGAAGATCGAGGCCTTCTGCGAGGGATTGCGCGAGATCGTGCGCCAGCACCCCTACATGCGCAAGGACTACTTCCAGATCTGGTTCAACGACCTGGGGGCGAGCGCGCTGGAGATTCTCATCTACGTATTCTGGGAGACCCCCGACTGGACCACCGAGCTGCGCGAGCGCCATCGTTTTCTCCTCGACGCCATGCGGCTGGCCGACGCCCTGGGGGTGGAGTTCGCCTTCCCCACCCAGACCATCCACCTCTACCAGGAGGAGCCTTCCGGCGACCAGGAGGCGGTGCCTTCATTGGAGGAGGCGCGGGAGGTGGCGCGTCGCATCGCCCGGGAGGGTGGGATGGCCGCCACCTGATCCTGGCGGAGCCGTCGCCAGGCGGCATGCCCTCACTTCAGTTTTCCTTCCCGGAGTAATCCTCCAGCCACCATCGGGTGGCGCCGGCCACCGATGCCGGCATGGCGGCGAGATTGACCACCGGGATCATCATCAGCAAGTTGGCCCCGGCGCCGAAGGCCCAGGCGCGGAAGGGGTGGCGGCGCAGCCGCTGGCGCTGCTCCTTCGGCTTCAGGTGGTGGTTGCCCATGGGGTAGTCCATGTACTCCAGGGCCAGGAACCAGAAGCCGAGCAGCAGCCAGAGGGCGGAACCCACCACGTTGATGCCGGGGATCACCATCAGGATGAGCACCGGCACCGCCCACTTGATGAAATACCAGAGCTTGCCGATCTCCCCGCTGATGGCCGGCAGGATCTCGGCCATGATCCCGGTGGGCGAGTCGGGCGGCAGGCGGCCGGTGAGCTTCTCCTCCACCCGCGCCGCCAGGATGCCGTTGAAAGGGGAGGCAATGAGGTTGGCGACGATGGTGAAGCCGTAGAAGGCGAGCAGCAGGTAGGCGAGCACGAACAGCGGCCACAGCAGCCACTCCAGGTAGTGCCACCAGCTTTCCTGCGGCAGGGCCCAGTCGATGAACTGCGCGAAATAGTGGGCGCCGATCCAGGCGGTGAGGGCGAACACCAGCACGTTCACCAGCAGAGGCAGGATGACGTAGCGGCGCAGCCCGGGAGAGAAGACCAGCCCCAGGCCGCGTAGCGGCAGGAAGAAGGTGTTGAGCAGAGACAACATGGCAGTTCCCTTTCTCAGATGGCGAGCAGCAGGATGACGGCGCCCAGGGCAAAGCGGTACCAGGCGAAGGGCGCCATACCCACGCGCTCGATGTAGCGCAGGAAGAAATGGATGGTGGTGATGGCGGCGCCGAAGGAGAAGAGCACCCCCAGCCCCAGATCGCCCCAGGCCACGGGCTCCGTCGTGCCCACCAGGTCCTTGCCCACCCAGATCACCGAGGCGAGGATGGTGGGCACCGCCAGCAGGAAAGAGAAACGGGCCGCCGCCTTGCGCGAATAGCCCAGCATCAGGGCGGCGGTCATGGTGATGCCGGAGCGGGAGGTGCCCGGCACCAGCGCCAGCGCCTGGGCCAGGCCCACCAGCAGGGCGTCGCGCCAGCTCATGGTGCTCATCTCACGGTGGTGGCGGAACCCCTTGTCGGCCCACCAGAGCGCGGCACCGAAGAGAATGGTGGTGGCAGCGATCACCAGGGGCGCGCGCAGCTGGTGCTCCACCAGATCCTTGATCAGCACCCCCACCACCATCACCGGCAGGGTGGCGAGAATGATCTGCCAGCCCAGGCGGCTGTTTTTTGTGGCCTGGCCCGATGGGGCGAGGGAGGCGAGCCAGTCGCGCAACACCTCCCAGATCAGGTGGCGGAAATAGAGCACCACCGCCAGCAGGGTGCCCAGATGCACCGCCAGGTCGAAGGCCAGCCCCTGGTCGCTGAAACCGAGCACGTGGGGGGTGAGAATCAGGTGGGCCGAGCTGGAGATGGGCAGAAACTCGGTGAAGCCCTGCAGCAGCGCCAGGACGATGATCTGGGTCAGGGTCATGAAGGGAAGTTTCCGTTCCTGGAAAAGAGGGGAATGGTAACGGCTCAGGGCGTGAATTGGAAAAAAAGGAGGCCGAACGGTAGGATGGGCAAAGGCCGTCAGGCCGTGCCCATCGATCTGCAGTGGGCACGCTCCGCTTTGCCCACCCTACGGTGCCCACCAACACCGGGTTTTTTCGTGATCCGGGGGGCGGCCCGGGCTTGGGGGTATCAAGGCGCGAATTGGAAAAAACGGATCTCCAGCTCCGGGCCCGCCTCCCAGGCGAGTGCCGCCTTGAAACCCGCCGCCGGTTCGAAGGATAGGCTGCCTCCAACGGCGGCGCGCCGGCCGAACAGACCGTTGCCGGAGCACTTCTGACGCGCCTCCAGCAGGGTCCACTCCTCGAAGAAGCGCTCCCGAGCTGCTTCTTCCGGCAGGGCCGCCAGTTCCGCCGCCACCCCGGGGCCGAACAGGCGCCGGGCGATGCGCTGGTGGTGGCCCACCGGACGGATCCTCTCCAGGTCCACCCCCACTGCCATCTGGCGGGCCACCGCCACCAGTGCCAGCTCACCGGCGTGGCTGAGGTTGAACTGCAGTGGCTGGTCGGCGAGACAGGGCTTGCCACCCGGCTGCTGCTGGAACCGCAGCGATTCGGCCGGCGCCCCGAGGTAGCGCGCCAGCACCAGCCGCAAGCCGGCATGGGCGTTGCGCCAGCGGTGGTCGCGCCCGCCCAGGCGCGCCAGCCGGCGCTGCTCCTCCGGCGAGAGCAGAGTGGCCGGCAACTCCAGCCGGTCCAGCGGCAGGCGCCACAGGTGGATGGCTGCTGGTGGCAGCTCAGGCTTGTCGCAGCGGCGCCAGTCGGGCACGGAAGGATCGTGCATGGGGTATGCTTCGCCGGTCGGAAGGAGAAACGGATGCAAAAAACCATTCTAACCCGCCCGGTGCCATCCCTGCCGTCCTCCCTGGCCGGCCTCCACCCCGTGCTGCAGCGGGTGCTGGCCGCCCGCGGCGTCTCCTCGGCCGACGAGCTGGATTACGGCCTGCAAGGATTGTTGCCGCCTGACGGGCTGGGCGGCGCGAGGAAGGCCGCCGGGCTGCTGGCCGACGCGGTGGAAGCGGGGCGGCGGATCCTGGTGGTGGGCGATTTCGACTGCGACGGCGCCACCAGCAGCGCCCTGGTGCTGCTGGCCCTGCGCGCCATGGGAGCGGCGGAAGTGGACTACCTGGTGCCCAACCGCTTCGACTACGGCTACGGCCTCACGCCTGAGATCGTGGAGCTGGCGCGCGAGCGCGACCCCCACCTGATCCTCACCGTGGACAATGGCGTCTCCAGCATCGAGGGGGTGGCGCGGGCGCGTGAACTCGGCATCCAGGTGGTGGTCACCGATCACCACCTGCCCGGTGAACGGCTCCCCGAGGCCGATGCCCTGGTCAACCCCAATCTGCCGGGGGATCCGTTCCCGGCCAAATCCACCGCCGGCGTGGGGGTGGCCTTCTACCTGCTGCTGGCGGTGCGCGCCGAGCTGCGCCGGCGGGGCTGGTTCGACAACCGGCCCGAGCCCAACATGGCCGAGTGGCTGGACCTGGTGGCTCTGGGTACCGTGGCCGACGTGGTACCCCTGGAGCACAACAACCGCATCCTGGTCCACCAGGGGCTGCGGCGCATCAACGCCGGTCGCTGCCGGCCAGGCATCCTGGCGCTGCTGGAGGTGGCCGGGCGGGACCACCGCACCGTCCGCGCCCAGGACCTGGGCTTCGTGCTCGGGCCGCGCATCAACGCCGCCGGGCGGCTGGACGACATCTCGGTGGGGATCGAGTGCCTGCTGGCCGACAGCCTGGATGCCGCCCGCCCCCTGGCCGCCGAGCTGGACAGCCACAACCGAGAACGGCGCCGCATCGAAGAGGAGATGAAACGCCAGGCCGAGGCCCACCTGGAGAAGCTGTCGCTGGAAGAGGCGGCGCTCCCCTGGGGGCTCTGCCTCTACCACGACGACTGGCACCAGGGGGGCATCGGCATCCTCGCCTCCCGCGTCAAGGAGCGCTACCAGCGGCCGGTGATCGCCTTCGCCCCGGGCGGGGAGGGGGAGCTGAAAGGCTCGGCCCGCTCCATCGGCGGTCTCCACGTGCGCGACGCCCTGGACGAAGTGGCCGCCTCCCGCCCGGGGCTTGTGAAGAAGTTCGGCGGCCACGCCATGGCCGCGGGGCTCACCCTGGAGTCCGGGCACTTCGAGACCTTCGCCGAAGCCTTCGACCAGGTGGTGCGCCGCCGCCTTCAGCCGGAAGATTTGCAGCCGGTGATCCTCACCGACGGCGAGATCGAGCCCCACCACCTGGGCCTGGAGCTGGCCGACGTCCTCGCCGCCGCCGGCCCCTGGGGCCAGGGCTTCCCCGAGCCCCTCTTCCACGGCGAGTTCGAGGTGGTGCAGCAGCGGCTGCTGAAAGAGAAACACTGGAAGCTCGTGGTCCGCCCCACCGGCGGCGACACCCTCATCGACGCCATCGCCTTCAACCTCGCCGACCAGTTCCCCGACCCGCTCCCCTCCCGCATGCGGCTGGTCTATCGGTTGGAGCGGAATGAGTTTCGTGGCACCATTTCTGCGCAACTTCAGGTGGTTCACATGGAGGTGGAAAGGTGAGATCCACGCCCCGCCAGAGGAGTTCAAGGTAATGAAGATCAAGTATTTTGAGGACACCGATACCGCGCTGGTTGAATTGTCGTCGAACGAAGTGGCGGAGACGAGGGAGATCAATGAAAACGTTCTGGTCGATCTGGATCGTCACGGAAAAGTGGTGAGCCTGACCATAGAACACGCATCGGAGCAGGCTGACATGTCCGAACTCGCATTTCAGCGGCTTGGAACGGTCAGATCTTGACTTTTGCATGCTGGCACCGGGCTTGGGGTAAAGGGGGTACCCCTCTGCCACCGGGACCTACAGCTTGACCGCAGTGGCCAGGAACACCGGGTAGACGCCGTTCTCGCGTTCGACCCGGTGGGCGGTGACGAACCGGATCTCGGCCAGGCCCTGGCGTTCCATCAGGGCTGCCAGGGCGTCCCGGTCGAAGCCATGGTGATACACGCCCTGTGCCCCTTCCGGATGGAAATGGCCATCCTCGGTGTCGAGATTGGCCAGCGCCAGGTGGCCACCGGGCTTCAGGTGGTCGACCAGGATCCGGATCAGGCGTTCGGTGTCCTGCACGTGGTGCATGGCCATGGCGCTGACGATGCAGTCGAACTGCTGATCCAGGGGCTGGGCGAGGATGTCCTGGCACCGGGCCGTCACCCGGCCATGCAGTTCCGGCTTGGCCTGGAGCTTCTCCAGCATGGCCGGAAAGGTGTCCACGGCGACCACCTGCCGCACCCGGTCGGCCAACTGGCCGGTGATGAGCCCGGTCCCGGCGCCGAAGTCCATGATCGTCATGTCCTCGCTGAGCGGCAGCCGCTCGCGCATGGCGCTGCCCACCGCCGCTGAGAGCTGTCGTACCAGCTCCCGGGTGTCCCAGTCCCGGGCCTTTTCCTTGAACAGGTCGGTCATGCGTAGAGTATCCTGGAACCGGCGGCGCCGCACAATGGCCGCTGGTCCTGGTCAATACTGGGGACGCTAACCGACTGCAACGTAATTCAACTTCCCGGGCGATTTTCCTCGTTCGCTTCTCCCAACCAGGCTGGAATGTCTCGTCGGCCATGCAGCAGCCGCCAGACATCGATGTGATCTTCCCGTTCGACGTAGAAGATCAGGTAGGGGAAATGTTTCACCGACCAGCAAGAGCTATGCTCGAATCTGGTGTACGGATGTGATTGAAGAAGGCGGCGTACCCTGCTGAAATCGGTTTTGCCGAACCTCTGAACAGCAGAGGAGGTAGGCCACCACGAGCAAAGATACCGTGGTTGCCATTCGGTCACCAGAGGGCATCGAGGATTCATTGACGGAGCTGCTGCGCAAGGGTGCCAGGCAACTGATTCAGCAGGCGGTCGAGGCGGAGCTGGCCGAGCTGCTGGAGCGGTATGCGGGGCGAGTGGACGAACGAGGCCGCAGAGCAGTGGTCCGTAACGGGCACCTGCCGGAGCGGGAGATCCTGACCGGCGTAGGCCCGGTACCGGTGAAGGTGCCCAAGGTTCGCAGCCGGGCGGGGGGAGCCGGTCTTGTTTCGCTCCTCCTTGGTGCCGCCGTACGTGAGGAAAGCTCGTCGCGTGGAAGCGGTCCTGCCTTGGCTGTACCCGAAGGGTATCGCCACGGGACAGATGCTGGAGGCGCTGGAGGTGTTGGTAGGCCCGGAGGCGAAAGGGCTGTCGTCTTCGGTTATCAGTCGCCTGAAGCGGGAAAGGGAGGCGGAGTATGCCGAATGGTGCCGCCGGGACGTGGGTCGAGACCGTTGGGTCTATCTGTGGGCGGACGGCATCTACAGCGGCCTGAGAGCGGACCACCAGAAGCTTTGTGTACTGGTGATCATCGGCGTGAACGAGCGGGGCGAGAAGCACTTTCTGGCCATCGAGGATGGGGTTCGGGAGTTGACCCAGAGCTGGCGGGAAGTGCTGCTATGCTTGAAGCGGCGTGGGCTCAAGGTGTCGCCAAAGCTGGCGGTGGGCGATGGGGCTCTAGGGTTCTGGTCGGCGCTGGATGAAGTGTACCCCGAGACCCGCCACCAGCGCTGCTGGGTGCACAAGAGGGCGAACGTGCTGAACTACCTGCCCAAGGCTGTTCAGCCCAAGGCGAAAAAGCGCTGCAGGAGATCTGGATGGCCGAAGACCGGGCCTCGGCCCACAAGGCCCTTGATCACTTTGTGCAGGCGTACCAGGCCAAGTACCCGAAGGCGGTGGCTTGCCTGGAGAAGGACCGGGAGGCCCTGCTGGCTTTATACGATTTCCCGGCAGAGCACTGGATGCACATCCGGACAACGAACCCGATTGAGTCAACCTTTGCCACGGTTCGCCACCGGACGGGTCGAGCCAAAGGATGCGTGAGCCGGAACACCATGCTGGCGATGATCTACAAGCTGGGGATGAGCGTGGAAAAGCGCTGGCGCAGGATTCGTGGATTCCCCTACTTGGCCAAGGTCATCGAGGGGGTGAGGTTCAAAGATGGAATCGAAGTGAGCAGCAACACCGACGACAACAGGGACGCCGCCTGATCATGGCGTACACCAGATTTGACCATAGCTCTAATACGCCTGGTAATTGTTGAAAAGCCCCCTATTCCTTTGCATTTCCTATCACTTCCCTCCCATGCTCCCTCTTTTACTCCCAGCAGTTCCCCGCTTGGTTTATGGGTCAAATAAATGTCGTGATTGGTCTAGACTAATGATCATAAAGGATCTAAATTATTCGCCGTGGACAGGCCACCGCTAGCCATTCGAGAAAAAAAACGACGCCAGAGGCTGGTTAGGTCAGTTTTAGGCAAGCCCTGTGTCTGCCATGCGAAAACGGGAAGGTGCCCGAACGGTTTTGCTGTCCAAAAAGACCTTCACCGAAGGTCGATCGACTGGATGAACGGCAAATTGAGGAGATTTTCATACATGAGTAAGCCAGTTTTGCAGATGGCAATCGCTGCAGTGGCAGCAGGCGCGCTGGGCATAGCGGGGTGTTCCACACCGCCGGATAAAATCTCTGCCGCCTACGTGTCGCCGCTGCAGTACAGCTCATATGATTGCGGGCAGATTGGCATGGAACTTCAGAGGGTCAACCGCAGAGTAATTGAAGTGACGGGCGCGCAGCAGAAAGAAGCAGACAAGGATGCGGTTGCTATGGGTGTGGGGTTGGTTCTTTTCTGGCCGGCCTTGTTTTTTCTCGCCGGGGACGATCATTCCGCCGAATTAGCGCGGTTGAAAGGGGAATACGACGCACTGGAAAGTGCTGCTATCCAGAAGAAATGCTCCATTGCCGAGCAGCTAAAGATGGCGCGTATGGAGAGGGAAAAAGCGAAAGCTGAGGCAAAGGAGAAGATGGAGAAAGAGCAGGCTAATATTCTTGATCAGTAGGAGCTTGAGGGACTTGGGGTCAGGTCTTGTAAGACCTGACCCCCCTTTCTTTGTGACCCATTTCTGCTGCCGATGATGGCCTACGGCTTGATGGCGGTGGCCAGGAACACCGGGTAGACGCCGTTCTCGCGTTCGACTTTGTGGGCAGTGATGAACTGGATGTCGGCCAGGCCCTGGCGTTCCATCAGGGCTGCCAGGGCGTCCCGGTCGAAGCCATGGTGATACACGCCCTGTGCGCCTTCCGGATGGAAATGGCCATCCTCGGTGTCGAGATCGGCCAGCGCCAGGTGGCCACCGGGCTTCAGGTGGTCGACCAGGACCCGGATCAGGCGTTCGGTGTCCTGCACGTGGTGCATGGCCATGGCGCTGACGATGCAGTCGAACTGCTGATCCAGGGGCTGGGCGAGGATGTCCTGGCACCGGGCCGTCACCCGGCCATGCAGTTCCGGCTTGGCCTGGAGCTTCTCCAACATGGCCGGAGAGGTGTCCACGGCGACCACCTGCCGCACCCGGTCGGCCAACTGGCCGGTGATGAGCCCGGTCCCGGCGCAGAAGTCCATGATCGTCATGTCATCGCTGAGCGGCAGCCGCTCGCGCATGGCGCGGCCCACCGCCGCGGAGAGCTGCCGTACCAGCTCTCGCCTGTCCCAGTTCTGGGCCTTTTCTTTGAACAGGTCGGTCATGCGCAGAGTATCCTGGAATCGGTGGTATCGCATAATGGCCGCTGGTCACAGTCAATACCACGGCCTCTAAGGAGGGGTCACATTAAGGAGCTAAGTCAGGAGGGGTCAGGACTAGCGCTTCGCATGACTGCCCAGCTTAGAGGCCCGTCTGGTAACGTGCGGCATGTTGGCGAATGTAGTGCCATGCAATGCAAAACTTAAGACCTGACCCCGTTCCCGAGGTCTTGCCTTTTGAGTCGTGGAAATCATGTACACGCCTACACCTTGGGGAAAGGAATCAGGTTAGAGGCAGCTTTCTCTAATATTACCTCCCGCCTCCTGAGTGTCCTCGCCAATGCCTGCTGACCCTTGACGACCATCTCCAAGTCACCCACCCGGTGGTTGCTGCGCACGAAATCGCGCCAGAAGGCGATCTCCGCTTCGATCAGCTCCAGCGTCTCGGCGTTTTGGTGTTTTTCCAGCCTCTGATCCATGGGCATCACTCTAGGCCGGGATACCGGGAAGGTCTTGACATAAAGCGACAACCGTTTGACATGGATACTCCAGCATGGAAAGCTGGAAGCCGTTTGGTGAACAAGGAGGCGTTTCATGGCTCTGACCTACCTCGCGCCGGCGCTGACGATGGTGCTGGAGGTGGCCCGCCGCAACGGGGTGGAGCCGACACCGCTGTTGCGTGACCTGGCCATCGATCCGGCGCGTATCGAGGATCCGGATTACCGGCTTCGTATCGAGCAGGTGATCGCCCTGCAGGCTGCCCTGGAGGCGAAGCTGCCGGAAAATGCGCCACTGGAGTTGCACGGGGTATGGAACCCCAACGCCCTGGGTGTGCTGGGCCACGGCTGGCTCACCAGTCCTTCGTTGCGCTCGGCCTTCGAGCGGCTGGCGCGGTTCAGCCGGATTGTTACCGAGGGAGTGGGCGTGGCCGTGGTGGAGGGGACGGTCATGGAGACGCCGGCGGTTTCCCTTGAACTCGGTTTCCATGAACCGGAGCGGGCGCCACGTTTGCGTATGAGCGGAACCCAGGCGCTCCTGCTGGCCATGTGTCAGGCCCTGGCCGGGCGGGATTTCCATCCGCTGGAGGTGACCCTGGCCCACACCACGCCGGAGGAGAGCGGTCCCTGGTTCGCCCTGTTCCAGTGCCCGGTGCGGTTCGGCGCGCCCCGGTGCCGCTTCTCCATTGCCGCGGAGGTGGCCGATGCTCCTCTTGCGCCGGTTCCCGCACAGCTCGCGCAGCTCCACGACCAGTTGATGCTGGACTACCTGGCCGGCATGGAGAGCAGTGACCTGGCGGAAAAGGTCAAGGCGGTCATCGTGGAGCTGCTGCCATCAGGCCAGGTGACCGATGCCAAGGTGGCGCATGAGCTCTTCATGACCCCGCGCACCCTGCAGCGGCGCCTGAAGGAGAGGGGCACCACCTTCAAGTCCCTGCTCACGGAGGTACGCCACGAGCTGGCGACCCACTATCTCCGGGACGGGCGCTACTCGCTGTCGGAGATCTCCTACCTGCTGGGCTTTTCGGAGTTGAGCGCCTTTTCCCGTGCCTTCAAGCGCTGGGCGGGGGTGGCGCCCAGCGCCTATCGCGCGGGTTGATGGTGGTTTGACAGGAACCGTCATTAGGCATCATTATCATCACCATATGATGATGTAACTGATGCCTGTTGTCTTGCTGGACGAACCTCATGCGTACGACACTGAATATCGATGACAAGTTGCTGGAGGAGGCGCAACGATTGACCGGGTTGTCCGAGAAAGTGGCCTTGGTGCGGGAGGGTTTGCGCGCCCTCATCGAGCGTGAAAGCGCCCGCAGGCTGGCGAAGTTGGGTGGCAGCGAACCCCAGTTGAAACCTATTCCACGGCGTCGATCCGATTCCCGATGATCCTGGTCGATACGTCGGTCTGGATCGAACATCTGCGCAAGGGAGATGACAGGCTGGCGGCGTTGCTCAACAGCAGTCGAGTGGTCATGCATCCATTCGTTACTGGAGAGTTGGCCTGTGGCAACTTGCAGAATCGAGATGCCTTGCTCCGCTTGTTTCGTAATCTGCCCCAGAGCCCTGTAGCCACCCATGAAGAGGCGCTGCATTTCATCGAACAACGTGCGTTGATGGGTAAAGGGATCGGTTTTATCGATGTACATCTGCTGGCTGCCGTGGCGCTCGACGGAAACATGCGTCTTTGGACCAGGGACAAGCGGTTACACAACATTGCCAAGGAGCTGGACTTGGCATGGAATCCACTTTCGTGAACGGGGAATTCCCAGGCCTTGAGAAATCATCGTGTAGAAGCGGTGTCCCCGCCGCGAATGCGGGGGTATCGTTCCATGGCAGCAGGTTTTTATGCCGTTTCTCTGTGTTCTCTGCGCCTCTGTGGTGATTTTCCAAGATGACGCGGGAGTCGTCTCTTTTTTGGGCCTTTGTGACGGGGGAGGGATGAGAGAGGTAGACGAAGAGGGCTTTGCCATTCGCCCCAACAAGAGCGCGCTCAAGCGCGAGCAGGCGCGGGTGAGGGCGCTGGTGACGGCGTTGCTCGACTGCCCGGAGGAAGAGTGGAGCCGGATGGGGCTGGGCGAGCCGCTGCAAAAAGAGCTGCGGCTGGCGCGTGGCATGAAGGCTTCGGGAGCACGCAACCGGCAGATCAAGTTCATCGCCCGTCTGCTGCAGCAGGAGGGCCTGGAAGCGGCGCGCCAGTGGATCGAACAGCGCGATCAACGCAGAGCGGAGGAGCAGCGCCGCTTTAACCAGCTGGAACAGTGGCGAGAGCGGTTGGTGGGGGAGGGGGATGCAGCGCTAGGTGATTACCTGGCCGGGCATCCCCAGACCGACCGCCAGCAGCTCCGGCAACTGGTGCGGGCCGCCAGGAAGGAGCGGGAGACGGGCAAGCCCGCGGGCGCCGGCAGGAAGCTGTTCCAGTTCCTTCGTGAAAATGATTGATGTAGAAATCACCACAGAGGACACAGAGCATTCAACTGTAGGAGCCACGTCCTCGCGCCGAACGACGATGGGATTCCCGCCATTTCTGTTTCGCGGCGGGGACGCCGCTCCTACGTAGGTCTTTTTTCTGACCTGGGATGAATCCCGAGAGGATGAATCCACGCTCGGTGGAATTGGCGAAGCTTCATTGAGCAGGATTCCGCCGATCTGCTAACTTTACCGGTAGCTGAAACAAGAACCACAACCTGGATGCAAACCGACCCCCGTCCCGTCTTCCTCAATCTCCTTCATATCCGCCTTCCGGTTCCGGGGATCCTCTCCATCGCCCACCGCGTCAGCGGCGTGGTGCTCTTCCTGGCGCTGCCGTTTGCCATCGGCCTGCTGGAGCTGGGGCTGTCGGGTGCAGCGGGTTTCGAGCGGGCGAGAGGACTGCTTTCAGCTCCCATCGTTCAGGTCATCCTGTTCCTGCTGCTCTGGGCGCTGGCCCACCACCTGCTGGCTGGCATCCGCTATCTGTTCATCGACCTCGACCTTGGGGTACAGGCGCCGGGCTACCGCCGCAGCGCCTGGCTGGTGCTGCTGGCCGCGCCCGTGGTGGCGGCCCTGCTGCTGGTGGGGCTGGCGCCATGAGCCGGGGACTGTCGGGCTTTCGCGCCTGGCTGTGGCAGCGGGCCACGGCGGTCTATGTGGGGCTGTTCACCCTCTATCTGGTCTGGCACTTCCTGGCGGCGCCGCCGGCAGATGTTGATGCCTTGCGCGCCTGGTTGGGCGGGCCGGCGGTCTGGACGGGGGTGGCCATTTTGGGGCTGGCCCTGCTGCTCCACGCCTGGATCGGGGTGCGTGACGTGCTGCTCGATTACGTCAAGCCGCCGCGCCTGCGGGTGGCGCTGCTGGGGCTGGTGCTGCTCTACTTGCTGGCCAACGGCTTGTGGCTGGCCCGTGTTCTGCTGGAGGTGGGATGAAACCCGAGAAGCGCCATTTCGACGTGCTCATCATCGGCGCCGGCGGGGCCGGGCTCAACGCCGCGGTGCAGCTCGCCGGCAGCGGCATGAAGGTGGCAGTGGTCTCCAAGGTCTTTCCCACCCGCTCCCACACGGTGGCCGCCCAGGGCGGGGTCAACGCGGCCCTGGGCAACGTGGAGAGCGACCACTGGCACTGGCACATGTACGACACGGTGAAGGGCTCGGACTGGCTGGGCGACCAGGACGCCATCGAGTTCATGTGCCGCGAGGCCATTCCCACAGTCTACGAGCTGGAGCACAAGGGAGTGCCCTTCTCGCGCCTGGAGAACGGCCGCATCTACCAGCGCCCTTTCGGCGGCCAGAGCCGCCATTTCGGCAAGGAGCAGGCGGCCCGCACCTGTGCCGCCGCCGACCGCACCGGCCATGCCATTCTGCACACCCTCTACCAGCAGAGCCTGAAGGCGCGCAGCCACTTCTTCAGCGAGTATTTCGCCATCGACCTTTTGCAGGACGCCGAGGGCGCGGTGACCGGCGCCCTGGTGATGGAGATCGCCAGCGGCCGGCCCCTGCTGCTCTACGCCCGCGCCACCCTGCTGGCCACCGGCGGCTGCGGCCAGGTGTTCCGCACCACCTCCAACGCCCACATCAACACCGGCGACGGCCTGGCGATGGTGCTGCGGGCCGGTTTTCCGCTCCAGGACATGGAGTTCTTCCAGTTCCATCCCACCGGCGTGGCCGGGCGCGGCATGCTCATCACCGAGGGGGCGCGCGGCGAGGGCGGCTATCTCATCAACAGCGAAGGCGAACGCTTCATGGAGCGCTATGCGCCCCACGCCAAGGATCTGGCCAGCCGCGACGTGGTGGCGCGCGCCATCGTCACCGAGATCAAGGAAGGGCGCGGCTGCGGCCCGGAAAAGGACCATGTGCTGCTCAAGGTGGACCACCTGGGCGAAAAGGTGGTGGCCGAGCGGCTGCCGGGGATCCGCGAGACCTCGAAGATCTTTCTCGGCATTGATCCCGCGTTCGAGCCCATCCCGGTCTATCCCACCGCCCACTACCTCATGGGCGGCATTCCCACCGACCGCTTCGGCCGGGTGGTGGTGCCGGCGCGCCACGGGCCGGAGGAGGCGGTACCCGGACTCTACGCCGCCGGCGAGTGTGCCTGCGTCTCGGTCCACGGCGCCAACCGGCTGGGGGGCAACTCGCTGCTCGACATCCTGGTGTTCGGCCGCCTCTCGGGGCTGGAGATCCTGGCGTACTTGCGCGAGAACCCCCACGCGCGGGTGACCGACAGCGCCTCGGAGGAGCGCGCCATGGCCCGCTTCCAGCGTTTCGACCGCGGCGGCGACGGCATCAGCGTGGCCGAGCTGCGTGCCGAGTTCCGCAAGGTGATGGAGGAGCACGCCGGGGTCTTCCGCACCGAGGAGATCATGGCCGAGGGGGTGGAGAAGGTGAAGGCCATTCGCGAGCGGCTCGACGAGGTGCGCCTGCGCGACACCAGCCGGGTCTTCAACACCGCGCGGGTGGAGGCCTTCGAGCTGGAGAACCTCATCGGCACCGGCATGTCGATGATCCTCTCCGCCCTGGCGCGGCGCGAGAGCCGCGGCGCCCATTCGCGGCCCGATTACCCCGAGCGGGACGACCGCAACTGGCTGCGCCACACCCTCTATTTCCGCGAGGGGGACCGCCTCGACTACAAGCCGGTGCGCACCCGGCCGCTCACGGTGGAGTCCATTCCGCCGAAGGAGAGGGTCTATTGAACGGTGGCGCCCTCGGAGATGTAGGTCGGGCTTCAGCCCGACGATGGCGCCCCATATGTCGGGCTGAAGTCCGACCTACGGGGCGGGAAACCTTGTATTCGCGGGAGGCAGGCTGATGGAGTTCCGAATCTGGCGCTACGATCCCGAGCGCGACGCCAAGCCGCGCATGGAGTCCCACCAGATCGAAACCGCGCGCGGCATGATGCTGCGCGACGCCCTGCTGGAGATCAAGCGGCGCGACGAGTCCTTCGCCTTCCGCCACTCCTGCGGCGAGGGGGTGTGCGGCTCCGACGCGGTGAACGTCAACGGTCGCAACCGCCTGGCCTGTATCACACCCCTGGCCGAGCTGA
The DNA here is from genome assembly GCA_026992075.1 of Sedimenticola sp. Taxonomy (GTDB): domain Bacteria; phylum Pseudomonadota; class Gammaproteobacteria; order Chromatiales; family Chromatiaceae; genus Thiolapillus. The sequence goes on along the minus strand of JALXAM010000069.1, from coordinate 13,127 downwards.
AGGCGCCCGTGGTGGTGCGTCCCCTGCCGGGGCGGCCGGTGATCCGCGACCTGGTGGTGGACATGAGCCGGTTCTACCGCCAGTACGAGGCGGTGGAGCCCTGGCTGCAGCGAAAAGATCCGGATCCGGAAAAGGAGATCCTGCAAAGCCCGGAGGAGCGGGCCCGGCTCGACGGCTTGTGGGAGTGCATCCTCTGCGGCTGCTGCTCCACCTCCTGCCCCTCCTTCTGGTGGAACCCCGACAAGTTCCTCGGCCCCCAGGCGCTGCTGGCCGCCTGGCGCTTCCTCGCCGACAGCCGCGACCAGGCACAGGAAGCGCGCCTCGATGCCCTGGATGGGCCCTACAGGCTGTTCCGCTGCCACACCATCATGAACTGCGTCGACGCCTGCCCCAAGCACCTCAATCCCACCCGCGCCATCGGCCACATCCGTGAACTGATGTTGAAGAAGTCGGTATGAGTGACGAAGCGTTGCGGCGGTTGGCCTGGCAGTGCCGGCGCGGGATGCTGGAGCTGGACGAGCTGCTGGGGGCCTTTCTGGAGCAGGAGTACCCGGCCCTGAACGAGGAGCTGAAGGCGGCTTTTCGCCAGTTTTTGCAGGAAGGGGATACCGATCTCTTCACCTGGCTGTTTGAAGCGCCCGGCCAGGCGCCGGAGCGCTATGCGCCGCTGGTGGCGAGAATCCGGGAAAGCAGGGGAATCACATCCTAGGCCGGCCGTAAGCCCGACAAGTTTCGTTGGGCACGCTTTGCTTTGCCCAACCTACGAAACTTTTCGCAACTCCCGCTCAGGCCCCTCCCGAATACCGGGTACTGATTCGCCGCGTGCGCGGCGAATAGTGGCGCAAAGGCTGGCCTATTGTTCCGATTCCGCCTCTTTCGGTTTTTCCTTCAGGCCGCTCACGTAGAGCGCCACCGCCTCGATCTCCAGCTCGGTGAGCTTGCTGGCGATGGTGTGCATCACGGCGTTGTCGTTGGTGCGCGCGCGCTCGTTGAAGGCGTGCAGCTGGTCGGCCACATAGCGCTTGTGCTGGCCGGCGAGACGCGGAAGCTTGTCGGTGCCCAGCCCTTGTTCGCCGTGGCAGGAGGCGCAGGCCGGAATGCCGGAAAATTTGTTGCCCTTGTGGAAGATGTAGGCGCCCACTGCTGCCAGGGCCTTGTCGCGCACCCGGTGGCTCTTGGCGGGTTTGGAACTGAAATATTCGGCCAAGGCTTCGATCTGCTCGTCGGTGAGGCCTTTGGCCATCTCGTTCATGGTGTCGCTCTTGCGCTTGCCGTCGCGGAAGTTCTTGAGCTGTTTGATCAAATAATTCTTGTTTTGGCCGGCCAGACGGGGATAGATGGCGCTGGAGGCCTCCCCCTGCTCGCCGTGACAGAGGCGGCACTTTTCTTGAACGATGGGCTTGGCCAGTTCGATGTTCGCGCCCCAAGCGCTACCACACAACAGTAAAGAGATGGCAAGAGAGATCTTTTTCATGATGTTTCACTCCCCGAAATCTTGGTGACGTCGAAAAATATACCACGCTCAAAGCCGTTCCACGGAGCCTGATATAATCGCCGCCCTTTTCTGAACCATCACCAGGCCATGGCTGATCTCTCTCGTGAAATCGAACGGCGCCGCACCTTCGCCATCATCTCCCATCCCGACGCCGGCAAGACCACCCTCACCGAGAAGCTGCTGCTCTTCGGTGGGGCCATCCAGCTCGCCGGCACGGTGAAGGGGCGCAAGGCGGCGCGCCATGCCACCTCCGACTGGATGGAGATGGAGAAGGAGCGGGGCATCTCGGTGACCGCCTCGGTGATGCAGTTCCCCTACCGCGACCGCATCGTCAACCTGCTGGACACGCCCGGCCACGAGGATTTCTCCGAGGACACCTACCGGGTGCTCACCGCCGTGGACTCGGCGCTCATGGTGATCGACGTGGCCAAGGGGGTGGAGGAGCGCACCATCAAGCTGATGGAGGTGTGCCGGTTGCGCGACACCCCCATTCTCACCTTCGTCAACAAGCTCGACCGCGAGGGGCGCGAGCCCATCGAGATCCTGGACGAGATCGAGGAGGTGCTGGGCATCGCCTGCGCGCCGGTCACCTGGCCCATCGGCATGGGCAAACGGCTGCGGGGGGTGTTCGACCTGCGCAACCAGACCACCTACCTGTTCAGCTCCAGGGACGGCTCGCGGGTGCAGGAGGGCACCACCCTCGTCGGCCTGGACAATCCCGGGCTGGTGGAGGCCCTCGGCGGGAGCGAGGTGGAGGCGCTGCGCGAGGAGATCGAGTTGGTGCAGGGCGCCAGCCACGAGCTGGACATCGACGCCTACCTGCGGGGTGAACAGACGCCGGTCTTCTTCGGCTCGGCCATCAACAACTTCGGTGTGAAGGAGCTGCTCGACGCCTTCGTGGAGTACGCGCCGCCGCCGCGCCCGCGGGAGGCGGTGCAGCGGGTGGTGGCGCCCACCGAGGAGAAGTTCACCGGCTTCGTTTTCAAGATCCAGGCCAACATGGACCCGGCCCACCGCGACCGCATCGCCTTCCTGCGGGTCTGCTCGGGCCGCTACCGCAAGGGGATGAAGATGAAGCATGTGCGCATCGGCAAGACGGTGCAGGTTTCCAACGCCATCACCTTCCAGGCCGACCAGCGGCGCCAGGTGGAGGAGGCCTTCCCCGGCGACATCATCGGCCTGCACAACCACGGCACCATCCAGATCGGCGACACCTTCACCGAGGGCGAGGAGCTCAAATACGAGGGCATCCCCTATTTCGCCCCCGAGCTGTTCCGCCGGGTGGTGCTGAAGGATCCCCTCAAGGCCAAGGCGCTGCACAAGGGGGTGCTGCAGCTGTGCGAGGAGGGGGCCACCCAGGTGTTCCGCCCCCTGCGCAACAACGACCTGATCCTGGGTGCGGTGGGGGTGCTCCAGTTCGAGGTGGCTGCGGCGCGCCTCAAGGCTGAGTATGGCGTGGAGGCGGTGGTGGAGCCGGTGGAGGTATACACCGCCCGCTGGGTGGAGAGCGACGACGAGCAGCTCCTCAAGCGCTTCCGTGAAAAGGCCTATGACAACCTGGCGCTGGACGGTGACGACCGGCTGGTCTACCTGGCGCCCACCCGGGTCAACCTCAACCTCACCCAGGAGCGTTGGCCCGAGATCCGTTTCCTCGCCACCCGCGAGTTGTAACTCCCCTCTCCCGGCGGGAGAGGGGCCGGGGGTGAGGGGATAAGGCGTTATACTTTGAAAATTCGCTGTTCGTCTGTAGGTCGGGCTTCAGCCCGACAACGCAACCAGGGGATGTCGGGCTGAAGCCCGACCTACCAGACAGTACGGAGGAGCGGCGTCCCCGCCGCGAAACAGGAGAAAAAGAATGGAAAACAGCCAGGTCGAAGCACTGATCAAGGCGGGCCTGCCCGACGCCGAGGTGAAGGTGTCCGGTGATGGCCGCCATTTCGAGGTGGAGGTGGTGAGTCCCGCCTTCGAGGGCAAGAGCCTGATCCAGCGCCACCGCATGGTGATGGAGACGGTGAAGGAGCAGGTGGCTTCCGATGAACTCCACGCCCTCTCCATCAAGAGCACCAGGACCCCCGAAGAGGCGGCGGGCTGATGCGTTTGTTGCTGCCGGTCCTGTTGGGACTTCTGGTGACGGTGGGAGAAGCCGCTCCCAAGGTGTATACCGGCCAGTTTCGTTATCTGGCCGATGCAGGGCTGTTCGAGGATTGCGTCAGCGGAGATCGCTGGCCGGTGGCCCAGCAGGCAGCCAATGCAGAGCTGGAGCGGATCTACCTGGAAAAGCAGAAGGCTGGTGAGCCGTTGTGGGTGAAGGTGGAAGGGGAGCTGAAGCATAGGCTCGATCTTGTCGCTGGCAAACGGAGAACGGTCTTCGTGGTGACCAAGGTGCTCGATAGCGCCGTGCGCAAATGCGATGCCCTGCCAAAGGTGCCGCTGGAGGGCACCCATTGGGTGCTGGTGGAGCTGCAGGGGCGGCGTGTACCATCGGGCAAGCGGCGGGATGCCTACCTGGTGTTGCAGCCCAGCACCGGTAAGGCTGCCGGATTCTCCGGCTGCAACCACTTCATGGCGCCCTATACCCTGGAGGGTGACCGGCTGAGTTTCGGGCCCGCGGGCAGCACCCGCATGCACTGTGAATCGGGCTATGAACTGGAGACCGCCTACCAGTCGATGCTGCAGAAGGCTGTGGGATGGAAGCAGCGGGGCAAACTGCTTGATCTCTTCGACGAATCGGGTAACCGCATCGCCCGGTTTGCCACCGGGAATCCCTGACCGGGATGGTGTGGGGAGCCGGTTTTCTCAGTGCTGTGCGGGTGGCCAGGGCAGGGTGACGGTCTTTCCGCCATAGCCGTGCACCTTGTCGTGCGCGCGGATCACCACCGCCTCCACCCCTTTTGGAACCTGCACGTGGCTCAAGCTGCGGGTGAAGGGCTGCTCCTCCACGTGAGGGTGATAGAGAACGCGGCGGGCAACGAGCCTGCCGTCCGGCGTCAGGATCTCCCAGGCGTCTGCGTAGTGGCCCCAGCCCTGATCGTCATGGCGCACGCTCACCTGGAAGTTCCAGCCATTGCTTCCCGGCAACACCTTGACGTCCAGCACGTCGGCTTCACCGCTCCAGGCGGGTAGGGTGGCCAGTGCCAGCCAGAGAGCCGTGAGCCTGCTCATGATCGTCCACCGATTTCGGAGAGCCGGATGCGCCATTCCGCCGGTCCCTGCTGGTGCACCGAGTGGCCTTCGCTATCCACCGCCACCATCACCGGCATCTTATCCACCTCGAACTCGTAGATCGCCTCCATGCCCAGGTCCTCGAAGGCCACCACCTTCGCTCGGCGGATCGCTTTGGAGACCAGGTAGGCGGCGCCCCCCACGGCGATGAGATAGACCGCCTTGTGGCGCTTGATCGCCTCGATGGCCTCGGGGCCGCGTTCGGCCTTGCCGATCATGCCCATGAGTCCCAGCTCGCCCAGCATCATCTCGGTGTACCTGTCCATGCGGGTGGCGGTGGTGGGGCCGGCGGGGCCCACCACCTCGTCGCCCACCGGGTCCACCGGTCCCACGTAGTAGATGAAGCGGTCGCGAAAATCCACCGGCAGGGGTTCGCCGCGCTCCAGCATCTCCTGGATGCGGCGGTGGGCGGCGTCGCGGCCGGTGAGCATCCTGCCGGAGAGCAGCAGCCGGTCGCCGGGCTTCCAGCGGGTGATCTCCTCACGGGTGATCTGGTCGAGATTCACCGGGATGGCGTTGCTGTCGGGCTGCCAAGTTACGGCGGGCCAGTCGTCAGGGGAGGGTGGAGTGAACCCGGCGGGGCCGCTGCCGTCCAGCTCGAACTCGATGTGGCGGGTGGCGGCGCAGTTGGGGATGAGTGCCACCGGCAGCGATGCGGCGTGGGTGGGGTAGTCGAGGATCTTCACGTCCACCACCGTGGTCACCCCGCCCAGTCCCTGGGCACCGATGCCCAGGGCGTTGACCTTCTCGTAGATTTCCAGGCGCAGCTCCTCCTTCCAGTCGGCGGGACCGCGTTCCATCAACGCTTGGATGTCCACCGGCGCCATGAGCGACTCCTTGGCCAGCAGCATTGCCTTCTCGGCGGTGCCGCCGATGCCGATGCCCAGGATGCCGGGTGGGCACCAGCCGGCGCCCAAGGTGGGGAGGGTCTCCACCACCCACTGCACCAGGTTGGTGGCGGGGTTGAGCATGGCGAAGCGCGCCTTGTTTTCCGAGCCGCCCCCCTTGGCCGCCAGCTTGATGGTCACCTTGTCGCCAGGCACCAGGCGGGTGTGGATCACCGCTGGGGTGTTGTCGCCGGTGTTCTTCCGCTGGCCATAGGGCGGCGCCACGATGGAGGCGCGCAGGGGGTTGTCGGGGTCGGTGTAGGCGCGGCGCACCCCTTCGTTGACCATGTTCTCCAGGTCGGCACCCGCCTCGAAGCGCACCTCGCTGCCCAGCTCCAGGAAGGCCACCACGATGCCGGTGTCCTGGCAGACCGGGCGCCTTCCCTCGGCGGCCATGCGCGAGTTCACCAGGATCTGGGCCAGGGCGTCCTTCGCCGCCGGCGACCGCTCCTTCTCCCAGGCACGGCCCACCGCCTGGATGAAGTCCAGCGGGTGGTAACAGGAGATGAACTGCAGCGCGTCGGCGATGCTCTGGATGAAATCAGCGGTGCGAATGACGCTCATGTAACCTCGTTTTATGCGCTTTTTCGACTGAAGCCAGGCATGTGGGTGATGCCGAGCAAACCGTCGATGGAGATGTCTTCATCCAGGGCAGGCCAGTGTATTCCGTAACCGGAAGGCGAGATTTCAAAATCCAGAAGTTCTTTTTCCGACGCTTCTGCCAGTTTGTGGGAGAGTTCGGAAAGTTTCCGGCTGATGCTTTTACCATCCACCACCAGGTGGATCATGCCGTCTTTGAAGTGAATATCTTTTACGAAATGATATTTTTTCATGACTGACTTGCCTGAAAAACTTCCCACTGCTCAACAATGTAATCGAAGTGTTCAAAAATGATGCGCCGTATCTGTTTCCGGGCTTTGGGTGTCAAGCCGTAGGCGTAGGCTTCTTCGATATCGAATGTTTCCGTGTTGAGCCAGAATTTGCATTCCATGTCGCCTTTTTGGCAATGAACATGGGGGCACCTCGAAAAATTCGAGGTGCCCGTGCGGGATATGGAAGTCCCGCCATTTTCAATCACGCAAGTGATTGAAAATGAAGCAAACCGGAAACCGCGTTTTCGGTTTGCTTGGAGAAAAATTGCTTGGACGGCAATTTTTCGAGATCCCCATGGATGGGTTCGTTACCTTCGTTGGCGTAGAAAAACAGCCTCCAGCCAAAGAGTAGCAGAATGGTGGGCATTGGGTTGCCGCTTCCTCAAAGATCCAGCAACAACCGCCCCGGATCCTCCAGCAGCTCCTTGATGGTGACCAGGAACTGCACCGCCTCCTTGCCGTCGACGATGCGGTGGTCATAGGAGAGGGCGAGGTACATCATGGGGCGGATCACCACCTGGCCGTCTTCCGCCACCGGCCGCTGCTGGATCTTGTGCATGCCGAGGATGCCGCTCTGGGGCGGGTTGAGGATGGGGGTGGAGAGCAGCGAGCCATAGACGCCACCATTGGAGATGGTGAAAGTGCCCCCCTGCAGCTCCTCGTAGCTGAGTGTCCCTTCGCTGGCCTTTTCGGCGAAGCGCTTGATCCCCTTTTCGACCTCGGCGAAGGAGAGCTGATCTGCATTGCGCAGGATGGGCACCACCAGCCCCCGGGGCGAGCCCACGGCGATACCGATGTCGTAGTAGCCGTGGTAGATGATGTCGGTGCCGTCCACCGAGGCGTTGAGGATGGGAAAGCGCTTGAGCGCCTCCACGCTGGCCTTGACGAAGAAGGACATGAAGCCCAGGCGCACGCCGTGCCGTTTCTCGAACTGGTCGCGATAACGCTGGCGCAGGTCCATCACCGCCTGCAGGTTCACCTCGTTGAAGGTGGTGAGGATGGCGGCGGTGTGCTGCGCCTCCACCAGCCGCTCGGCGATGCGGGCGCGCAGGCGGCTCATGGGTACCCGTTGCTCCAGAGGAGCTTCTCTGGTGCTGCCAGCGCTTTCGCGTACCGTGGCTGCCACGCTTTCGGCGTCCGGATGTTTTTCCGGCGGATGGGCGTCCAGCCAGGCCATGACGTCGGACTTGAGGATGCGCCCGTCCTTTCCGGTGCCCTTTATCTTCGTGGGGTCCAGGTTCAGCTCCTTGATCAGGCGCCGCACTGCTGGTGTGAGCACCGGTTCCCTGTGTTTTTCCGTCTTGTCCTGATCCTGAGCGACCGTAGGGGCTTCCGGTTTTTCGCCAGCCGTCTCGTTGGTGTCGGAGCTGGATTTCTCCTTGGCCGGGGCTACCTTTCCCGGTTCCAGCAGGGCCAGCACCTCGTCCGCCTCCACCACCTGGCCCTCTTGGGCGCGAATCTCGGTGAGCACCCCGTCGGCGGGAGCGGGCACCTCCAGCACCACCTTGTCGGTCTCCAGATCGAGCAGGTTCTCGTCGCGGCGCACGCTGTCACCCTCTTTCTTGTGCCAGGTGAGAACGGTGGCGTCGGTGACCGACTCGGGCAGGGTGGGGACGCGGATCTCGATGGACATCAGAACATCCTCTGGTTCAGTTCAGGGTCGAAACGGCCACTGAGGGCGTCGTCGATGATCTTCTGCTGCTCTTGCACGTGGACGCTGTGGTAGCCGGTGGCAGGGGCGGCGGCGGCCCGGCGGCCCACGTAGAAGACCCACTTGCCGGCCTTCACCATGCGCGAGAAGCGGTGCTTGATCTGGTCCCAGGCGCCCTGGTTCTGGGGCTCCTCCTGGCACCAGATGAATGTATGGGCTATGGGGAAGGAGGCGACCATGGCGTCGAAATCCTTTCTCGGAAAGGGGTAGAGCTGCTCGATACGGACGATGGCCACCTTCTCCAGACCACGGGCACGGCGCGCTTCCAGTAGTTCATAGTAGATCTTGCCGCTGCACATGATCACCTGCTCCACCTGTTCGGGATCGAGGGGATCCTGTTCGCCGATGACGGGCTGGAATGCGCCCTGAGTGAAGGCGTCCAGGGGGGAGGTGGCCAGTGGATGGCGCAGCAGGCTCTTGGGGGTCATCACCACCAGGGGGCGACGGTACTTGCGCAGCATCTGGCGGCGCAGCAGGTGGAACATCTGCGCCGGCGTGCTGGGTATGCAGACCTGGATGTTCTGCTCCGCGCAGAGTTGCATCCAGCGCTCGATGCGGGCCGAGGAGTGCTCGGGGCCCTGGCCCTCCAGCCCATGGGGCAGGAAGAGTGTGAGGCCGCACAGCAGCCCCCATTTGGCTCCGGCGGAAGTGATGAACTGGTCGATGACCACCTGCGCGCCATTGGCGAAATCGCCGAACTGGGCCTCCCAGATGGTGAGGGTCCGGGGCTCCGCGGTGGCGTAGCCATATTCGAAACCGAGTACAGCCTCTTCCGACAAGGGTGAGTCGATGGCGATGAAGGGGGCCTGGTCACGCCGAATGTGCTGCAACGGCAGATACTTGGCGCCATGTTCCTGGTCCACCACCATGGCATGGCGGTGAAAAAAGGTGCCGCGGCGACAGTCCTGTCCGGAGAGCCGCACCGGTATGCCCTGGTCCACCAGGGAGGCGTAGGCCAGGTTCTCGCCGAAACCCCAGTCGGCCAGCTGCTTGCCCTGGGTCATGCTGCGGCGGGCCTCCATGATGCGCTCCACCCGCGGGTGGAGCTTGAAACCATCGGGAAAGGTGGTCAACCGTTCTCCCAGGCGCTGGATCTCCTCCAGTGGGATGGCGGTATCCACCGGATCGTTCCATTTGCCCTTCAGGTAAGGGTGCCAGTCCACCCGGTAGGGGTTGTTTACCTCGCACAGCACCGGCCGGCTGACGATCTCCCCCTTGTCCAGCTGCTCCCGGTAGTGGTCCACCATCGCCTGGGCCTCTTCCGGCGTGATGATCCCCTCGGCCACCAGCCGTTCGGCATACAAAGTGCGGGTGGTGGGGTGCATGCGGATCTTCTGGTACATGATGGGCTGGGTCACCGCCGGCTCATCGGCCTCATTGTGGCCCTGGCGGCGGTAGCAGACCAGGTCGATGACCACGTCCTTGTGGAAGTGATTACGATAGTCCAGGGCCAACCGGGTGACGAAGATCACCGCCTCCGGATCGTCGCCGTTGACGTGGAAGATGGGCGCCTGGACCATCTTGGCCACGTCGGTGCAATAGGTGGTGGAGCGGCTGTTGAGCGGGTCGGAGGTGGTGAAGCCAATCTGGTTGTTGACCACGATGTGGACGGTGCCGCCGGTGGTGAAGCCCTCGGCCTGGGAGAGGTTGAAGGTCTCCTGCACCACCCCCTGGCCGGCGAAGGCGGCGTCGCCGTGGAGCAGTACCGGTAGCACCTGCTCCCCGGCATGGTCACCCCGGCGCCGCTGGCGGGCGCGTACCGAACCCTCGATCACCGGGTCGATGATCTCCAGGTGCGAGGGGTTGAATCCCAGCGCCACGTGGATGATGCCGCCGGGGGTCTCCAGGCTGCTGGAGAAACCCTGGTGGTATTTCACGTCGCCGGTGGTCATGACGCCGTGATGACGGCCGCGGTCCTGGAATTCGTCGTAGATCTCTTCCGGCGGTTTGCCCAAGATGTTGGTGAGAACGTTGATCCGGCCACGGTGGGTCATGCCGATGACGATCTCCTGCAGGCCGTCACGGCCGGCGCGCTGGATCAGCTCGTCCAGCAGCGGGATGAGGGATTCACCCCCTTCGAGGGAAAAGCGCTTCTGGCCGACGAAGCGGGTGTGGAGGTATTTCTCCAGCCCTTCGGCGGCGGTGAGCATGCGCAGGATCCAGCGCTTGCCCTCGGGTTCCAGCTCGGGGCGGGTACGGTAGGTCTCCAGGCGTTGTTGGATCCAGCGTTTTTCCACCGTGTCGGTGATGTGCATGTATTCCGAGCCGACGGTGCCGGTGTAGACCTTCTGCAGCAGCTCCAGGATCTCCCGCAGGGGAAGTCGTTCGGGGGCGAACAGGGAGCCGGTGTTGAACACCCGGTCGAGATCCTCCTCGCCGAGGTTGTGGTAAGCCAGGCTCAGTTCCGGCAGGGGCTCCACTTCGGTGAGGTGCAAGGGATCCAGGTCCGCGTTCTGGTGCCCCCGCACCCGGTAGGCGTTGATCAGTCGCAGGACCGAGGCCTGTTTGGCCGCGGCCACGGCGGCCAGGGTCTCGTCGCCGCCGGCCTGACAGGGGCGACGCTCCTGCGCCAGGCGCCGGAAATTCCGCTGGATCTCCAGGTGGGATGGCTCCTGCCCGCGATGGCCGTCCACCTGGGGCAGCTGCTCGAACTGTCGTCGCCAGTTTTCCGGCACACTGGCGGGATCCCGCAGCCAGGATTCATAGAGACTTTCGATGAAGGGAGCGTTACCATCGAAAAATGGTGATGAACGGCGCCAGGATTCCAGTGGTTTGGGCATGATTATGACATTCGTCCAGTTTGATTTCTGTTGCCCGAAGGGTGTTGAATCATCCGATCCGGTCGGAACTTTTTGGTTTGGCACCCAAGTTGGAGTCTAGCACAGGGCCGGGAGGCGGCGTATCGTATGAATGTACAAAAAACGGGTCTCTGGGCAATGAAAGCCATTGCATTGACGATGTTGTTCCTGATCTGGGCGCAGGGGGCTGTTGCGGAATTGCAGCGGGGGGATTGCGAGATGCCGGCACCCTTCACCGACCTGCGCCATTGTGATTTTTCAGGCAGGGATCTCAGTGGGGTGGCCCTGCGGGGCAGCCTGCTCGACGGAGTGGATCTCTCCAACACCAAAATGCCCGGCTGCGATCTCACCGGAGCCAGCCTCAGGGGCGCGGATCTCAAGTGGGCCAATCTTGCCGAATGCAATGCGCAGCTGGCCGATTTCTCTGAAGCAGACCTCTTTCACGTGACGCTGGATGGAGCCCGCCTGTCGCATGCCCGTTTCGTGAAGACCAATCTGTTCGGCGCCAATGTCAACGAAGTGGAGGCCCGGGAGGCCAACTTCTCTTCTGCTTACATGAAAGACATCGCCATGGAAGAGGGGGAATTCAGTGGCGCGCTGTTCTGGGAGTCCTTCATGCAACGGGCCGTGGCCATAGGTTCCAACTTCCGTGGCGCACTGTTCCACAACGCCACCCTGACCGGAGCCTCCCTGGAGGGGGCGAACTTCACGGAGGCGGAAGTGACGCACAGCCTCCTCAACGGCGCGCACCTCGCCGGCGCCCGTTTCGATCATACAGACCTGGCAGATTCCCGCTTCGTCAACGCGGATGTGGAGGAGGCCATTTTCCGCGAGGTGGAGAACATGCCGTCCCATCTGCGGGAAATGTTGTCGGATTAGGCCTGCTTCATGATTCGCCCGTCCTTACCTTGGTAAGATGGCACGGATGGCAGCACGCAAACGACCATTGCCGGCCCGGTTCAAGATCCAGATCTCCTCCCTGGAGGCGGATGTGGCCTTCTGCAATGCGCTCATCACCTTCGCCGGGCAGATCCCGGAAACGGTCTACCAGCGTGCCGAGATCCGCGTCTACCGCACCCTGGAGCGGGCGCTGCGGGAGCGGCTGGAGGCCGCCCGGCAGGAGGCCCGCGAAAGGATGGAAAAGTTCAGCGCCTGAGCCGTCCGGATCTTTCGAGTGAAGCTGCTTGCCCTGGATACCACCGAGACCGCCTGCTCCGTGGCGTTGCGGCTGGAGGAGGAATGTCTCTCCCGCTTTCGAGACGCACCCCGGCAGCACAGCGCCCTGGTGTTGCCCATGGTGTCGGAGGTGCTGGCCGAGGCGGGGCTGGAGCTGCGAGACCTGGACGCCATCGCCTTTTCCCGGGGGCCGGGCTCTTTCACCGGAGTTCGTATCGCCACCGCCGTGGCCCAGGGACTGGCCCTTGGGGCCGGTCTACCCCTGGTGCCGGTGTCCACCTTGCTGGCCCTGTCCCAGGGGGGATTCGCCGAGACCGGCGCCCGGCACCTGTTGCCAGCCCTGGACGCCCGCATGGGGGAACTCTACTGGGCGGCGGTGGAGATAGGTGACGATGGTCCGATCCTGCTGTCGGACGAAAGAGTGGTGCCGCCCCCAAGGGCGGAAGCCCCCAGCCGTGATGACTGGGTGGGGGTGGGCAGTGGCTGGGATGCCCACCTGGAGGCCTTGGCGCCCCGTTTCCGGCCGCGGCGGGTGTTGCACCGGTGGCGTATCCGGGCCACGGATGTGGCGACCGTGGGTGCCGCCCTGCTGGCGGCCGGGGGCGCCGTGCCGGTGGAGGCGGCGCAGCCGGTCTATCTGCGCAATCAGGTGGCGAAGAAGTCAGCGGGAGAGCTGTTGCCGTAACCGTTTCACCAGCGCTTCCAGCCGTTCGGGATCATCCAGCGGCAGGCCGTTCTTGTCGGCGATGGTGAAGAGATCGTCCACTTCGGCGCCGATGGTGGTGATCTTCGCCTGCAGCAGCCTAACTTCCAGATCGGCCATGGCCTGGGCGATGAGCGACAGCAATCCTGGCCGGTCGATGCTGCGGATCCGTAACCGTACCTGACGATCCTCGGTTTCCTGGACCAGGGTGATTTCCGGTTCCCGCTGGAATTGTTGCAGCCGCCTTGGCAGGGGGCGGGGGC
>JALXAM010000068.1 GCA_026992075.1 Sedimenticola sp. | reverse complement strand
CCCCAACCCTCCCCCGCGAGCGGGGGAGGGGGAAATGAAGCAGCCGGTATTAATTTCCCCTCTCCCTCAGGGAGAGGGGCCAGGGGTGAGGGGACCGGAAAAGCAAGAAACCTTTTTCCCTTTAACCCTCGGCTTCAGCCACCTTCTTCGAACCCGGCCACTCCCCCTTACCCGCCTGCCCACCGGCGGCCGCCTCCATCACCACGGTGACCATGGCCATGATCAGCGTGGGCATGATGGCGATGCGGGTGACCACGGTGAGCATGATGTTGGCCATGTGGGCATCCTTCATGCCGGCGGTGAGCAGCTCCGCCAGCAGGAAGATGGCAGCGGTGCCGGCATAGCCCCAGATCAGCAGCTTGCAGCGGCGGAGCGCCAGTTGCCAGTGGGCGGCGACGAAAGGACGTTGTTCACTGCGGGCGCGCCACCAGGTGTAGGCGATCACCACCCCCGAAAAGGCCAGCGGGATCAGCATTCCCTTGCGCCCCAGGTCCAGCACCAGGGTGGCCGGAGTGAGCAGCAGGTGGAAGAAGAAGATGTTGAGCACGAACAGGTCGTGGGCCCAGCGCGCCGACCTCTTCTCGCGTTCCGAAAGTTCCATTTCAGGTTCCCGGAAAAAATTATCCACTCATTGTAGGAACCGGACGGCCAGGCTGCAGTGACATTTCGCAGGCGATAAACACCGCACCGGCAAAGCAACGAGTCAGCTGCGCAGCACCGGCAGGAGGGGTTGCTGCCTGCGCGGGTAGAGCCCTCCCACGCCAAACCAGCCCACCAGCACGCTGTCGTAGAGCCGCCGGAAATCGGTGGTGTAGGCCAGATCACCATCGGCCAGGTGCCGCAACGAGGGATGCTCGCCATGCAGGCCGCCCTTGACCCGGCCCCCGAGCAGAAAGTGAGTGGCGGCCTGTCCATGATCGGTGCCGGCACTGCCATTTTCCGCCACCCGACGCCCGAATTCCGAATAGGTCATCAGCAGCACCCGGTCCCAGGCGCCCTGTGCCTGGAGCACCCGGCGAAAGGCGGCCAGCGCCTGCGCGAGCTGGCGCAGCAGCCGTTCGTGCCGGCCCAGCTGGTTGGAGTGGGTGTCGAAACTACCGTGGGAGAGCTTGATCACCGGCGCTGTGTTTCCGGCAAGGATCAGTCGTGCCGCGTCGGCCATCGCCCGACCGATACGGCTGTTGGGAAAGGCATCCTCCTGCAGATCGACCCCAGCCAGCGCACGGGCGAGATCGCCCCGAGCCCGGGCCAGGCCAGATTCCACAGCCAGGAGATGGGCCAGGGCCGGGTTTCGGCTTCGGGCAGTCAATTCCCGGAACCGTTGGGCCCGGCGGAGAAATGTGTCCAGGCGCTGCATCACCAGGGGCTCGCATCCCGCCCCGCTGAGGGGTCCCGGATTGTGACCCAGAACGATGCCGTCAGTGAGGTATCCGCCCCGAAAAGAGGCCGGCAACCCCCGGGCCAGCCACCCACTGTCCAGGTACTCTCCGCCGCTGGCTCCGGTATCCCAGATCTCAATGCCACGGAAATGGGAGCGGTTGGGACGCGGGTATCCCAATCCCTGGACCAGCGCCATCTCCCCGGCGTGCCAGGCCGGCAGAAGAGGCTCCAGCGCCGGATGAAGGCCCAGGTGGGGAGAGATGGGCAGACGCTGGCCCCTGGGAATGGCCAAGCGCGGGCGCAGTCGCTCGTATTCCGGGTCATCGGGAATGAAGGTATTGAGCCCGTCCTGCCCTCCCTGCAGCTCCAGCAACACCAGCACTCGTCTTTCCGGCACCTGCGCCAGAGACCACCGGGAAAAACCCAGGCTCGCCAGGGTGCCACCGGTCAGGGTGAGGAAATGGCGCCGGCTCAGTTTCACCCCAACCTCACATCAATTGCCAGGAGAGGTCCCGCAACAGTGCGGCCACCGTTTCCGAACCACTGGTGCGGGAGGGGCCGTTCACGGGCGGTTCGGCCAGCAACATGCGCGACAACGTTTGCAAGTCGTATCGTATCGCCAGCCGGCTCAGGGCGGGACCCGCGGCAAGCCCCATCCGTCTGTTCCCCCGCAGCAACCTCGCCATGAAGGTCTGGCGGGCCAGCAGGCTGTTGCTGTCGATCCACTCCGTTCCCCGGGGCCAGCCTTTCACGTTGGGCGGATCGAACAGGTCCTGCCCCAGCTGCCGGCCGACCCGCACCAGGAGACGCAGTTTCTGCGGCTCCAGCTGCAGCAGGCGCAGGGTGCCCACGATGAGCACCACCGGCGGCTTGATATCGGAACCCCGGTTGTCCCGCGCCCAGAAGGCATCGGAGAGCAGGATCTTCCGCACCAGGGGCTTCAGTTCCCAATCCTTGCGGAAATCATCCGCCAGTTCCGCCAGGGTGGCTGCATCCGGTGGCGTGACGATGAACTGCCGCCACAACCTGGACACCAGATGGCGAGCAGTCTGCGGCTGCTGAAGCAGGATGTCGATGATGTCGTCCCCATCGAAACGGCCGCTGTGGCCGAGAAAATGCTTCATGCCCGAATCGTGCTGGCGACGGACGAAACGGAACCTGCGCTGTCGCCGGTCGGCTTTCCAGCCGGTGAAGGCGCGCGCCGCCTCCCGTACATCCTGCTCCCTGTAATTTCCCTCCCCGAGGGTGAACAACTCCAGCAGCTCTCGGGCGAAATTCTCATTGGGATGCCCGGCCCGGTTGGTCTGGTTGTCCAGGTAGAGGATCATGGCCGGGTCCCGTGCCACCGCGTGCAGCAACTCGGCAAAATTGCCCAGGGCGTGGCGCCGGAACAGCAGGTTCTGATCGTACATCAGGGCCGGCTGACGCACCTTTCGCAAGGAAGAGGTGAAGTGACCGTGCCAGAAGAGGGTCATGCGCTCGGTGAGCGGGGAAGGAGTGACCAGCATCTCCCGGTACCACCATTCCTTCAGCGCCATCCCCTGTTCCCGGCGCTTGCGCCGCAGGGCCTTGCGCTCTTCTTGGGTGAGCTTTCGCAGGGTGCGACGATCCGGCCAGGCTTCATCCATGCCGGCTGGCGGTGGCTGCACCGGCTGGCTGCGCATCCCGCTGAGCAGGCGATCCACCGCCGACTGCCGGTCCAGGGGCAGGAGCGCCTCCACCTCCTCGGGCGTGGCACCAAAACCGGTTCGCAACAACAGATGCCTTGCTTCCTCCACTTCCAATGCCTGGGCGCAACCGGTGAGCAGCACTGTCCAAATGAGGAGGAGCCGGCGAATCTGTTGGGTTCGCGAGCGGTTTCTCTTCATGCCGGGAATTGTGACAGCTTTTTCGCCAAACCTTGAGCATCTTGCATTCCGACGTTGCGAAGGAACTTCCAGCCCACTACACTGTCTGACGTGTTGATTTTCGGGGGCGACACGGCTTTCGACGTGGATTGCAAAACCCGAGGTGCATGCCGAGGATGCAGAGATCCTCGTAAATCCCTCTGCAAAAAGATAGTTGCCAACGACGACAACTACGCACTCGCTGCCTAAACACCAGTAGAGTGCCGTCTCACCGGACCGCGCCCGTGGGGTCCGGATTCGAGGCGTCATCCACCACGGGATCGCGGCAAGGCTCGTCCGGGGCCAAGCCGTTAAACTCTTACCGGACTCGCCGCAAAACCGCCCTGTCCGTCGGGTGGTCAGCGGTTAAATCTCAATAGACGGACTAAGCATGTAGAGCCGAGGGCGGAGGATCCGCGGACGCGGGTTCGATTCCCGCCGCCTCCACCAACACCCGCCCGGCCCATGGCCGGGCTTTTTGATTCAACCATGCCAAAATTCAAAAGACCAAGACAAAAGGCGGGCGTTGGGCCAGGATTCCACAGGTTGAAACACTCCTTGCACTGACTCGCTCTCTTCCTCAATCGAACCCTCTTCCCTCTCCCGCCTCCTCGTGCGTGACACCATCTCGAATGTGATAAATACGTTTGAAGGTGGGGATGATCTTTTCGTCGTGGGTGACCACGATGATCGCCGTCTGATAGCGCCGGGCCATGTCGTTGAGAATGCGGATCACCGCCAGCGCCCGTTGCGAGTCCAGTGGCGCGGTGGGCTCGTCGGCGAGAATCACCGGCGGGCGGTTGACCAGCCCTCGGGCGATGGCCACGCGTTGCTGCTCGCCGCCGGAGAGTTGGGAAGGCATGGCCTGGGCGCGGTGCTGCACGTCCAGGGCGGCGAGCAGCGCCAGGGCGCGGGCCCGGGCCTGGTCGTTGGACACCCCGGCGAGCATGGGCAGGAGCGCCACGTTGTCGGTGACGTCGAGAAATGGAATCAGATAAGGCGCCTGGAACACGAAACCGATCTTGTCCCGGCGCAGGGCACGCAGGTCGCGAACCTTCCAGCCGTCGTCGTAGATCACTTCGTCGCCCAGCATCATGCGCCCGGCGGTGGGGTCGATCACCGCCCCCAGGCATTTGAGCAGGGTGCTCTTGCCGGAGCCGGAAGGACCGATCAGCCCCACCACCTCGCCGGGGGCCACCCTCATGTTGACGTTCTTGAGCGCCAGCACGGCGGTATCGCCCTCGCCGTAGCGCTTGGAGAGCCCTTCGATGAGAATGCCCTGCCCGCTCATTTCAACCTCCGATGGCCTCGGCCGGATCGACCTTGAGCGCCAAGCGGATGGCCACCAGGCTGGCCAGCACGCAGATCAGCATCACGGCGAAGAAGCCGGCCAGGGAATCGGCCGGCATCAGCAGCACATACTTGGGAAAGTGCGGCGCGGCGAAGGTGGCGGCGATCTTCCCCACCACGAAGCCGATGGCGCCCAGGGCCAGGGCCTGGAGCAGGATCATCCTGGCGATGGTGCGGTTGCGGGTGCCGATGAGCTTGAGCACGGCGATTTCGCGGATCTTGTCCATGGTGAGCGTATAGATGATGAAGGCGACGATGGCCGCGCTCACCACGGCGAGAATCACTAGGAACATGCCGATCTGCTTGGCCGCGGTGGCGATCAGTTTGCCGATGAGGATCTCCTCCATCTGCGACCGGTCATAGACGGTGAGCCGTTTCCAACGGCGGATCGGCGCGGCCACCTCTTCCGGTGTGTAGCCCGGCGCCAGGCGTACCAGGATGGCGTTGACCTGGTTGTTGACCGTCTGAGAGGCGAGCACCGCCTCCAGCAAACCCGGCACCGTGGGGCGATTGAAGGCCGGATTGGCCTCCGTGCGGCGGCGCTGCATCCAGATGGCGTCGTTGTCCTTGAGAAACTGCGCCGCCTGGGCGTCCTTGAGTGGAATGAAGACCATGGGATCGCCGTTCGATGAGACCATGCGACGGGTCAACCCCACCACCTTGTAGCGGTCACGGCGGATCTTCAGCTCGTCACCCAACCGGAAGCCACTGGCGATGTCGGCCACCGCCTCGTAGTGACCACGGGTGATCTGGCGTCCGGCGACCAGATGAGGCGGCCACCCCGGATCGCCGGGATTTCCGGCCATGATCCCCACCACCATGGCGCGCACGTCCCGCCGGCCGTGGCGGATCTGCATGGTGAGGTAAGTGACGTTGGCCGCGGCGGCCACCCCCGGCATGGTGCGGATACCGCGCCACAGGTCGTCATAGACGCTGGACGACTCGGCATAGGGTCCCAGGGTCTCTTGTTGCACCACCCAGAGATCGGCGCCCGAGTTGTCGAGCAGCGCCTTGCCGTCGGCCACCATGCCCCGGTACACCCCCGCCATGGTGAGGGTGACGCCGATCAGCAGTCCCAGCCCGATCCCGGTGAAGACGAACTTGCCCCAGCTGTGGAGGATGTCGCGCCCGGCCAGGCTGATCATGGCGTCACCCCGGGAATCCGTTCCACCACCTCCACGCGAATGCGGGGGGTCAGGGGCTCTTCGCTGTACACCACGATGCGCTCGCCCTCTTTCAGGCCATCGAGGACCTGGACCCGTCCATCGAGATCGCTCCGCCCCAGCCTCACCGGCACGAAACGCAGGCCATCCGGTTGCAGCAACCAGACCCCGCGCCGTCCGCCCACCTCGCGGATCGCGGCGTTCGGGATCACGGGCCGGGCGGGCAGCGCCGGCAGGGCAACGGTCACCTCCGCCAATTCACCCAAGGGCGGCATGGGCCGCAGGGCTTCTTCGAACAGAATCTTGGCCCGCATCTCCTGGGTCACCGAATCCGCCAAAGGTTCCAGGCGCAGCACCCGTCCACCGAACAACTGCTGGTGGCGGGAACGCAGGCGAATCTTGGCGGGCAACCCCGGGGCCAGTCCGCCGGCGCTGATCTGGTCGAAACGGGCGTCGATCCAGAGGACGGTGGGGTCGATCACCTCCACCACCGCCTGACCGGCCATCACGGAGGTGCCGGGGTTCGCCTGCCGCGCCACCACCAGGCCCGCCACGGGGGCAACCAGCTTCAGGTAGCCCCGTTGAGCGATCAGGGCCTCGATGTCCGCCTGGATGCGGTGCACTTCATCCCGGGCGGCGGTCAGAGCGGCCTCGGCCACGGCCAGCTCCTGCCGCTTGGCGGCCACCTGCTCCTCGCTCACGCTTCGCGCCCGGAGCAACTTCTCGTAACGCCGCGCCTGGGATCTGGCATAGGCCGCCTTGGCCTCGGCCTGCCGCACCGCCGCCCGGGCCGCCTTCAGCGCCGCCTCCTGGGCACGAATGCGCGCATCCAGATCCACCGGGTCCATCTCCCCCAACACCTGGCCCGCCTTCACCCGGTCGCCCACATCCACGAAAAGATGCTTGACCCGACCGGCGGCGGTGGGGCCGATCTTGTAGCTGTAGCGCGCCTCCACCGTGCCGATACCGAACAAGGCCGGGTTCAGCGGCTGAGATTCCACCGTGGTCACGGTCACCGCTACCGGCGCCAACGGCCCGGAACGCACGGCCACATGGGCGAACAGCCCCAGCAACGGCAGGAGCGCCAGGAGCAAGGCCATGAGCCTGCGTTTCTGGGGAGACATTTTCATTTTTTCCTTTCGATACCGCGGCGATAGAGGGCGAACACGCCCGGCGCTTCGCGAGCTATGTGGCTCACATCCCCGGCCAGCAGCGACTGCATCACCAGTCCCTGGATGGCCCCGATGAAGGCGGTGGCGGCGGCGTTCTCGTCCAGCGCCGGATCCAGCTCCCCACACGCCTTGCCGCGCTGGAGCAGCACTTGCAGACGCTCCCCATAACGGTGGATCAAGGTCTGCGCCATGCGTTTGGCTGGGGTGGCCTCGGCCTTTTGCAACTCACCGAACAACAGCCGAGGCACCCCCGGATGCTCGGCGACGAACGCCACATGCGCCATGAACATCGCTTCCAGGGCGGCCAGGGGCGAATCGACCCCCGCCGCCCGTTCGATGCGGTTCATCAAGCGCTCGGCCACCCACTCCATAACCGACTGCCAGAGCGCATCCTTGCTTGGAAAATGGCGGAACAGCGCACCCTGGGTGACGCCCATACGCTTGGCGATCACGCTGGTGGTGATCTCCCCTGGGTTTCGCTCCGCGGCCAGCTCCAACACGGTTTCCACGGTGACGGCGCGGCGCGCTTCCGCCGGCAAGTGTTTGGGATGACGGGGAGGCATGGGTCGGCTCAAGAAAGATAGTAATTGATTACTATCTTAACGGAATGTACTCGCATGTCAATTCATTGATGCCTCGCTCGTGAAATCGGGAACGCGATCGAGCTCAGGTACGAGCGATCATCTTGGACCAATCCACAAAAACGACGACTGGAACGCCCGCTGTCGCAAACGCGGTATGCGGAGAGAAATACCGCTCAAAGCAGGTAATGGAGCCCCATCCCGATCAGGAAGGCAACGAAACCCCAGGCGAGAAAATCGGTGGTGAACCCACGTGCTTCCTCCGGGGCCTGCGCCAGATAGAGCCGGTAGGCGATGAGGTTGGCCATGGAACCGACCAGACTGCCGAAACCGCCCACGCTGGCTCCCCACAACAGTGGCTGCCAATGGTCAGTGTAGCTGGAGACCAGAAGAGTCGCTGGCACGTTGCTGATCAGCTGGCTGCCCAGGGCGGTGAAGAGAAAGACGTGATCGGGATGATGGAGATGACTGCGCAATATCAGCCCGAGATTGTCGGTGAAGAGAAAGAAGGCGGCAAAGGTCGCCAGCAACCCGAAATCGATCTTCAGGCTGCCCCGGTCCCAAAGCAGCGCATATCCAATCACCGCCAGGGTCCAGACCAGGGGTAACAGCCCCAGGATGCACAGAATCACCAGCGACAGCAGCACCCCGTGTATCCAGGCACCAGCCGACACCTGCGGAGTCTGTATCAACTGTTCCGGCACCTCGTCCGCCGGAATCCGCCAGGCCGCCAGCGACAGTAGCACGAGAAAGAGCAGCGACAATGGAGCGATCTCCGCCATGAACGCCAGGGGTGCCACTCCATAGTGCCAATAGATGTAGAGGTTCTGGGGGTTGCCGAAGGGGGTGAGCGCCGAGCCGGCGTTGGCGGCCAGCGCCTCCAGGATCACCAAAAAGCCCTTCCGCCGGGTGCGCAACAACAGGGTCAGCGGAACCATGGTCATAAGGGCCACATCGTTGGTGACCACCATGGAGAGGAAAAAAGTGCCCAACACCAGCTTGAGCGGCACTCGCGCCCCACGCTCGACCCAAAAGGCGACCCTGGCGCTGAATCCGCTGAGCTCCAACCCCCGAACCACCACGAAGAGCACAGCCAGGATCCAGAGCACCTCCAGGTCTCCCGGCGTCATTCGGGGAAGCGCACGGAGATATAGAGAAGTGGCCAAGACGCCGGCGACAGCGCTCGCCAGTAGCCACTCCCGGGCAAGATAGTCCAGCAACACCGAACCGGGGCGGTGGGAATCGGCGACTTGTTTCATCCTTTCGGTCCGCCGCCGTTTGGTAGCCCACTCGTTACCGCTGCAGACAGGAGGTACCACCAGGATTGAACGTGCCCCCTGTCCGGTAGCAAACGGGGAAACGGGCACCGTTGTCTCCCTGCCCAAGCGATTTTCCCGGATGCCGCCAAATCCACCATGTCGACATGGTACCGCTTACCAGGCTTTCTATCGGCACCAAAAAAGAAAGCCGGCATCGAAAGGATGCCGGATTCCCTGAGAGATCGTCATCGTGGCGGCGTTGCCCGGGTACAGATCGTTCGGAGCCCACCCTTTCACCTTGCCAGCTCAAGTCAGTGACAGCGGTTTTCTCGCAAGGCAAGGAACCATTCAATCGTCGCAGTCATCCTCCTCCACCACCTCTTCACCGGTATCCGGATCCACCATGGGAGCCCCCCGGTGATCGGTCTGCACGACGCTGGTGAACATCATGGCATCGATTCGGTGGAACTGGTCGTCCATGGCTCTCAGGACATCCTTGTCCTTGACCCGTTGGTAGATGTAGATCTTCCCGTCCTTTTCGGATGCCCGCTCTGCCCGGGTAGGATAAAACAGCCGCCGGAGCTGCGGATCCTCCTGTTCCTCCTCTGCGGCCCATAACCCCTGAGTCGTCCCTGACAAGATCAGCAATTTTTTCACTCCATCCCGGCATGACCCCAGATTCACCAGGAGAATGTCCGGTAGGGGAAGCTGGTTCAGGGTGGGCTTGAGTTCCTCATCCCAGGCCATACACGCCAGCAGTCGCAAGGCGGGATGGGCACGAACCCTCCCGGCCAGGGAAAGCAGTGGAATCGCCTTCTCCTCCAGCAACACCACCCGGCAGAGGGCCACCCCGCTGTCCCAGTCTGCCCTGGATGAATTGTTTGTCGGCGGTATCACGCCCTTCCCTCTGGATGGAGGGGTCCACTGTGCTCCCCTGCCCCCAAGGATAGCCCATACCAGGCATCTTGCAGCGGGCCCCGGTCTCAACCTCCGTTGGCGTCGGACGGACCGGTTGGGAGGTTACGCCATTGTCGGCCGTCGCTCCGGATCAGCTGATCCGCCTCTTCCGGCCCCCAGCTCCCCGCAGCATAGTTAGGGAAATCCCGCGGCGGCAGCGCCTGCCAGACATCGAGAACGGGCTGCACCAGCTCCCAGCCCGCCTCAATGCTGTCGGCCCGCTTGAACAGGGTGGGATCGCCACACATGGCATCGTAGATGAGGGTTTCATAGCCACCACTTGGAGCCTGACCGAAATAGTCGGCGTAGCAGAAATCCATCTCCACCTGGCGCAACCGGGGCACCGGGCTGGGCTCCTTGGCGTTGAAGCTGAGTTCGATCCCCTCGTCCGGCTGGATGCGCAACACCAGCACGTTGGGCGGAATGTTGGCCCGCTTCACCATGGAGTCCTTGAACTTCATGTTGGGCGCATGCTTGTACTGCACCGCGATCTCCGTGAAACGGCGTGGCATCCGCTTGCCGGTACGCAGGTAGAAGGGCACACCGGCCCAGCGCCAGCTGTCGATCATCAGTTTCATCGCCACATAGGTTTCGGTGGGCGATTCTGGATCCACACCCGGCTCCTGGCGATAACCCGGCAGAGGAACTCCCCGGGCATCCCGGCCCGGGCCATACTGGCCCCGCACGGCACGGGTGAGCACCTCTTCGGGCTCCAGAGGCTGAATGGCCCGCAGTACCTTGGCCTGCTCGTCCCGTACCGCTTCGCCCTCCATGCTGTTGGGCGGCTCCATGGCAATCACCGACATCAGCGCCAGCAGATGGTTGGGCACCATGTCGCGCAGGGCACCGGCTTGGTCGTAATAACCGGCGCGGTTCTCCACACCCACGGTCTCTGCTGCGGTGATCTGCACATGGTCCACATAGCGGTGGTTCCACATGGGCTCCACGGTGGCATTGGCCAGCCGGTAGGCGAGAATGTTCTGCACCGTCTCCTTGCCCAGGTAGTGATCGATCCGATAGATCTGATGCTCCTGGAAGATCTCATGCAAAGTGTGGTTGAGCGCCCGCGCCGAGACCAGGTCGCTGCCAAAGGGCTTCTCCACCAGCAGCCGACGCCAGTGCCCCTCCGGTTCCCGGGCCAGGCCCGCCTCTCCCAGCCCCCGGGCGATCTCGGCGAAGAAGCGCGGTGGCGTGGCCGTGTAGAAGAGGTAATTAGGGGCGATCCCCCGCTCACCGGCCAGCCGCTCCAGCTCCTGCCGCAGGCGGTGGTAGGATTCCAGATCGAGGAAGTCACCCTGCAAGTAGTGAATACGCTCCTGCAGGGCCGACCAGGATTCTTGCTCGAATCCCTGGGCCATGAACGCCTGCGCACTGCGTTGGAGCAGCTCCCGGTAGCTTTCGTCATCCCCCTCGTTGCGATCCACGCCGATGATGGCAAAACGCTCCGGCAGCAATTTCTGGCGCAACAGCTCATGGAGCGCCGGGATGAGCTTGCGCCGTGTGAGATCACCGCCCCCGCCGAAGATCACCAGCAGGCTGGAGGGCGCCGGTTGGGCCTGCTGCGCCTCCTTCCCAATCACGACGGTGCATCCTCTTTTTCATGGTGCCCGCCGAACTCGTAACGCATGGCAGAAAGGATCTTGTTGGCGAACTCCCCATTCCCCCGGGAGGAGAAGCGATCGAACAGCGCCGCGCTGAGCACCTGCGCCGGAACTCCGGACTCGATGGCGGCAATGGCGGTCCAGCGCCCCTCTCCCGAGTCGGAAACCCGACCGGAGAAGTCGGACAATTCCGGGCTCTTGCTCAACGCATGGGCGGTGAGGTCCAGCAACCAGGAGCCGATGACACTGCCACGCCGCCACAATTCGGCGATCTCCGGCAGGTCCAGGTCATACTGGAAGGCCCCGGGGTCGGCCAACGGCGCAGTCTCGGCGTCATGCTGCTGCTCCGCCTTGCCCACGTTGGCGTGGCGCAGCAGATTGAAGCCCTCCGCATAGGCCGCCATGAGCGCGTACTCGATGCCGTTGTGCACCATCTTCACGAAATGCCCGGCACCCGCCGGCCCGCAGTGGAGCCAGCCCTGTTCCGCGGTGCTGGCTGCTCCAGTCCGCCCTGCGGTACGTGGCGCCGCCTCCACGCCCGGCGCCAGCGCAGAAAACACCGGCGCCAACCGCCCCACCGGAGCCTGGTCACCGCCCACCATCAGGCAATAGCCCCGCTCCAGTCCCCAGACCCCACCGCTGGTGCCCACGTCGAGGTAATGGATCTCTTTTTCCCGCAGCCGCCGGGCCCGCTGAATGTCATCCTTGTAATAGGAGTTGCCGCCATCGATGAGGGTGTCTCCCGGTTGTACCAGAGGCACCAGTTCCTCTATGAGCCCGTCCACGAATCCGGCCGGAATCATCATCCAGAGGTGACGCGGTGGGGTCATTTTTTCCACCAATTCACCCAGACTGGCGGCCGGCACGGCGCCCTCCTCCGCCAGCGCCTGAACCGCCTCCCGGTCGCGGTCGAACACCACGCACTCGATTCCCGCACGCATGAGGCGGCGCACCATGTTGGCCCCCATGCGGCCCAGACCGATCATCCCCAGTTGCATCATCATTCCCTTCTCCATCGCGTAAGTGTGAGGAGTCTACCACCTAGCCCCTTTGGGCGGAGGCGCGTAAACCCCCGCACCCCACGCAACCAGTAAGCCGTTGTGGCATTATTTCCCCAGAGTTCACTTTCCGCGAGTTCATCGAACCATGAAACTGTCAAGACTTTTGTTGTTGAGCCTGTTTCTCCAGCTCCCGCTCCTGGCAGCTGCCGACGACAAACCTGCTCCGGCCACCTATTCGGAAAACGAAATCCTGGCCGAGGTGGAAAACTTCTTTGGAGAGGGCGCCAAAGGGCTCGCCAAGGTGGTGGAAAAGGCCTTCAGGGACAATGGCGAACCCAATGCCTACATTGCCGGCAACGAGTTTTCTGCTGCGCTGACGATAGGAGTGCGTTACGGCAAGGGGGTGTTGAAGACTCGCGGCGGTTACACCCGCACCGTCTATTGGCAGGGCCCGTCCATTGGGTTCGATGCCGGCGGCAACGCCTCCAAGGTGTTCATGCTCATCTACAACCTTCCAGCAGTGGATGCACTCTTCCAGCGTTATCCCGGCGTGGAGGGCAGTCTCTACTTCGTGGGCGGCGTGGGCATGAATTACCTGCAGTCCGGCAAGACGGTGATCGCTCCCATCCGCTTCGGTGCCGGCTGGCGCCAGGGCGTCAATGTGGGGTATCTCGATTTCACCCGGGAAATGAGCATCAATCCCTTCTAAGCATCATCATCCAGTCGAAGAGGAAAAACCAGATGACCAGCACCGACCAGCTTGCGGAACAGAACATCCGGCTCTACGAGTCCCGGCTCGCCCACCTGGATGAACTCCTGGAGCGGGCACGCAAGGGATTGGAGAACCATCCGGAACGGGACCAACACCGGAAGACCCTGGACGACATCCTGAAGCGACGCGATGAGCTGCAGGTTCGCCTCGAACAGTTCAAGATGGAGAACCCGGCCGACATGGAGGAGGCGGTGGAAAAAGCGGGGCTCATGGCCATCTGGGAAGTGCTGGCACAGGATCTGGAGAAACTGCTGGAGAAACTGGGCGCCTGATGGAAGACACTGCAGAGAAGATCCTCGACGAGACCACGCGAAAGGAGCTGAGCCAGCGCCTTGGCCACCTGGACCACCCGGTCCGCCTGCTCTTTTTCGGGCAATCCTCCCCGGCCTGCGACAACTGCCGCACCCAGCATCGATTGCTGCAGGCGGTGGCCGACGCCAGCGACCAGGTCTCCCTGGAAACCCTCGACCTGGTGAAGGACGCCCCCCGGGCGCGGGAACTGGGGGTGGACAAGATCCCAGCCACCCTGGTGCTGGACGACCAGGGTCGGGAGCTCGGCATTCGCTTCTATGGCATCACCAGCGGCTACGAGTTCAGCTCGCTGGTGGAGGCCATCGAAATGGTGGGCCGTGGCGAACCCGGGCTCTCCGAGGAAATGATCCGTCTGGCACGCCTCATCGTGCGCCCGGTGCACCTGGAGGTGATGGTCACCCTCACCTGCCCCTATTGTCCGAAGATGGTCCGACTGGCTCACCAGCTGGCCTATGTGAATCCACACATTCGCGCCGACATGGTGGACTCGGCGGAGTTTCCCCAGCTGGTGCAGCGCTATCGCGTCACCGGCGTTCCCCGCACCATCATCGACGGCCGCCCAGCCTTTGAAGGCGCATTGCCTCCCCATCAGGCGATTCTCGAAATCATCAAGATGGTGGAGCCCGAGGTCTGGGAGCGTATCGATGCAGAGATGCGTACACTCACTGGGGAATGCAAGGCCCATGCCATCGACCCGGAGCACCGCTACGATCTGATCGTCGTCGGCGCCGGTCCCGCAGCCATGACCGCCACCATCTACGCGGCACGCAAGGCACTGGACGTGGCGGTGATCGGTGAGCGTCCTGGTGGCCAGATCATCAACACCGAAACCATCGAGAACTGGCCCGGCATCCCGGCCATCGGCGGCCAGGAACTGGCTACCCTTTTCCGAAATCACGCCGAGCGCTTCCCCGTTGCCGAACGCCTGGGGACTGCCGTGCAGCGCATAGCCAAAAACGAACAGGGAGATTTCGAAGTGACCACCAAGGATGGCCAGCGCTATCGGGCTCGCGCCATCCTCTATTGTGCCGGCAAGCAGTACCGCACCCTGGGGGTGCCGGGGGAGGCCCGCTTCCTGGGACAGGGAATCGCCTTTTGCGCCACTTGCGACGCGCCACTCTACTCCGACAAGCGGGTGGCGGTGGTGGGGGGCGGCAATTCCGCCTTCACCGCGGCCCGTGATCTTCTGCCCTGGGCCAGGGAGATCCACATCATCAACATCCTGCCCGATTTCCAGGCCGATCCGGTGTTGCAGAAAGAGGTGATGACCAGCGAGAAGGTGAAGCTGCATCCCTCAACCCACGTGCGTGCCTTTCTCGGTGACGAGGCACTCACCGGCATCCGCCTGGAATCGGCAGATGGCACTGAACGCCAGGACCTGGCAGTGGAAGGAGTATTCCTGGAGATCGGACTTACCCCCAACAGCGGTCCGGTGGCGGAGCTGGTGCAACTGGACGACCGGGGGCAGATCCCCACGAACCGGGACGGCAGCACCCAGGTGCCCGGTTTTTTCGCCGCAGGCGACGTCACCGACGTGCCGGACAAGCAGATCGTCATCGCCGCGGGGATGGGCGCCCTGGCGGCACTGGCCGCCGAACGTTATCTGCAGCAGAAAGGGGACTGAAAGCGGTCAGCGCACCGGAGGTGCATAGAGCAGTCCGCCCTCGTTCCAGGGAGCATTGAGGCCACGCCCCATGTGCAACGCAGAACCTTCGCCCAGGTTCCGGTCGAACACCTCGCCATAGTTGCCCACCTGTTCCACGATACGGGCGCCCCAGCCGGGTGCGAAGCCCACACCCTTGCCGAAATCCCGGTGCAAGCCCAGCAGCTTCAGGGTTTCCGGCTTGCTGGCGTTCTCTTTCACCCGTTCGATGTTCTGCTGGTTCACTCCCAGATACTCAGCGTTGACCATCATGAAGACCACCCACTGCACCGCCTTGCGCCAGCGGTCGTCCCCTTCCCGTACCGCCAGCGCCAGCGGCTCCTGGGAGATCACTTCGGGCAACACGCGGTACTGCTCCGGATCGGGTGCGGTGACGCGCAAGGCATGCAACTGCGAATGGTCACTGGTCATGACATCGCACTTCCCGGCCAGGAACTGTTTCAGGGTCTCCTCTGGCGTCCCGGTCTCCACCAGAGAGTATTTTATCCGGTTGACATGGAAATAGGCCTTCACGTTCACCAGGCTGGTGGAGTCCTTCTGCACGCAGATGGTGGCGCCATCCAGCTCCAGGGCGCTACGCACTCCCGACTTCTTGCGCACCATGAAGCTCTGGCCGTCGTAGTAGACGATGGCGGCAAAACTGATGCCCATGTCGAGATCACGGGAGAGGGTCCAGGAGGTGTTGCGCGCCAGCAGGTCCACCTTGCCGGATGCCAACGCGGGAATGCGCTCGGCGGTTGTGAGTGGCACGAAGGTCACCTTGCTGGCGTCCTCCAGCACGGCGGCGGCTACCGCCCGGCACATGTCCACATCGAAGCCGCTCCACCCGCCCTGCTCATCCTTCAATGCGAATCCGGGCAGGTGGCCCGTGTTGACCCCACAGCGCAAGGTTCCACGCGACCTCACCTCGTCGATGGTGGCGGCCTGCAGAACGCTTGCAAAGAGCAGCAGGAAGAGCGCGGTCAGTCTTGTCATGTTCATCCTCCTCCGATCACCAGGTTTTCAGGGTCCAGCGGGGAACGACCATCGGCCGGCTGGGGTCGTCGCGCCGGAATTCCAGCTCTCCGGTTCCGGAATCATCCACCAGGTAATAAGGGGCCCCGAATTTCGGCTTTATCCTGATCATGTAGAGGTTGCCATTGATCCGGTACTCCTCCACCGTGCGATTGGGATACTGCTTCACCTGCACCGCCGGCTCGATGTCGAGCTCATCGACACGGTAGCTGAGGTCCAGCTCCCCAAGCACCTGTTGGCTGACCGTCACCATAACGAGCACGGCCGCCAATACGTCTGCACGCCTGCCTCCGCATCCACCACTACGGGATCTCTGGCACAGTGCCCGGCGAAACCAACCCTGGATCATGGAACCCTTAGCCCGCGGCGACACCGCGATTTCATCCATGATCCGGACCCGCCTCCTTCTCCTGCTCTTCACCCTGGGCGCTTTCCTGTTCTTCCACTACATCCAGAGTGCCAGCGCCTGCTGCCAGGCTCAGCACGGTCTCCCGGTCACGCTGGTCCTTGATCTCGGCGAAAAAGGAATACTCCCCGTCGGTGACGGCCCGCGAGGTCTCGTCAAGCTCGGTGGCCAGCTCCTGTACGCTACGTACCACCTTGATCAGCTTCTCCCCGGAGCGGGAAAGCGAGAACCGGTTGCGCAGGCGTGCTTCACGGATCTCCTCCTCCATTTCCTGCAGACGCCGCTGCAGCTCATGCGCCTGCTGGGCCAATCGGTCCCGTTCCTGGCGCACGGTCTTGAGCTGCTGCGAGAGTTTCACCCGCAACTCCTCCACCGCGCGCCGATGGGCGTTGCGCTCTTCGCGCAACTGGTCACGCAGGGCGGCCTCGGCCTGACGGTGCTCCTCTTTCAGTTCAGCGATGGCCTGGTTGTTTTCTCCTTTGAGCTGCAGCAGCTCCGCCTTGCGCCGCTTGTCCAGTTCTTCGATGAGCCGTCTCGCCCGCTCGTCCATCTCCCGCAGCTGGGCCTCGTGCGCCTCCTGCAACGCTTTCAGGCTGGCATTGTTGTCCTGGTTGAGCTTTTCGATGAGCTGGGCATGATCGTTCTCCAGGCGCTGCATCTCCTCGGCATGGGTCTCCTTGAGGGAATCCACCAGCGCCTGCTGTGCCCGGCTGAGCTGTTCCAGCTGCTCCTGTTGGTCCGCACGCAGCTTCTCGATGTCCGCGGCATAGGCCTTCTCGGCCGTTTCGATACGCAATTCCAGCTCGCGCCGCTGCTTTTCCAGAATCTGTTGCGCCTTGTCCGCCGCCTGCGACAGGGCCTCTTCCTTGCGCCTGGCCTCACCCGACTTGCCGACGAGGTAACCGATGATGAGGCCCAACAAGGTGAGAAGGGCAGTGATGCCCATGACCGGGGGAGTGAAAAGTGTCGAAAAATCCATGCTCGTATACCTGCTTCAAGTCATGACAACAAACCGTTTCGCCACGGGATGGACGAATCCAAATCCATTGCGTCTGGCAACGGAAATCACATTCTGAGCCGGGCTGTGGAAGCCACATTGACCTCGATCAATGGATGCCATCGATGGCCAGACTTTCCCGGCTGTACTATGCTTCCTCCTACCCGTCGAGGAGAGACCGGCCATGGCAAAAACACCTCTGATACCTGCTTTGAGTCTGCTGTTCCTGTCCACGCTATCCGGCTGTTCCGAAGACACCCAGCAGAAATGGAGCGATGCGGGAAAGGCTGCCAAGGAGGCGACCAGCGCCACGGCGCAGGAGATCAAGGAAGGTTCCGAGGCCTTGCTGGAAAAGGCCAAGGAAGAGACGCGCGAACTTGCCGAAGAGGCCCAAAAGGTGATCGAGAGCGCCAAGGCCACCGATCCCGACACCGGCGAACCGGCCAATCAGTGATTCTTGCCCTCTTTCGCCAAGCGTTGTACCCCGCCTGGCCATCGGAATGTCAAGCGCCGATGGCCAGTTTGCAGGCCGTCAGCAGGGAGGCGGGAAACAGGCCATACCAGAGCAGCGCCAGGCCGTTCACCGAGATCGCAATGCGGGCATCCAGCCCCCCTTCCACCGGCACAGGGGTGAGCGGCTTGTCGAAATAGACCAGCTTCACCACCCGCAGGTAGTAGAAAGCACCGATCACCGAGAAGATCACCGCCACCACCGCCAGCCATACCATGCCGGCCTTTACCAGGGCGTCCAGGATGAACAGCTTGGCGAAGAAGCCCACAAGAGGCGGCACCCCTGCCATGGAGAACATCACCAGCAGCATCATGCCGGCCAGCCAGGGGCTGCGCTCATTGAGCCCTTTGAGATCGTGCAGGTTCTCCGCTTCCACCCCCTGGCGACTGAGGATGGTGAGCAGGCCGAAGCCGGCCACTGCGGTGAGGGCGTAGGTGATGGCGTAGAACATGGCGGCGCTGTAACCATCACCGTTGCCGGAGAGCAGCCCCAGCATGATGAAGCCCACGTGGGAGATGGTGGAGTAGGCCAGCATGCGTTTGATGTTGGTCTGGGCGATGGCGACGATGTTGCCTACCGCCAGGGAAAGCACCGCCAGGATGGCGAACATGCCCTCCCAGCCCTGCCAGCCGAGCCCCAGGCCACCCAGCCCTTCCACCAGGATGCGCATGGCCATGGCGAAAGCGGCGATCTTGGGCGCGCTGCCGAGAAAGGCCACCACCACCACGGGCGCGCCATGATAGACATCGGGCGCCCACATGTGAAAAGGCACGGCTCCAAATTTGAAGGCGATGCCGATGACCACGAACACCAAGCCGAACAGCAGCACCATGCGGTCGGTCTCTCCGCTGGCCACCGACTGGGCCACACCCGCGAAATCCAGCATGCCGGTGGCGCCATAGATCATGGAGATGCCATAGAGCAGCATGCCCGAGGCGATGGCTCCCAACACGAAGTACTTCATCGCCGCTTCGGCGCCCCGGTCCGACTTGCGATCGAAGGCCACCAGGGCATAGAGCGACAGCGCCAGCAGCTCCAGCCCCAGATAGAGGCTGAGGAAACCGCCCGCGGAGATCATCACCATCATGCCCAGCAGGGCCAGCATGGAGAGCACGTAGAACTCGCCCCGGAACAGCTGGCGCTGTTTCAGATAGGTACGGGAATAGAGAAAGGCGAAGATCGCCACCGAAAGCAGCGCCACCTTCAGCAAGTCACCCATGGCATCCCGGACGAAGGCGCCGTGCAACAACACCGCCTTCTCTCCACCACTGGCAAGAATCAGTGCAATGGTGGCCACCAGCGTCAGCAGCGACAGGCCATAGGTGTAGAAGCGGTTTTCCTGAGACAGGAAAAGATCGATCACCAGAATGGCGCAGCTGGCCGCCAGAAGAAACGGTTCCGGAGCCAGTGGCAGCAGGTTGGAAAGCTCGAACAGCATCGGGATCACCTTACAATTTGGAAACGGCGATCTGTTGCGCCAGATGAGTGAGAGAGGTGTCCATCACCTGCACCAGCGGCTCCGGCCAGATGCCCAGGACCAACACCGCCAGCGCCAAGGAACCCAGCACCAGCGCCTCGCGCCCATCGATGTCGGACAGCGCCGCCACCCGCTCATTGGCCACAGCTCCGAACACCACCCGTTTCACCATCCACAGGGTATAGGCAGCGCCGATGATGAGGGTGGTGGCCGCCAGGAAGGCGTACCAGAAATCGGCCCGGAAGCTGGCCAGAATCACCATGAACTCGCCCACGAAACCGGAAGTGCCCGGAAGGCCGGCATTGGCCATGGCAAAGAAGACCATGAAGGCGGCGAACCAGGGCATGGTGTTCACCACGCCGCCGTAATCGGCGATCTGGCGGCTGTGCATACGGTCATAGAGCACCCCCACGCAGAGGAACATGGCCGCAGAGATGAAGCCGTGGGAGACCATCTGCACCATACCCCCCTGCAGGCCCAATACCACACCCGTCTCCACGTCGGGACGCGCGAAGATGGTGAAGGCGATGAAAAAGCCAAGGGTGACGAAACCCATATGGGCGATGGAGGAGTAGGCGATGAGCTTCTTCATGTCCTGCTGCACCAGGGCCACGAAACCGATGTAGACCACGGCGATGAGGGACATGGCGATGATCAGCCAGTCCAGGTGGCTGCTGGCGTCCGGCGTGATGGGCAGACTGAAGCGGAGGAAACCGTAGCCGCCGATCTTGAGCATGATGGCCGCCAGGATCACCGAACCGCCGGTAGGCGCCTCCACGTGGGCGTCCGGCAGCCAGGTATGCACCGGCCACATGGGCACCTTCACCGCAAAGGCGGCCAGGAAGGCGAGAAAGATGAGTATCTGCTCGGTGAGATTCAGCCTGGCGGCGTGGAAATCGAGGATCGACATGCTGCCGGTCTTGAAATAGAGATAGACCAGCGCCACCAGCATCAGCACCGAGCCGAGGAAGGTGTAGAGGAAGAACTTGATGGTGGCGTAGACCCGGTTGGGACCGCCCCAGATGCCGATGATGATGAACATGGGAATCAGCATCGCTTCCCAGAATACATAGAAAAGCATGGCATCCAGTGCGGAGAAGACCCCCACCATCACTCCCTCCATGATGAGGAAGGCGGCCATGTACTGATTGGGCTTGTACTGGATCACCTTCCAGCCGGCGATCACCACCAGGATGGTGATGAAGGTGGTGAGCAGAATCAACGGCATGGAGATGCCGTCCACTCCCAGGTGATAGTGCACCTGAAAGCGTTCGATCCAGGGCAGCTTCTCCTGGAACTGCATGACTGCAGTGGAGGTGTCGAAACCAGTCCACAAGGGCAGGCTGAGCAGGAAGGTAAGCACGGCCACCGCCAGCGCCAGCCAGCGCGCCACGCCCGGCGCCTTTTCGCCGCTGAACAGCACCAGCAGGCCACCCAGGATGGGGAGCCAGATCACCGTACTCAGGATGGGCCAGTCTGCGCTCATTGTCCTTCCATCTTCATCAAAACCTTGATTTCCACCTGTTCAACCATGCCGATACCGGGATTCCGGGTTCGGCGCGAGGAGGCGTCTCCTACCATGGCCAACCCCTTAGGAGCGGCGTCCCCGTCGCCAACAACCTGCTTGAATGGAACCCGGCGCGACATGATCAGGTTCACCGCAGCACGAACCAGTAGACCAGCACCGCCAGTCCCAGGATCATGACGATGGCATAGTGATAGAGATAGCCGCTCTGGATCCAGCGCAGGGTGTTGGCCAGCACGCCCACCGAGCGGGCGGAGCCGTTCACCGCGATGCCGTCGATCACCGTGCGATCCCCCACGACCCAGAGCACCTTGCCCACCAGCCGGCTGCCACCGGCGAAGAGCCACTGATACAGCTCGTCGAATCCATATTTGCGATTCAGAATCCCGTATAGCCAGTCGAACCGGATGGCCAATTCGTCCGCGATCTGCGGCTTTTTCATGTAGACGTACCAAGCGGTGCCCAGGCCAGCCATGGCCAACCAGAAGGGTGCTGCCATCACACCATGCTGGATCATGGCCAGCTGTCCATGATACTCATGGGCCATCTCGCCCAGAGTGTCATGGATGTCCGCCACCTGCAGCACACCCTTGAAGAAGTCGCCGAACAGCAGTGGTTCGATGGCGTACCAGCCGATGGCCACCGAGGGGATGGCCAGCAGCACCAGCGGCACTGTCACCACCGCCGGCGATTCCTTCAGATGTTCCCTGGCATGTTCGTCACGCGGCCCCTCGCCATGGAACACCAGGAAGTACATGCGGAAGCTGTAGAGCGCGGTGACGAAGACTCCAGCCAGCAACAGCCAGTGGGCGTATCCCGAGCCTGCCAAGTGGGACAGCCCCACCGCCTCGATGATGGCGTCCTTGGAGAAGAAACCCGAGAAGCCGGGGAAACCGATGAGCGCCAGTGAGCCCAGCAGGGCCGTGATCCAGGTGATGGGCATGTACTTGCGGATGCCGCCCATGTGGCGGATGTCCTGGTCGTGGTGCATGCCGATGATCACCGAGCCGGCGGCCAGGAAGAGCAGCGCCTTGAAGAAGGCGTGAGTCATCAGATGGAACAGGCCGGCGGCGTAGGCCGAGGCGCCCAGCGCGGCGATCATGTAACCCAACTGCGACAGGGTGGAATAGGCGATGACCCGCTTGATGTCGTTCTGTACGATACCCACCAGCCCCATGAAGAAAGCGGTGGTGGCGCCGATCACCAGCACGAAGCTGAGCGCCGTCTCGGAGAGCTCATAGAGCGGCGACATGCGCGCCACCATGAAGATACCGGCGGTGACCATGGTGGCGGCGTGGATCAGCGCCGAGATGGGGGTGGGGCCCTCCATGGAGTCCGGCAGCCAGACGTGCAACGGGACCTGTGCCGACTTACCCATGGCGCCGATGAAGAGCAGGATGCAGATCAGCGTCATCAGTGACACCGCACCCAACCCGGGAATGCTCACCGTGGTCCCGGCCTGTTCCGGCGCCGCCTGGAACACCTGGGCATAATCCAGGGTGCCGAAATACATGGCCACCGCGGCGATGCCGAGGATGAAGCCGAAGTCCCCCACCCGGTTCACCAGGAACGCCTTGAGGTTGGCGAAGATGGCGCTCTCCCGCTTGAAGTAGAAGCCGATGAGCAGGTAGGAGACCAAGCCCACCGCCTCCCAACCGAAGAAGAGCTGCAGGAAGTTGTTGGCCATCACCAGCATCAGCATGGAGAAGGTGAAGAGCGCGATGTAGCTGAAGAACCGCTGGTAGCCCTCCTCTCCGGCCATGTAGCCGATGGTGTAGATGTGCACCATGAGGGAGACGAAGGTCACCACGGTGATCATCAGGGCGGTAAGGTTGTCCACCAGGAAGCCGATCTCCAGCTTCAGCCCGTCCACCACCATCCACTGGTAGACGGGGCCGTTGAAGACCGGCGCACCGTTGAACACATGCTGCCAGAAGACATAGGCCGACAGCAGGAAGGAGGCGCCCACGCTGAGGATGGTCACCCAGTGAGCACCGGCGCGCCCCACCTGGTTGCGCAGCAGCCCCGCCACCAGCGAACCCGCCAGCGGCAGCAGTACCAGGGCCAGGTAGACATTCTGCAGGTTATCCATCGCCCTACCCCTTCAGTGTGTCCAGATCGTCCACGTTGATGCTCCGCCGGCTGCGGAACAAGACGATGAGAATGGCCAGGCCAATGGCCGCCTCGGCCGCGGCCACGGTGAGCACGAAGAAGACGAACACCTGCCCGGTGACGTCCCCCAGGAAATGGGAGAAGGCCACGAAATTGATGTTCACCGCCAGCAGCATCAGCTCGATGCACATCAGCAGGATGAGCAGGTTCTTGCGGTTGATGAAGATGCCCGCCACGCTGATGACGAAGAGCAGCGCACCCAGCACCAGGTATTCGGACAGGGAAATCATCACTTTTCCTCCGGCGCCATCTTGATCACCCGCAGACGATCCTTCTTCTTCACCATGTGCTGGCGGGAGACCACCTGCCGTCTGGTGTCGGGCCGCTTGCGCAGCGTCAAACCGATGGCGGCGATCATGGCCACCAGCAGGATCACCGCCGCCACCTCCAGCGCATAGAGATGCTCGGTGAAGAGCGACAGGCCCAGCGCCGCCGTGTTGTCGTAGTCCGCCGGCGCCGGCTCGGGCGCGGCGTAGACCGACAGACCGAAATGGGCGGGACCCAGCACCAGCACCATCTCCACCAGCATGATGACCGCCACCAGGATGCCCACCGGCAGATTACGAACGAAACCGGCACGCAGGGCCGCCAGGTCGATGTCCAGCATCATGATGACGAAAAGGAAGAGCACCATCACCGCTCCCACGTAGACCAGCACCAGGGCCAGCGCCAGAAATTCCGCCTCCGCCAGCATCCACAGGCCGGCCACGTTGAAGAAGACCAGCACCAGGAACAGCGCCGAGTGGACCGGGTTGCGCCGGGTGATCACCATCAGCGCCGCACCCACGGCGAAGAAGGCGAAAAGATAGAAAAGGAAGTGCGGGAAAGTCATCTCGGTTTACCGGTATTTCGCCTGTGCGGCGCGGTCCGCCGCGATCTGCGCCTCGTACTTGTCACCCATGGCCAGCAGCTTTTCCTTGGTCATGATATGAGCGCCGGCCGCCTTGTCGGTGTCCTCGAAGTGATACTCGTAGACCCGGGTCTCCACGATGGCATCCACCGGACAGGACTCCTCGCAGAAACCGCAGAAGATGCACTTGAACAGGTCGATGTCGTAGCGGGTGGTGCGGCGCGAGCCGTCCTCCCTTGGTTCCGCTTCGATGGTGATGGCGTTGGCCGGACATACCGCCTCGCACAGCTTGCAGGCAATGCACCGCTCCTCGCCGTTGGGATAGCGGCGCTGTGCGTGCAGCCCGCGGAAGCGCGGCGACACCGGCGCCTTCTGCTCCGGGTAGTTGAGGGTGAACTTCTTGCGGAACAGATAACGCCCGGTGACGCTCAGCCCCTTCCAGAGCTCCAGCATGAAGAGGCTGCGGACATAGTGAACGACGCTCTTCATCATCACCGCACCCCTCCCTGGTCGAACCACCAGCCGATGTCATACACCTGCATCACCCCCACCACCACGATCCAGACGATGGTGATGGGAATGAACACCTTCCATCCCAGCCGCATGATCTGATCGTAGCGATAGCGCGGGAAGGTGGCCCGCAGCCAGAGGTAGAAGAACATGAAGACGAAGGTCTTGAGCAGCAGCCAGACGAACCCAGGCACCCAGGCGAACCAGGACTCCATGAAGGTGCCCTGGAAGGGCGACAGCCAGCCGCCCAGGAACATCAGGGCGGTGAGCGCCGATACCAGGATCATGTTGGCGTATTCGCCGAGGAAGAAGACGGCGAAAGCCATGCCCGAATAGTCCACGTGGAAGCCGGCCACGATCTCCGACTCCCCTTCCGCCACGTCGAAGGGGGCCCGGTTGGTCTCGGCCACGCCGGAGATGAAGTAGACGACGAACATGGGCAGCAGCGGCAGCCAGAACCAGTGCAGGACCCCCCCCTCCTGGGCCTCCACGATCCGGCCCAGGTTGAGGCTGCCGGCGGCCATCAGCACGGTGACCAGGGCAAAGCCCATGGCGATCTCGTAGGAGACGATCTGCGCCGCCGAGCGGATGGAACCGAGGAAGGCATACTTGGAGTTGGAGGCCCAACCGCCGATGATCACCCCGTAGACCCCCAGCGAGGTGAGCGCCAGGATATAGAGCAGTCCGGCGTTGATGTCGGCCAGCACCACGCCCGCATCGAAGGGAAAGACCGCCCATGCGGCCAGCGCGGGCCCGATGGCGAGCAGGGGCGCCAAAAGAAAGAGGGTGCGATCGGCCCCCGTGGGGATGACGATCTCCTTGAACATCAGCTTCACCGCATCGGCGATGGGCTGCAGCCAACCCTTGGGACCGACACGGTTGGGCCCCAGGCGCACCTGCATGTAACCGATCACCTTGCGCTCGGCGTAGGTGTAGTAGGCCACCAGCAGCATCAGCGGCGCCACGATGGCCACGATCTTCAGCAGGATCTGGATCCACACCGGCAGGGCCTGGTAGAGAGAGATCAGAAAGTCCATCACGCCTTCTCCAGGGAAACCGCGCCAAAGCCTTCACCCAGCAGCTCGCTGCCGGGCACCCCGGTGGGCAGCCAGACACAGCCCGGCGCCACCTGCGCATCCAGTTCCACCGGCAGGGTCAGGCTCCCTTCCCCCTGCCGCAACACCGCAGAGTCACCCTCCCCCAGCCCCAGGGCGGCAGCGGTGTCAGGATGGAGGAGGAAGGCGCTGCACCAGCCGTCGGTGGTCTGTTGCAGCGCGGTGGAACGGCGCACCGTGGCGTCCAGATTGTGAATGGGTACGCCACCGATCCGCTCCAGGGTTGCGCTCGACAGCCGTGGCCCGCCACCCGCAAGCGAAAAGGCGCCGTTGTCGAAAACCGGCTCGCCCACCGCCTTCAGCAGCTCGTGGCGCACCTCTTCGCTGGACTCGTAATCGAAGCCTTCCAGGTCCACGAGATTGCCCAGCACCCGCAGCACCTTCCAGCCGGGCCGCGCCTCGCCCGCCGGCGGCACCACGCCGCGGAAGGACTGAACATCCCCCTGCAGGTTGACGAAGGTGCCCGAGGTTTCGGGCGCCGCCGCCACCGGGAAGAGAAAATCGGCGTGGGCCTCCAGCCAGGGGGAGCGGTGGGTGGCCAGGGCGATCACCTTGGCGCCCTCCAGCAGAGCCGCCGTGGCGGCGGGATCGGCGGTGTCGAACTCGGGTTCGACGTTGAACAGCAGCAGGGTCTCCATCCCCTCCTCGCGCATCCGGCCGAAATCGCGCCCACCTTCGCCCGGCAGCAGGCCGGCCAGGGCGGCGCCGGTGCTGTTGGCCCCTTCGCCGGTGAGGGCCAGGCAGCCGCCCGTGGCCCCGGCGATGTTGTGGGCCAGTTGCAGCAGCAGCGAGAAATCGGGGTGCATCCAGGCGAGGTTACCCAGCAGCACCAGGGGCTTGTGGGCCGCCTTGAGCCGCTCGGCCACCGCCTGATGGCCGCCGCCCGCTTCGGCCTGCACGCCGGCGGTGTCGACCCTCAGGGCGGCGGCCACGCCGGCCAGTTCGGCCACCATGCGCGACGGCGCGCAGACGAGCCTTTCCGCCAGATCGAAGTTGAACAGAAAGTCCACCGGGTTGAGGGTCATCACCGCTGC
Source organism: Sedimenticola sp. (assembly GCA_026992075.1). Classification (GTDB taxonomy): domain Bacteria; phylum Pseudomonadota; class Gammaproteobacteria; order Chromatiales; family Chromatiaceae; genus Thiolapillus. Next base: position 75,765 of record JALXAM010000068.1, on the reverse strand, counting down.
CCCGGCCAGGGCCGCCTTGCGCAGGCGGTGGTTGAGCAGGGGCTGCTCCTTGCGCAGCCAGGAGCCCACCAGCAGAGCGGCATCCACCTGCTCCAGCTCGGCGAACTTCAGCCCCAGCCAGGGCTTCTCCAGGCGGGCGCGGAAGTCACCCAGCCGCAAACGGTGGTCGATGCTGGTCGAGCCCAGGCCGTTCACCAGGCGGCGCGCCAGGTGCATCTCCTCCAGGGTGGCCGAGGGGGAGACCAGGGCGCCCAGCTTTTCGGCGGAGGTATCCTTGAGCACCTTGGCCGCCTCGATGAGCGCCTGCTGCCACTCCACCTCGCACAGCTCGCCGTTGACCCGCATCATGGGCTTCGAGAGCCGGTCGTCGCTGTAGAGCCCCTGGTAGCTGAAGCGGTCGCGGTCGGAGATCCAGGTCTCGTTCACCGCCTCGTTCTCGCGCGGCACCACCCGCAGCAACTGGCCGCGGCGGGTGTGAAGATGAATGTTGGAGCCCACGCCGTCATGCCAGGCGACGCCGTCGTGCTGGTTCATCTCCCAGGCGCGGGCGCGGAAGCGGAAGGGCTTGGAGGTGAGCGCGCCCACCGGGCAGAGGTCGATGACGTTGCCCGACAGCTCCGAGGCCATGCTCTTTTCCACGTAGGTGCCGATCTCGGTGTGCTCGCCCCGGCCCACGGCGCCCAGCTCGCGCAGGCCGGCGATCTCCTCGCCGAAGCGGACGCAGCGGGTGCAGTGGATGCAGCGGGTCATCTCGGTGGCCACCAGGGGGCCGATGTCCTTGTCGGCCACCACCCGCTTGCCCTCGACGAAGCGGGAGACCCCCTTGCCATAGCCCATGGAGAGATCCTGCAGCTCGCACTCGCCCCCCTGGTCGCAGATGGGGCAGTCGAGGGGGTGATTGATGAGCAGGAACTCCATGGTCCCCTTCTGCGCCTCGCGCGCCAGGGGGGAGCAGGTCCACACCTTCATGCCGTCGTTCACCGGGGTGGCGCAGGCGGGCAGCGGTTTGGGCGCGTTCTCCACCTCCACCAGGCACATGCGGCAGTTGGCGGCGATGGAGAGCTTCTTGTGGTAGCAGAAGCGGGGGATGGAGATGCCGGCGGCGTCGGTGACCTCGATGAGCATCTGGCCGGGACGCGCCTCCAGCTTCTTGCCGTCCACCTCGATGGTGATGGTCTGCTCGGCCATCCTCAGCGCCCTCCCACCATGCAGCTCTTGTGATCGATGTGGTACTGGAACTCGTCCCGGTAGTGCTTGATGAAGCTGGCCACCGGCAGGGCCGCGGCGTCGCCCAGGGCGCAGATGGTACGCCCCTGGATGCGGGCCGCCACGTCGTCCAGCAGGTCGAGATCCTCGGGCCGCCCCTGGCCGTTCTCGATGCGATGGATCACCCGGTGCATCCAACCGGTGCCCTCACGGCAGGGGGTGCACTGGCCGCAGGACTCCTCGTGGTAGAAGTAGGAGATGCGGTCGAGCAGCCGCACCATGCACTGCTGGTCGTCGATGACGATCACCGCGCCGGAGCCGAGCATGGAGCCGGCCTGGGCGATGCTGTCGTAGTCCATGGTGAGATCCATCATCACCTCGCCGGGCAGCACCGGCGCCGAAGAGCCGCCGGGGATCACCGCCTTGAGCTTGTAGCCATCCTTCATGCCGCCGGCCATCTCCAGCAGTTCGCTGAAGGGGGTGCCCATGGGGATCTCGTACACCCCCGGCTTGTTGATGTTGCCGGAGATGGAGAAGAGCTTGGAGCCGCCGCTGTTCTCCACCCCCAGGTCACGGAACCACTCGCCGCCGCGGCGCATGATCTCGGGGATGGAGGCCAGGGTCTCGGTGTTGTTGATCACCGTGGGGCGGCCGTAGAGGCCAAACATGGCCGGGAACGGCGGCTTGAAGCGCGGCTGCCCCTTCTTGCCCTCGATGGATTCGAGCAGTGCCGTCTCCTCGCCGCAGATGTAGGCGCCGGCCCCCAGGTGGGTGTGGATGTCGAAGCTGAAGCCGGAGCCGAGGATGTTCTCGCCCAGCAGCCCCGCCTCGCGCGCCTCGGCCAGAGCCGCCTCGAAGCGCTCGTAGGGCTCCCAGAACTCGCCCCGGATGTAGTTGTAGCCGGCGCTGGCGCCGATGGCGTAGCCGGCGATGATCATCCCCTCGATGAGCTGGTGGGGGTTGTAGCGCAGGATGTCGCGGTCCTTGAAGGTGCCCGGCTCGCCCTCGTCGGAGTTGCAGACGATGTACTTGGGGCCGGGGGCGCTGCGGTTGATGAAGCTCCACTTCAGGCCGGTGGGAAAGCCCGCCCCGCCGCGGCCGCGCAGACCGGAGGTCTTCACCTCCTCAATGATGGCCTGGGGGTCGGTCTTCTCGGCAAGGATCTTGCGCAGCGCCTGGTAGCCGCCCTCCGACTCGTAGGTGGAGAGGAGCCAGGGACGGTCCAGGTGGACGGTTCTCAGGCAGACCTCATTCGCCATCGTCCGCCTCCAGGTTCTCAAGGATGGAGTCCACCAGTTCGGGAGTGAGGTTCTCGTAGTACTGCTTGCCGATCTGGAACATGGGCGCGCCGCCGCAGGCCCCCAGGCACTCCACCTCCTTGAGGGTGAACTTCCCGTCCTCGGTGGTCTCTCCCATCCTGATGCCCAGCTTGTTCTCCAGATGCTCGACGATGCGGTCCGCGCCCCGGATCATGCAGGAGACGTTGGTGCAGACACAGATCTTGTGCCGCCCCACGGGTTTGGTCTCATACATGGAATAGAAGGTGGCCACTTCGTACACCGCGATGGGCGGCATGTCGAGGTAATCCGCCACCTGGTCCATCAGCTCCCGGGTGAGCCAGCCGCCGTTATGCTCCTGCACGATGCGCAGGGCCGCCATCACCGCCGACTGCTTCCACTCGTCCGGATACTTGGCGAGCCAGGCGTCGATCTCGGCGCGAACCTCGGGGGTGAGGAGGTTCTCCTTGTCGGCGCGCTTGTCGGCGCGGCTCCAGGGTTGGCAGCGAAGCGTCATCAGCGGTCGATCTCCCCGAATACGATGTCCATGGTGCCGATGATGGCCACCACGTCGGCCAGCATGTGCCCGCGTGCCATCTCGTCCATGGCCGCCAGGTGGGCGAAGCCGGGCGCGCGGATCTTCAGGCGGTAGGGCTTGTTGGCGCCGTCGGAAACGATGTAACAACCGAACTCACCCTTGGGCGCCTCCACCGCGAAATAGACCTCCCCTTCGGGCGTGGTGTAGCCCTCGGTGAAGAGCTTGAAGTGGTGGATGAGGGCTTCCATCTCCTCCTTCATCTTCGCCCGCGGCGGCGGCGCGATCTTGTAGTCGTCGATCATCACCGGGCCGGGGTTGTTGCGAAGCCACTCCACGCACTGGCGGATGATGCGGTTGGACTGGCGCATCTCCTCGATGCGCACCAGATAGCGGTCGTAGCAGTCGCCGTTGGTGCCCACCGGGATGTCGAAGTCCACCTGGTCGTAGACGGCATAGGGCTGTTTCTTGCGCAGATCCCAGGCAATGCCGGAGCCGCGCAGCATGGGGCCGGTGAAGCCGAGCTGGCGCGCCCGCTCGGGCGGCACCACGCCGATGCCCACCAGCCGCTGCTTCCAGATGCGGTTGTCGGTGAGCAGGGTCTCGTACTCGTCCACCAGCTTGGGGAAGCGCTCGGTGAAGTCCTCGATGAAGTCCAGCAGCGATCCGCCCCGGGCACGGTTGCGGTAGAGCAGCTCCTTCTCGCTCCCCAGGTGCTCCTTCTCGTAGCGGGTCATCTGGTCCGGCAGGTCGCGGTAGACGCCGCCGGGACGGTAGTAGGTGGCGTGCATGCGGGCGCCGGAGACCGCCTCGTAGCAGTCCATCAGGTCCTCGCGCTCGCGGAAGCAGTAGAGGAAGACGGTCATCGCCCCCACGTCCAGTGCGTGGGAGCCGAGCCAGAGCAGGTGGTTGAGGATGCGGGTGATCTCGTCGAACATCACCCGGATGTACTGGGCACGGATGGGCGGCTCGATCCCGAGCAGCTTCTCGATGGCCCCCACGTAACCGTGCTCGTTGCACATCATGGAGACGTAGTCGAGGCGGTCCATGTAGCCGATGGACTGGTTCCAGGGCTTGGCCTCGGCCAGCTTCTCGGTACCGCGGTGGAGCAGCCCCACGTGGGGATCGGCACGCTCGATCACCTCGCCGTCCATCTCCAGCACCAGCCGCAGCACGCCGTGGGCGGCGGGGTGCTGTGGGCCGAAGTTGATGGTGAAGTTGCGGATCTCAGCCATCGGCGGCCTCCTCCTGCGCCGGCGGCTGGATGCCGTCGGGGTTGTAGCGGCAGTCGTCGCGCACCACCCGCGGCGTGTTGACGCGCGGCTCAATGCTCACCGGCTCGTAGACCACCCTGCCCAGCTCCTCGTCGTAGCGCATCTCCACCTGGCCGATGAGGGGGAAGTCCTTGCGGAAAGGGTGCCCCACGAAGCCGTAGTCGGTGAGGATGCGGCGCAGGTCGGGATGGCCCTTGAAGAGGATGCCGAAGAGGTCGAAGGCCTCGCGCTCGAACCAGTCGGCGCTCTTCCACAGCCCCACCACCGAGTCCACGGCGGGAAAGTCGTCGTCGAGAAAGGTCTTCACTCGCAGCCGCCAGTTGTTGCTGATGGAGAGCAGGTGGTAGACCACCGCAAAGCGGCTCTCGGGCGCCGGCCGCAGGGGCTCGTCACGCTCGGCGCCGCGGCTGAAGCCGGTGTTGGAGGCGCTCTCCACTTCCCACTCGCTGCGCTTCCAGGCCGAGTAGTCTACGCCGCAGACGTCGGTACACTGGTCGAAGCCCAGGGCCGCCTTGCGCCGCAGCACCGTCATCACCTCCAGCAGCTGGTCACGCGGCACCGTGAGGGTGAGCTCGTTGCGCTCCCGATTGAGGGAACACTCCTCGCACAGCTCGTCGAGAATGTGCTCCTCGATGAGCTCTTCCAGGTCGTCCAGGCGCTCTTCCAGGCTCATGTCACGGCCTCGGTGCGGGCGATAGTGGTCTCCCGCCGGATCTTCTTCTGCAGTTGGATGATGCCGTAGAGCAGCGCCTCCGCGGTGGGCGGGCAACCCGGCACATAGACGTCCACCGGCACCACGCGGTCACAACCACGCACCACCGAATAGGAATAGTGGTAGTAGCCGCCGCCGTTGGCACAGGAGCCCATGGAGATCACCCAGCGCGGTTCGGGCATCTGGTCATAGACCTTGCGCAGGGCGGGCGCCATCTTGTTCACCAGGGTGCCGGCCACGATCATCAGGTCCGACTGGCGGGGACTGGGACGGAAGATGATGCCGAAACGGTCCAAGTCGTAGCGTGAGGCGCCGGCGTGCATCATCTCCACCGCGCAGCAGGCCAGGCCGAAGGTCATGGGCCAGAGCGAACCGGTGCGCGCCCAGTTGATGACCGTATCGATGGAGGTGGTGACCACGCCCTCCTTGAGCACGCCTTCTATTCCCATTCCAGCGCCCCCTTCTTCCATTCATAGATGAAACCGATCACCAGGATGCCGAGAAAGAGCATCATCGCCCAGAAACCCACAGGACCGATCTGGTCCAGCACCACGGCCCAGGGAAAGAAGAAGGCGATCTCCAAGTCGAACAGGATGAAAAGGATGGCCACCAGGTAGAAGCGCACATCGAACTTCATGCGCGCATCTTCAAAAGCCTCGAAACCACATTCGTAAGGGGAGCCCTTCTCGGCATCCGGCTTGTGCGGTGACAGCACGAAACCGATGACCAGGAACGCCATGCCAACGGCGATTCCCACGAGAATGAAGATCAGGATGGGAAGATAGTTTTCCAGCACGTGGTGCCGCCCCCTTCTCGTAGCCCGGTACGTCCCTGGTTCGGGACCGTCAGAACAGCGCCTAAGTCTATGCTACGACCCTCGCGCTGTCAACCAGCGTAAAAACCATAACATGCTGTTTTTGTTTAATTTTTTATTATTTTTCCGGGCATAAAAAAACGGTATCCAAAAGTCGGATACCGTTTTCATCATTGGTGCCGAAGGCCGGACTTGAACCGGCACGGCTTTCGCCACTGCCCCCTCAAGACAGCGTGTCTACCAATTCCACCACTTCGGCAATTGATCGTTGACCTATTGCGTTTTCTCCTGGGTTGCAGCAGCCCCCTGTTGCTGGGACTCCTCCCCCGCAGCGGGAGTTCCGGCGGGTACCGGCGGCAGATCGTTGCCCGCTTCCTGCCCGGTAGCCGGCGCCACTGGCGGCAGGTCCGAAGTGGACCGGGTCGGCAGGGGAATCTCCTTCGTTTCTTCCGGCGTAGTGACCATGATACCCGCATCATGCGCCTGATTCATCGCCATCCAGGCCAACGCCAGGCTGGTGACGAAGAACAGCGCCGCCAGCACCGCGGTGGTCCGGCTGAGAAAATTGGCCGCGCCCCGCGCGCCGAACACGGTCCCCGACGCGCCGCTACCGAAGGCCGCGCCCGCATCGGCTCCTTTTCCATGCTGGATCAGGATCAGGCCGATGAGGCCGATGGCCAGAAACAAGTGGACGACGACCAGAATGGTATGCATGGCCGTCTCAGCCGTTGGCTGCAGTGCAGATGGCCAGGAAATCGTCCGCCTTCAGGGAGGCGCCACCGATGAGGCCACCGTCGATATCCGGCTTGGCCAGCAGCTCGGCTGCGTTGTCCGGCTTCATGCTGCCGCCGTAAAGGATGCGCAACCCCCCGGCCACATCACCATCCTTTTCCGCAACGCGACTGCGGATGAAGGCGTGCACCTCCTGAGCCTGCTCCGGAGTAGCGGTCTTGCCGGTGCCGATGGCCCAGACTGGCTCGTAGGCGATCACTCCCTCACCCAGCATCTCCACACCACAATGGTCGATGACCGCATCCACCTGTCGTGCCACCACCTCCTCGGTGACGCCAGCCTCCCGCTCCTCCAGGGTTTCCCCGATGCAGAAGATGGGCACCAGTCCGTTGCGGCGCGCCGCCTCGAACTTCTGCGCCACCAACTGGTCGGACTCCCCATGGTAGGTGCGGCGCTCGGAATGGCCGATGATCACGTACTTGCAGTCGAAGTCCCGCAGCATGGGACCGGCGATCTCACCTGTGTAGGCACCGGAATCGTGCACCGACAGGTCCTGCCCGCCCCAGGCGATGGCGCTGCCGGCCAGCTGAGCCTGGGTCTCCGGTATGTAGATGGCTGGCGGGCAGACCGCCACCTCTGCCACCTTCACGGCATCGACGCCAGCCTTGATCCCCGCGAGCAGTTCGCGCACGCTCGCCAGGGACCCATTCATTTTCCAGTTTCCGGCTACCAGTGGTTGACGCATGACGGGCTCCTGCGAAATCAGGCCGCGTAGTGTACCAGCGAAGTGATTTTTTTCAACAAAAATTGCGTCCGGGATTCGGTTTGATGGTCTCCGGGGCACTTCCCTTGCACCTGTCCAAAAAAAAGCGCAGGATTGCGAGGGCCCTTCCGCGTAATCCGATCATTCACAAGCTTTCTGAATAAGGATTTATCAAACCCGCATGACTCCCCAGGCACTCGAACCCCTTCGCAAACACATCCGTTCCCGCATCATCGGTCAACAGCATCTGGTGGATGGCATGCTCATCTGCCTGCTGGCCGACGGCCACCTGCTGGTGGAAGGCATGCCGGGACTGGCCAAGACCACCGCGGTGAACGCACTCTCGGAGGGCATCGAGGGAGATTTCCACCGGGTACAGTTCACCCCCGACCTGCTCCCCTCCGACCTGGTGGGCACCGATATCTACCGCCAGGAGAAAGCGGAATTCGAGTTCCGCCCCGGCCCCCTGTTCCACAACATCCTGCTGGCCGACGAGGTGAACCGGGCCCCGGCAAAGGTGCAGGCGGCGCTGTTGGAGGCGATGGGGGAACGGCAGATCACGGTGGGCCAGAAGACCTACAAGCTGCCCGAGCTGTTCATGGTGCTGGCCACCCAGAACCCGGTGGAACAGGAGGGCACCTACCAGCTGCCGGAGGCACAGCTGGACCGCTTCCTGATGCAGGTGGTGGTGGGTTACCCCAATCACGCCGAGGAGCTGGAGATCCTGGAGCTGGATCACAACCGACAACAGACGGTGGAGGTGACGCCCCCCGAACCCATCTCCCAGACCAACATCTTTGCCATGCGCAAGTCGGTGGCCGAGGTCTACATCGATCCCAAGCTGAACCGCTACATCGTGGACCTGGTGCAGGCCACCCGCAAGCCGGAGCTCTATGACAAGGAGCTGGCCCGCTGGATCCGCTTCGGCGCCTCCCCCAGGGCCACCCTGGCCCTGGCCCGCTGCGCCCGGGCGCGGGCCTGGCTCGACGACGAGGAGTTCGTGGCTCCCGGCCATATCCAGAGGATCGCGCCCGACATTCTCCGCCACCGGGTGCTGCTCAGCTTCGAGGCGGAAGCCGAGGGCATCACCGCCGACGACCTCATCGAACGCCTGCTCTCCCTGGTGGCCATCCCCTGAAGATCATGCTCCCGTGCGCAGGTCGGGCTTTCGCCCGACGACCAATGGACCATTCCGCGGCGGCCGGACCAAAGACGGTGGAGAGCGCGCTTTCATGAGCCTGCAACCCGTTCTCGACGATCTGCTGGAGCTGCGCCACCAGGCACACGCCCTGGGCATGGCCTCGCATCACCTGGTGAACTCCTCCTTCGCCGGCCTCTACGCCTCGGTCTTCCGGGGCCAGGGACTGAATTTCGAGGAGGTGCGCGAATATCATGAGGGCGACGACATCCGCAACATGGACTGGAAGGTCACTGCGCGCACCGGCAAGCCCCACCTGAAGGTGTTCCGGGAGGAGCGGGAACGCAGCGTCATGCTCTGCGTGGACAAGGGGCCGCACATGGACTTCGGCACCCGTGGCACCTTCAAGTCGATCCAGGCGGCCAAGGCCGCCGCCCTGCTGGGCTGGGCCGCCAATCACCTGCATGACCGGGTGGGCGGGGTGCTGTTCGGCGACCCCCGCTGCGAGGACCGCTATTTCCGCGCCACCAAGGACCGGCGGGCCCTCTGGCGGCTGCTGCATGCCCTCACCGCCGAACCGGAACAGTGCGAGTCGGAGCGCCGGTCGGACAGGCTGCCCGACATTCTGCGCAAGGCCAGCCAGGGCATCGGCACCGGCGGGCTGGTCTTCGTCATCGCCGATTTCAACCTGGATCCCGGCCAGCTCAAGCGGCCCCTCTCCCAGCTCTGCCAGCACCATTCGGCGGTGCTGGTGCCCATTGACGACCCGGTGGAGCGGGAGCTTCCCGACATGGGTAACGTGCTTTTTCATGATCCCTCGGGGACCCTGCTGGAGGTGGATACCAGCGATGCCGCTGCCCGGACACGCTACCTGGAAGCCTGGGAAAACCGCCGCCGGCAGCTGGTGCAGATGGCCAACAGCCTGGGGGTGGCGGTGATACCGGTCTGGACCAACGAGGACGTGCACACCGCACTGATGCGGGGGCTGGAGCGCCGCCTGCGCATGAGGGCCTGGTTGTGAACGAGACCCTGCTGGCGCGCATGCGCGACATCCATGAGCTGCCGCCCCCCTCCTGGTGGCCGCCGGCGCTGGGCTGGTGGCTGGTGGCGGCGGGAGTGATGCTGCTGGCCTGGCTGCTCTGGTTGGCGGTGCGCAGCCTGCGCCGCTACCCTCCCGGCAGCTGGCACCGGGACGCCCGCAACCAGCTGCTCGCCCTGCGCCGACTCACCAGCCAGCTCACCCCCGATCAGAGCATTCGCGAACTCTCCGAGCTGATGCGCCGCATCGCCGTGGCCCGGGTGGGACGGGAGGAGGCGGCCGGGCTCACCGGGGAAGAGTGGCTGCAATGGCTGGAGAAGCTGGATCCGGAGCAGTTCCCCTGGAGCCGGGAGGGCAAGGCGCTGATCTCGGCCCCCTACGCCCCGCCAGGCAAATGCCAGGTGAGCAACGAACAGGTGAACCGGCTCATCGAGGCGGCCCTGGTGTGGGCCAGGAGGCACCCTAAGTGATCCATTTCCAGTGGCCCTGGATGGTGCTCCTGCTCCTGCTGCCCCTCTACCAGTGGCTGTCGGCCCGACGACGCCTGGAGATCCTCGAGGACTACCAGCAGCGCCGCACCACCCTGCTCTATCCCGCTCTCGAACGACTGAAAACGGCCTTCCGTGGCCAGCGCCCCGGGCTCAGCCGGGGTTCGCGCCTGGAACGCCTGCTGGTACTGCTGCTCTGGCTGGGGCTGACCCTGGCCCTGATGCGACCACAATGGTTGCAGCCCTATACCGATCAACAGGTGGAGGGCTATGACCTGATGCTGGCGGTGGACGCCTCCCATTCCATGGAGGCGCTGGACTTCACCGTCAACGGTCAGCAGGTGAGCCGCATACAGGTGGTGAAAGGGGTGATGGGACGTTTCATCGAGCAGCGTGAGGGGGATCGGGTGGGCCTCATCATCTTCGGCAACCAGGCCTTCGTGCTCTCGCCCCTCACCCTGGACCGGCGGGCGGTGCGTCAGCTGCTGGACAACCTGGTGCCCCGCATCGCCGGAGACGGCACCGCCATCGGCGACGCCATCGGCCTGGGCATCAAGAAACTGCGCGAACGTCCCCCCGGCTCCCGGGTTCTGATCCTGGTTGCCGACGGGGAGAACACCGCCGGCACCCTGCCGCCACTGGATGCCGCCCGCCTGGCGGCCAAGGAGGGAATCCGCATCTATACCATCGGTGTGGGCAGCCACCAGAAGGAGGTGCCCATCTTCGAGGAGGGGCGGCTGGTCTATCGTTCCGACCTGGGCTTCGACGAGGCCACCATGAAGAAGATCGCCGAGCTCACCGGCGGCGCCTATTTCCGTGCCAGCGATGCCAATGCGCTGGAGCAGATCTCGCAGCGCATCAACGAGCTCGAAAAGAGCAAGGCGGAGTCCCGTACCGTCTACATACCCCGCCCCCTGTTCCGCTGGCCCCTGGGGCTGGCCCTGCTGAGCCTGCTGCTGCTGGGACTGTTCCCCGGTGCCCGCTGGCGCCGCTTCACCGGAGGCATGCATGGCTGAGTCGGGGTTCCATTTCGCCCAGCCCCAGTGGTTCTGGCTGCTGCTGGCCATTCCCGCGGTGTTGCTGTGGCTGCGGTTCAGCCAGCCCCTGCGCCGGCGCGGCCGCGAATACCTGTATGCGGATGCCGAGCTGATGCCCCATCTCACCGGGGAAACGAAGCACACCCAGGGTTCACGCTGGCAAGTGCTGGCGGCCTGGAGCCTGGCCTGGGCGCTGGCGGTGAGCGCCATGGCCGGCCCCCGCTGGGACTACCAGCGCATCTCCGCCTTCCAGCCGGCGGCGGAACTGGTGATACTGCTCGACATCTCCGCCTCCATGAAGATCCAGGATGTGCGCCCCTCCCGCCTGGCCCGCGCCAAGCAGGAGATCCAGGATCTGCTGCGGCTCAATCCCGGTATTCGCATCGGCCTGGTGGCCTTCGCCACCGTGGCGCACGTGGTCTCGCCGCTCACCGAGGACATGGAGACGCTGAAGCGGCTGCTGCCCGGCATCACCACCGACCTGGTCCGCCTGCAGGGCACCCGGCTGGTGAACGCGTTGGAGAAGGCCGCGTTGCTGTTCACGCCGGAGGAGCAGGATCATCGCATCACCCGGGATCTGCTCCTCATCACCGATGGCGATTTCCAGGAGCCGGGGCTGGAGGAAAAGGTGCGCGAGCTGCGCCAGCAGAACATCCGGCTCCACATTCTCGGGGTGGGGACCGAGGGCGGCGGCCCGGTGCCCTACGTCACCCAACCCAACGGCATGGCGGTGATCTCCCGTCTCGACGACCAGGAGCTGAAGCGACTGGCGGAACTGGGAGGTGGCCTCTACCAACGGGCCGACTACCACAACAAGGATGTGCGCGCCGTACTAGAAGAAATCCTGGAAGAGGCCGACCGCGTCCAGGTGGAGGGCCAGCCCACCCGGGTGTGGAACGAGCGCTTCTATCTGCCGCTGCTCCCGGTGGCGCTGCTGGTACTCTATCTGTTCGGGCCGCGGTCCCGTTATGCAAGGGGCGCACCATGAACCAGGCGATATTGACCATCCTGCTGCTGGTTTCGCTCCCCGCCGGCGCCAGCCTCTTCCTCAACAACGAGCAGGAGGCGCAGAAGCTGTACGAAAAAGGGGAGTACCTGGCCGCGGCACAGCGGTTCCACGATCCTTTCCGCCAGGGGGTGGCCTGGTATCGGGCCGGCCATTTCGACCGGGCGGCGGAAGCCTTTGCCAAAGTCCGGGACGAGGAGCGGCTGCCCGAGGCGCTCTACAACCTCGGCAACAGTCAACTGCGCATGGGCAACCTTCGGGCCGCCGCGGAAAGCTACAGGCGGGTATTGGAGCAGGTGCCCGATCATGCCGATGCCCGCTACAACCTCACGCTGGTGAACGCCCTGCTGGCGCGCGCGGAGGCCGAACGCGAGAAACAGGAGGAGGAACAAAAGAAAAAAGAAGAGGAACGGAAGCGCCAGGAAGAACGCCTGCAACAACAGGCCAGCGGACAGCAACAGCAGGAGAAGCAACCCCAGGAGGAAACACGGCAGCAACAGCAGGACCAACAGGAACAACAGCCCCAGCAACAGGAGTCCCAGGAGCAGCAGTCGCAACAACAGCAGGAGTCCGAGCAACAACAGTCCCAGCAGCAGCAGCAAGGCCAACAGCAACAGCAGCAGTCCGGAGAGCAGCAACAGGAGCAGCAGCAATCCGGCCAGCAGCAGCAGTCGGAACAGCAGTCCAGCGGCCAGCAGTCCTCGGAACCACAACAGCAGGGTGAACAGCAGAGCGAGCAGCAGTCATCCGGCGGGGAGAATTCGGAACAGGAGCAATCGGGGAAGCAGGAGGCCCAGACCTCCCAGGGTGGCACAGGCCAGGAAAGCGAGGAGCAGCAGGCTGGAGAACAACCCTCCCAGAGTGAACAGAAGGGAGGCGAACAGGGTACCGAGCAGAAGCAGGCCGGGGGTGAGCAGGTACAGGAGCAGCCCGGCGGTTCGGAATCGGGCGAAAAGGAGCGCAAGGAGGAGTCCGCCGGCACCCGCGAAGGAGAACAGCAAAAGGAGCAAGGTGCCGGAGAGCAGCAACGCAAGGAGAAGGAGGGAGGCACCTCCCCCGAAGCCTCCAGGGAGCAGCCTCTCGAAGAGGGCGCCGAGGGGACCGAGGAAAAACCAGGCGCCGGAGAGGGCGAGAAGGAGGAGCAGGAGACCCGGGGCGGCGAAGCGGAACAGCGGCAACAGCAGGCCACGGGCAAGGGAGAAGAAGAGCAGGCTCCGGAGGAGCCGGAGCAGGCTGGCGAGAGTGAACGACAGCTCGAGCGCCCCCGCCCACCGGGAGAAAGGCCCCCCATGGAACGTACCCGGGGTCCTGCTGGCGAAACCGAGACCTTCAACGCCGAGGACGCCAGCCGCGAGCAGGGCGCGGTGGAGAACTTCGACCAGCTCGGCGCCCAAGGTTCAGAGGAAAGCCAGCAGGAGGGACAGGAAGAGAGCCTCACCGACCTGGAGACCCAGCGCAGCGGCCGCGGCGCCATGGGTCTGATGGAACAGTGGCTGGAACAGGCCGAGGGCAACCCCGCCTACCTGCTGCGCAACCAGTTCCTGCTGGACGAGCAACGGGCGGTGAGATCCCGAACCGCCCCTCTGCGCGAACCGCGCCCCTGGTAGCGCCCTCACCCCCAACGGGTCGTAGGTCGGGCTTCAGCCCGACATCCAGGTGGCGTTTCGTCGGACTGAAGTCCGACCTACCTGCCCCATTTCCCTGCTCCCATTTCCCTGCTCCCATTTCCCCCGAATGGATGAGGTTATCCGCCGACTGTGCTATAAAAACCGCCAATCGCCCCGAAAAATCTCGTGGTGAATCATGTCGGTAAAGCATCCCATCATCGCCTTCACCGGCTCGTCGGGGGCCGGCACCACCACTTTCCGACGGGTGTTCGACCGCCTCTTCAAGGAAGAGGGAATCACCCGCTACCGGGTGGATGGCAACGCTTTCCGCCGTTACGACCGCAAGGCCATGCGCCACATGGTGGAACGCTATCACCAAAAGGGGCGCTGTCTGAGCCACTTCTCGCCGGAGGCCAACCACCTGGAACGGCTGGAAGGGCTGTTCCGGGAATATTCCCGCACCGGCACCGGCCTATGCCGGCGCTACGTGGAAAACGAGGAGCTGGCAGAGATGTACGCCCAGCCGGTGGGCTCCTTCACGCCCTGGGAGGAGATCCCCGGCGGCACCGACGTGCTGGTCTACGACGGCCTGCACGGCGGCTACGCGGAAAGGCCCTGGAGCCAGCGCCACACCTCCCCTTCCCACAACCCGGAAGTGATCCGCCGCCGTCTCCAGGTGAAACTGTGCGAGGTGCCGGAACTGGACATCGCTCGCTGGGTGGACCTGCTCATCGGCGTGGTGCCGGTGATCAACCTAGAGTGGATCCAGAAAATCTACCGCGACGCACACCACAAGAACAAGCCGGTGGAGAACGCCGTCCAGACCATCGAGCGGCGCATGTCCGATTACGTGCGCTACATCGTGCCCCAGTTCTCTCTCACCGACATCAACTTCCAGCGGGTGCCACTCACCGACACCAGCAACCCCTTCGTACTGCGCGAAGTGCCCAGCCTGGACGAAAGCATCGTGGTGATCCGTTTCCGCGATCCCAAAGGACACGACTTCCCCCACTTCCTGAAGCGCATCAAGGGCTCCTGGATGTCGCGGCGCAACACCCTGGTGATTCCCGGCGGACAGCTCGAACACGCCATCCGGGTGATCTGCGCCCCCATGGTGCACGAGCTGGTAAACCGCTACCGCGAAGCGGTGGGAAACAACCTGTAACCCCCTCCCCCGCTTGTGGGGGAGGGTTGGGGAGGGGATGAGATAAAGGGTGGAGAGTTAGGGAAGGCCTGAAAAATTCGGGCCTTCCTTCGGCACAAGGATGTGCCGGCAAAATCGATCGCTGTAAGCGATTGATTTTGTAGCAAGCCGCAAACCGCGTTTGCGGCGCAGTTAGGTAGGTCGGGCAAAGGCGCTCAGCGCCGTGCCCGACATTCTTTGTCTTTTTGTCGGGCACGCTTCGCTTTGCCCGACCTACGGAATCTCACGGAATCCTCAGCCGGAGACCACCTCCAGCCCATCCACCCGCTGGAAACCACGCGGCAGCAGCTTGCCCCGCTTGCCGCGTTCCCCCTCGTAGGCATTGAGATCGGCAGCCTTGAGATTCAGGTGGCGCTTGCCCGAGAGCAGCTTCACCCGCGCCCCCTCCGGCACCACCGCCACGGCCACCAGGTATTCCTCACGGCTCTCCACCTTCTTGCCGGGAATGGCAATGATGCGGTTGCCCTTGCCACGCGCCAGCTCGGGCAGGTCACTCACCGGAATCACCAGCATGCGGCCGCTGCTGGTCACCACCACCAGGCGGTCGGTATCGGGATCGGTGACCGGGGAGGGAGGCAACACCCGCGCTCCCTTCGGCAGATTGAGCACCGCCTTTCCACTCTTCTTGTTGGCCAACAGCGACTTCACCCGGGTGATGAAACCATAGCCGGCATCGGAGGCGAGCAGCCAGCGCTGCTCCGGTTCTCCTCCCAGCACTGCCACGAATCCGGCTCCGGAAGGTGGAGAGAAACGGCCGGTGAGAGGCTCTCCCTGTCCCCGCGCCGAAGGCAGGGTGTGAGCCAGCAGTGAATAGGCCCGTCCGGTAGAGTCGAGGAAGACCACCGGTTGGTTGCTGCGCAGCCGCACCGATCCCAGGTAACCGTCTCCCGCCTTGTAACTGAGCCCGGCAGGATCGATCTCGTGCCCCTTGGCGGCACGCACCCAGCCCTTCTCCGACAGCACCACGGTGACCGGCTCACTGGGCGCCAGCTCGCTCTCGTCCATGGCCTCGGCGGGAGCCGCGTCTTCCACCAGAGGGGAACGGCGCTCGTCACCGAACTCCTCGGCATCGGCCGCCAGCTCCTTCTTCACCAGGGTCTTCAAGCGCCGCTCGGAACCCAGAATCTTCTCCAACTCCGCCCGTTCCTGCGTGAGCTTCTCCTGCTCGGCACGGATCTTCATCTCTTCCAGCCGCGCCAGTTGCCGCAGCTTGGTGTCGAGAATGTAGTCCGCCTGCACTTCGGTGAGATCGAAGCGGCGCATCAGCACCGGCTTGGGCTCGTCCTCGCTGCGGATGATGCGGATCACCTCGTCGATGTTGAGGTAGGCCACCAGCAGACCGTCCAGCAGATGGAGGCGGTCCAGCACCTGGTTGAGCCGATACTGCAGGCGCCGCCGCACCGTGGCCAGGCGAAAACGGAGCCATTCCTGCAGCATTTGCTTGAGGTTCTTCACCTGCGGCCGGCCATCCAGACCGATGACATTGAGGTTGACCCGGTAGCTACGCTCTAGGTCGGTGGTGGCGAACAAATGTGACATCAGCCGTTCGAGGTTGACCCGGCTGGAACGCGGCACGATCACCAGCCGCGTGGGGTTCTCGTGATCCGATTCGTCGCGCAGGTCCTCGATCCAGGGCAGTTTTTTCGCCCGCATCTGGCCGGCGATCTGCTCCAGGATGCGGGCGCCGGAGACCTGGTAGGGCAAGGCGGTGACGACGATGCTGCCCTCCTCCTTCTCCCAGCGGGCCCGGGCGCGCAGGCTGCCCCGCCCGCTAGCGTAGAGCTTGAGCAGCTCGTCCCGCGGCGTGACGATCTCCGCCTCCGTGGGATAGTCGGGACCCTGGATGTGCTCGCACAGCTCCTCCAGGGAGGTGCGCGAAGAATCCAGCATGCGAATGCAGGCGCTGGCCACCTCGCGCAGGTTGTGCGGCGGGATGTCGGTGGCCATGCCCACCGCGATGCCGGTGGCTCCGTTGAGCAACACGTTGGGCAACCGCGCCGGCAGCAGCGCCGGCTCCTTCAGGGTACCGTCGAAGTTGGGCACCCATTCCACCGTGCCCTGACCCAGCTCCCGCAGCAGCACCTTCGCGTAGGGGGTGAGACGCGCCTCGGTGTAGCGCATGGCGGCGAAGGACTTGGGATCGTCGGGCGAACCCCAGTTGCCCTGGCCGTCGATGAGCGGATAGCGGTAGGAGAAATCCTGCGCCATGAGCACCATGGCCTCGTAGCAGGCGGTGTCACCATGGGGATGGAACTTGCCCAGCACGTCGCCCACGGTGCGGGCCGACTTCTTGTGCTTGCTGGTGGCCGACAGACCCAGCTCCGACATGGCATAGACGATGCGCCGCTGCACCGGCTTGAGCCCATCTCCAATGTGTGGCAAAGCCCGGTCCAGAATGACGTACATGGAATAGTCCAGGTACGCCCGTTCGGTGAACTCGGCCAGCGGGATGCGCTCGATCCCCTCCGGGGTGTAATGTTGGGATTCGCTCATGACGTGGTCAGGGCGCTACTGCTTGCAACCGGCAGCGGCTGGATGACCTGGGCGTCTACCCTGGCGCTGGCGGGCGTAGTCCACCATCTCCTGGAAGATGGCTTCGAGATCATTGTGCCAACGGGCGAACTGCACTCCCAGTTCCGGAGTGCGGGCGAACAGAGCAGTGAGTGCCCGGGGATCCAATACCGCCAGTACTGCTTGGTCCTCCTCGGCGATCACAGCGATCTTCAAGGGCAGATAGGGCGACATCTCGGGATAGCGCTCGAGAATGCCCCGCACTTCGTTGAGCTTGCCGAAGAAGAGAACCCGGTAGTAGTCGGTCTTGTAGTGGAACTCGGACATGCCGCCATCACAGCGCTGGACGTGCGCCACCTCGTAACCGTATTCGCGCACGGTCTCCTTGAGAACCTCCATGGCATCCGGGGCCTTCATGTCCAACCGAACCATGAGCAGGGTCTGCTCGGCCTGGAGCGGCGGGGCCAGCAGGAGGAGCAGCAGGAACGGAATCAGCCTCTTCATAGCGTCGCCTCCTCCATCACGCCAAGAATGATCTCTTCCATCAACACCGCCACCTCCAGCAGCTCGCGGTTGTTGAACAGCTTGGCGATCTCCACCATGTTGGCCGAGACCAACAGCACCTTGCCGTTGCGTTCGATGACATTGATGCGGCAGGGCAATACCGTGCCCAAACGAGGATCGATGTTGAGCAGGTGGTAGAGTTCCTTGAAGTTGCAGAAGCGGATGGCCACCTGCCTGGTGTTGACGCTGAATTCGTCGGTGAGTCCCTGCTCCAGGTACCTGGCAGGAAAGATGCGGAAATTGGCTCCGGTGAGCGCCTGTTTGATGGCATCCACCGTCTCCTCGAAGCCGTAAGGGGACTCCATGATGTAGGCCGGCTTTCCGGCCCACTCCGGCATGCCGTGAACCGGCGGCAACGGCTCGAGGGTGCGCACATAGGAGACCAGGTCGCCGATCTCCGCGTCACTGAGCTTGCGGTCGAAAGCGGGCATGCCACCCACCTTGCGCCCGCGGCGAATGATGTCGGCGATCATGGCGTCCGAGGCGGCGCGCTGGAAGCCGGGATTGTTGATCGCCGCAGGCATCACCATGAATTCGCGTTCCCGTGACAGGGTGACTCCGGTGCCGCTGCCCTCGCCCGCCCCGTCCTTGCCGTGGCAGCGCTGGCAGTGCTTCTGGTAGAGCCTCTTGCCCCGCGCCGGATCCCCCTTCACCGCCAGCTTGGGATAGACCGGAGCCGGCTTGTTGCTCCAGCTGCGAAGATATTTCAGGATGGCCGCCACCTGAGCATCGCTGAGGGCCACGAAGGCGGGCATGATGCGCCCCGGCCGCCCGCTGCGAATGGTCTTGGCGATGTAGTCGTCGGTGAGCTGGGAAAGGATCTCCTCGGTGAGAGGCAGGCCGATGCCGCCCTTGCCCTCGCTCTGGTGGCACGCGCTGCAGTGCTCCTCGTAGAGCGCCTTGCCATCGGGCGCGGCCCAAAGTGGCGAGGCCAGCAAGGCCGCCAACACCACAAAAACGGTTCTTTTCACCTTTTCTCTCCTGTAGCCACTGTTTACTCGTCGTCTGGAAACTCTGTCGCCATCCGAACCGCTCATGCCTCGACCCCTGCAAGCAGCTCCCGCGCCACTTCGGCACGATCGCCCCGTTCCTCCAGCCACTGTTTGCGGTCGGCGGCGCGTTTCCTGGCCAGCAACATGTCCATCACCCGGTAGGTCTCCTCATCCGACCCCATGGCCAGCTGCACCAGCCGCCGGGTGTCGGGATGGATGGTGGTCTCCCGCAGCTGCATGGGGTTCATCTCGCCCAGCCCCTTGAAGCGCTGTACGTTGACCTTGCCCTTGATCTTCTCCGCCTCGATACGGTCCAGGATGCCCTCCTTCTCCGCGTCGTCCAGGGCGTAGAAGACCTGCTTGCCCACGTCGATGCGATACAGCGGAGGCATGGCCACGTAGACATGGCCCTCCTTCACCAGGCGCGGAAAGTGACGCACGAACAGAGCGCACAGCAGGGTGGCGATGTGCAGGCCGTCGGAGTCGGCGTCGGCCAGGATGCAGATCTTGCCGAAACGGAGCTTGCTCAGGTCGTCGCTGCCCGGTTCCACGCCGATGGCCAGGGAGATGTCGTGCACCTCCTGGGAGGCCAGCACCTCGGTGGAGTCCACCTCCCAGGTATTCAGGATCTTGCCGCGCAGGGGCATGATGGCCTGGAACTCCTTGTCCCGGGCCTGCTTGGCCGAGCCTCCCGCCGAATCCCCCTCCACCAAGAAGAGTTCGGTACGGCTCACGTCGTCCGAGGCGCAGTCGGCCAGCTTTCCGGGCAGGGCCGGCCCCTGGGTCACCTTCTTGCGCGCCACCTTGCGCCCGGCGCGCATGCGTGTCTGAGCTGCGCTGATGGCCAGGCCGGCGATGCGCTCGCCTTCCTCCGTGTGCTGGTTGAGCCAGAGGCTGAAGGCATCCTTCACCACGCCGGAGACGAAGGCGGCGCATTCCCGCGAGGAGAGCCGCTCCTTGGTCTGCCCGGAGAACTGCGGATCGGCCAGCTTCACCGAGAGCACGTAGCTGACCCGCCCCCAGACATCCTCGGGAGCGATCTTCACCCCCCGCGGCAGCAGGTTGCGGAACTCGCAGAACTCCCGCACCGCCTCGGTGAGGCCGGTGCGCAGACCGTTGACATGGGTACCCCCCTGGGGGGTGGGAATCAGGTTGACGTAGCTCTCGGTGACCGGTTCGCCTCCCTCCGGCAGCCAGACCACCGCCCAGTCCGCCGCCTCCTCCCGGCCCGCCATGCTGCCGGTGAAAGGATCGGCGGGGACCAGTTCCAGCCCCTGCAGCGCCTCCAGCAGATAGTCCTTGAGGCCGTCCTCGTACTGCCAGCGCACCTCCTCGCCGCTGTTCTCGTCCCGGAAGATCACCTCCAGGCCCGGGCAGAGCACCGCCTTGGCGCGCAACACGTGCTTGAGCTGGCGCACGTTGAACTTCGGGCTGTCGAAGAAGCGGGCGTCGGGCCAGAAGCGGATGCGGGTGCCGGTATTGCGGCGCCCCACGCTCCCCACCTTCTCCAGGTCGGAGATCTTCTCACCGTTGGCGAAGGCGATGTTGTACTCGGCGCCGTCCCGCTTCACCCACACCTCCAGGTGGCGGGAGAGCGCGTTCACCACCGAGACCCCCACCCCGTGCAGCCCACCGGAGAACTGGTAGGACTTGTTGGAGAACTTGCCGCCGGCATGGAGCCGGGTGAGGATCACCTCCACCCCGGGCACCCCCTCCTCCGGGTGGATGTCCACCGGCATGCCGCGGCCGTCGTCCTCCACCTCCAGCGACCCATCCTCGTGCAGGGTCACCTGGATACGCTTGGCGTAGCCGGCGATGGCCTCGTCCACCGAGTTGTCGATCACCTCCTGCGCCAGGTGGTTGGGACGGCTGGTGTCGGTATACATGCCGGGCCGCTTGCGCACCGGCTCGAGGCCGCTGAGCACCTCGATGGCGGAGGCGTCGTAGGCGTCAGTCATCGTTGGTCCAGTTGTCGAAGGGATTCATCTGCTCGTAACGGCCGCGCGCTGCCTGGCGGATCTGGCGCAGGGTGCGGGGCACCTCCCCGGAACAGAAGACATCCCGCATCAGCTCCTCGCGGTAGGCATTCAGCGCCCGTCCCTCCACCGGCTTCCACTTGGGCAGGCTCACCTTGCGAACGGGCGGTTTCCTCCTGGGGTGGGCATAGGCGTAGACGATGTAGTTGCGCTGGCCGCAATGCATGCCTTCATAGGTGATCATCTCGCCACCACCATTGGAGCGGATGCGGATCCAGTAGCGCACCACCTGGTCCTGCCGCCCCACGCCGAGGCTGTTGAGATCGAGAAATGCATGTTGGTTCTTGGGAAGGGTGTCCAGCCGCACCTCCGTCCAGTCTCCCTGGCCAGGCAAGGGCGGAATCTCACCACGCTCCTCTTTCCAGGGTTTCTCCACCACGTCGAAATCCTGGTCGCGGGTGATCTCGTCATAACGGTCGGTGACCGCATTCACTCCGCCCTGGCCGAGCAGCAACCCGCACAGAAGCAACAGTGAAATTCTGGGTAACGAGAGCAACTGGAAACCTCGCCGGCTTGAATCCAAGGTGCGAAGTTTACCGCCGGAGCTGGTGATTGAACATAGGCGAGGTTCATCCTTTCGACCCCTGTGGCAACGGGCCCAATTCCATGCTGCAATGGACGGCAAGACTTGGAAAAGTAGGGAGAATTCCATCATGCCGTCTCCGTTTTCACGACGACTCCAGGGGCTGTTGCCGGGCTACCAGCCGCTGGGCAGCACCTGTGCACCTCCAACTGTTGTCCCATCCCCGATCGGACGATGCGATCCGGCAAGGCGAAGGTTGAAGTTACCGGCCGTCCCATGAGCAGCCGCATCCGGGTAGGAACCTGCGGGTTCGCCGAATCCCACGCCCGCACCTTCCAGGATTTCGACCTGGTGGAGATCCAGCAGACCTTCTACCAGCCACCCCGGCCGCGAACCGCGCGAGGCTGGCGCGAACAGGCACCCAGGGATTTCCTGTTCACCCTCAAGGCCTGGCAGCTCATCACCCACGAGCCCAAAAGCCCCACCTACCGCCGGCTGCGTGAGCCCCTCTCCCCCCGGCAACTGCAGCAGGCGGGAGGCTTCCGTTGGAATGCCGTCACCCACATGGCTTGGGAACGGACGCTGGAGATCGCCCTGGCGCTGCAGGCACAGGTGGTGCTCTTCCAGCTTCCCCGCAGCTTCCAGCCCAACGCCGCAAACCTTGAAAGACTACGCCGTTTCTTCACCGAAGCGCCGCGGGAAGGGCTCCGCTTCGCCTTCGAACCCCGCGGCGATGCCTGGACCGACGAACTGCTCCGTCCCCTGCTACGCGACCTGCGGCTGATCCACGCCGTGGATCCCTTCCTGCGCCGCCCGGTGGGCCGTGGGCTGCGTTATTTCCGCCTCCACGGACGCCCCGCCTATCACTACCACTATCAATACAGGGACGCCGAGCTGGCCGAGCTGCGCAACAGGCTGAGCCGTGCCTGGCCCAACCTGGTGCTGTTCAACAACGACCGGATGGTGGAGGATGCACGGAGGTTCCGGGTGTTGGTCGGCTCTCGGTCGGATCTCCGGGACGGATATATCCTCGAACTTGGCGAAACAAGGGGCGAGCGGGACCGCTGATTCCGGATGACAACATGGCACCCCAAGCCAGCTCATGGCCTCGCCAAAACCCTCGGCGTGCCCGTGGCCAGGCTCTATAGCGAACAGGACGACCGAGCGGTAAAGCTGTCGGAGTTGAGTTACGAGGCAATCGGAATGGCAAGCCAGTGGGACAGCCTGCCGCCGGAACAGCAGCAGGCGATCAAAGCGATTATCAAATCCTTGGCAGAGTGTAGTGGTGGGTGGGCAGACGCTCGTGGGCGCCACTGGATGGTATGGGAAAAGGGTTTAATTGGGGGACTGGTTGGGGGTAGCAGTTGGTTGATGCTTGATAACAGATTGCTTTTATTACAATTTTTTTGATTAGATGGCGGAGAGGGTGGGATTCGAACCCACGGACCCCGTGAGGGGTCACTTGATTTCGAGTCAAGCCCGTTCGGCCAGCTCCGGCACCTCTCCGAAAAACGGTCGCCTTGTTTCAACTCACGCTTCGCGTGAGTGGGTCACTTGATTTGATTCGGCCTGCGGCCTCACCCCTTCGGGGCGCCGTCGCTACGCTCCGGCGTCCTGCGCGGCTGCGCCGCTTGTCGAGTCAAGCCCGTTCGGCCAGCTCCGGCACCTCTCCGGCAATGAGGGAGAATGGCGGAGAGGCAGGGATTCGAACCCTGGAGGGGCGTTAACCCCTGCCGGTTTTCAAGACCGGTGCATTCAACCGCTCTGCCACCTCTCCACGGGCGCCAAAGGATACCGGAATCGACAGGGAATTGAAAACGGCGGGCCCGCCTCTCGGGGTATGATTGCCCCATGAAACTGCAGCTCCCTCCTGGCATCACGCTGGAAACCTTTCTGGCGGAGTACTGGCAACGGCGTCCGCTCCACATGCCGGGTGCGCTCCGGGAATACGACTTTCCGCTCTCGCCGGAGGAGCTGGCGGGGCTGGCTTGCGAGCCGGCGGTGGAATCCCGCCTGGTGACCGACCGCGGCGACAACCGCTGGGAACTGCAACATGGTCCATTCGACGAGCAGACCTTCCTCTCCCTGCCGGAGGAGAACTGGACCCTGCTGGTGCAGGACGTGGACAAGTTCCTGCCGGAGGTGGCACGGCTGCTGGAACCCTTCCGCTTCATCCCCTCCTGGCGGTTCGACGACGTGATGGTGAGCTACGCCGCGCCTGGGGGCTCGGTGGGGCCGCACATCGACACCTATGATGTCTTCCTGGTACAGGGAAGCGGCCGAAGGCGCTGGATGATCGATCCCGACCCCGTTTCCCACGAGCTCCTGCCCGATCTGCCGGTGCGCATCCTGGCGGAGTTCGAGCCGAAACAGCAGTGGGTGCTGGAACAGGGCGACGTCCTCTACCTGCCGCCGGGGGTGGCCCACTGGGGCGTCGCCGAAACGCCCACCATGAACTGGTCGGTGGGCCTGCGGGCGCCCTCCCACCAGGAGCTGTTCGACAGCTTCGCCCAATTCCTGCTGGAGCGGATACCACCCGGGGAGCACTACCGGGATCCGTTCCTGGCACCCACCCGGCAGCCCGGCCGAATTCCCTCGGCGACACGCAACCATACCTTCGAGGCGCTGGACCGGTGGCTGGCGAACGACGAACTGCGCGAGGCCTGGTTCGGCAGCTTCATGACCGAGGTGAAGCCCCACCTGGCCATCGAGCCGCCCGACGAACCGCTCTCTCAGGAAACCCTGGAAACGCGACTGGCAGCAGGCGCGCGGCTGCAGCGCCACCCCTTCGCCCGCTTCGCCTGGTGCCGGCGCGGGGCCGGTGGCTACTGGCTCTTCACCAGCGGAGAGGCCCGCCCCACGAAGCTGCCGGAGGAGTGGCTGGAGCGGCTCTGCAGCGCCCCTTCTCTGGGAAAAGAGGCGCTGCTCCCCGAGCCGTACCGGGAGCCCTGTATGCAGCTCCTGGCCGGGCTGTTCAACCAGGGCCAGCTGGAATGGCACGATGAGTGAGCCTTTCCATATCCGGCGCGCCCGGTGGCCGGAGGACTGGGAGGCGCTGCAGCTGGTGCGGGAACAGGTGTTCGTGCAGGAGCAGGGGGTGCCGCTGGAATTGGAATGGGACGGCCGGGACGCGCAAGCCTTCCACCTGCTGGCAGAGGACCGACGAGGCCATCCCATCGGCATGGCGAGGCTGCTGCCCGAGGGGCACATCGGCCGCATGGCGGTGGTTCGCCCTTGGCGCGGGCGTGGAGTAGGCACCGCCCTGCTCCGGGCGATGGTGGAGGAAGGGCGCAGGAGAGGACTCGAGCGGCTGGTGCTCAGCGCCCAGCTCGAGGCGGTGCCCTTCTACGAGCGGGCCGGTTTTCGCGCCCTGGGGGAGGTGTTCGAGGATGCCGGCATTCCCCACCGGCGCATGGAGCTCAGGCTTCGCCCCGCCTGATCCGTTCCCGGTTGGCCGCCAGCCACTGCAGCCCCACCACAATGGAGGTGGAGTTGGCGTGGCGGAACAGCTCGCCGATGGCCTCCCCGGCCGGCATCACCACCACCCGGATGTCCTCCCCCTCCTCGTCCAGGCCGTGGACCCCGCCGGCGCCACGGCTGTCCACCAGTCCGCAGTACAGCGTGATGCGCTCGCCGCACCAGCCAGGGGTGGTGAAGAAGGTGCCGATGGGGATGAGCCGCTCCAGATCGCAGCCGGCCTCCTCCCGGGTCTCGCGCCGCGCCACCTCCTCCGGAGACTCGCCCTCCTCCCGGTAACCGCCCACGGTCTCCAGCAGCCAGGGCGGCTCCTGGTGCCCCAGGGCGCCGATGCGGAACTGCTCGATGAGCACCACGGCATCCTCGCGGGGGTCGTAGAGCAGCACCGACACGGCGTGATTCCCCTCCACCCGCTCGCGCACCAGCTCCGGGCACCAGCCGCCGGCGAAGCAGCTGTGCTGCAGGCGGTAGCGTTTCAGTTCGAGGAAACCCTGCCAGGCCTCCTCGCTCTCGATGATCCTGTAGGCTTTGTCTTTTCCCATCTGCTGGTCACTCACACGCTTTCCGCAGCCAGGGCGCCATCCCCTTCATCGGGACCGCCGTGAATACCTCCCTGCAGGATTTGCGTCGGCATCCTGCCTCCGAAATCCCGCTGAAGGGGATGGCGCCCTGTCCCGAAACAGCGGCAGGCCGTCGAAAATAAAAAGCCCGCCGGTCGGCGGGCTTCGATTCTACCAGGCTGGCAAGCCTTACTTGTTCAGCGACTGGTAGTAGTCCATGAGGATCTTGGCCACCTCGGGACGGGAGAACTCGGGCGGCGGCGCCTCGCCACGGCCCAGCATCTCGCGCACCTTGGTGCCCGACAGCAGCACGAAGTCCTCCTTGGTGTGGTCGGGGGCCTCGCGCATCATCACCACCTTGCCCAGCTTCTTGGAGTAGGCGGTGTGGTCGGCCTTGAAGATCTCGATCTGCAGCGCGCCCTTGGGCACCTCCTCGTCGAAGATGGTCTGGGCGTCGAAGGCGCCGTAGTAGTCGCCCACGCCGGCATGGTCGCGACCGACGATGAAGTAGTCGGCACCCATGTTCTGGCGGAAGTAGGCGTGCAGCACCGCTTCGCGGGGGCCGGCGTAGAGCATGTCGAAGCCGTAGCCGGTGATCATCACGCTGTTGGGCGGGAAGTAGAGTTCCACCATCTTGCGGATGGCGGCATCGCGCACCGGCGCGGGAATGTCGCCCGGCTTGAGCTTGCCCAGCAGCATGTGGATCACCAGGCCGTCGCAGCCGAGGCGCTCCATGGCCATGTGGCACAGCTCCTCGTGGGCGCGGTGCATGGGGTTGCGGGTCTGGAAGGCCACCACCTTCTTCCAGCCGCGCTCCTTGATCTCGTTGCGGATCTCCACCGCGGTGCGGAAGGTGTCGGGGAAGTCGGTGATGAAGTAGGAGAAGTTGAGCACCTTGATGGGCCCGGAGAGGGCGTTGCGGCCCTGGCTCATCCAGGTGGCGACGCCGGGGTGCTCCATGTCGTCGGTGCGGTACACCTTGTCGCGCATGAAGCCCATCTGCTCTTCGGTGACCTTCTCGATGTTCTCGACATCCATCACCGCCAGCACCGGGTTGCCTTCCACGTTGGGGTCGCGCAGGGCGATGCGCTTGGCGTCTCCGATGGAGGCCAGCTGCTCGTCGTCGATGAGGCACATCACCGGCACCGGGAAGAAGGAGCCGTCGGTGAGGGTCATCTTGTCGGCGGCGCCCATGGCGTCGGCCACGTTCATGTAGCCCTTCAGGGGCGAGAAATAACCACCCCCCATCATCACGGCGTTACCCGCCGCCTGGGAGGTGATGACTACGGAAGGCAGGCTCTCGGCCTCGTGGGTGAGGGCTTCGTGCTCGTCCACGTCGTAGACGAACAGAGGTTGCAGCTCGTCAGAACCAATGGGGTTGATCATCTGGGTTTTCTCCTGAACGAAATTGGGGAGACGGAAATTCTGGTGCGCAAACAGTACCAGAAGGCGGGTTTTGTCGCCGCTAACTTCTCTTTATGACGTCAGTAAATTTTTGCCTGATCGGGCAACCCGTCTCGTATAGTGCCTGTAGGTCGGGCTTCAGCCCGACAGAACAATCAACAACGCTTGCAGGCCGGTGGGGGTCCTTATTTGCGAGGTTTCGGCAGCAGGGGTGAGCTGGACCGAAAGTCCAGTGGACTTTCGCAGCCAGCGAACGCCTCGCCAGGGATGGCGAGGCCGGGCTTTGTGGCGAAGCATGGATTGCGAAGTTACAAAGCTGCCGCAGAGCCTACAGGGACGTATTCACGGCGTCCCCGCCAATAAGGACCACCTACCGGCTCCACGAAAGCATAGCAACTGTCGGGCTGAAGCCCGACCTACGATGGGAGCAGAAGGAAATATATTCTTATTCCGTAACTTATGATGAATTTTTAATTTTGTTTCAAAGATTGGAGTATGGCCTGTAACGCGGCAACGGGATCCTCGGCGGCCGTCACCGGACGGCCGATGACCAGGTGGCTGGCGCCGGCGGCGAGGGCGTCGGCCGGGGTCATCACCCTTTTCTGATCGTCCAGCGAGGTGCTGGCCGGGCGCACGCCCGGAGTCACCAGCAGGAACTCCGGCCCCCTTTCACGCCGAAGCGCTGCGGCCTCCCGCGGCGAGCAGACCACGCCATCGAGGCCGCAGTCGTCGGCCAGGGCGGCCAGGCGGCTCACGTTCTCCGCCGGTGTGCCGGTGAAGCCGATCTCCGCCAAGTCGGCCTCGCCAAGACTGGTGAGGATGGTGACGGCAATGAGCCTGGGACGCTGGGAGCGCTTTTCCAGCCGTTCGCGCGCAGCTTCCATCATTCGCCTCCCGCCGGAGGCGTGCAGGTTCATCATCCACACCCCCAGGTCCGCCGCGGCGTCGCAGGCTGCGGCCACGGTATTGGGAATGTCGTGGAATTTCAGGTCCAGGAAGACCTCGTAGCCCCGCTTCACCAGCGCCTCCACCACCGGGGGACCAGCCCGGGTGAAGAGCTCCTTGCCCACCTTGAGGCGACAGAGCGTGGGATCCAGGCGCTCCACCAGGGCCAGAGCACTGGCCTGGTCGGGATAGTCCAATGCCACGATGACCGGGCTGGTTTTCATTGCTTTTCTCCGGGTTGGGGGAGCTGACCAAGAAGTTTCTCCCATGTCAGGGCTCCTGTCGGCGCCGAAAGGTGCTCCAGTGCCGGCAGCTGGGACATTGCCAGTAGAGCGAGCTGGCGGCATAGCCGCAATGGGTGCACTGGTAGGCGGGCCGCTCGGCCATGAGGCGGGCCAGGTGATCCTTCAGTCCCACCAGGATCCGGCCGGCAGTGGCGTCCGGCAGGGTGGCATTCAGCTCCATGAGGCGCAGCAGGCCGCGAATGGCGGGCCGGTTCTCCAGCCGGGCGGTGAGAAAGCGCATGGCCGCCCGTTCCCCGTCCTGCTGCTCGATGAGGTCGGCCAGCGCCAGCATCACGTCCACGTCGAAGCGCTCCCTGAGGAAATTTTCCAGGTAACTGCGAAGCCCCCCGAGGTCGCCCCGGACGGCATGGCAACGACGCAGGTCCTCCAGGATCTCGGAAATGTAATGGGGATGGCTGTCGGCGATGCGATGCAGCAGGGCGATAGCGGCCTGGCAGTCCCCCGTCTCTCGCGCCATGCGCGCCTGCAGATGCCTGGGCCGGATGCTCTGGGGATCGGCCACCACCGCCTGTTCCAGCAGTTCCGCCGCGGTTTCCCGGTCGTTGCGCGCCATCGCCTGCTCGGCCAGCTCGCAATAATAGTGGGCGCGCGACTGGCCCAGAGGCTCCTTCACCAGGGGTTGGAGCGCCTCGGAGACCTCGAGACAGGATTCCCAGTCTTTCTCCTGCTGGTAGATGACGAGCAGGTTCTCCAGCGCCTTGCGTACGTGATGGCCGCTCTCCTCCAGTTCCCGAAAGAGGTTTTCGGCACGGTCGTAGAGCCCGGCGCGCATGTAATCCTTGCCCAGCTCCAGCAGGGCGTTGGCGCGGTTCTCCTCGTCCAGCCCCGGCCGGGCGATGAGATTCTGGTGGATGCGAATGGCCCGCTCCACCTCCCCCCGACGGCGGAACAGGCTGCCCAGCGCCAGGTGGGTCTCCACCGTCTCGCTGTCCACCTCCAGCAGCTGGACGAAGACGTCGATGGCCTTATCCGGCTCCTCGTTGAGCAGGTAATTGAGTCCTCGAAAGTAGGCCGGCGTGGTGTGGGAGCCCTTGCCGGCACGACCGCAGGAAACCCGCCGGGCGGTCCACCAGCCGGAGGCGGCGGCCACCGGCAGCAGCAGCCAGAGCAGGTAGGTCATGGAGCAGGCCTCGCGGGATTCATGCTTTGGTTCACCTGATTCATCCTAGCTCCCATGAGCCCTGAATTCATCCGGATCATGAACAAACCTTGAATCACAGGGGTAGTCTCTTCGCCGTGAATCCTGAATCACGTGGCTCGTTATTCGGCGCGGAGGCCCACCCTCACATCAGCCCGTTCCGTGACCCCGGTACACTCGCCGGCGGGTTGCAAACCTACCGCAATCCAAGCACGTCCTGCATGTCGAAGAGGCCCCGCTCCTTCTCCTGCAGCCAGAGCACCGCCCGGGCCGAGCCGTTGGCGTAGGTCATGCGGCTGGAGGATTTCACCGCGATCTCCACCCGCTCGCCCTCGGCGGCGAACCAGACGGTGTGCTCGCCCACCACGTCCCCGGCGCGAATGGTCTCGAACCCGATGGTCTCCCGCTTGCGTTCGCCGATGATGCCGTGGCGGCCATAGACCGCCACCTCGTCCAGGTTGCGCCCCAGCGCCGAGGCCACCACCTCTCCCATGCGCAGCGCGGTGCCGGAAGGGGCATCCACCTTGTGGCGGTGGTGGGCCTCGATGATCTCGATATCGGACTCCTCTCCCATCACCCGGGCGGCGATGTCCAGCAGCTTGAAACAGAGATTCACCCCCACGCTCATGTTGGGGGCGAAAACGATGGCGATCTCTTTCCCGGCCTCCGCGATGGCGGCCTTTCCCGCCTCGTCGAAGCCGGTGGTTCCGATCACCATGCGCTTGCCATGGCGGCGGCAGATGTCGAGATGGGCCAACGCGGGCTCCGGGCGGGTGAAGTCGATGAGGGTGTCGAATTCATCCGCCGCCGCTTCCAGGTCGTCGCGGATGGCCACGCCCAGCTTGCCGATGCCCGCCATCTCGCCGGCATCGGCGCCCTGAAGGCTGGAATCGGGATGCTCGGTGGCCACGGTGAGCTGCAGCCCCTCGGTTTCGGTGACGGCCTGTACCAGGGCCTTGCCCATGCGACCGGCGGCGCCGGTGACGGCTACTCGAATCATCGTCTTTCTCCTCGGTTCTTGTTTCGATCCCCTTCGCCCCGGTGCCCTTCCGGTCCAACACTTTCCGGGCGCCGCCTTTCAGGCAGACAGGGTGTTCCAGGTTAAAGTCCCATCTCCTTGAAGAAGCCCTTGACCCGGTCCAGCCAGGAGCTGCTGTTGGGGCTGTGGCGGCTGCCGCCCTTGCCCAGGGATTCCGCCAGCTTCTCGAACAGCTCCTTCTGCTCCTCGTTGAGATTCACCGGTGTCTCCACCACCACCTGGCACAAGAGATCACCAGGAGGGCCTCCCCGCACCGGCGCCACTCCCCTGCCACGCACCCGGAATACCTTGCCGGTCTGGGTGCCGGCCGGAATCTTGAGCTTTACCTTGCCATCCAGTGTGGGCACCTCCAGCTCACCTCCCAGGGCAGCGGTGGTGATGGGAATGGGCATCTCGCAACGCAGGTTGGCATCCTCACGCTTGAAGATGGGGTGTTCCTTCACCCGGATCTGTACATAGAGATCCCCTGGAGGGCCACCCTTCTCCCCCATCTCGCCCTCGCCGGCAAGACGGATGCGGTCCCCGGTATCCACTCCCGGCGGCACCTTCACCGACAGGGTCTTGTGATCGCGCACCCGGCCGTGGCCGCGACAGGCGGGACAGGGATCCTCCACCACGGTGCCCTGCCCGTGGCAGGTGGGACAGGTCTGCTGAGCGATGAAGAAACCCTGCTGCATCCGCACCTGGCCTACGCCCCCGCAGGTGGGACAGGTGCGCGGCGAGGTGCCCGGCTTGGCGCCGGTGCCGCCACAAACCTCACACACCGACTGGGTGGGCACCCGGATCTTCACCGTGGTGCCCTTGACCGCCTCCTCCAGGGAGATCTCCAGGTTGTACTGCATGTCCGAGCCGCGATAGGCCCGATGAGTACCACGCCCGCCGCCGAAGATGTCGCCGAAGACGTCGCCGAAGATGTCGCTGAAACTGGCCCCGAAGCCGGCACCGGCTCCGCCTCCCGGACCACCACCGGCTCCGGTATTGACGCCCGCATGCCCGAACTGATCGTAGGCGGCCCGTTTCTGCTCGTCGCTGAGCACCTCGTAGGCTTCCTTCACCTCCTTGAAACGCTGCTCCGCCTCGGCATCCCCTTCGTTGCGGTCGGGATGGTATTTCATCGCCAGGCGGCGGTAGGCCTTCTTGATCTCCACTGCGGTGGCGGTGCGACTTACGCCCAGCACTTCGTAGTAGTCACGCTTGGACATGCTCTGCTCTCGTGATTCCCAAAACGCAAAAAGCCGGGAGCAGCTTTCCGCTGCCCCCGGGGTCATCCACGAACCGGCCGAAAGCGGCCGGCCCGGCGGTTACTTCTTGTCGTCGTCCACTTCCTCGAACTCGGCATCCACCACATCCTCGTCGGAAGCCGTGGACTGGCCTGCGCCAGCGGCACCTGCGCCACCGGCCGCGCCCTGTGCACCTGCCGACTCCTGGCCCTGGTACATCTTCTCGGCCAGCTTGCCGGAGGCCTCGGCCAGCGCCTTGCTCTTGGTCTCGATGACGTCCTTGTTCTCGCCCTTCACCGCCTCTTCGAGCTCCTTGATCAGGCTCTCGATGTTGGCGCGCTCGGCACCGTCCACCTTCTCACCCAGCTCGTCCAGCGACTTGCGGGTGGCGTGGATGAGCGCATCGGCCTGGTTGCGCGCCTCCACCAGCTCGCGGAACTTGCGGTCCTCTTCGGCGTGGGCCTCGGCGTCCTTGCGCATGCGCTCGATCTCCTCCTCGGTGAGGCCGGAAGAGGCAGTGATCTTGATCGACTGCTCCTTGCCGGTGGCCTTGTCCTTGGCCGAGACGTGCAGGATGCCGTTGGCGTCGATGTCGAAGGTGACCTCGATCTGCGGCACCCCGCGCGGCGCCGGCGGAATGTCGGTGAGGTCGAAGCGGCCCAGGGACTTGTTGTCCGCCGCCCGCTCGCGCTCACCCTGGAGCACGTGCACCGTCACCGCCGACTGGTTGTCCTCCGCGGTGGAGAAGATCTGCGACGCGGTGGTGGGAATGGTGGTGTTCTTCTCGATGAGCTTGGTCATCACACCACCCAGCGTCTCGATCCCCAGGCTCAGCGGAGTGACGTCGAGCAGCAGCACATCCTTCACCGCGCCGGAAAGTACGCCACCCTGGATGGCCGCTCCGATGGCCACCGCCTCGTCCGGGTTGACGTCCTTGCGCGGTGCCTTGCCGAAGAACTCTTCCACCTTCTTCTGCACCGCCGGCATGCGGGTCTGGCCGCCCACCAGGATCACGTCGTCGATGTCGGAGGCGGAGAGCCCGGCATCCTTGAGTGCGATCTTGCAAGGCTCGATGGAGCGCTCGATGAGATCCTCCACCAGGGACTCCAGCTTGGCCCGGGTGAGCTTCACGTTCAGGTGCTTGGGCCCGCTGGCGTCGGCGGTGATGTAGGGCAGATTGATATCGGTCTGCTGCGCCGAGCTGAGCTCGATCTTGGCCTTCTCGGCGGCCTCCTTCAGGCGCTGCAGGGCCAGCGGATCGTTGCGCAGATCGACCCCTTGCTCCTTCTGGAACTCCTCCACCAGGTAGTCGATGATGCGCAGGTCGAAGTCCTCCCCACCCAGGAAGGTGTCCCCGTTGGTGGAGAGCACCTCGAACTGATGCTCGCCCTCCACCTCGGCGATCTCGATGATGGAGATATCGAAGGTACCGCCACCCAGGTCGTACACCGCGATCTTGCGGTCACCCGGCGACTTGTCCAGGCCGTAGGCCAGCGCCGCCGCGGTGGGCTCGTTGATGATCCGTTTCACCTCCAGCCCGGCGATACGGCCAGCATCCTTGGTGGCCTGGCGCTGAGAGTCGTTGAAGTAGGCGGGCACCGTGATCACCGCCTCGGTCACCGGCTCGCCCAGGTAGTCCTCGGCGGTCTGCTTCATCTTCTGCAGCACCTTGGCCGAGATCTCCGGCGGGGCCATCTTCTTGCCGTTCACCTCCACCCAGGCGTCACCGTTGTCCGCCTTGACGATCTTGTAGGGCACCATCTCGATGTCCTTCTGCACCACGGGATCGTCGAACTTGCGCCCGATGAGCCGCTTGATGGCGAACAGGGTGTTGTGGGGGTTGGTCACCGCCTGGCGCTTGGCGGCCTTGCCCACCAGCACCTCACCTTCCGGGGTGAAGGCCACCACCGAGGGAGTGGTGCGATCGCCCTCCGCGTTCTCGATCACCTTGGCCTTGTCCCCCTCCATCACTGCGACGCAGGAGTTGGTGGTACCCAGGTCGATGCCGATAATCTTGCCCATTGTTGGTTCTCTCCGTTGTAATTCGTTGAAACTGGTTGGCTAAATCCGATCTGCCCTCTCAGATGGGGGCTGTTCGGCGGAGTTCAAGACTCAGGCGGGGGCCTTGGAGACCATCACCAGCGCCGGCCGCACCAGCCGGCCATTGAGGCTGTAACCCTTCTGGATCACCTCCACCACGGTGTTGGGGGGCACGTCGTCCCGCTCCACCACCTGCATGGCCTGGTGCTTCTCGGGATCGAAGGGTTCCCCCTTGGGGTCGATCTGTTCCACCCCGAACTTGCCCATGGCGTCGGCCAGCATCTTCAGGGTGAGCTCGGTGCCCTCCAGCAGCTTGTCGATGTCATGATTTTCCTTTGCCGCCTCGTAGCCCAGTTCCAGGCTGTCCCACACGCCCAACAACTCGGCAACGAACTTCTCCAGGCCGAACTTGTGGGCCTGCTCCAGCTCCCGCTGGTGACGTTTCTTGAGGTTGTCCATCTCCGCCTGGGCACGCACCACCTTGTCCCAGTGCTCGCTGGCCTGGGCGCGCGCCTCCTCCAGCAGCTTCGCCAGCTCCTCCGCGGAGAGCTCCTCCGTGGAGGAAGCCTCTTGTGGCTCCTGTACCTCTTCCGTCTGTGCCTGTTCCCGTTCTTCGCTCATTTCCAAGCCTCTGTCTGCAATAAAAGACCTTCCCCCGACCACCGGGGAACAGAAGGTTTCTTGCTGGAGAAACCAGCCCTCCAGATGGGGCTGGTCAGCCCGATTTCAAGGCGGCGCCCAGCAACTTGGCGGTGACGTCCACCAGGGGAATCACCCGGTCGTAGGCCATGCGCGTGGGGCCGATGACCCCCAGCACACCCACCACCTGATCGCCAGCGCTGTAGGAGGCGGTGACCAGGCTGCATTGCTCCAGCGGACCGTATCCCGACTCCTCACCGATGAAGAGCTGCACTCCCTGGGCCCGGGTGCAACGCTCCAGCAGGTGAAGCAGCTCCTGCTTCTCGGAGAAGGCTTCGAACAGCTCCTTCAATCGGTCGAGCTGGGCCAGTTCGTCGAAATCCATGAGATTGGTCTGTCCGGTGACCAGGAACTCGTCCTCGCCCGGCGGGACCTCCAACGCCCGGTCGGCGATGGTGAGCGCCTCGCCCATGAGCCGGTCCATGTCCCGCTTGTGCTGGCTCATCTCCTCCACCAGAAGCTGCTTGATGGTCTCCAGGTCGTGGCCGGCGTAATGCTGGTTGATGAAGCGGCTGGCCTGCTCCAGTTCGCTGCGGGAGAAGCTGCGCGAAGTCTCCACGATGCGGTTGAACACTTCGCCCTGGCTGGTGACCAGGATGGCCAGAACACGGCGCTCCGACAGCGGGATGAACTGGAGTTCCCGGATCACCAGGCGCTCGTGCCTGGGCACCATCACCACTCCCGCCATGTGGGTGATGCCCGAAAGCAGCCGGGAGGCGCTCTCCAGCAGCTGCTGCGGCCCCTCCTCGCCGCCGAGCTGGCTACGAAGGCGGTTGATGTCGCGCTCGTCCAGCGGACGCAGCGAGATGAGCGAATCGACGAAGAAGCGATAGCCCAGCACCGTAGGTACCCGCCCCGCCGAAGTGTGCGGCGAGGTGACCAGTCCCATCTCCTCCAGATCCGCCATCACGTTGCGGATGGTGGCCGGGCTCAGATCGGTGCCGGCGTCCTTGGCCAGGGTGCGCGAACCCACCGGCTGCCCATCACGAATGTACCGTTCGATGAGCACCTTCAGGAAATGTCGGGCGCGATCTGTGAGCTCGGGGTGTTGTGCAGCCATATTCCGGATCAGAAAGGTGCCTGCACGAATGCAGTGCGGCGCCCATTATAAACGGGAACCGGGTACTCCCCTTTCCTTTTTTGGAACGAATGTTATCTTTTACTCGTTTTTTCGTTGCTGCATGTGGGGTCTGCGTGCCCGAATTCAACCGTCTGTTCCAGCAGGTGGGGCTCTTTGCCAAACCTGGAGACCCGGCACTGGTGCCCACTCTGGCCGCCCTGCGCGTCTATCTCATCGAACGGGGGCTGCGGGTCACCCTTTCCCCCAGCGCCGCTGCCGCGCTGGAGCTGGAGAATCAGGGGGCCGAACTCCCGGAACTGGCTGGAAATTGCGACCTGGCCATCGTGGTGGGCGGGGACGGCAGCTTCCTGAGCGCGGCTCGGGAGCTGGCCGGCCATGACATCCCCCTGGTGGGGATCAACCTGGGACGGCTCGGGTTCCTGGTGGACATCTCTCCGGAGCGCATGACCGAGGCGCTGGACTCCATACTCGCCGGACGCTACCTCGAGGACCGCCGCTACCTGCTGGAGGCCCGCATTGGCGATCGGCAGCGCCAGCTGGCGCTGAACGACGTGGTGCTGCACAAGTGGAACATCGCCCGGATGATCGAATTCGAGACCTGGGTGGACGGCCATTACGTCGATTCCCAGCGCTCCGACGGCATCATCATCTCCACACCCACCGGCTCCACCGCCTATGCCCTCTCCGGCGGTGGTCCGCTGCTGCAGCCCCATCTGGACGCCATGCTGCTGGTACCCATCTGCCCCCACCGGCTCAGCAACCGTCCCATCGTCATCCACGGCGACAGCGAAGTGGTCATCGACACCAGCGGCCGCACCGACCACGAACACGTGCGCATCACCTGCGACGGCCAGGCGAGTCTGCGGCTGGAGCCGGGGGAGAGGCTCCGGGTGCGCAAGTACCGTCACCCCATCCGCCTGTTCCATCCGGAGAATCATGACCATTTCGACCTGTTGCGGGCCAAGCTGGGCTGGGGAGGCCACCCCTGATGCTGCGTCACCTGCAGGTCCGAAACCTGGTGGTGGTGGAATCCCTGGCCCTGGAACTGGAGCCGGGCATGACCGTGCTCACCGGCGAGACCGGGGCCGGCAAGTCGATCCTGGTGGATGCCCTGGCCCTGGCGCTGGGCGACCGGGCGGAGCGCTCCCTCATCCGGCCCGGCTCCGATCAGGCCGAGGTGACCGCGGTGTTCGATCTCACCGCCCTGCCCGGAGTGCGGGCATGGCTGGAGGCGCACTCCCTGCTGGAGGGCGAGGAGTGTTTCCTGCGGCGGGTGCTGAACCGCAACGGCCGCTCCCGCGCCTTCATCAACGGCCGGCCGGTGCCCCGTCAGCAGCTGGCCGAGCTGGGCGAGCAGCTGGTGGAGATTCATGGCCAGCACGAGCACCAGCGCCTGCTGCGACCGGCGATGCATCGCCAGCTGCTGGACGCCTGGGCGGGCCATGGCTCCCTGCTGGAGACCGTGGCCGCCCACCATGCCCGCTGGCGCGAGGCGGCGCGAGAGCTGGAGTCGCTGCAGGAGCGGGTCCGGGAACGCGAACAGCGGCTGGACTATCTGGAATTCCAGTTGGAGGAGCTCCGGCGGGTGGCCGACGACGCCCGGGAGCTGCCACAGCTGGAGGGGGAACAGCGCCGCCTGGCCAACGCCAACGAACTCTTACAGGAGTGTGCCCGCCTGCAGGAGATGCTCGCCGAGGGCGAACCCGACGCTCAGACTCTTCTGGGCCGGGCACAACAGGAGATCGAGGGCCTGGCGCAACGCCTGGCCCCGGAGCTGGCGCCGGCGGCCGAATTGCTGGAGAGCGCCCGCATCCAGGCGGAGGAGGCGGCAGCCCTGGTGCGGGAATTCGCCACCGGGCTGGAACCCGACCCCGAGGCGCTGGAAGCGCTGGACCGGCGCCTGGCCCGTGTTCACGATGCCGCGCGCAAGCACAGGATTCCGCCGGAGCAGCTTCCCGACCTGTTGCAGGAGATGGAAACGGAGCTGGAGGAGCTACAGGGCCTGGAAACGGCGCTCGGACAGGGCCGGCAGGCAGTGGAGCACCACTGGCAGGCCTATCGGGAAGCCTGCCGGGAGCTCACCGCCAGCCGCAGGAAGGCCGCCGGCAGCCTCGCCGCCGAGATCACCGAACGTATGCAGGGGCTGGCTATGGCCGGGGGCCGTTTCGAGGTGCGCCTGCAACCCCTGCCGGAAGAGCAGGCCGCCGCGAGCGGCCTGGAACGGGTGGAGTTCCTGGTGGCCACCAACCCGGGGCAGGAGCCCGCCCCACTCTCCTCGGTGGCCTCCGGCGGCGAGCTCTCCCGCCTGAGCCTCGCCATCCAGGTGGCCACCACCAGTCTCGGTGAGGTGCCCACCCTCATCTTCGACGAGGTGGACGTGGGCATCGGCGGCGCGGTGGCCGAAACCGTGGGCCGGTCGCTGCGGGAGCTGGGTGCCTCCCGCCAGGTGCTCTGTGTCACCCACCTGGCCCAGGTGGCGGCCCAGGCCGATCATCATTTGCAGGTGACCAAGAGCCGGCACAAGGGCGCAGTACGCACCCGGATCACCCCACTGAGCCGGGAAGAACGGATTCGGGAGATCGCACGTATGGTGGGGGGGCGTCGCATCACCCGACAGACCCTGGCCCATGCCGAGGAGCTGATCCAGGCAGCGGGCTGACGATCATTCCCTGGGGCGGTTGGGGCACTCCGGGTCCAGGCACTCCCCGTGGATGATGAGGGTGTGGTCGCGAATGCGGAAGCCATGCTTATGGGCGATCTTCTCCTGGCACTTCTCGATGGTGGGATCGAGAAACTCTTCCACCTTGCCACAATCGAGACAGACCAGGTGGTCGTGATGCTCGCCCCGGTTGAGCTCGAACACCGCCTGGCCGCCCTCGAAGTGGTGCCGTTCCACCAGCCCGGCGGCCTCGAACTGGGTGAGCACCCGGTAGACGGTGGCCAGACCGATGTCCTCTTCCCGCGCCAGCAGCTCCTTGTAGACATCCTCCGCGGTCATGTGGCGCAGGGGGCTCTGCTCCAGAATCTCCAGGATCTTCATACGGGGCAGCGTCACCTTCAACCCCGCCTTGCGAATGACCTGCTTTTCCATTTCCACTCCTCCACCGGATGCCGCCGGCCCTGGAATCCGCTATCATGTGCCGCCAGACCTCTCCGGGAGATCATTGAGCACGTCAATGCGCAAGCTTCTCATTTCCATTGCCCTTGGCGCAACCCTCTCCGGCTGCAGCAGCATCGACATCGATTCCGACAGCTGGGACCTGTTCGGCAACGTCATTCCCCGCTCCCTGGAAAAGCTGCCTTTCGTCTACCGCCCGCTCATCGTCCAGGGCAACCTCATCACCCAGGACAACGTCAACCGGCTGAAGCCAGGCATGCACAAGAAACAGGTGCAGCTGGTGATGGGAACCCCGCTGTTGCAGGACGTCTTCCATGACCAGCGATGGGACTATTACTACGGAGTGGGGATCGGCAAGATCGAACTGGAAAAGCGGCTCACCCTGTTTTTCGACGATCAGGACCGGTTGGCTCGTATAGAGGGAGACTACCGGCCCCTGCCCCCCCTGCAAGGCAAAGGCGCCGAGATGAAGGAAGAGGGAGTGATCCGGGTGCCCGACTGGAACCCGCCACCTCGCACCCTGTTCGAACAGCTGATACACACGGTGGGCCTGGAGAAGATGACGGGTGAAGGGCTGCGTCAGGCAGAGGGAAAGGCCGCAGGCGAGCAGATGGAAGGGCAACCCAACCTCGAGAGCCCCGATGAAGAGATGAGAAACGAAGGGGACGTCACCCCCTCGAGCACCGGAGACTAGGAGACCGCTTTCCGTAGGAAAGGTCTGCCGCCTCAGTCCGCCATCTTCAGCCGCAGACCCACGATCTCGGCATTGAGGACCCGCATCATCTTGCGCAGGGCCCGATCGATGAGCGGCGCCTGGGCCTCTTCCAGCAACGCCCCTCTCCCCTGGCGGAAAGCTTCCGCCAGCTCCTCCTCCTTGAGCTGCGCCGCCTTGTTGCCCTGGCCATCCACGAACACCATGGTGCCGGTGTACTTGCTGCGCCAGACCAGCTTGCAGACCATGGGCTCGCCCTCTTCGGTCTCCGGCAGCAGCCGGATCCAGGTTCCTTCCGTGATGGCCGCCACCTGGCGATCGTATTCGTCCGGCTCGGGAGAAGTCTCTTCCTCTTGGTTCTCCACCGGCGCCGCCCCATCCGAAGGCGGAGGCGGCTCTTTGCGGGGGCGGGACGGCAGGGGTCGCAACGCCTCGATGAAACAGCTCTGCAGCCCATTCAGCAAACGGGCGGATTTTTTCTGATCCAGCGAGATGTAGGTGAAGCCTTTCTTCAGGCCGCCGATGATTTCGGGAATGTCCGCCAGCAGCTCTTCTCGCCGGAAGTTCTGCTGGGTACCGGAGAGGTATTTGCCCATGAGGCCGGCGATTTCCACCGCCTTTTTCCAGTTGTTGCCATCTTCCCCCTCCCGCAGCCAGAGGATGGTGAGAAGTTTTTTCCAGGGCCCTTGCAGAATCTTCTGCGCATGCTCGGGAAGCGTATCGATCTCCAGCTCCTCGAGAAGCTCATCCACCTTCATCTTGGCAACCGTGAGGCGCTCCTCTCCGGAGACCGCCTGCGCCAGCCGCTCCTCCATGATCTGGCGCACCCGCTCACGCTCCGCCATCCATTCACCGAATTCCGCACGCACCTCTTCGAACAGGGCTACGTCATCCTCGAATTCGTGAACGATGCGTTCCACCGCGCGCTTCACCTGAAAGTAGAGGCTCTTCTCGCTGCGGTCCCCATCGTCCCGCCACCCCATGCTGGCGCGCGCAAGGTCATCGATGAGCCGCCGTGCGGGATGAGACTCGTTCTCTATGAAACCGGCATCGGCAATGGCCGCCTTGAGCACCGGAATCTGCAGCCGGGCGATGAGGGCCCGCATGGCATCCGGCAGGTTGGGATCGTCCAGCACATGGTTGAACAGCGCCAGGATCAGATCGATGGTCCGCTTCTCCGAGTCACCCACACGATGGGTCTCCCGACCATCCTCGTTGCGCCCCAGCAAAACCACCAGCTGCTGACGGATGAACTCCTGCTGCAGCGCCGTATCCATACGCTGCAACTCCGGATCCGAGAGCAGGTCCTGCTGCAACTGTCCCAAGGCCTGAACCACGCCGGCCCTGGGCATCACCGGCAAGCGGGGATCCACCGGCAGGGGAAGTCCCGGAAAAGCGGCCGCCTGCCCCAGCTGCTGCAGAGCCTGCCAGAGCTGCTGAAGGCTGGGAACAGCTGCTTCGGCCGTTTCGGTCGCGGCCTCTCCGCCATCCGCCGGAACTTCCGGGACCGGGCTGCCGGCGGCGGTGCCTGCACCAGCACGGGCCGGCTGGCGCACCGCGGCGCCATGACGAAAATCGGGCAGCACTCCGTTTTCCGCCAGATGCCGGTTCATGGCCGCATAACAACTCTGCATGCGGGAGAGGACCACGCGCTCGAAGCACTTGTAGACCACGATGCGGGCCAGCATCTCGCCATCCCACACCGACAGGGCTTCCCTAAACGCCATGGCCAGCAGCGCGGGGGAAACCGGGTTGGCCTCCAGCGGCAGGTCCTGCCGTTTCAGCATGTGAGCGAAGCGGGCGTTCAGGGGAACCAGTTCCCGGTGACAGTGATCCGTGGTCTTGGTGACCATGGTGGTCACCGCCAGCTCCTCTTCCAGCTCTTCCTTTTCCACCAGGGCCAGACTCATCTCTTCCGGCGCCTCGGCCAGCCTGGCGGAGAGAATGGTGCCCCCATCCCAGAAGGCTTGGTAGGACTCCTCCACCAGCCGAAGGTATCCACCTTCGATCTCCTTCTGGCGCAGGCGGATGGTGCGCATGGCATCGAAGAAGAGCGTCTGCTGGGCATTGCTGGTGGAGTTTTCCGCCAGCTTGTAGAGGTCATCGTCCACCTGGGCGAAAAGCTCCCGCATCGCCTCGTTGAGAGTCTCGAACAGGATGCCCCGACAGGTGCCGGCCACCTTGCCGTATTCACCTGCCTTCACCACGGGCCCATGGGGTGACTGGTTCTTTTCCAGGTAGACGACTTTGGAGGATTCTTTCATCGGAATGGACCGGGGCAGAAAAAGGCGAGGTTGAATCCAACTATAAGAGAGGCCACGGCACCATTCTGTGCGCCAGCTCACATCCCCTTCCCGGTGATCACTGCGACAGGAATCGTGGCAGGTCGGGATCATGGATGACAAAAACTTCAGGTAGAATCTAGCTTTCCCCCTCTGATGGCTGTTTCACGTGAAGAAGGATCATCCCGGGCGCGAAGGGCTCCCGGCCAAAGCGGCTCCTACCTGTGGAAAACGGCCTTTCATCTTTCTCTGGGGAGTGGTGGCCGCCCTTCTGTCACTGCCGCTCCAGGGGCTGGCCCGGGATTCCATTGCTTTCTATTACGGCAGCGAGGCGCCTGTGCACCTGCTGGTCCATTTCCACCAGGTGGTGCTGGAACCGGACCACCTGCCGAAATCGGTGCCGCGGGAGTTGGTCCGGAACGGCTCCCTACCATTGGCCTACGTGAGCGTCGGCGAGGTGGGCAGCGAACGCAACTGGGCCGGCGAACTCGATCCCGCCTGGCAATTGGGCCGGAACCCGGACTGGAACAGCCGCATCATGGATCTCTCCAGCCAGGGCTGGCAGGACTACCTGTTCCAGTACCGTTTCCGGCCCCTGTGGAAACTGGGCTACCGCGGATTCTTTCTGGATACCCTGGACAGTCACCTGCAAGTGGCCATGGACCCGGCAGCCCGGCAAAGGCAGCTGGCAGGCCTGGCCACCATCATCGAACGGCTGCGAAGGGAGTTTCCGGAATCGGTGATCCTGCTCAACCGTGGATTCGAAGTGATCGACCGGGTGGGAGAATTCGTGAACGGCATGGCGGCGGAATCCCTGTTCCAGGGCTGGGATCCCGCCACAAATCGCTATCGTGAGGTAAATAGGGAGGACCGTGAGTGGCTCCTGAACAGGCTGAAGGGGGTCCAGCAGCAGTTTCCCAAACTCTCCCTGGTGGTGATCGACTACCTGCCTCCCAATCGACGTGACCAGGCAAGAGAGGTGGCCCGGAAGATCCGCCAAGCCGGCTTCATTCCCTGGGTGACCAATGCCTCCCTGGACCAGCTGGGCGTAGGCGAGGTTGAGGTGCTGCCGCGGGAGATCCTCATGCTCTACGACAGCAGTCAGGGGCCGAGGGGAGAACTCGTCTACACGGACATTCACCGCTTGGCTGCACTACCCGTGGAATACCTGGGTTATGTGCCGGTCTATCACGATTTGCGGCAGGGGTTGCCCAAGGGAACCCTGCGG
This sequence comes from Sedimenticola sp., assembly GCA_026992075.1. GTDB lineage: Bacteria > Pseudomonadota > Gammaproteobacteria > Chromatiales > Chromatiaceae > Thiolapillus. Next base: position 33,059 of record JALXAM010000068.1, on the reverse strand, counting down.
GGGCGTTACGCCGGGGTGATCAGCTGGTTTGGCGGACCAACCGCGATTCCCGGCCATGCTGAATGGATCGCTGCTCGCATCGCCGAGGGAACCCCCATCCTTATGCTGGGCAGCCTCGGCTTTGAACCCGATGACGGGTTGCTCACCCGCATGGGCCTCACACGAGCGGAGCCCCCCGCCTACGGCCCCTGGAAAGTGGCCGCCAGTGATTCGCTGATCGGTTTCGAAGCACAGCCACCACGCATGACTGATGGTGAGACCGAAGGCTTCCTCACCCTGCCCCGGGGAAAAGCATCGAAAGCGCCACAGATCCACCTCTCAGTGGTGGATGAAAGTGGAAAGACTCACGGCGTAGTGATCACTGCTACCTGGGGTGGCTTGGCTCTCTCCCCCTGGCTGCTGGACGAAGGGCCGGAGGACCGCACCCGCTGGATCGTCGACCCCTTCGCCCTCATCCGCAAGGCCCTGAAACTGGAGGATCTGCCGTTGCCCAATGTCACTACCTTGAACGGGCGGCGGCTCTGGATGAATCACATCGATGGAGACGGGTTCGTAAGCCGGGCGGAGTTTCCAGATCAGCCGCTGGCCGCTGAAGTGATCCGTGACCGGATCCTGAAACGCTACGATTTTCCCCACACCGTTTCCGTGATCGAGGGCGAAATCGGCCCGGAAGGGCTATATCCCCGGCATTCCAAGGAGTACGAGGCCGTCGCGCGCAGCATCTTCCGCCTGCCCAATGTGGAACCGGCCAGCCACAGCTACAGTCACCCCTTCGCCTGGAGCGCCGCCGCTGCCCGGCCGGAGCATGCGGAGGGATACCACCTGCCCATTCCGGGCTACCGCTATGATGCCAGGCGCGAAATCCTCGGCTCCATGCGCTACGTGGAACAGCTGCTTCCCCCTGGAGAGAAATGCCGCATCTTCCTGTGGACCGGAGACGCGCTGCCGGGGAAAAAAGAACTTGCCCTGGTGGAGGAGCAAGGCTTTCTCGACATGAACGGAGGCGACACCATCATCACCCGCAAAATGCCTTTCCTGGTTCATGTCTCCCCCATGGCACGACCGGTGGAATCCTACCTGCAGGCTTACGCCCCGGTGATGAACGAGAATGTCTATACCGGCAACTGGACCGGTCCCTTCTGGGGTTTCCGCAAGGTGATCGAGACCTTCGAGCTCACCGACCGGCCGCGTCGACTGAAACCCATCGATATCTACTACCACTTCTATTCTGGAACCAAGCCCGCATCGCTGAAAGCGCTGGAACAGGTCTACGACTGGGCACAGCGGCAGGAGACCACACCGGTCTTCGCCAGTGAGTACATTCCCCTGGTGACCGAGTTCCGGCGGATCAGCCTGGCCCGGCGCAGTGATGGCCGGTTGCAGTATCGTGGCATTCAGCGGTTGCGGGAGCTGCGCCTTTTCCGAGGCTCGGTGAAGCTGGACCAGTCCCGTCAGCTGGCCGGCCAACGCAGGCTGCAGGATGGACTCTATCTGCACCTTTCCGGCGACCGGCCGGTGATACGACTGGCCAGCGGGGATTCGCCACCGACCAGACCTTTCCTGCATCAGGCGAACGGCCACCTGGAACGCTGGCGGACCTCGGGAAAGGGCACTTTTGACATCCTTCTGCGGGCCCATGTGCCGGCGCTTCTGGAAATGGCAGGGGTGCGCAAGGAGTGCAGCCTGCGGCTGAAGAACGGCAAGGTGTTGAAAGCCACCGCCGATGCCCGTCATCGGGTCCGTTTCCGGTTCCACGACAAAAGGGTCGTCGATGGGACGCTTAACTGCCGATAAGCCGGTACGACTGGTCAGCCTGCCCGGCCTACTGCTCATGCTGGTGGTCATCCTCGGCGTCCTCTACCTTTTGGTTCCCAAGCGCGCCGTATTCGAGGATCCAAGCCTGCTGAAACATCCCGATTCCCTTTCCATCGCCTATCTCAAAGCAGTGTTGCGCAGCGATCCGGGGCGCAACGACATACGCCTGGCGCTGGTGCAGGAGCTGATCCGGCTGGGGAAACTCCGGGAAGCGGAAGCCATCCTTCGACCTCTGCCGGAACATCCCCGGTCACTGGGCCTCACCAAGAAGCTGCTCCGGATGAAGATCATGTTGCTGCAGCTACAGGCCACCAGCGACCCTCGACGAGCGGAAATACAGAGATCCTCTCTACTATCGCAGCTGCAGGAACTCCCCCTGGAGCGGCTTCCGACGGAAAAGCTGCTGAAGACCCTGGAAATGGGACGCGACCTCGGCGCCGGTCCGGCCATTTTGTCCCGCATCGGGCAGGCCCTGGCCCACACGGAGCCCGAACGGGCTGCCCATTGGTGGACCAAGGCGGGAGACTGGGCCCTGGCCGCCGGTGACCCGCTCTCGGCGGCTCGCCATTACCGCTCCGGTGCCCTGGCAGTGGATACCCAGCAGCAGGCCCGGGAACTGGCCACCCGGGCCCTGGACGCCGCGCTCATGGCGGCAAAACCAGGGCTGGCCTTCTCATACTTGGAAGAGTTTCTTCGGCGCTGGCCCGAAGAGGAAACGCTGTTGCAACGGGGGATAAAGATCGCCCTGGCCACCAGCAACCTGCCCCAGGCCCTGGAATGGAACACCCGCCACCTTTCCCTTCATCCCGGTGATGTCGACGCACTGCGACGCCAGCGTGACATCAGCCTGGCGCTTGGTTCTCTCCCGGAAGGGCTTCACTGGGCGCAAGCCGTGGTCAGGCACCCGAAAGCGACCATGGAAGACCGGGGATTGCTCGCCCAGGTGTTGGAGTGGAACGGAAAACCGCGGCAAGCCTTGCAAGCCTGGCAAGCCCTGGAGAAATCCGCCCCCTCTCCAGGCAATCGCCAACAGGTGATACGCCTGGCGCGCATGCTGGGGGATCTGCAGACCGAACTGGCCATGCTGCGACGGCTCGAGGAAAACCGCCCTCTGGAACGGGACGAGAGTTGGCGCAAGGCGGAGCTGGAGGAGGGACTGGGAGAGCCCGAGCAGGCGGAGAAAACACTGGCCCGCTACCTCAGCCGCCACCCTAATGAAATCCGGTTCTGGCAACGGCGCTTGCAACTGGCGGAGGAGATGGGGGATTTCGATCTCCAGCTCCGGATCCTGGACCAGCAGGCCCTTCTGCCGGGCAACCGCCAGGAACTGATTCGCAGGAAGGCACGCGTACTCTGGATGGCCAACCGGGAAGCGGAAGCCTGGTCCTTGTTGCAATCCCTTTCCCGGCCGTTCGATAACGCCAGTCTTGCCGACCTGGAAATTTACGGGGAGCTGGCCTGGCGGACAGGGGCGCTGGAGCAGGCCTTTGCCCTCTACCGTCATCTGTATGTCATGACAAAGGCGGATCACTCCCCCAAGGAGTGGGACCGGAATGAGTATGAACGGGTACAGCAGATCACGCTGGAACGGCTGGTGCTGCTGGCAGACCGGCAGGGCGATTCCCGGCTCGCCATGAAAGCTGCGCGGGAGGGATGGCGCGCATGGAAGAATGAAAACCTGCTGCTCCAGGCGATGCGCCTGGCCATGCGCCGACAACAATGGGCGATGATGGATCAGCTGGCGCATGAAGTGCTGGAGCAGGGGACTGACCCCCGGCTGGCCAGCCGGCTGCTGGTGCTCCTGGCCGCGGCCCAACGACGACAAAACCAGGGGCCGAAAGAGGTGGCCAGGCTTTACCGCCTGGCACTGCAGCTGGATCCCGGGTCGCACGAGGCCCGCCTCGGTCTGCTCTGGCTCTATGTCGATACCCAGGAGCCTGACCGGTTACGCCATCTCCTGCCACAGTGGCAACAAGCGGCCGCTGTGGATTCCCGTTACTGGCCGGTCTATGCCGCCGGTTGGGAGCTGCTGGGCAAACCCCGCGCCGCCCTTCCCTGGTACCACAAGCAGCTGGCCCGTACCCCTTCCGACCCGCTCTGGCTGTTCAACTACGCCGATCTCCTGGATCAGCTCGACCGGCGGGCCGACGCCTGGAAGATCCGTCGCCATGCCCTGGCACTGCTGCAGCCCAGGCTCCGCGAACGGCCGGCGGCCGGGGACCGCCTGGAAACGCTCCGACAACAATTGCTGCTCGCCCTCGAGCGTGAATTGGGACGCCCGCGGCTGCAACCTGGTGTGGAACAGGCCGCACTGGAGGGTCGGGTTGGAGCGATGTTCCTGGCGAGCTGGGAGTTGAGTCGGGAAAGGGACGACCGGGCGCGCCGCTGGCTGGCTTTGCGCCACGTCCGGCGCGTGCAGCTTCCCGCCTGGGAGCGGCTGAGCCTGGCACTGCTGGAAAACGATCAGCAGCGCATCGATCGGCTGCTACAGGAGGATCGACTGGCGCTACTGGATCGGGTGCGGGCCGAGGAGCGGCTGGGGCGTTACGATCCGGCTCTCTCCCACGCCTTGCTTCTGGTGGACCAGGAGCTGTCCGCAGACGTCCGGCAGGCCGCCACCCAGTGGGCGGCAAGTCTCTACCACCGCCTCCCCACCAGCGCCGATATCGGACTGGGCTGGACCGGCATAGGCAAGCTGGATGTTCACCGGCAGGCGGTGGGCGGCCGTATCAGCCGCCGGAACCTCTCCCTACACCTATCCCTGGCCCGGGAACGGTTGGAGATCCCCTCTTCCATCTACGACCTGAAAGGGCGCGACCATGAGCAACAACTGGTGGCCGGCCTGGAATGGTGGGGGCCGGCCAACCGGCTGAGCCTGGACCTGGGCCTTCGCCGTCGCGACGATGGTTCACTCCCCTACGCCCTCATGGCATGGGAACACCGGCTTACCGAGCGCAACCGTTTCCGCCTCTCCGGGGTTCTCAACGACCACAGCGATGCCACCCAGATCGTGCGCGCCGATACCGTGGTGGACAGGCTCCGCCTGGAGTGGCAGAGCGACCTCACTCCCCGTATCAGCTTCCAGCTCGGCCTCGATCACCACCATCTCACCAGCCGTGAGAACAGCCGGCTCGCCGATGGCGAACTGGCGGAATTCGCCTTCATCGACAAGCAGATGCTGGGAACCAACGAACTCAATCTGCGCCTGCAGGGATCCTGGCTCAATAACCGGCTGGCCGACCGGCTGCCACCCGAGATGGCCTCGCGCATGCCGCCGGGCAGCAGTGTGTCCGACGTGATCGACGAACGCTATTCCTCCCTGGGCATCGGCGCCGCGCTGGCCCGTGGGGAGCCCCAGGGGCGGGCTCCCCTGGTAGGGGGACTGCGGTACCAGCTGGACGGCTGGATCGGCTGGGAGTGGCCAGCCGACCAACCGGCGTTCGGCTTCTCCGCCGCCGCGGGCGGCCGGGTGTTGGGAAGCGATGAGCTGTCGCTCAGCTACTACTACAACAGCAGCACGCTCAACATCGGTTCGGGCCAATCCTCCCAGGGGCTGTGGCTTCGATACCGTTATTTCTTCGGGCGTTGATAACGGCATGCCAACCAACTCTGATAGACTAGCACCATCCAGGAGGATGACATGAATCACCGGCTGATCTTTCTGTTACTGTCCCTGCTGGCTGCAGCCTGCACCACGCAACAGGTTGAAAAAACATCCGAGCCCTTGGCCCGGACCGCGGGTTGGGCGTTGTTGCCCATCGTCAACCAGTCTCAGACACCACAGGCCGGTGAGCGCGCCGAGGTGCTGGTGGAGACCGCTCTGCGAGTTCGGGGACTGCAGCCGGCCCATTATCCGGTGAAACAGCCTGCCGACCCGCTGGCTTTGCTGGATGAAGAGAAGCGGTTCCAGCAGGCGTTGCAGTGGGCACGCAACCAGGGCTTTCGATACGGAGTGACCGGCTCGGTTCAGGAGTGGCGTTACAAGACCGGTCTGGATGGTGAGCCGGCGGTGGGAATCAGCCTGCGGGTCATCGACATCCCCAGCGGCTCCATTCTCTGGGCCGCCTCCGGGGCCAGAACCGGCTGGGGATACGAAAGTCTCAGTGGCACCGCCAACAAGGTGATCGACAGGCTCCTTTCCGGACTCGAGCTGGAAGGGGAAACCAGCCGGTAGCGGAATTCCGGTGGCACAGGAACCAGTGATTGGCGATCCACCGGCAGCAGCACCACCTCTGCTGGCCTGGGGAGAGACCCTGTTTCTCTGCCTTTTGCTTCCCGCACTGGGCTGGTGGACACGTCCACAGGATCCTTTCTTCGTTGCCGCCCATTTTCCCTGGATCCTTCTGGCACCACTGCTCTCGGCCCTGCGATACGGCTTCGCCCACGGCTTCATCAGTGCCCTGATACTCATCGCCCTGATCACGCTGGGTTGGCGCACCGGACTGGTCCCGGACGGTTTTCCCGCCCCGCTGGTGGTTGGACTGCTGCTGGTGGGCATGATCGCCGGCGAATTCGCCGATATCTACCGGCGCCGTATCGAACAGCAGCGGGTGGTGAACGACTACCAGCGCATGCGCCTGGACGAATTCACCCGGAATTATCACCTGCTGAAGATCTCTCATGATCGCCTGGAACAGCGTCTGGCCGCGGGCACCCACAGCCTGAGGGGCGCGCTGCTGGATCTGCGCAGGCGGTTGGCGGGACAGGAATTCGGCGACAACCCGGTGAAAGAGGTGGCACAGGAGATCATCGGCATATTCGCCAGCTTCGGCTGGGTGCAGGTGGCAGGACTGTTCGAAGTGCGCGACCGACACCTGGCGCCGGCACCAGTGGCCACCCTGGGCGAACTGCGCCCGGTGGATCCCTTCGATCCCCTGGTGCGCCATGCACTGCTGGAGGGAGAACTGGTGAGCCTGCGGGAAGAGTTGCTTGCAACCGACTCTGCCGGGCAGTCACTGATCGCCGCTGTGCCCCTGGTGGACGTCCAGCGGCACCCTTGGGGATTGCTGGTGATCCAGGAAATGCCTTTCATCGCGTTGCAGCAGGAGAACCTGCGCCTGCTGGCGGTGCTTGGAGGCCACATCGCCGACATTCTCTCCACCAGTCAGGGCACGCTGGATGAAAAGAGCCCGGAGGCGCGCAAGTTCCTCAATTATCTGCAACGCTCACTGCACGACTACCAGGTGCACGACCTGCCAGCCCTGGTGTTGGTGATCCGCTTTCCGGCCCGGCATCCGCAACTGGACAGGCTGGTGGAACTTTTCCTGGGGCAGGTGCGGGGCCTGGATCATCCCTGGCGGCTGGATGCCCGGGGCCGGCCCGACCTGCTGTTCCTGCTCATGCCGCTCACCGCCGAGCACGAGGCCGAAGCCTACCGCCAGCGTATGGACCGCCTGCTGAAAGAGTCGTTCGGCAGCGATCTGAGGGAGATCGGCATCCAGATGCTGCCCCTTCCACTGGGCAAAAAGGACAGCGTGAAAGACATTCTCGAACGCATGTACGAGACGGCCGGAATCCATGACGACTCTTCTGCTGATCGTTAGCGCACTGCTACTGGAGTCGGTGGGATCCCTGCCCCTGCTGGTGCATCTGGGCGCCGTCTCTCATCCTCTCCATTTTTACCTGGCGCTGCATCTGCTGGCAGCCGCCCTGACGGTGCTGGCCCTGCTGCGCCTGTTTCCACCCCGCTACCGCCGGCCACCGCTGGCCACGGGCTTCACCCTGTTCCTGGTGGTTTTCTTCGTTCCCTTCCTGGGAGTGGCTGCGGCCCTGGCCAGCCTCACCTTCGGCCTGCGGCGTCCCCGGCGGAAAAAACCGGAGCTTTGCACCAGCGTATCCATTCCCGAACTACCTTACCGGCCCCTGAAGGTGAGCGGGCAACCCCGATTCGGACACGGGGGGCTGGCCGCGGTGATCCGCAACGCACCGGATACCGAGCGAAGGGTGGGCGCCGTTCTGGCCACCCGCCAGTTGCGGGACAAGGATGCCATCCCCATCCTGCGCATCGCGTTGCACGATCCGGAGGACGACGTGCGGCTGTTGTCCTATTCGTTGCTCGACGGGAAAGAGCAGAAGATCAACAGCAGGATCCGGGATCTTTCCCGGCAATTGGAGACGTTGCCGAAAGGAGCCACTGGCCATCTGCACGAACAGCTGGCCATCCAGTACTGGGAGCTGGCCTACCTGGGACTGGCCAGCGGGGACGTCCTTCAGCACGTGCTGGGTGAATCCCTGGCTCACCTGGACCGGGCTTCGGAACTGCTGGGCGAGGAGATCGGCTTGCTGTTTCTGCGTGGCCGGGTACTGCTGCAGCTGAAGCGACTGGAAGATGCGGAACAGTCCCTGCAGCGTGCCCTCGACCTGGGCATGAGCGAGATGGACGTCAACCCCTATCTGGCCGAGGTGGCCTACCTGCAGCGGCGCTGGAGGCGAGTACGTGAGCTGCTGTCGGTGCTGGACCCTCTGGCCCGTGCCGAACCTCCCCTGGCCCTGGTGGCCGACTACTGGACCAGCATCCCATGAGCCGGGCGACGGATTGGAATCGGGTCATCGACAGCGGGGCGGAGGCCGACATCACCCTGTTGCTGGAAGGGACCTATCCCTATGTCAGCGGCGGGGTCTCGAGCTGGGTGCACCAGATCGTCACCGGGTTTCCCCGGTTCCGTTTCTCCCTGGTGTTCCTTGGGGGCAGCCCGGAAAACTACGGGGAGATCCGCTACCCGCTGCCCTCCAACGTGGTACACCTGGAACGCCACTACCTGATGGAATCATGGCAGCGGACCGCCATCCAGCCCCGCCGGGGCAGAGCACAGGTCTTCTCCCGGGTGCGGGATCTGCATGCCGCCTTCCGGGAACAGCCGCGGGAAATGCCTCGGCAGGTGACGGAAGAGCTGCTGCAGATGCTGGGGCGGCGCGGCAGGCTCTCGCGGGAGGACTTCCTGTTCAGCGAACAGGCCTGGTCCATGATCACCGACCACTACCAGCGTTTCTGCACCGATCCCTCCTTCGTGGACTACTTCTGGACCGTGCGCACCATGCACGCCCCTCTTTTCCTGCTCTCGGAGATCGCAGACGGCCTGCCCCCTTCGCGCATGCTGCACTCGGTCTCCACCGGCTATGCCGGCATGCTGGGCGCGCTGGCCCATCACCGCCGGCACCGTCCGCTGCTGCTCACCGAGCACGGCATCTACACCAAGGAGCGCAAGATCGACCTCTCCCAGGCCGACTGGATCCAGGATCCCCGGGAGGCCTTCGGCGGCACCCTGGAGGACGATGTGGGTTACATCCGGCGCCTCTGGATCCGCTTCTTCGAGGGGCTCGGGCGCCTGGCCTATGACGCGGCGGAGGTGATCGTCTCCCTCTACCAGGGCAACCGCCAGCGCCAGATCACCGACGGTGCCGATCCGGAACGCTGTCGTATCGTACCCAACGGCATCGATCTGGAGCGGTTCCTGGCAGTCCGGCAGCGACAGAGGATCCCACCGCGTCCGGTACTGGCGCTGGTGGGCCGGGTGGTCCCCATCAAGGACATCAAGACCTTCATCCGGGCGATGCGCAGCGTCTGCAACGCCCTGCCCGAGGCGGAAGGCTGGATCGTCGGCCCGGAAGACGAGGACCCCGAGTACGTGGAGGAGTGCCGCAACCTGGTGGTCAGCCTGGGATTGCAGGAAAGGGTCCGCTTCCTCGGCTTTCGCAGGATGGAGGAGATCCTCCCGGAGATTGGCCTACTGGTGCTCACCTCCATCTCGGAAGCACTGCCCCTGGTGCTGCTGGAGGGGTTCGCCGCCGGCGTCCCTGCGCTGGCCACCGACGTGGGCGCCTGCCGGGAACTCATCGAAGGCAGCAACGAAGAGGACCGTCAACTGGGACGCGCCGGCGCCGTAGTGCCCATCGCCAATCCCGATCAGACCGCAGCCGCCGCCATCGGATTGCTCTCGGATCCGCAACGATGGCAGGCATGCCGGGAAGCCGGCATCCGCCGCGTGGAGCGTTATTACACCCAATCCCGCATGTTCCGGGAATACCGGAAGCTCTACCGTCACTGCCTGGAAAAAGATACGCCGCGCAGGAGGAGGGCCTGATGGCCGGTATCGGTTTCGAGCTGCGCAAGCTGCTGCGCAAGGACTCCTACCTGGGGCTGCTGCAGGCCTATGGCTACGCGGGCATCATCAGCTCCGGCCCCTGGGTGCTCTCCATCCTGGGGGTATTGCTCATCGGCCTGTTCAGCGCCAGCCGGGTGGTCCCCGACACCCTGGTGGTCCAATTCCTGGTCACCGTTACCTGGCTGATGGCCGCCTCCCTGGTACTCACCGGCCTGCTGCAGCTGCTCTTCACCCGTTACATCGCCGACCGCCTGTTCGAGAAAAAGGATCGGGTGGTGTTGCCCAACCTCATGGGCGCTCTCACCCTCACCACCCTCGCCAGTGGTCTTCTGGGTAGCCTGGCGCTGCTCCTGCTGTTCCACCAGTCCCCCCTCTATGAACTTTCCGCCCTGGGCAGCTTCGTGGTGCTGTGCGACATCTGGATCCTGGTGATCTTTCTCTCCGGCATGAAGGCCTACCGCCTCATCCTGGGGCTGTTCCTGGTTGGCTACGGCGCCACCGTGGGCATGGCCCTGTTGCTGGTACTCGCCGGCATGAAGCTGGAAGGGCTGCTGCTGGGTTTCTTTGTCGGCCAGGCGCTGTTGTTCTTTCTCATGCTGGCCCTGGTGATTCGCCATTACCCCGGGGAGCGTTTCGTCGCATACGGCTTTCTCCGGCGCGGCCAGGCTCATTACAGTCTGGCGCTCACCGGGCTGTTCTATAACCTTGCCATCTGGGCCGACAAGCTGCTGTTCTGGCTCAATCCGGCGACTTCGGAACCGGTCATCGGGCCCCTGCGGGCATCAGTGATCTACGACATTCCCATCTTCCTCGCCTACCTCTCCATCATTCCCGGCATGGCGGTGTTCCTGGTACGGATGGAGACCGACTTCGCCGAGATCTACGACCGCTTCTACCGCTCCGTGCGCGAAGGGGACACCCTGGAACACATCCGCCACTACAAGCGCCGGATGGTGGTCATCATCCGCCAGGGCATCTACGAAATCTTCAAGGTACAGGGGCTGACAGTGGTGGTGCTGCTCATGCTGGGCCCGCTGATCCTGGATGCGCTGGGAATCTCGCGCCTCTATCGCCCGTTGTTCAACGTGGACCTCATCGGGGTGGGGGTGCAGGTATTGCTGCTGGCCATCCTCAACGTGCTCTTCTACCTCGACCTGCTCGGGCTCGCCCTGGGCATCTGTCTGCTATTCCTGGTGAGCAACATCGGCCTCACCTGGCTCACCTTCCAACTGGGTCCGCAATTCTTCGGCTTCGGTTTTGCCGGTGCCGTTGTGATCGCCAGCCTCGTGGGGCTGGCCCTGCTCTCCCGCCAGCTGGATCGTCTGGAATACGAAACCTTCATGCTGCAATGACCCTGGGAAGCGAAAGGGTTCCTTTCATTGGCCGGTCTATACTCTGAAGAGAAGCGCCGGACGGCTACGGCCATTGCCTGAGCCCTCCCGGTACCTCAACGAGTTGCGTCACCCCGCGACATCCACCGGTGACGCCCGGGAGTGACCCGGCGCGGGAGACGAGGATGAAGGGCTCGATGGAGTGGCAGATCCGGTTGGGCCAGTGGCTCACCCGATGGCTGACACGGGACCGCCCTCCCGACGAGACGCCCCTGTGCGATTTCGGCCGGCTGCGCTTCGAGCTGCGCCCCTGCGACGTGCTGCTGGTGGAGGGCCGCAGCCGCATCGCTGATGTCATCCGCCTCATCACCCAGAGCCCCTGGAGCCACGCCGCGCTCTATCTGGGGCGCATCTTCGACATCCGCGATCCGAAACTGCGGGTGAAGGTGGAGGCCCACTTCGAGGGTGACCCGGAAGAGCAACTCGTCCTCGAAGCCCTGGCCGGTGAAGGTACCGTGATCTCCCCCCTGGCCAAGTACCAGCGCGACCATGTGCGCATCTGCCGCCCGGACGGCATCTCCGCCGACGACGCCCAGCAAGTGCTGGCCTACGCCATCGAGCGGCTGGGCACCGACTACGACATGCGCCAGATCCTCGACCTGGCCCGCTTCCTTCTCCCCTGGGCGGTACTGCCGCGGCGCTGGCGTTCCACCCTGTTCGAACACAACGCAGGCCCCACCACCCGCACCGTCTGCTCCACCCTCATCGCCGAGGCCTTCATGTCGGTGGACTTTCCTATCCTCCCCTTCATCGGCCGCCAAGCGGACGGCAGCCTGAAGCTGTTCAAGCGCAACCCGCGCCTGTTCACGCCGCGGGACTTCGACTACTCGCCCTACTTCAGCATCATCAAGTACCCCTACCTCGGCATCAACGACGTGGGACTCTACCGGCGGCTGCCCTGGGACCCGTCCGACGAGTTCTACGAGGAACAACCCAGGCCGCCGGAAGAAACATCCGCCGAACAGCCCGGCCTGGCCGCCAGCGTCAACGAACGTCTTTACAACCTGCTCCACGCCGCCCGCCGGCGGAAGGAGGGATGATCATGTGGCTCACCGCACTGCTGGCAACCCTTGCCATCGTCTGGTTCCTCGCCTACCAGGGCGCCGGCGCCGCCCTCTGGATCGGGGTGCTGCTGGCCAGCCTGGTGACCGTCACCCTGGCCAGCGACCTGCCCTGGTATCTCACCACCCCGCTCTGGCTCGGCGCCGCGGCGCTGGTGCTGCTGCTTGGGGTGCCGGCCATCCGCCAGCGCCAGGTCACCACCCGCCTGCTGCGCCAGTTCCAGAAGGTGATCCCGCCCATGTCGCGCACCGAGCGCGAGGCACTCGAAGCGGGCAGCGTCTGGTGGGATGCCGAGCTGTTCAGCGGCCGGCCCCACTGGGAGCGGCTGCTGGCCACGCCGCCGGCCCGTCTCTCGCCCCGCGAGCAGGCCTTCCTCGACGGCCCGGTGGAGACCCTCTGCCAGATGCTGGACGACTGGCGCATCACCCACGAAGAGAAGGATCTGCCGGAGGAGGTGTGGGACTACCTCCGCAAGCACCGTTTCTTCGGTCTCATCCTGCCGGAGGAGTACGGCGGCCTGGGCTTCTCCGCCCGCGCCCACTCCGAGGTGGTGATGAAGCTGGCCAGCCGCAGCGTGGTGGCGGCGGTGACGGTGATGGTGCCCAACTCCCTGGGGCCCGGCAAGCTGCTGCTCCACTACGGCACCCAGCGCCAGCGGGATTACTACCTGCCGCGGCTGGCGCGGGGCGAGGAGATCCCCTGCTTCGCCCTCACCGGCCCCGACGCCGGCAGCGACGCCGGCGCCATTCCCGACCGCGGGGTGGTGGCCTGGGGCGAGTGGAACGGGCAGCGGGTGCTGGGCGTGCGCCTCAACTGGGAGAAGCGCTACATCACCCTGGGGCCGGTGGCCACCCTCATCGGACTGGCCTTCCGCCTTCACGACCCGGACCACCTGCTGGGCGACGAGGAGGATCTCGGCATCACCCTGGCGCTGGTGCCCAGGAACACCCCCGGCGTCACCATCGGCGCCCGCCACATCCCCCTGGACATCCCCTTCCAGAACGGCCCCAACTGGGGACGCGACGTCTTTCTTCCCATGAGCCAGCTCATCGGCGAGGAGAAGCAAATCGGCCAGGGCTGGCGGATGCTGGTGGAGAGCCTAGCGGAGGGGCGTGGCATCTCGCTGCCGGCGCTGGCGGTGGGCGCCGGCAAGACCGCCAGCCGCTACACCGGCGCTTACGCCGCCATCCGCCAGCAGTTCAACATGCCCATCGGCCGCTTCGAGGGGGTGGAGGAGGCGTTGGCGCGCATCGCCGGCCTCACCTACCAGATGGACGCCGCCCGCCGGCTCACCCTGTCGGCCCTGGACATCGGCGAGAGTCCCTCGGTGATCTCGGCCATCATCAAGTACCACCTCACCGAGCGCTACCGGCAGCTCATCAACGACGCCATGGACGTGCAGGGCGGCAGCGGCATCATGCTCGGCCCCTCCAACCTCATCGCCCGCGCCTACCAGGCGCTGCCCATCGCCATCACCGTGGAGGGAGCCAACATCCTCACCCGCTCCATGATCATCTTCGGCCAGGGCGCCATGCGCTGCCACCCCTGGATCCTCAAGGAGTTCGCCGCCGCCCAAAACCCCGACCGCCGCCAGGCCCTGGCCGACTTCGACCACGCCGTCTTCGGCCACCTGGGCTACCTGCTCGGCAACATCGCGCGCAGCCTCTTTCTCGGCCTCACCCGCGGCCGCCTCTCACGCGCGCCGGTGAGCGGGCCCACGCGGCGCTACTTCCAGCAGCTCAACTGGATGAGCGCCAGCTTCGCCCTGGCCGCCGACGCCGCCATGATGACCCTGGGTGGCGCCCTGAAGCGCAAGGAGCGGCTCTCGGCGCGCCTGGGTGACCTGTTGAGCGAGATGTACCTCACCTCGGCGGTGCTCAAGCAGTACCACGACGACGGTTCGCCGGAAGCCGACTGGCCGCTGGTGCGCTGGGCCTGCGAGACCTCCTTCTACCGCATGCAGGAGAGCCTGCGGCTGCTGCTGCGCAACCTCCCCTTCCGCCCCCTGGCCTGGACGCTGCGGCTGCTCGTCTTCCCCAGCGGCTACCCCTGGACCGGGCCCGACGACCGCCTCGGCCACCAGGCGGCCCAGGTGCTGCTGCACCCCTCGGAGGCGCGCGACCGGCTTACCGCCGGCATCTTCGTCAGCCACGACGACAGCTTTCGCGAAGGGATCATCGAGCAGGCCTTCCTCCAGGCGGCGCGGGTGGCCCCCATCGAGAAGACCCTGCGTGAGGCGCGGCGCGCCGGCGCGGTGCGGGCACGCGAACCCATGGCCCAGGCGCGCGAGGCGCTGGCCGGCGGCCTCATCAGCGAGACCGAATACAAGACGCTGGAGAAGATGCGCATGCTGCGCCGGCGGGTGATCGCGGTGGACAGCTTCCGTGACTACGGCCGCAGGAACCTGTTGGTACTGATGGAAAACGAAACCCGGCAACAGGAGAGACGCGGATGAGCCTGCCCTGGAAGCAGAAGCCCGTCTACGTGGTGGACGGCTGTCGCACCCCCTTCCTCAAGGCGGCCGGCCCGCCCGGCCCCTTCCATGCCGCCGACCTGGCGGTGGCCGCCGGGCGCGCCCTGCTGCTGGGCATGCCATTCGAACCGGATGCGCTGGACGCCGTGGTGCTGGGGTGCGTCTCCTCCGGGCCCGACGAGGCCAACATCGGCCGGGTGGCGGCCCTGCGCATGGGGTGCGTCGAGCGCACGCCGGCGATGACGGTGCAGCGCAACTGCGCGTCCGGCATGCAGGCGGTGGAGAGCGGGGCCTTCGAGATCCTCTGCGGCCGCGCCCACCTGGTGCTGGTGGGCGGCACCGAGGCCATGAGCCACCACCCGGTGATGCTCAGCGAGAAGATGGTGGCCTGGCTGGCGCAGTGGAACCGCGCCCGCAGCGCCGGACAGAAGGCCAGGGCGCTGGCCCGGCTGCGCCCGGCCCACCTGGCCCCCATCCTCGCCCTGCTGCGCGGCCTCACCGACCCGGTCACCGGCCTCTCCATGGGCCAGACCGCCGAGGAGCTGGCCGAGCGCTTCGGCATCTCCCGCCAGGCCATGGACGCCTTCGCCCTGCGCAGCCACCAGCGGGTGGTGGAAGCGCGCGAGCAGGGGCGGCTGGGCCGCATGGTGCCCCTCTACGACAGCCGCGGCAACCTCTACCTGGAGGACACCGGCGTGCGCCCCGACACCAGCCTGGAGGCGCTGGCCAGGCTCCGGCCGGTCTTCGACCGCCCCGTGGGCCGGGTCACCGCCGGCAACAGCGCCCAGATCACCGACGGCGCCGCCTGCCTGCTGCTGGCCTCGGAAGAGGCGGTGGAGAAACACGATCTGCCGGTGCTGGGCCGGATCCTCGACAGCCAGTGGGCCGGGCTCTCCCCCCGGATCATGGGACTGGGGCCGGTGTACGCCATGGCCCCCATCATGGAACGGCAGGGGCTCGACAGCGGCGACATCGACTACTGGGAGATCAACGAGGCCTTTGCCGCCCAGGTGCTCGCCTGCCTCGCCGCCTGGCAGGATGCCGACTTCTGCAAGGAGGAACTGGGACGGGAAGCCCCCTTCGCCCCCATCGACGAATCCCGCCTCAACGTGGACGGCGGCGCCGTGGCCATCGGCCACCCCGTGGGCGCCAGCGGCGCGCGCATCATCCTCCACCTGCTGGAGGTGCTGAACCGCGAAAAGGCCCGGCGCGGCATGGCCAGCATCTGTATCGGTGGTGGCCAGGGAGGTGCGATGCTGGTGGAAACAGGAACCCAACCATGAACGACGACTGGCGACTGGAAGTGGACGACCGGAACATCGCCTGGCTCCACCTGGACCGGACCGGGAGCGGCACCAACGTGCTCACGGCACAGATCCTGGAGGCGCTGGACGAGGTGCTGGTGGCGGTGGCCCAGCGCCATCCCAAGGGGCTGGTGATCCTCTCCGACAAGCCCTCGGGCTTCATCGCCGGCGCCGACGTCAAGTCCTTCGCCCGGCTCACCGACGCCGCCGAGGCCGAGGCGCTCATCCACCGCGCCCACGACATCTTTCACCGCCTGGAATCCCTCTCCTTTCCCACCGTCGCCATGATCCACGGCTTCTGCCTGGGCGGCGGCCTGGAGCTGGCCCTGGCCTGCCGCTACCGCGTGGCCGACACCGGTCCCGACACCCGCATCGGCTTTCCCGAGGTGCGGCTGGGGATCTTCCCCGGCTTCGGCGGCACCGTCCGTAGCGTGCACCGCATGGGCCACCTGCGCGCCCTCGAGCTGATGCTCTCGGGCCGCAACCTCGACGCCCGCGCCGCCAGGCGCCAGGGGCTGGTGGAGCTGGCGGTGCCCCGCCGCCAGTTGCGCAACGCCGCGGTGAAGCTGATCGAAGAACAGCCGACCCTGCGGCCGCCGCCCCTGACTCAGCGGCTGGCCGGCGCGGCGCCCCTGCGCCCCCTGGTGGCCAGGCTGATGAAGAACCAGGTGCGCAAGCGGGCACGCCCCGACCACTATCCCGCCCCCTACCGCCTCATCGACCACTGGCGGCGCAGCGCCGGGCGCCCCAGCGCCATGTACCAGAGCGAGGCCAAGACGGTGGCCGAGCTGCTCACCGGCGCCACCGCCCAGAACCTGATCCGTGTCTTCCTCCTCCAGGACCGCCTCAAATCCCTGGCCGAAAGCGACTTCCAGGCACGCCACGTCCACGTGGTGGGCGGTGGCGTCATGGGTGGCGACATCGCCGCCTGGTGTGCCATGCGGGGGCTCATCGTCACCCTCCAGGACCGGGCGCCCGAATACCTCACCCGCGCGGTGCGGCGAGCCCACGATCTCTTTCGCAAGCGGCTCAAGGATCGCTATCGGGTGCAGGAGGCGGTGGACCGCTACATCCCAGATCCCGAAGGTCTGGGCGCCGCCCGCGCCGACCTGGTGATCGAGGCGATCTTCGAGGACGCCGACGCCAAGCGCACCCTCTATGCCGAGCTGGAACCGCGCATGAAGCCCGGCGCCCTGCTGGCCACCAACACCTCCGGCATCCCCCTGGAGCTGCTCTCCAGGAATCTCGAACAGCCCGGGCGGCTGGTGGGCCTCCACTTCTTCAACCCGGTGGCCAAGATGCCCCTGGTGGAGGTGGTGCGGGGCGACAACACCGCGCCCGAGACCCTCGCCCATGCCATCGCCTTCGCCAAGGGGATCGGCAAGCTGCCCCTGCCGGTGAAGAGCCACCCCGGTTTCCTGGTCAACCGGGTGCTCATGCCCTACCTGCTGGAGGCGGTGGCCCTCCACGAGGAGGGAGTGAAACCGGAACTCATCGACGAGGCCGCCCTCGCCTTCGGCATGCCCATGGGGCCCATCGAGCTGGCCGACACCGTGGGGCTGGACATCGCCCTGTCGGTGGCGCGTGAACTGGCCGAACCCTTCGGCCTGGAGGTGCCCGGCGTGCTCGCCACCCTGGTGGAAGAGGGCCACCTCGGGCGCAAGTCGGGACGCGGCTTCTATCACTGGGAGAAAGGCAAGCCGAAAAAGGAGAAGGCGGCGGACGGCAACGACCTGGAACCCCTCGGCGACCGGCTGATCCTGCGCCTGGTGAACGAAGCGGTGGCCTGCCTGCGCGAAGGCATCGTCGAAGAGGCCGACCTCGTGGACGCCGGCATCGTCTTCGGCACCGGCTTCGCCCCCTTCCGTGGCGGCCCCCTCCACTGGGCCAGGCAGCAGGGCGTCAACCGGCTCGTCGCCCGCCTCGAAGCACTGGCCCGGGAACAGGGCGAGCGCTTCCAGCCGGACGAGGGGTGGGAACTTCTGGAACAGCCGTAGTTCGGGCTTCAGCCCGACCCACGGCCTACAATGTAGGTAAACAGCGGAACGGATCAGCACCAAGCCATGCCACCAACCGAACCCATCACCCTGGAACAGGCCCCCACCCTGGCTGCGCTCTTCCGCGAGCGGGTGGCGCGGTCGGGAGAAAAGACCGCCTACGTGCAGCACGATCCCGGCGCCGGCCAGTGGCGGGAATACAGCTGGCGGGAGACGGCCGGGGAGGTGGCGCGCTGGCAGAAGGCGCTGAAGCAGGCGGGGGTGAAGCGGGGCGAGCGGGTGATGCTCATGGCGCGCAACGGCTGGCGCTGGGTGGTCTGCGACCAGGCGGCGCTGGGGCTCGGGCTGGTGCTGGTGCCGGTGTTCATGAACGACCGGGCGGAGAACATCGCCTGGATGGCCAACGACTGCCAGGCCTCGCTGCTGGTGATCCAGGGCCCCGAGCAGTGGCGGACCCTGGAGCCGGTGCTCGACCGTCTGGAGACGGTGCACACCATCGTCGCGCTCGAACCGGTGGAGGCCGGCCACCCGCGGCTCAGGCAGCTCGACGACTGGCTCCCCAAAACCGGTGATGGACTGGCGGAGGAGGAGAGCGAGCCCCACTCGTTGGCCACCATCGTCTACACCTCCGGCACCACCGGCCGCCCCAAGGGGGTGATGCTGAGCCACCACAATATCCTGTGGAACATCCAGGCCGCCCTCGAGCGGTTCGACATCGCCGCCGACAACCGCTTCCTCTCCTTCCTGCCCCTCTCCCACACCTTCGAACGCACCGTGGGCTACTACCTGCCCATGACCTGCGGCGCCAGCATCGCCTACAACCGCGCCATTCCGCTGCTGGCCGAGGATCTGACCCTCATCCGCCCCACCCTGATGATCTCGGTGCCGCGCATCTTCGAGCGTATCTACGGCCGCATCATGGAGAAGCTGCGGGGCGAGCCGGCCTCCAGGCGCAAGCTCTTCCTGAAGGCGGTGGAGGTGGGCTGGCGGAAGTTCGAGCACGAACAGGGACGGGCCGGCTGGTCACCGGCACTCCTGCTCCACCCCCTCCTGGACCGGCTAGTGGGCGCCAAGGTGCGCGGGCGGCTGGGCGGGCGGCTGCGCTTCACCGTCTGCGGCGGCGCCGCCCTCTCGCCCGACGTGGCGCGCTTTTTCATCGGCCTTGGCGTGCCGGTGGTGCAGGGCTACGGCCTCACCGAGACCAGCCCGGTGATCTCCGCCAACACGCTGGAAGACAACATTCCCGCCTCGGTGGGCCTTCCCTTCCCCGGCATCGAGGTGAAGCTGGGCGAACAGGACGAGCTGCTCACCCGCAGCCCCTCGGTGATGCTGGGCTACTGGAACAACCCCGAGGCCACCGCCGAAATGATCGACCGCGACGGCTGGCTCCACACCGGCGACCGGGCGCGCATCGACGCCAGCGGCCACATCTACATCACCGGGCGGCTCAAGGAGATCATCGTGCTGGCCACCGGCGAGAAGGTGCCCCCCGCCGACATGGAGAACGCCATCACCCTCGACCCCCTCATCGACCAGGCCATGGTGATCGGCGAAGGGCGTCCCTACCTCGCCGCGCTGGTGGTGCTCAACCCCGAGGCGCGGCGGCAAGAAGCTGAACGGCTGGGACTGGACCCCGACGATCCGGCCAGCCTGAAGGACCCACGGCTGCTGGCACTGGTGCTGGAACGGGTGCAGACCCGCACCGCCACCTTTCCCGGCTATGCCCGGATCCACAAGGTGGCCATCCTGGACGAGCCCATGACGCCGGAGAACGGCCTGCTCACGCCGACGCTCAAGCTGCGGCGCAACCGGATCCTGGAATGTCATTCAGCCGAAGTGGACGATCTCTATGCCGGACACTGAAAGTGCCGAATATGACGAAGCGATGTCAGAATAATTAACATTATTTTATTAAGTTACATTTTTGAACAATTGCAACGTATTGGTTTTACGCTTGTTTTTATGAAAGGCACGATAATTGCTGGTTTTTATAGCACTTCCAATTACCACCATGAGGAGGAGGCTGCTAATGAGGACAAAAATCATTTCCCTAATGGCAGCGGCTGCCGGACTCTTCGGATTGAGCCAACAGGCGTCAGCATTGCCGCTGCAAGTCTATTTCAATGACTTCGAAATCAATGTCGGCCCCGAATGGAGCGATGCCAACCGAACCGATGCCCCAACGGAGCTGGGAGCCATCAACAGCTACTATCACGGCAACTACTCCCTTTCGGACAGCACCACGCTCACCCTCACCGGATTGCCAACCCATACCCAACTGTCATTGCAGTTCGATCTCTATCTTTTCAACACCTGGGATGGCGAAAACACCCGCTGGGGCAAGGATTTCTTCAGCTTGTCCGGTGACATCGAGGGCTCCTGGACCTTCACCAACCACCAACCGGAAGGCCAAAGCTATCCCGGCTCGCCCGATCTCATCCCCTATGGAACTGCCGGAAACATGGGCGCGACCTATGTCTATCTGGGACTGGACCCCACCGGTAGCGGGGATGAGTTCCTGATTTCGCACACCAGCAGCACCTTTACGGTCACCTTTGGAGGCCCCACGACCCAAACCGACGAGTGGTGGGGCATCGACAACGTTCGGGTGACCATCGACCAGCCGGGTGGGCCGGCGAATGTTCCCGAGCCTGCCACCCTCGCCCTTCTGGGCCTTGGCCTGGCGGGGATCGGATACCGGCGCAAATGTCAAAGGAAGCCCTGACGCTAGATTGTCAAACCCACACCGTGGCCCCGCTCAGGCGGGGCCGTTTTTTTCGTGCCAACTCCGACTGGTCAAGGTGGCCATACTGGACGAGCCCATGACGCCGGAGAGCGGCCTGCTCACGCCGACGCTCAAGCTGCGGCGGAACCGCATCATCGAGTGCCACTCGGAGGAGGTGACGGCGCTTTACGCCGGCCACTGAGTCCCTTACGTCTCCCCGTTTTTCGAAAGAGCAACCAATGGCGGGCACAGCCCACTCTGAAGCTGATTTCGGAATCGAATGGAACGCCCGTCCGACCAGGATCGATAGAGGTTCGTAGGGTGAGCTGCGCCCACGAACGCTTGCTCATGACGAGGCACGGAGTGCTATAATCCGCCGCCATCACGGGAATATTACTGCGGATAACAAGATCCAGATGGCGAAAGAAGATGTAATCGAGATGGAAGGGGTGGTGAAGGAGACCCTTCCCAACACCATGTTCCGGGTGGAGCTGGACAACGGCCACGTGATCACGGCCCACATCTCCGGCAAGATGCGCAAGCACTACATCCGCATCCTCACCGGTGACCGGGTGAAGGTGGAGATGACCCCTTACGACCTCACCAAGGGACGCATCGTTTATCGCGAGCGGTGAGCTTCTTCCCTGTCAATTGATCGTTTCGCGTCGGGCTGAAGCCCGACCTACACCTGCCTGCAAATCGCCCACCGGGGCTCAAGCCTCTTCCGGCTGTTTCTCGAAATCGAACGCCAGCTCGTCCTCCTTGAGGCGGATGCGCACGTGGCCGCCACCGCTGAGGGCGCCGAATAGCAGCTCTTCCGCCAGCGGCTTCTTGATCTTCTCCTGGATAAGCCGCGCCATGGGACGGGCGCCCATCTTGGGGTCGTAGCCCCGCTCGGCCAGCCACAGCCGCACCTCGTCATCCACGCTGAAGGTGACCGACTTCTCCGCCAGTTGCCCCTCCAGCTCGAAGAGGAACTTGTCCACCACCTTGCGCACGTGTTCCAGACCCAGGGGCCGGAACTGGACGATGGCGTCCAGCCGGTTGCGGAACTCGGGTGTGAACATGCGGTTGATCGCCTCGCGGCCGTCGCTGCTGTGGTCCTGGCTGGTGAAACCGATGGAGCGGCGGCTCATCTCGGCGGCGCCGGCGTTGGTGGTCATGACGATGATGACATTGCGGAAATCGGCCTTGCGCCCGTTGTTGTCGGTAAGGGTGCCATGGTCCATCACCTGCAGCAGCAGGTTGAAGACGTCGGGATGAGCCTTCTCGATCTCGTCCAGCAGCAGCACCGAGTGGGGGTGCTTGGTGATCTCCTCGGTGAGCAGTCCGCCCTGGTCGAACCCCACGTAGCCGGGCGGCGCGCCGATGAGCCGCGACACCGCGTGGCGCTCCATGTACTCCGACATGTCGAAGCGGATCAGCTCCAGCCCCAGGATCCGGGCGAGCTGGCGGGTCACCTCGGTCTTGCCCACCCCGGTGGGACCGGCGAAGAGGAAGGAACCCACCGGCTTGTTTTCGTCGGCGAGGCCGGAGCGGTTCATGCGGATGGCGGTGGTGAGGGCGTCGATGGCCTCGTCCTGGCCGTAGATCACCATGCGCAGATCTCGGTCCAGGTTGCGCAGCGCCTCCACATCGGAGGTGGAGACCTTGCGCTCGGGAATGCGCGCCATGCGCGCCACCACCGCCTCCACCTGCTCCACCTCCACTCGGGTGACACGCGACGCCTCCGGCTGCAGCCGGGTGGCGGCGCCCGCTTCGTCGATCACGTCGATGGCCTTGTCCGGCATGTGGCGGTCGTTGATGTACTTGGCCGAGAGCTCGGCGGCGGCCTGGAGCGCCTCGTCACTGTACCGAACATTGTGGTGCTCCTCGAAGCGCTCGCGCAGCCCCTTGAGGATCTCCACCACCTCCTCCACCGAGGGCTCCACCACGTCGATCTTCTGGAAGCGGCGGTTGAGCGCGTGATCCTTCTCGAAGATGCCGCGGAACTCCTGGTAGGTGGTGGATCCGATGCAACGCAGCTCGCCCGCCGCCAGCATGGGCTTGATGAGGTTGGAGGCGTCCATGGTGCCGCCCGAGGCGGCACCGGCGCCGATGATGGTGTGGATCTCGTCGATGAAGAGAATGCTGTTCGGGATCTTCTTCAGCTCGCGCAGCACCGCCTTGAGCCGCTTTTCGAACTCGCCGCGGTACTTGGTGCCGGCCACCAGGCCGCCCAGATCGAGAGCGTAGATGGTGGCATCCTTGAGCACCTCGGGGATCTCGCCCTCGACGATCTTGCGCGCCAGCCCTTCGGCGATGGCGGTCTTGCCCACGCCGGCCTCGCCCACCAGCAGGGGGTTGTTTTTGCGGCGCCGGCAGAGGATCTGTACCGCCCTCTCCACCTCAGCCTCACGGCCGATGAGGGGGTCGATACGGCCTTGGCGCGCCAGCTCATTGAGGTTGGTGGTCCAGGACTCCAGGGCGGAGTTCTTTTGCTCCCCCTCCCGTACTGCCTCCTCACCGGAGCGGGGCACCTCCTCGTCATCGCCGTGTTCCTCGTCCTTCACCTTGGAGACGCCATGGGAGATGTAGTTGACCACGTCCAACCGGGTGATCCCCTGCTGGTTGAGGAAATAGACCGCCTGGGAGTCCTTCTCGCTGAAGAGCGCCACCAGCACGTTGGCGCCCGTCACCTCTTTCTTGCCCGAGGCCTGGACATGGAAGACCGCCCGCTGCAGCACCCGCTGAAAGCCGAGGGTGGGCTGGGCCTCCCGCTCCTCGCCCTCGGGCAGCACCGGGCAGGTCTCCTCGATGAAGTTGTTCAGCTGCTCCGCCAAGGCATCGAGATCCGCGCCGCACGCCTTGAGCACATCCACCGCGGAGGGGTTGCCCAGCAGCGCCAACAGCAGGTGTTCGATGGTGATGAACTCCTGGCGCTTGCGCGTGGCCTTGATGAAGGCCTGGTTGAGCACGTATTCCAGTTCCTGGCTAAGCATCTCTGGTTTCTCGGGTTCTCTTCGGTCGTCGGGCTGAAGCCCGACCTACCCTTCTCCAGCAGTGATTCATATTTTCAGGGTAGGTCGGGCTTTAGCCCGACGCCCATGACCTTCCTCAAACCTCCTCCATGGTGCACAACAGCGGATGCTGGTTGGCACGGGCGTAGTCGTTCACCTGCGCCACCTTGGTCTCGGCGATCTCGCGGGTGAAGACACCGCACACCCCCACGCCGCGGGTGTGCACGTGGAGCATGATCTGGGTCGCCTTCTCCTCGCTCATGTGGAAGTAGGTTTGCAACACCTCCACCACGAAATCCATGGGGGTGTAGTCGTCGTTCAGCAGCAGCACCTTGTACAAGGGCGGCTTCTTGAGCTTGGGACGGCTCTCCTGGGTGATAAGTTCCCCGTTGTCGTGATCCTTGAAGTGCTCGCTCATGGTCTTGCTTACCCTACCCACGCCCTGGCATTGCGAAACAGCCGCATCCAGGGCCCGTCCTCGCCCCACTCGTTGGGGTGCCAGGAGTTCTGCACCGTGCGCACCACGCGCTCCGGGTGGGGCATCATGATGGTGACCCGGCCATCCTCGCTGGTCAGGCCGGTGATCCCCCGGGGGGATCCGTTGGGATTGGCCGGGTAGCGTTCGGCCACCTCGCCACTGTTTTCAATGTAGCGCAGCGCCACCCCTTTTGCCAGATCCGCCGCCGGCTCGGGGTACTCCGCCCTGCCCTCGCCGTGGGCCACGGCGATGGGGAGGCGCGAGCCCTCCATGCCGGCGAGGAGGATGGAGGGGCTGGGGGTCACTTCCACCCGCACGAAACGGGCCTCGAACTGCTCCGAGCGGTTGCGCACGAAGTGGGGCCAGTGGTCCGCGCCGGGGATCAGTTCCTTGAGGTTGGAGAGCATCTGGCAGCCGTTGCACACCCCCAGGGCGAAGGTGTCGTCGCGCTCGAAGAAGGCCTGGAACTGGTCCCGCGCGCGGGAATGGAACAGGATCGACTTGGCCCACCCCTCGCCGGCGCCCAGCACGTCGCCATAGCTGAAGCCGCCGCAGGCCACCAGGCCACGGAAGCGGTCCAGGGTCACCTCGCCGGAGAGCAGGTCCGACATGTGCACATCCACGCACTCGAAGCCGGCGCGGTGGAAAGCCCAGGCCATCTCCTGCTGGCCGTTGACCCCCTCCTCCCGGAGGATGGCCAGGGGCGGCCGGTGGCGTTCGATGAAGGGCGCCGCCGGATCCTCCTCCGGGTCGAAGGTGAGATGGACCGAGAGGCCGGGATCGGGCCGGTCGATGCGCTCGAAGGCCTCGCGGGCGCAGTCGGGGTTGTCGCGCAGGGATTGCATCTGGAAGCTGGTCTCCGACCAGATCTTCTGCAGTTCTCCCCTTTCCCGCTCCAGCAGCGGCTCGCCGGCGCGGGTGATGCGGATGCGGTCGTCCTCGCGGGTGGTGCCGAGAAGGAAGCTGCACTCCCCCAGCCCGGCGTCCTCCAGCGCCTTGAGCACGTCGTCGCTGTCGGCATGGCGCACCTGCAGCACCACCCCCAGCTCCTCGCTGAAGAGCGCCGCCAGGGGGTCGTCGCCCAAGGCGGCGATCTCCACCTCCAGGCCGCAGCGGCCGGCAAAGGCCATCTCCAGCAAGGTGACGATCAGGCCGCCGTCGGAACGGTCGTGGAAGGCCAGCAGCAGGCCGTCGCGGTTGAGGGCCTGCACCGTTTCGAAGCAGGTTTTCAGGAGCGCCGGGCGATCCAGGTCGGGCACCCGGTCACCCAGCTGGTCGTAGACCTGGGCCAGGGCCGAGCCGCCCAGCCGGTTGCGCCCCTCGCCCAGGTCCACCAGCAGCAGGTCGGTGTCCCCCAGGTCGGTGCGCAGTTGCGGCGTGAGGGTACGGCGCACATCCTCCACCGGGGCGAAAGCGCTGATGATGAGGGAGAGGGGCGCGGCCATCTCGCGCCTGTGGCCCTCCACCTCCCACACCGTCTTCATGGACATGGAGTCCTTGCCCACCGGGATGGCGATGCCCAGAGCCGGGCAGAGCTCCATGCCCACCGCCTTCACCGTGTCGTAGAGGCGGGCGTCCTCGCCGGGGTGACCGGCGGCGGCCATCCAGTTGGCCGAGAGCTTGACCTGCCCCAGCGCCCCGATGGGCGCGGCCATGAGGTTGGTGATGGCCTCGCCGATGGCCATGCGTCCCGAGGCGGGGGCGTCCACCAGCGCCAGGGGGGTGCGCTCGCCCATGGCCATGGCCTCGCCGGCGTAGCCCTGGTAGTCGGCCAGGGTCACCGCCACGTCGGCCACCGGCACCTGCCAGGGCCCCACCATCTGGTCGCGCGCCACCAGGCCGGTGATGGAGCGGTCGCCGATGGTGATGAGGAAGGTCTTGTCGGCCACCGTGGGCAGGCGCAGCACCCGCTCCAGGGCCTGGCCGATGTCGATGCCCTGGAGCCGCAGGGGCTCCCTTGGAGGCTCCAGCCGGCTCACTTCGCGCACCATCTTCGGCGGCTTGCCGAAGAGCAGCCCCATGGGCATGTCGATGGGGTTGTTCTCGAACAGGCCGTCGCCGAGCAGCAGCCGCTCCTCGTCCACCGCCTCGCCCACCACGGCGAAGGGGCAGCGCTCGCGCTCGCAGATGGCCTGGAACTGCTCCAGCCGGTCGGCGTCGATGGCCAGCACGTAGCGCTCCTGGGCCTCGTTGCACCAGATCTCCATGGGGGTCATGCCGGGATCGGCGGTGGGAATGGTGCGCAGCTCGAAGCGGCCGCCCAGGCCGGCGTCGTGGATCAGCTCCGGCAGGGCGTTGGAGAGGCCGCCGGCGCCCACGTCGTGGATGAAGAGAATGGGGCTCCCCTCCCCCAGGGCGCAGCAGCGGTCGATCACCTCCTGGCAGCGGCGCTGCATCTCGGGGTTGGCGCGCTGCACCGAGGCGAAGTCGAGATCCTCGGCCGAGGCGCCCGAGGCCATGGAGGAGGCGGCGCCCCCGCCCAGGCCGATGAGCATGGCCGGCCCGCCCAGCACCACCAGGGGGGAGCCGGCGGGAAAAGGGTGCTTCTCCACGTGCTCCTCGCGGATGTTGCCCAGGCCGCCCGCCAGCATGATGGGCTTGTGGTAACCGCGCAGCTCGGTGCCGCCGGGGGCCGGCACCTCCATCTCGAAGGTACGGAAATAGCCGCAGAGGTTGGGACGCCCGAACTCGTTGTTGAAGGCGGCGGCGCCGATGGGTCCTTCGAGCATGATCTCCAGCGCCGAGACGATGCGCCCCGGCCTGCCGAAGTCCCGCTCCCAGGGCTGTTCGAAGCCGGGGATGCGCAGGTTGGAGACGGAGAAGCCGCACAGCCCCGCCTTGGGCTTGGAGCCGCGCCCGGTGGCCCCCTCGTCGCGGATCTCGCCACCGGAGCCGGTGGCGGCGCCGGGATCGGGGGAGATGGCGGTGGGGTGGTTGTGGGTCTCCACCTTCATCAGGATGTGGATGGGCTCGCTGTGCTCGCCGTAGACCCGGCCCTCCGGCGCCGGGAAGAAGCGGCTCCCCTCGGTCCCTTCGATCACCGCCGCGTTGTCCTTGTAGGCCGAGAGCACTCCCTGGGGGGAGCACTCGGTGGTGTTGCGGATCATCTGGAAGAGACTTTTCTCCTGGCGCCGACCGTCGATGATCCACTGGGCGTTGAAGATCTTGTGGCGACAGTGCTCCGAGTTGGCCTGGGCGAACATCATCAGTTCCACGTCGGTGGGATTGCGCCCCAACCCCTGGAAGCTCTCCACCAGGTAGTCGATCTCGTCCTCCGACAGGGCCAGCCCCAGCTCGCCGTTGGCCCGCTCCAGGGCCTGGCGCCCGCCGCCCAGCACGTCCACCACGGTATAGGTTCTGGGCTCGGCGTGGAAGAAGAGGGACTCGGCCTCGTCCAGGCTCTGGAAGACCGATTCGGTCATGCGGTCGTGGAGCAGCGCCGCCGCCTGCTGCAACTGGTGTTCGTCCAGCTCTCCCTCGAGGTAGTAGACCACCCCGCGCTCGATCCGCTCCACCTTCTCCAGACCGCAGTTGTGGGCGATGTCGGTGGCCTTGGAAGACCAGGGCGAGATGGTGCCCGGACGCGGCGTCACCAACAGCAGCCGGCCCGCCGGCTCATGCACCTCCAGCGCCGGGCCGTACTGCAGTATCCGTTCGAGAACCGCCAGCTCCTCTTCCTCCAGGGTCTCGAAGAGCTCCACCAGGTGGATGAACTCGGCGTAGAGGCCGACGGTGCGACCGGTCTTCTCCTGGATTTTCTGTTGCAGTTTCTTCAGCCGGAACGGCGACAGCGCCGGTGCGCCACGGAGCTTGAGCATGAGAAAACCTCGGTGGGAAACAGCAGGGGGAATGATACTACACACCCTCACCCCAGCCCTCTCCCGCAAGCGGGAGAGGGGGACGAAGTATCCGCTTACGCGGTTGGTCAAACATGGTAGGTCGGGCTTCAGCCCGACGAACCATGTAATAAAGCCGGAAGGCCGGTGGGGGAACCTTCCTGGCGGGGCTTCGGCAGCAGGGGTGAGCCAAACCGAAAGCCCAGTGGGCTTTCGCAGTTGGCGAACGCCTTGCCAGGGATGGCAAGGCTGGACTTTGTAGTGAAGCATGGAATGCGAAGCTACAAAGCTGCCGCAGAGCCTACAGGGGTGAGGCGGGACCCTTCACCCGGCGGGTGAAGGAAGCCCGCCGAACGCCCCGCCACGGATGGAGGGGCAGGGCTTTTGCGCGGAGCAGGAAGCGTAGCGCAAAAGTATTCACGGCGTCCCCGCCAGGAAGGTTCCCCCGCCGGCCCCGCAAATGCCTTTGAACCGACAATGCAGTTCGTCGGGCTGAAGCCCGACCTACCGGCCCGAAGCCAGCTTCCGCAGCACCCACCCCGCCGCCACCATGCCGAAGGTGGTGGTGACCGGAGTGCAGGAACCGTAACCGCCGCAGTTGAGCCCGCCGGTGGCGCGGCCCTCACACGACTCCCCTTCCACCACCTGCCGCACCGGCGGCTCATCCGACCAGACCGCCGGCACGCCAAAGCGGCGCCTGGGGTTGCGGCTGAAACCATACTCCTGGCGCAACAGCCGGCGGGTGCGGGCCAGCAGGGGGTCCTGCTCGGTGCGGGAGAGATCGCTCACCCGGATGCGGGTGGGATCGAGCTGCCCGCCGGCACCGCCCAGGGTGACCAGGGGGATGCGCCGCCGCCGGCAATGGTTCACCAGCGCCGCCTTGACACGGTAGTCGTCGATGCAGTCCACCACCCAGTGGAGATCGGGCCGGATCAGGCGCTCCAGGTTCTCCAGGGTGAGAAAGTCGTCCACCCCCTTCACCCTGGCCTGGGAATTGATCTGCTCCACCCGCTCGACCATCACCTCGATCTTGGAGCGGCCGAGTGTGCTCTCCAAGGCGGGAAGCTGGCGGTTGATGTTGGACTCCACCAGGTGATCCATGTCCACCAGCACCAGTTCCCCCACCGCGCTGCGCGCCAAGGCCTCCACCACCCAGGAGCCGACGCCACCGATGCCGATGACGCAGACCCGCGCCTGCTGAAAACGCGCCAGGGCCTCGGCACCGTAGAGCCGGGCGATGCCGCCGAAACGTCTGGAGAGATCTGTCACAGAGGCACAGGGTACAGGGAAAACAAAGGAATATTTCTCGAAGTCGAGTTACATAATCTGTATCAGAATACAATAGGTCGGCTTAGCCGATCATCGTAGGGTGGGCAAAGCATCGCGTGCCCACCGCAGATTGATGGGCACGGCCTGTCGGCCTTTGCCCATCCTACCCCTGCTATCGAAACCTCGCCAACAGAAGCTCCCCACCTGCCTCGGGAAGGCGCCCGTTGTTTGTACTGAAGCATGAATCAGGCGATGTTATATTAGATAGTTTTTCACGGAACAGACCTCCCGATCGAAATGACCCGTATACGACTCACCGAATACAGCCACGGATCGGGCTGTGGATGCAAGATCGCGCCGCGACTGCTGGACGAGATCCTCGAGGGCGCCATCGGCATGCCGGAGGATCCCAAGCTGCTGGTGGGGAACGACAGCCGGGATGACGCCGCCGTCTATGACCTGGGGGACGGGCGCTCGGTGATCTCCACCACCGACTTCTTCATGCCCATCGTGGACGACCCTTTCGAGTTCGGCCGCATCGCCGCCACCAACGCCATCAGCGACATCTACGCCATGGGCGGCAGTCCGCTCATGGCCATCGCCATCTTCGGCTGGCCCATCGACAAGCTGGGCCCCGAGGTGGCGCAACAGGTGATCGACGGCGGCCGCCACACCTGCCGTGAAGCCGGCATCCCCCTGGCCGGCGGCCACTCCATCGATGCCCCCGAGCCCATCTTCGGCCTGGCGGTGACCGGCACGGTGGAGAACCGCCACCTCAAGCGCAACGACAGCGCCGAGGCTGGCTGCCTACTCTACCTCACCAAGCCCCTGGGCATCGGCATCCTCACCACCGCCCAGAAGCAGAAGAAGCTGGCCCCGGAGCACGAGCGTATCGCTCCTGACACCATGTGCCGCCTCAACCGCATCGGCGCCGAACTGGCGCGGCTGGAGGGGGTCACCGCCATGACCGACGTCACCGGTTTCGGCCTGCTGGGCCACCTGCTGGAGATCTGCCGCGGCAGCGATCTGGCGGCCGAGGTCGAATTCGACCGGGTGCCCTTCCTGCCCCGGGTGAAAGAGTACCTGGCCATGGGCTGTTCGCCCGGCGGCGCCGAGCGCAACTACGCCAGCTACAGCGACCAGGTGGCGCCCCTGGACGAAACCCGACGCAAGCTGCTGTGCGACCCCCAGACCTCCGGTGGCCTGCTGGTGGCGGTACGCCCCGAGACCGAGGGGGACTTCCAGGAAGTGGTGCGCGCCCACGGCCTCGAACTGGCACCCCTGGGCCGGCTCAAGCTCTGGGAAGGTGGCCCTCGCATCCAGGTGAAATGATGGAGCTACCCGAAATCGACGACTACGCCCGCCTCTTCCTCGAGGAGCGGCCCCTGCTGGACGTGCGCGCGCCGGTGGAGTTCGCCGCCGGCGCCTTTCCCCGGGCCACCAACCTGCCCCTCCTCACCGACGAGGAGCGCCATCTCATCGGTATTCGTTACAAAGAGGGGGGACAGGAGGCGGCGGTGGAACTGGGCCGCGAGCTGGTGGACGGGGTGCCTCGCGCCGAGCGCACCGCCCGGTGGGCCGAGTTCGTCCGCGCCCATCCCGAGGGGGTGCTCTACTGTTTTCGCGGCGGCATGCGCTCGAAGATCGTGCAGCAGTGGATCCTGGAGGCCACCGGCATCGCCTATCCCCGGGTCAAGGGGGGTTACAAGGCCCTGCGCCGTTTCCTCATCGAGGAGCTGGAGCGTTCGGTCGAGCGCATCCAGCCCCTCATCGTGGGTGGCCGCACCGGCGTGGGCAAGACCATTCTCATCAACAAGCTGGATAACAGCATCGACCTGGAGGGCTTGGCCTGGCACCGGGGTTCCGCCTTTGGCCGCCACGCCACGCCCCAGCCCACACAGGTCGATTTCGAAAACCGCCTCTCCATCGCCCTGCTGCGTCACCTGGCCCGCAAGGGGAAAACGGTGATCCTGGAAGATGAAAGCAAGGCCATCGGTTCACGTCATCTTCCACCGTCTCTCTATGAACGCATGTCGCAAAGCCCGGTGGTGATCCTGGAAGCCACTTTGGAGGAACGCATCCAAAATTCCATACGGGAATATGTGATCCAAGCGTTACAGGAGTACCAGGAGGAACATGGAGAGGAAGAGGGATTCGTACGCTGGGCGGACTATGCGAAAAACAGCCTGCAACGCATCTCCCGCCGTCTGGGCGGCCTGCGCTATCGGGAAATGGCTTCCGAGCTCGACGCAGCCATCGAGGCCATGGAGAAAGGAGCTTCCCCGGAGGCACATGCCGGCTGGATCTCCCGGCTGTTGACCGAATATTACGATCCCATGTACGACTATCAACTGGAACAGAAAAGGGAGCGAATCTGTTTTAGCGGTGATATGCAATCGGTGATCGATTATCTGAGAAACCGGTAAACCCTTTTTTCCCTGGATTGTTCGATGAGTTCGCTTTTTCCATCCCCCCGACCCGTTCACCGGGTCGAAGTTCTTGCCGATAACCAGCCATCGGCAAGAATTTCATAATTGTATTCGAACCGGAGAGGCACAATTTTCCTAACCCGGGGTTAAGGGCACCTCGAAAAATTCGAGGTGCCCGTGCGGGATATGGAAGTCCCGCCATTTTCAATCACGCAAGTGATTGAAAATGAAGCAAACCGGAAACCGCGTTTTCGGTTTGCGTGGAGAAAAATTGCCTGGACGGCAATTTTTCAAGATCCCCTTAAATCAAAGGAACCTCCGATCCAATCCATGAACTCGCACCTTGCACCCCTCCGGCCCGATTGCCGTGTTGAAGTTCTTGCCAATAGCCAGTTATTGACAAGAACTTTGCCTCCTACTTGGATCGGAGAAGAACGATCTGCTTCGATAAACTTCATATTTCCTTGAGTCAATCAATTTGCCATTTACAAACTTTTTTCTTATATTTCCCCCGTGTGCTATATACATGGATGGTTGGAATTGAAAGCACGACGAGCATTCCCTTTCCAATTTTTGACAAACATAGAGGACAAAAATGGCAAAAAAGAAACCCGTGCCCACTGCATCCATCGAGGAACTTTCATCCGAGGAATTGTTTGAATTGGCCAAGCAGAGGAAAGAAGAAGAGCAGCGCCAACAGGAAGAGGCGAGAAAAGAAAAACTCAAGGAGCTCCGGGCCCAGCGTCGCGCGTTGCTGGCCAAGCATCGCAAGGAGCTGGCCGCCATCGACAACGAGATCGCCAGGCTGCAAGGAAAAGGCGTTTCCAGAAGAGGGGGTAAAGGGCGCAGCAGCACCACCGAAGCCGTGATCGAGATAATCTCCAAGGCGGGCCGCATCACCACCACCGAGCTGAAGAAGCAGCTATCGGAAAAAGGGATCACCGTGGGCAATCTGCCGCAGACGCTGGCCTATCTCAAGCGCCAGGGCCGCATCACCTCGCCTGCGAGGGCAACCTACGAGATGGCCCGATAACCCCCCTTCAGCCAAACAATAGGGCACCTCGAAAAATTCGAGGTGCCCGTGCGGGATATGGAAGTCCCGCCATTTTCAATCACGCAAGTGATTGAAAATGAAGCAAACCGGAAACCGCGTTTTCGGTTTGCGTGGAGAAAAATTGC
>JALXAM010000067.1 GCA_026992075.1 Sedimenticola sp. | reverse complement strand
ACCCCCTCACCCCCAGCCCCTCTCCCTCCGGGAGAGGGGCTGGGGGTGAGGGGGTCGAACACCATAACAACCACACCCGGACCAATCACCCTCACCCCTGACCCTCTCCCGCAAGCGGGAGAGGGGGACGAAGAGCGCTGCGCGCCAAATCATGCCCGATGACAGGCCCGCCCCTGTGGCGGTTTTTCGGTCTGGACCTGCTGCTCCATCTGTAACCCCAGCCGCTGGAAGAGATCGAGATCGCGGTCGGTGCCGGCATTGTCGGTGGTGAGCAGCCGCTCGCCGTAGAAGAGGGAGTTGGCGCCGGCGAAGAAGCAGAGGGCCTGCATCTCGTCGCTCATCTCCTGGCGGCCGGCGGAGAGGCGCACCCAGGAGGCGGGCATCATGATGCGGGCCACGGCGATGGTACGCACGAACTCCAGGGGATCGAGTTTCTCCACGCCGTGCAGGGGCGTCCCCTCCACCTGCACCAGCAGGTTGATGGGCACCGACTCGGGGTGCTCGGGCAGGTTGGCCAGCTGGCAGAGCATGGAGGCGCGGTCGGCGCGGCTCTCGCCCATGCCGAGGATGCCGCCGGAACAGATCTTGAGCCCCGCCCGGCGCACATGGTCGAGGGTGTCGAGACGGTCGCGGTAGGTGCGGGTGGTGATCACCTTGCCGTAGAACTCGGGGGAGGTGTCGAGGTTGTGGTTGTAGTAGTCCAGCCCAGCCGCCTTGAGCCGCTGCGCCTGCTCTTCGGTTAGCATTCCCAGGGTGACGCAGGTCTCCAGTCCCAGGTCCTTGACCCCCCGCACCATCTCGATCACCCGCGCCAGGTTGGTGTCGGTGGGGTTGCGCCAGGCGGCCCCCATGCAGAAGCGTGTGGCGCCCTGTTCCTTCGCGCGCCGCGCCGCCTCCAGCACCTCCTCCAGGGGCAGCAGCCGTTCCCGCTCCAGCCGGGTCTCGTGGTGGGCGCTCTGGGAACAGTAGCCGCAGTCCTCGGGACAGGCGCCGGTCTTGATGGAGAGCAGAGTGCTGGCCTGCACCCGGTTGGGATCGAAATGGGCACGATGAACGCTGTGGGCCTGGAACAGGAGATCGTTGAAGGGCTGCTGGAAGAGCGCAAGCACCTCCCCGGTCTCCCAGTCGTGACGGATTTGGGGGTTCATGGGACAGATATCCGCTAGAATGAAGGCCGATCCATGTTAGAGAAGGATACTTTCCTGTCAACCGCACGGAGGCGACATGGTTAACGACCTTTCCCGGAAACTGCAGCAAATCTTCCTGCCCCCCGCCTGCCTGCTCTGCGAATCGGCAGGCAGTGGAGCGCTGGACCTCTGCTCCTCTTGCCGGGAGGCATTGCCCCGTAACCGCTCCGCCTGTGGCTGCTGCGCCCTGCCACTGCCCGAGGGAACGCCCGCCGGCTCCCTCTGCGGCCGATGCAGCCGGAACCGGCCACCCTTCCATCGCATCGTGGCGCCCTGGCGCTACGAGGGACCGATCGCCGAACTCATCCGGCAGCTCAAGTTCCATCGCAAGCTGGCCGCCGGGCGCACCCTGGGGCTGCTGCTGGCCGAGGAGCTGGCGGCGGAACCCGGCCGCCCCCAGCTGCTCCTTCCGGTTCCCCTGCATGCGCAACAGCTGAAGACGCGGGGTTTCAACCAGGCCGCGGAGATCGCCTACACCCTCTCCCGAACCCTGAACATCCCCTGGTCCACCCGGCTGCTGCGCAAACGGCGACCCACCGCGGCGCAGCACGACCTCGACCGTCGCCAGCGGCTGGCCAACCTGCGCGGCGCCTTTCAATACCTGGCGGCGGTGGACTACCGGCACGTGGCGGTGGTGGACGACGTGGTCACCACCGGCGCCACCGCCACCGAGGTGGCCCGCGCCCTGAAACAGGCCGGAGTGGAAAAGGTGGAGATCTGGGCGGTGGCACGGACGCCGGAGCCTGACTGATTCCCCGCCCCAGACCCGAATGTAGGTCGGGCTTCAGCCCGACGGCGAAACAGCCAGTTGTCGGACTGAAGTCCGACCTACAGGCGGCGTGTTTTCGTGATCCGGGATCATGTTGCCACGTGCCCGTGTAACGGTGGTCAGAACCCA
Source organism: Sedimenticola sp. (assembly GCA_026992075.1). Lineage (GTDB taxonomy): Bacteria > Pseudomonadota > Gammaproteobacteria > Chromatiales > Chromatiaceae > Thiolapillus. The sequence continues at coordinate 35,744 of JALXAM010000067.1, read as the reverse complement.
CCGAACCCCGCCAGTTCCCCCTCGACACCCTTGCCGAGCGCCATCACCTTGAACTGCTCCCCCATGCCGGTGGGGGAGACCAGCTGCTTCACCCCTTGCACCAGCGTCAGGTGGTCCGCCACCTGCAGCGGGTCGGATTCGGCCAGCAGCCGGTCGAGACCGCATCCCAGCAGGAACCGGGCCTGGGTGGCGTAGCCCAGGCGCTCCAGGCCGGCCTGGCGCCCCCCCTCGGCCACCGCGGTGAAGTCCACGTGGGCGGTGATGTCCTGCAGGCCGGGCAGCAGCAGCGGATCGTCGTGGGCATGATGGCGGAAGTGGCACCGCAGGGTGCCCATGTGACGCTGTGGATGGTAATACTCGCGGCGGGGATAGCCGTAATCGATGAGCAGCAGCAGACCCTGCCGCAGGCTCTCCGCCACCGCCGTCAGCCAGGGCGCCAGGCTGGGATTGAGCTCCGACCGGTAGCCGGGCGGCAGTTCGCCCACCTCCGCCTCGATGGCGGCCAACGCCGCGGCGAGCTCCCCCTCGGCATCACGCCACTGCGCCAGCAGGCGCTTCTCTTCCCAGGCCACCCATTGCCGCTCCACGCCGGTGTCACCCTTGCGGAAACGCTCCACCGGCATGGCGTCGAGCACCTCGTTGGCCAGCATCACCCCGGAGAAATCGTGGGGCAGCCCCTCCAGCCATTCGACCCGGGAAGCCAGGTGCGGCACCTGCGCCTCCAACGTCCGTGCCTGGCGCTGGCGCAGTTCGGGGCTCACCTCCAGGATGAAATAATGGTCAGGCAGTCGGCCCAGCTCCTCCAGCCGGGAGAGCACCTGGACCGCCATGGCGCCGGTGCCGGCGCCGAACTCCAGCAGATCGCCGCCGCCGAGCCGCTCCAGCACCTGGGCGCAGGGCGCCGCCAGCAGGCGCCCGAACAGCGGCGAGATCTCCGGCGCGGTGACGAAGTCGCCCGCCGCGCCGAACTTGCTGGCACCGGCCACGTAATAACCCAGCCCCGGCGCGTAGAGCGCCAGCTCCATGAAGCGGCGGAAAGGGATGGCGCCCCCGGCAGTCTCGATCTCGGCCCGTAGCCGCGCCAACATCTCGCGCTGTTGCGCCCGTTGCTCAGGAGTCAGGGAGAGCTCGTCCAAGGATGGGAGGGTGCTACCATGGCACTGATCGAAACCGGAAAGCCATCTTAACACCATGCTCGACCCCCAACCCCTGGAAGGAAAGACCGCCCTGGTCACCGGCGGCGCCGCCCGCCTGGGCGCCATGAGCGCCCGCTTCCTCCACGCCGCCGGCGCCCATGTGGTGATCCACTACCGCAACTCCTCCGAAGCCGCCCGCATCCTGGCCGGGGAGCTGGAGGCGCGGCGCCCCGGGTCGGTGACCCTGCTGCAGGGCGATCTGCTCGATTTCGGCGCCCTGCCCCGCCTGGTGGCCCGCGCCCTGGAGGCCACCGGCCGCCTCGACATCCTGCTCAACAACGCCTCCAACTACTTTCCAACGCCCTTGGAATCGGTGACCGAAGCGCAGTGGGAGAGTCTCTTCGGCGTCAACGCCAAGGCGCCCTTCTTTCTCTCGCGCGAGGCAGCGCCCGCCCTGCGGGAGAACCGTGGCTGCATCATTAACATGGTGGACATCCACGCCGAGCGCCCCAACCCCGGCTACCCGGTCTACAGCATGGCCAAGGCGGCCAATGCCATGATGGTGAAGGCGCTGGCGCTAGAGCTGGCCCCCGAGGTGCGGGTGAACGGCGTCGCCCCAGGCGCCATCCTCTGGCCGGAAGGGGCGGAAGGCGAACAATCCAAGGCCCACGCCCTGCCCCGCATCCCACTGCGCCGCGCCGGCGCCCCGGAGCAGATCGCCAGAACGGTGCTCTTTCTCGCCACCACCGACTATGTCACTGGCCAGATCATCGCCGTGGATGGGGGACGCAGTATTCAGCAGTAGGTTGGGCAAAGCGAAGCGTGCCCGACAAAGTGGCGGATGAATGTCGGGCACGGCGCTACGCGCCTTTGCCCGACCTACCCCTGGCCTATGGTCGCTCTCTCCATCCACCCCTTGGGCTGAAACGCCTCCCACAGCTCGGCATAGGTCCGTCCCACCACGGGATGGCGCTCGGCGGGGGCGACGTCGGCCAGGGGACGCAGCACGAAGGCGTACTCCAGGATCTCGTCACGGGGAATCCCGAGCTCCGGCGCCACCCGGTCGCCCCAGGTGAGCAGATCCAGGTCCAGGGTGCGGGAGCTGAACTTCTCCGCGCCGCGCACCCGTCCCTGAGCATCCTCGATGGCGCGGAGGGCGGCACGCACCATCTCGGGCGGCTCGTCGGTGTCGATGCCCACCACCAGGTTGAGAAAATCCGCCCCCTGGAAACCCTCCGCGGGGGTACGGTAGACGGGAGAGGCCACCAACGGCCCGAAACGTTCTTCCAACAGCGCCAGGGCGGCCCGCAGATTGGCCTCGGGCTCGATGTTGCTGCCGATGGAGATCCAGGCGCGGGTCATTGGCTGCGACGCCCGCGCTCGATCACCAGACCGGCGCTCTCGGCCGTCTCCAGGGCGCCCGGCTTGTGGAGGGTGAGCCGCAGCCAGCGCACCGGGAAGCGCCGCAACACCAGCTCGGCGCACCCCTCGGCCAGGCTCTCGACGAGCCGGAAACCGGTTCCAGCGGCATACTCGGCCAGCGCCTCGGCCACCGCGGCGTAATCCAGGGCATCGGCCAGCTGGTCGGAGGCGGCGGCCCGTTTCACGTCGGCGGCCATCTCCAGGTCGAGATAGACCGGCTGGGGCGCCTGCCGTTCCTGTTCATAGACCCCCACCAGCACGTCGAGTCGCAGGCGGCGGAGAAAGACGATATCCAAAGCGCACCCCTGGAGCGAAGAGAAAGAATTCGCGTACTATACCGCCATTCCCGCCCTTTCGACCCGTTCCATGCTGCCTTACCTCGTCGTCATCGGCGCCTACCTGCTGGGCTCGGTCTCCAGCGCCATCCTGGTGGCCCGCGCCATGGGACTGCCGGACCCCCGCACCCAGGGCTCGCGCAACCCCGGCGCCACCAACATGCTGCGCATCGGCGGCAGGAAGGCGGCCGCCATCACCCTGTTGGGCGACGCGGCCAAGGGGCTGGTTCCCATGCTGGTGGCCCACGCATTGGGCATGCCCCCACAGGTGCTGGCGCTCATCGGCCTGGCCGCCTTCCTGGGCCACCTCTACCCCCTCTTCTTCGGCTTCCAGGGCGGCAAGGGGGTGGCCACGGCACTGGGGGTGCAGTTCGGGTTGCACTGGCTCATCGGCCTGTCGGTGGCGCTCACCTGGCTGCTGGTGGCCAAGATCGGCAAGATCTCCTCCCTGGCGGCGCTGGTCTCCATGGCACTCGCGCCTCTCTTCGTCTGGCTGGTGTGGCCCGACCGGAACCTGGTGCTGATGCAGGCGGCCATCACCGTGCTGCTCTACTGGCGCCACCGCAGCAACATCCGCAACCTGCTGGAAGGAAAAGAAAAGAAGATCGGTACGGGGAACTGACAGGGACAGCCATCCCAATTTCTGGAAAGCCGGTGTCCGCGGGTCGGGCTTCAGCCTGAGAACTCTCCCAATCCGTTCAAAAGCCGACGTCCCGGTGTTCGTAGCGGGACCTCCGAGGCAGGGGTGAGCCGGACCGAAAGTCCGGTGGATTTTCGCAGCCGGCGAAAGCCTCGCCAAGGATGGCGAGGCTGGGCTTTGCGGCGAAGCGCGGATTGCGCAGTCGCAAAGCCGAGGCGGAGCCTACAGGGGTGAGGCGGGACCCTTCGCCCAGTGGGTGAAGGAAGCCCGCTGAACGCCCCGCCACGGATGGCGGGGCTGAGCTTTTGCGCAAAGCAGGAAGCGTAGCGCAAAAGTATTCACGGCGTTCCCGTTACGAACACCGGGGCGGCGGCGCCCCGAAAGCGTTGCGGTTGTCGAGCTGAAGTCCGACCTGCTGTCATGCCCGAACCGAGTCGTCCGGGATCCAGACCCGTTTCACCCAGCCTGCCCGGGCGGCTCCAGCTCCATGAGCGACCAGCGCGGACGGGCGTCGAATGCTGGCCCCACCCGCTCCCCGGCGCGCAGCCGCTGCCAGCCGGCGTAGGCGATCATGGCGCCGTTGTCGGTGCAGAACTCCAGCCTCGGGTAGAAGGTCTCTCCACCGGTCTTCTCCATCATGGCGTCCATGCGGCGGCGCAGCCTGCGGTTGGCCGCCACTCCCCCGGCCAGCACCAGGGTACGGATGCCGGTCTGCTCCACTGCCCGGCGGCATTTGATCACCAGGGTGTCCACCACCGCCTCCTCGAAGGCGCGGGCGATGTCGGCCTTCAGCTGTTCCAGCGCTTCACCCCCCAGGCCACGCGCCTCCTCGCGCAGGGTGGTGAGGGTAAAGGTCTTGAGCCCGGAAAAGCTGAAATCCAATCCCGGGCGGTCGGTCATGGGGCGGGGGAAGCGGAAACGCCGGGGGTCGCCCCGTTCCGCCAACATTGCCACCGCCGGCCCGCCGGGATAACCCAGCCCCAGCAGTTTGGCGGTCTTGTCGAAGGCTTCACCGGCGGCATCGTCCAGCGACTGGCCCAGCAGCCGGTAGCGTCCCACCCCCTCCACCTGCACCAGCAGGGTGTGCCCGCCGGAGACCAGCAGGGCGACGAAGGGAAAGGCGGGCGGGTTGGGCTCCAGCATGGGTGCCAGCAGGTGTCCCTCCATGTGGTGCACCGCCACCGCCGGCACCTGCCAGGCCCAGGCCAGGCTGCGCCCGAAACCCGCGCCGGTGAGCAGCGCCCCCACCAGTCCCGGCCCGGCGGTGTAGGCCACCCCCTCCACCGCTTCGCCGCCGACACCCGCTTCTTCGAGTACCGTTTTCACCAGCGGCGCCAGGCGACGGATGTGGTCCCGCGAGGCCAGCTCCGGTACCACTCCGCCATACTCGGCATGGAGCTTTACCTGGGAGTGGAGGCGGTGGGCCAGCAGCCCCCGCGAGCCCGAGTAGAGCGCCACGCCCGTTTCGTCGCAGGAGCTCTCTATACCCAGAATCAAGTCAGGAGGTCCCGGGTTCACCAGCAAACATGCCTCTTTTTCCGGTAGGTCGGGCTTCAGCCCGACGAATCGCGTGATTATGCTGGAAGGCTGGTGGGCAACCTTTCATGGCGGGGTTTCGGCAGCAGGGATGCTGCCGCAAAGCCTACAGGGATGTATTCACGGCGTCCCCGCCATGAAAGGTTGCCCACCAGCCCTGGGAAAGCGTTCAGGTTGTCGGGCTGAAGCCCGACCTACTGGATCATGTTCCAGGCTGAACCACAGAGCATCCGGTCGGCCGGATCGAAACGCTTTGGTAGGAGGCGCGTCCCCGCGCCGAACAACCCGACCCGCGTTTTGGGTTCGCGGCGGGGACGCCGCTCCCACGCGCCAGCTCGCAGATGAGATTCCAACCTTCTCTGTGGTTTCCTTTTGCAAAACGCCCCCGAAGCCGCTAGAATCCCGCGCCTTACTGCCTCCGCCCGCCGGCTGGAGGACGAAGCCCGACCAGTTTACCCATGTGAATCGAGGAAGCAATGCCCAGCGTACGAGTGAAAGAGAACGAGCCCTTCGAAGTCGCCATGCGGCGTTTCAAGCGCACCGTGGAGAAGGCCGGCATCCTGGCCGAGGTGCGCCGCCGTGAGTATTACGAGAAGCCCACCTGGGAGCGCAAGCGCAAGGCCGCTGCCGCCGTGAAGCGCTGGCAGAAGAAGGTGGCCCGCGAGAGCCGCAGGTTCGAACGCCAGTACTGATACCGGTTCCCCGATTCCCCACCCCATGCTCAAGGAACGCATCACCCAGGAGATGAAGGCCGCCATGAAGGGCGGCGACAAGCGGCGCCTGGGTGTCATCCGCCTGATCCTGGCCGCCCTCAAGCAGGTGGAGGTGGACGAGCGCATCGATCTGGACGACAGCCGCATCGTCGCCATCCTCGACAAGATGGTGAAACAGCGCCGCGACTCGGTGGCCCAGTACCGCCAGGCTGGCCGCGACGAGCTGGCGGAACAGGAAGAGTACGAGATCGGCATCATCCAGGAATTCATGCCCCAGCCGCTTAGCGAGGCGGAGATCGACGCCCTCATCGACGAGGCCATCGCCGCCACCGGCGCCAGCTCCATGAAGGAGATGGGCAAGGTGATGGGACAGCTCAAGCCCAAGCTCCAGGGCCGCGCCGACATGGGCGCCGTGAGCGCCAAGGTCAAACAGAAACTCTCCGGCTGAACCCCGCTGCTGCTACACTTTCCGCGTGGCCGGAAAGATCCCCCCCGACTTCATCGACCAGCTCCTCGCACGGGTGGACGTGGTGGACGTGGTCAACCAGCGTGTGCCCCTGCAGCGCGCCGGCCACGAGTACAAGGCCCGCTGCCCCTTCCACGAGGAGAAGACCCCCTCCTTCACCGTCAGTCCCGCCAAGCAGTTCTACCACTGCTTCGGCTGCGGCGCCCACGGCAGCGCCATCGGTTTTCTCATGGAGTACGACGGGCTCAGCTTTCCCGAGGCGGTGGAGGAGCTGGCCGCCAGCGTCGGCATGGAACTGCCCAGGGAGATCGCCTTCGAGCAGGGTCCCGACCACCGCCCGCTCTACGAGATCCTGGAACGGGCCGCCACCTGGTACCGCGACCAGCTGGCGCACCACCCCTCCGCTCCGGAAGCCACCGCTTACCTGAAACAGCGGGGGCTCTCGGCCGAAATCGCACGCGACTTCGGCCTCGGCTACGCGCCGCCCGGATGGCGCAACCTGATGGAGAACCTGGGGGGATCACCCGAAAGAGAAGCCCTGCTGCTGCAAGCCGGGTTGCTGTCGGAGGGCAACGGCCGGCGCTACGACCGCTTCCGCCACCGCATCATCTTTCCCATCCGCGACACCCGGGGCCGGGTGGTGGCTTTCGGTGGCCGCGTGCTGGGCGACGACGCTCCCAAGTATCTCAACTCCCCCGAAACCCCGGTGTTCCACAAGGGACGGGAGCTCTATGGCCTATACGAGGCGCGCAAGGCGCTCAAGACCATTCCCCGCCTGCTGGTGGTGGAGGGCTACATGGACGTGGTGGCGCTGGCCCAGTTCGGCATCCGCAACGCGGTGGCCACCCTGGGCACCGCCACCACCCCGGAACACCTGGAGAAGCTCTTCCGGGCCACCCCCGAAGTGGTCTTCTGCTTCGACGGCGACCACGCCGGCCGCAAGGCGGCCTGGAAGGCGCTGGAAACGACACTGCCATTGCTGCGAGACGGCCGCCAGGCGCGCTTCCTTTTCCTGCCCGAGGGCGAGGATCCCGATACCCAGGTGCGCAAGGAAGGGGCCGAAGCCTTCCTGCAGCGGGTGGAGCAGGCCACCCCCCTCTCCGATTTTCTCTTCGGCCAGCTGGCCGGCGAGGTGGACATGACCTCCCTGGACGGCCGTGCCCGGCTGGTGACCCTGGCCGCCCCCTACCTCGAAAAACTCCCCACCGGAGTGTTTCGCCGGATGATGGAGCGCCGGCTCTCGGAGCTGGCGGGAACCAAACTTGCCGCTTCCCGTCCAACCCGGCAGACGACGCCGAACCGTGCTCACCGGAACCCGGGGCAACCAGGCACCCTGAAGCCATTGCATCGGGCCATCGCCCTGTTGCTCCAGTATCCCGCCCTGGCCCGGCTGGAGTCACTGCCGGAAGGCTGGCAGACGCTGGACAACCCGGGCGTCGTGGTGCTCCGTCAACTCCTTGAAACCCTGCGCGAAAACCCCCACCTGACCACAGCCATGCTGGTGGAGCACCACGAGGACGAGCGCATGCGTCGCCACCTGGGCCGGCTGGCCGCCACGCCTCTTATAGTTTTCGACGACGAGGCCGATCAGTTCAGGGGTTGCCTGGAGAAACTGGCGGCGGAAGCACGGCAGGCCCGGGCCCGCAAGGCCCGCAACAAGCTGCGCCCTTCCGACATGACGGAAGAGGAAAAGGCCGAGTTGCGGCGACTATACTCTTTGAAGAAATGATTTCCTGTTCCAGTAGCATCGGAAAACGGCTATAATGGCGCGTTACCTTTGCGCGCGACAGCCATGATAAAGACAGAGATTATGGATCAGCAACAATCCCAGTCCCGCATCAAGGATCTCATCACCAAGGGCAAGGAGCAGGGTTTCCTGACCTATGCCGAGGTGAACGATCACCTGCCCGACACCATCGTCGACTCGGAGCAGATCGAAGACATCATCCGCATGATCAACGAGGTGGGCATCCCGGTGTACGAAACGGCACCGGACGTGGACGAGGCCACCATCACCGCGGACGCGGTTCCCACCGACGAGGAGACCGCCGAGGCGGCGGTGATGGCGCTCGCCTCGGTGGACAGCGAGTTCGGACGCACCACCGATCCGGTGCGCATGTACATGCGCGAGATGGGCACCGTTGAACTGCTCACCCGGGAGGGAGAGCTGCAGATCGCCAAGCGCATCGAGGACGGACTCAACCAGGTGGCGGCGGCGCTGGCCACCTTCCCCCCGGCGGTGGAACACCTGGTGCAGAAGCTGGCGGACGTGAAGGCGGAGGAGACCCGCCTGTCCGACGTCATCACCGGCTTCATCGACCTGGACGAGCCGGACATCACCACCCCGCCCGCCCCCGAGGCCAAGAGCGACGACGATGCCGGCGACAGCGGCCCGGACCCCGAGATGGTGAAGGCCAAGACCGCCGAACTCACCCGGCTCTACAAACGCTGGCGCAACCATCTGGAGAAGCACGGTAACGACGAGAAGGCGCAGAAGATGAGCGCCAAGATCGCCAACATCTTCGCCGAGCTCAAGCTCAACCCGCAGCTGTTCGCCAAGCTGGGCAGCACCCTGCACGAGACCATCGACAGGATCCGCGAGCAGGAGCGCCTCATCCTGGAGCTGTGCGTGGACCAGGCCGGCATGCCGCGCAAGGACTTCATCACCAATTTCCCCAGGAACGAGACCAACCTGGAATGGGTGAAGGAGCAATGCAAGAGCAAGAGCGCCTACCGCGACAAGCTCAAGGAGCTGTCGGAAGAGATCATTCGTGCCCAGCGCAAGCTGGCCGAGATCGAAAAGGACTGCGGTCTGAGCATCGCCGACATCAAGGAGATCAACCGCAAGATGTCCATCGGTGAGGCCAAGGCGCGCCGGGCCAAGAAGGAGATGGTGGAGGCCAACCTGCGGCTGGTGATCTCCATCGCCAAGAAATACACCAATCGGGGCCTGCAGTTCCTGGACCTGATCCAGGAGGGCAACATCGGCCTGATGAAGGCGGTGGACAAGTTCGAATACCGGCGCGGTTACAAGTTCTCCACCTACGCCACCTGGTGGATCCGGCAGGCCATCACCCGCTCCATCGCCGACCAGGCACGCACCATCCGCATCCCGGTGCACATGATCGAGACCATCAACAAGCTCAACCGCATCTCCCGGCAGATGATCCAGGAGAAGGGGCGCGAGCCCACCCCGGAAGAGCTTGCCGAGCGCATGGAGATGCCGGAAGAGAAGGTGCGCAAGGTGCTCAAGATCGCCAAGGAGCCCATCTCCATGGAGACCCCCATCGGCGACGACGAGGATTCGCATCTGGGCGATTTCATCGAGGACACCAACGCCATCTCGCCGGTGGAGGCGGCCACCATGGAGAACCTGCGCGAGTCCACCCAGAACATGCTCGCCGGGCTCACCCCGCGGGAGGCCAAGGTGCTACGGATGCGTTTCGGCATCGACATGAACACCGACCACACCCTGGAAGAGGTGGGCAAACAGTTCGACGTCACCCGCGAGCGCATCCGTCAGATCGAGGCCAAGGCCCTGCGCAAGCTGCGCCACCCCACCCGCTCGGAAAAGCTGCGCAGCTTCCTCGACGGCGACTGAACGGCGGGCGCCCCTCCGCGGGCGCCTGGCCCCTCCTCCGGGCCCTTAGCTCAGTTGGTCAGAGCAGTCGACTCATAATCGATTGGTCGTAGGTTCAAGTCCTACAGGGCCCACCACTCATGAAGAACCCTGCCCTGCCACAGCGCAGGGCTTTTTTGTCACACTCCGGTAACAAACCCCCGCCAGAATGTGCGCCGTCATCAACCGATGAGGAACGACGCACATGAAGAAGAGACTCGTCATCCTGGCCCTGTCGGGCCTGCTGGCCGGCACCGCGGCATCGGCCGCTCCCCGGGACTACATCTACGTCGTGGGCTCTTCCACGGTCTACCCCTTCGCCACCGTGGTGGCGGAACATTTCGGCAAGCGCACCAGGTTCAAGACGCCCAAGATCGAATCCACCGGCTCCGGAGGGGGCATGAAGCTCTTCTGCGAAGGGTTGGGAGTGCGGCACCCCGACATCACCAACGCCTCGCGCCGTATCAAGAGGTCGGAGTTCGACCGTTGCCAGGCCAACGGGGTGAAGGAGATCGTGGAGATGAAGATCGGCTATGACGGCATCGCCATCGCCAATTCGAGAAAGGCACCCCGCTTCGATCTCAGTCGCAAGACCCTGTTCCTGGCCCTGGCAAAGCAGGTGCCGGACCCCAAGGCACCCGACAGCGGGCGCCTGGTTCCCAACCCCTACCAGCGCTGGAGCCAGATCGATCCGGCTTTGCCGGACCACCGCATCGAGGTGATGGGTCCGCCCCCCACCTCCGGCACCCGGGACGCCTTCGTGGAGCTGGCCATGGAGGGCGGCTGCAGAGCCTTTCCCTGGATCGCGGCGCTGAAGAAAAAGGACGGAAAACGCTACCGGGCCATCTGCCACGGCATCCGGGAGGACGGGACCTACATCGAATCGGGGGAGAACGACAACCTCATCGTACAGAAACTGACAGCCAACCCCAGGGCATTGGGCATCTTCGGCTACAGCTACCTGGAACAGAACGAGGACAAACTGCAGGGCTCCCTGGTGGACGGCGTGGCCCCGGAATTCGAGCTCATCGCCGAAGGAAAATATCCCGTCTCCCGCCCGCTATTCTTCTACGTCAAGAAGGCCCACGTGGGCAAGATTCCCGGCATGCGCGAGTATCTCCAGGAGTTCACCAGCGAGCAGGCCTGGGGGGAAGAGGGCTACCTGGTGGACAAGGGGCTGATCCCCATGCCGGAGGAGGAGCGCCAGCGATACCGTCGGGATGCCCTGGAGCTGCGCCCCATGCAGTGGTGAAGCGGGTGTCACAAAGCTGTAACAATTCCGGCCCAGAATGTCTTCCAGCAGGCTGTTGAAAATGCAGTTTTTTCGACAGCCTGTGTGGGGCACAGGGAGGTGCTGCCATTTTCATTGGCTGTAAGCCATTGAAAATGAAGGAAGCGGGAAACCGCGTTTTCCGCTTCCGTGGTTGAAAAAGTCCATGGATGGACTTTTTCAACATCCTGCCAGATCCCTCGGAAGGCTTTTTTCATGTCCATCTCCCTGATCGTCGTCTTGCTGCTCATGCTTTCGCTGGCCGCCTGGTGGCTGGGCCGGCGGGCGGTGATCGGCATGGCCTCCGGCGACCCGCGCCGGCTCCATTCCCTGCCCCGCTACCACGGCTACTACGTGGCGCTGCTCACCGGGCTGCCCGCGCTTCTGCTGCTGGTGCTCTGGCTTGGCCTCGATGAGCCGGTCATCACCCGCCTGGTTCTGGCCTCGCTGCCCGAATCGCTGCGTAACCTGCCGGAATCGCAGCTCAGCCTGCTGGTGAACGACATCCGCAACCTGGCCACCGGCAACGCCACCTCGGGGGTGGCAGACCCGGTGCTGCAACAGGCGGCGGAGCACTACCGCCGGCTGCTGGGGATCTCCCGCCTGCTGCCGCCCACGGCGCTCTTGCTGCTGGCACTGGGCGGCATGGCGCTGGGGCTGAAACGGACCCATCCCGGCCACCGGGCCCGGCCGGCGGTGGAGCGGGTGGTTCGCTGGGGCCTGCTGGCGAGCGCCACTATCGCCATCCTCACCACCCTGGGCATCGTTCTGTCGGTGCTGTTCGAGGCGCTGCGCTTCTTCCAGAGCGTGCCCCTGGCCGATTTCCTGTTCGGCCTGGAGTGGAGCCCGCAGATCGCCATTCGCGCCGACCAGGTGGGCGCCAGCGGGGCCTTCGGCGTGATTCCCCTGGTGGCGGGAACGGCGATTATCGCCGCCATCGCCCTGCTGGTGGCGGTGCCGGTGGGGCTGCTGTCCGCCATCTATCTGGCGGAGTTCGCCGGTTCCAGGGTGCGCGCCTGGGTGAAACCCCTGTTGGAGATCCTGGCCGGCATTCCCACGGTGGTCTACGGCTTCTTCGCCGCCCTGGTGGTGGCGCCCCTGGTGCGTGCCGCGGGAGAACATCTGGGGCTGGAGGTCTCTTCGGAGAGCGCCCTGGCGGCCGGCCTGGTGATGGGGATCATGATCATCCCTTTCGTCTCCTCCCTTTCGGACGACGTGATCAACGCGGTGCCCCGCGCGCTGCGCGACGGCTCCCTGGCTCTGGGCGCCACCCGGGCGGAGACCATCACCCGGGTGGTGCTGCCGGCGGCCCTGCCGGGCATCGTCGGCGGCGTGCTGCTGGCCGCCTCCCGGGCCATCGGCGAGACCATGATCGTGGTGATGGCCGCCGGGGTGGGAGCCAGGCTCACCGCAAACCCCCTGGAGTCGGTGACCACCCTCACGGTGCAGATCGTCACCCTGCTGGTGGGCGACCAGGAGTTCGACAGCCCCAAGACCCTGGCCGCCTTCGCCCTGGGCCTGCTGCTGTTCCTGATCACCCTGGCGTTGAACGTGCTCGCCCTCTACGTGGTGCGCCGCTACCGCGAGGCCTATGAATAATCCGGGCACGAACCGCACCATCCGTGAGGCGGTGCAGCGGAATCTGGCAAGGCGTCACCGCCGTGACCGACGCCTGCGCCGGCTGGGGCTGGCGGCCATTCTGCTGGGACTGGGTTTCCTGGCCCTCATGTTCGCCAGCATCGCCACCCTGGCCCAGGACGCCTTCTGGCAGACCCGCATCCAGCTCCAGGTGACGCTGGATCCGCAGAAGATCGACCCCGCCGGCAGCCGCGATCCACAACGGCTGCGCCAGGCCGACTACGGCGCGCTGCTCAAGCAGGCCCTGCGCACCCGTTTCCCCGGGGTGCGCAAGCACCGCGACAAGCGCCGCCTCTACCGGCTGCTGAGCAGCGGGGCGGCCTACGAACTGCAGGCGCTGGTGCTGCGCCATCCCGAACGCATCGGCCAGACCGTCACCGCCTGGTTCACCGCCGACGACGACGTGGACTTCTGGTTCAAGCATCCGCGGTCCGCGGGTACGCGGCTGGATGAAAAGCAGAAGCACTGGCTGGCGCAACTGCGCGAGGCGGGGGCGCTGGCGCGCTTCTTCAACCTGGATTTCTTCCGCCACGGGGACTCCCGGGAACCGGAGCTGGCCGGCATCCGGGGAGCGCTCATGGGCTCCTTCTACACCATCCTGGTGACCCTGGGACTCTCCCTGCCGCTGGGCATCGCCGCCGCCATCTACCTGGAGGAGTTCGCCCCCAGGAACCGCTGGACCGATTTCATCGAGGTGAACATCAACAACCTGGCGGCGGTGCCCTCCATCGTCTTCGGCTTGCTGGGGCTGGCGGTGTTCATCAATTTCTTCGGCCTGCCGCGCTCCTCCCCGCTGGTGGCGGGACTGGTGCTCACCCTGATGACCCTGCCCACCCTCATCATCGCCGGCCGCGCGGCACTCAAATCGGTGCCCCCCTCCATCCGCGAGGCGGCGCTGGGGGTGGGCGCCTCGAAGATGCAGACGGTGTTCCACCACGTGCTGCCGCTGGCCATGCCGGGAATGCTCACCGGCACCATCATCGGCATGGCCCAGGCGCTGGGAGAGACCGCCCCACTGCTGATGATCGGCATGGTGGCCTTCATCGTGGACGTGCCCCAAGGAGTGCTGGACCCGGCCACGGTGTTGCCGGTGCAGGTCTATCTCTGGGCCGACAGCCCGGAGCGGGCCTTCCTGGAGCGCACCGCGGCCGCCATCCTGGTGCTGCTGGCCTTCCTGGTGGCGATGAACCTGGCCGCCATCCGGCTGCGCCGCAGATTCGAAAGGAAATGGTGAGGAAAGATGATGACGACGACTGACACCCTGGACGATCCCCGCCAGCACGCCCGCTTCCTCTCCGCGGTGGACCCCGAAACCGGCGACCGGGATGGGGCGGCAGCGGAGAGTACGCCTCCGCAGACGGTGGGACGCCCCTTCCTGGAGAAGAAGGTGGCCATCCGCACCCGCGACGTCGACGTCTTCTATGGCGACAAGCAGGCCCTGCACCAGGTCTCGGTGGACATCGGCCGCAACGAGGTGACCGCCTTCATCGGTCCCTCCGGCTGCGGCAAGTCCACCTTCCTGCGCTGCCTCAACCGCATGAACGACACCATCGAACAGTGCCGGGTGGAAGGGGAGATCCTGCTGGACGGCGAGGACATCTACGCGCCCGGCACGGACGTGGTGCCGCTGCGCGCCCGGGTGGGCATGGTGTTCCAGAAGCCCAACCCTTTCCCCAAGTCGATCTACGAGAATGTCGCCTACGGCGCCCGGCTGCACGGGCTGGCGGCGGGCAGGGCGGAGCTGGATGAGCTGGTGGAACGATCCCTCACCCGGGCCGGGCTCTGGGAGGAAGTGAAAGACCGTCTCCAGACCCCCGGCACCAGCCTCTCCGGCGGCCAGCAGCAGCGCCTGTGCATCGCCCGCGCCATCGCCATCGAGCCCGAGGTGATCCTCATGGACGAGCCCTGTTCGGCACTGGACCCCATCGCCACCGCCCGGGTGGAGGAGCTCATCGACGAGCTGCGGCGCAAGTACACCATCATCATGGTGACCCACTCCATGCAGCAGGCGGCCCGGATCTCCCAGCGCACCGCCTATTTTCATCTCGGTCGGCTGGTGGAGGTGGACAAGACGGACAAGATCTTCACCAACCCCTCCCATGAGCTGACCGAGGCCTACATCACCGGCCGCTTCGGCTGAGGAACGCCCCATGACCCAGTTGCAACGAGCCGGCAGGCACATTCTCAAGCGCTTCGACAAGGACATGCGCAAGCTGCAGAAACGGGTGCTCAAGATGGGCGCCATGGTGCTGGAGCAGATGGAAAGGCTGCAGGAGGCCCTGGGGCAGGAGGACGACGAGCAGGCGCGCCAGGTGATCGAGGGGGACCGCCCCATCGACCTGCAGGAGGTGAAGGTGGACAAATTCATCATCCGCCTGCTGGCGCGCCGCTCCCCGGTGGGCGGCGACCTGCGCTACATCGTGGCCGCTTCGCGCATCGTCACCGAGCTGGAGCGGCTGGGGGACGAGACCGCCCAGATGGCCTCCGCCCTGTTCCAGGAGCGGCAGGCCGTGGCCGGCTGCGGGGGTACACCGGCCCACGCCGAGGTGCGGGCGCTGCTGGCCCGGCTCATGCCCCTGTTCGAGTCGGCCCTGGAGGCCTTCGAACACTACGACTATCGCGAGGCGCTGAGCCTGGCCCGGGACGAGGGGTCGCCCCGGGCGGAGCTGGACAGGCGGCTGGCGGATCTGATGGAATGCACCTTCGAGAGCCGCCAGCCGGTGGCCCAGGCGGCCAACTTCGTGTTGGTGTTGCGCGCGCTGGAGCGCAGTGTGCGCCATGTGCGGAACATCGCCGAGCATGTCGTCTACCTGATCACCGGCGAGGACATCCGTCACCGATGACCACCATCCTCTTCGTCGAGGACGAAGCGCCCATCCGCGACCTGGTCCGCTTCGCCCTGTCGCGGGCGGGCATGACCATGCTGGAGGCGGGCGACAATGCCGAAGCGGAACGGCTGCTGGCCAGCCGGCGGCCCGACCTGATCCTGCTGGACTGGATGCTGCCCGGCGGCAGCGGCATCGAGCTGCTGCGCCGGCTGCGGCGCAACCCGGAGCTGCGGGACCTGCCGGTGATCATGCTCACCGCCCTGGCCGAGGAGGAGCAGAAGGTCCGCGGTCTGGAGGCGGGGGCCGACGACTACCTCACCAAACCCTTCTCCCCCGCCGAGCTGGTGGCCCGCATCCGGGCGGTGCTGCGCCGCGCCACCGGCGCCGACGAGCAGGGCCGGCTGCGCTTCGACAGCCTGGAACTGGACCCGGCCACCCGGCGCGCCTGGTGCCGGGGCCACCCGCTCCAGCTGGGCCCCACCGAGTACCGGTTGCTGCACTTTCTCATCGCCCACCCTGGCCGGGTCTACACCCGGGCCCAGCTGCTGGACTACGCCTGGCCCCCTGACGAGGCGCGCGAGGAGCGCACCGTGGACGTGGCCATCCGCCGCCTGCGCAAGGCACTGGAGCCCCACGGAGCCCAGGGGTTGATACAGACCCTGCGGGGAGCCGGCTACCGCCTGGACCATGCATGAGCACTTTCGCCAGGAGCTGATCCGCCTCGCCCTGGTGGCCGCCGGAACGATCCTGCTGGGCTGGATCAGCGGCGCCTGGGCGCTGGCGCTGCTGGTGGGGCTGGGCGGCTATCTGCTGTGGCAGCTGCGCCAGCTCTGGCTGTTCGAGGAGTGGCTGCTGGGGGTGAAACGCAACCGGCAGCGACTGCGCGGGGTCTGGAGAGAGGCGGCCGACCGCATCGCCCGCATCCGGCAGCGTGCCCGGCAGCGCAAGAAGCGGCTGGGGCGGCTGCTGCACCGTTTCCATGAAACCCTGGAAACCCTGCCCGACGCCGCCGTCATCCTGGATGGCGAATACCAGATCCTCTGGTTCAATTCCGCCGCGCGCCGGCTGCTGGGACTGGCACCCGGCCAGCGGGGCCGCAATCCCCGCCTCACCCGCCTGCTGGCGGGCAAGGGGGTGCGGCGCTGGCTGGCGGACGGCCCTCCCGAGGCACCGCTGCAGGTGACCATGGAGGGGCCGCCCCTGCGGGAACTGGAGCTGCGCCTGCTCCCCTTCGGCGACGGGCAGTTCCTGCTCACCGCCCATGACATCACCGAGCTGCAGCGGGTGCAGGCGATGCGCCGGGATTTCATCGCCAACGTCTCCCACGAACTGCGCACGCCATTGACCGTGGTGAAGGGCTACCTGGAGATGCTGGCCGACGACCGGCTGCCGGACCACACCGCGGAGGCGATCCGCGCCTCGCTGCGCCAGGCCCAGCGCATGGAGCGGCTGGTGGAGGATCTGCTGCTGCTCTCGCGCCTGGAACTGGAGCAGTCGCCTCCGGAACAGGAGCCGGTGACGGTGGCCCGGCTGCTGCAGGGGCTGGCGGAGGATGCCGAAAAGCTGTGCGAGACCCACGGCCCGCACCCATTGACGCTACGGCTGGATCCGGACCTGGGGCTGCTGGGCAGCGAAAGCGAGCTGGCCAGCGCCTTCGGCAACCTGCTGTTCAACGCCATCATCCACACCCCGGCGGGAACCCCCGTGACCCTGGCCTGGGAAGGACTCCCCGGCGGGGGCGCCCGGTTGCGGGTGGAGGACCAGGGGCCCGGGATCGCCCCGGAACACCTGGAGCGCCTCACCGAACGCTTCTACCGGGTGGACAAGAGCCGCTCCCGGGAACGGGGCGGCACCGGCCTGGGGCTCTCCATCGTACGCCACGTGCTCAAGCGCCACCAGGCCAGGATAGAGATCGAGAGCGAACCGGACCAGGGCAGCCGTTTCAGCTGTTTGTTTCCGGCAGAACGGGTGGTTAAACTAGCTCCCCACCCATCGTAGGATGGGCAAAGGCCGCCAGGCCGTGCCCATCGAAAAAACCGGCCAACCCCTCTTCCAGGACGCAGGAACCACCAGATGACCATCGACACCCAGGCCTTCGGCGGCTATCCCTTCACCCGCATGCGCCGCATGCGCCGCGACGATTTCTCCCGGCGGCTGATGCGCGAGACGGTGCTCACCCCGGACGACCTCATCTATCCCGTCTTCGTCCTGGAGGGAAAGGGGGAGCGCGAACCGGTGCCCTCCATGCCCGGCATCGAGCGCATGAGCATCGACCTGCTGGTGGAGGAGGCGCGCCAGCTGGTCCACCTCGGGGTGCCGGCCATGGCCCTGTTTCCGGTCACCCCGCCCGAGGCCAAGAGCGAGCAGGCGGAAGAGGCCTACAACCCCGACGGCCTGGCCCAGCGTGCGGTGCGCGCCCTCAAGGACACCGTTCCAGAGCTCGGGGTCATCACCGACGTGGCGCTGGATCCCTTCACCACCCACGGCCAGGACGGCCTCATCGACGAGAACGGCTACGTGCTCAACGACGAGACGGTGGAGGTGCTGGTGAAGCAGGCCCTCTCCCACGCCCAGGCGGGGGCCGACATAGTGGCGCCCTCCGACATGATGGATGGCCGCGTGGGTGAGATCCGCGACGTGCTGGAATCCGAGGGTTTCGTCAACACCCGCATCCTGGCCTATTCGGCCAAGTACGCATCCAGCTACTATGGTCCCTTCCGCGACGCCGTGGGCTCGGCCGCCAATCTGGGCAAGGGAAACAAGTACACCTACCAGCAGGACCCGGCCAACAGCGACGAGGCGCTGCGCGAGGTGGCCCTGGACCTCTCCGAAGGGGCCGACATGGTGATGGTGAAGCCCGGCATGCCCTACCTGGACATCGTACGCCGGGTGAAGGAGCAGTTCGGCGTACCCACTTTCGTCTACCAGGTGAGCGGGGAGTACGCCATGCACATGGCGGCGGCACAGAACGGCTGGCTGGACGAGAAGGCGGTGGTGCTGGAATCTTTGATCTGCATCAAAAGGGCGGGGGCCGACGCCGTGCTCACCTATTTCGCCAAGCGGGTGGCCCAGTGGCTCAACGACTGAGCCGGAAACCGATCCGATCGCCCTCGATCCATACAAGTATTTGATAATACGCTAATTTGTCTCCAGGACCATTTTGACCTGGATCATTCCGCTTTTCTGACGGCCTGTTTCAGATAGACCTCCCTTATTTCTGCCCCCAATGCTTTTGATTTCCTTGGGGGCTGCCTTTTCATTAGCATCCTTGGCACGCTCCCGCATTGCGTTTTCGCAGGCTGCTGCCGGGAGAACCCACCTTCCACCCATCAACCACAAGAGACAAGAGGACAGCTATGACGACGGGCCTGATATTTGCGCTGCTATGCGCCTTCGCGGCCGTTGGCTACGGCGTGTACTCCATGAAATGGATACTGGCCAAGCCTACCGGCAATGAACGAATGAACGAGATCGCGGCTGCCGTGCAGGCGGGCGCCGCCGCCTATCTCAACCGCCAGTACACCACCATCGGCCTGGTGGGCGTGGTGCTCTTCCTCCTCATCGGCTTTTTCCTGAGCTGGGCCACCGCCGTGGGCTTCGCCATCGGCGCCATCTTCTCCGGCCTGGCCGGCTACATCGGCATGAACATCTCGGTGCGGGCCAACGTGCGCACCGCCCAGGCGGCCCACGAAGGGCTCAACGCCGCCATGCAGGTGGCCTTCCGCGGCGGCGCCATCACCGGCCTGCTGGTGGTGGGGCTCGGCCTGCTGGGCGTGGCCGGCTTCTACGCCGCGCTGCTGGCCATGGGCGTGGAGGACCCCCTGCATCCCCTGGTGGGACTGGCCTTCGGGGGCTCGCTGATCTCCATCTTCGCCCGTCTCGGCGGCGGCATCTTCACCAAGGGAGCGGACGTGGGCGCCGACATCGTGGGCAAGGTGGAGGCCGGCATCCCCGAGGACGACCCGCGCAACCCGGCGGTGATCGCCGACAACGTGGGCGACAACGTGGGTGACTGCGCCGGCATGGCTGCCGACCTGTTCGAGACCTACGCCGTCACCGTGGTGGCCACCATGCTGCTGGGTGGTCTCATGGTGCAGGGCGAGGGACAGGCGCAGGCGGTGCTCTATCCCCTGATCCTCGGCGGCATCTCCATCATCGCCTCCATCATCGGCACCTTCTTCGTCAAGGCCCGGGAAGGGGGCAAGATCATGAACGCGCTCTACCGCGGCCTGATCACCGCCGGGGTCATCTCCGCCATCGCCTTCTATCCGGCCACCACCTGGATGTTCGGCGACGGCATCACCATCGGCGGCATGGCGGTGAGCAGCATGAACCTCTATCTCAGCGCCCTCATCGGCCTGGTACTCACCGCGCTGATGGTGGTGATCACCGAGTATTACACCGCCACCGAGTTCAAACCGGTGCGCCACATCGCAGAGGCCTCCACCACCGGCGACGGCACCAACGTCATCGCCGGCCTGGGGGTCTCCATGAAGGCCACCGCCGCTCCGGTGATCTCCATCTGCGCCGCCATCTGGGCGGCCTATGACCTGGCCGGCCTCTATGGCATCGCCATCGCCGCCACCTCCATGCTCTCCATGACCGGGATCATCGTGGCGCTGGACGCCTACGGCCCCATCACCGACAACGCCGGCGGCATCGCCGAGATGGCCGAACTGGACGAAAAGATCCGGGGCATCACCGATCCGCTGGATGCGGTGGGCAACACCACCAAGGCAGTGACCAAGGGTTATGCCATCGGCTCCGCCGGGCTGGCGGCGCTGGTGCTGTTCGCCGACTACACCCACACCCTGGAAGCGGCAGGGATCAAAGGGCTCACCTTCGATCTCTCCGATCATATGGTGATCATCGGCCTCTTCATCGGCGGCCTGGTGCCCTACCTGTTCGCCTCCATGGCCATGGAGGCGGTGGGCCGCGCCGCCGGCGGCATCGTCAACGAGGTGCGCCGTCAGTTCCGGGAGATGCCGGGCATCATGGACCACACCCAGAAGCCCGACTATTCCAAGGCGGTGGACATGCTCACCAAGGCGGCCATCAAGGAGATGGTGATCCCCTCGCTGCTGCCCATCCTGGTGCCCATCCTGGTGGGGCTGCTGCTGGGACCCAAGGCGCTGGGCGGGGTGCTGCTGGGCACCATCGTCACCGGCCTGTTCGTGGCCATCTCCATGACCACCGGTGGCGGCGCCTGGGACAACGCCAAGAAGTACATCGAAGATGGCAACTTCGGCGGCAAGGGCTCCGACGCCCACAAGGCGGCGGTCACCGGCGACACCGTGGGCGACCCCTACAAGGACACCGCCGGCCCGGCCGTGAACCCGCTGATCAAGATCATCAACATCGTGGCACTGCTGCTGGTGCCTCTGTTGGCCTGATCGGTACGAGGGACCCACGAAAAAGCCCCGCCTGGCGCGGGGCTTTTTCGTGGTCGGGGAACAGGAGTCGGATCAAAGGTTGTCGTAACCCCGCTCTTCGTGGAGGCTGATGTCCAGCCCCTCCTGCTCCTGCTCGTCGTCCACCCGCAGGCCGCCGGTGACCAGCGCCACCACCTTGAGGATCAGCCAGGTCATCACCAGGGTGAAGCCGACTGCCGCCACCACGCCGATGAACTGCACCTGGAGCTGGCCCGCCATGCTGGTGATGCCATCGGCAAAGCCATAGCCGCTGAACACCCCCAGGCTGGTGGCGGAGAAGACCCCCGCCATCAGGGTGCCCAGCATGCCTCCCACGCCGTGCACCGGGAAGACATCCAGGGAGTCGTCGATCTTCAATACCCGTTTGAGGTACATGGTGGCGCTGAAGCAAATGGCACCGGCCAGCAGGCCAATGACCAGGGCACCGCCCGGCCCCACGTAACCGGAGGCGGGAGTGATGGTTCCCAGACCCGCCACCATGCCGGTGACCACACCCAGTGCGCTGGGCTTGCCGAAACGGAACCACTCGATCACCATCCAGGTCATGGCACCGGTGGCGGCGGCGATATGGGTGGCGAGCATGGCCATGGCGGCATTGCCGTCGGCGGCCAGGGCGCTGCCGCCGTTGAAACCGAACCACCCCACCCAGAGCATGCCGGCACCGGCGGTGGTCATGGTCATGTTGTGAGGCACCATGGGGGTGGTGGGGAAACCGCGCCGGGGCCCCATCACCAACGCCGCCACCAGCGCGGCCACACCGGCGGTGATGTGCACCACCACGCCGCCGGCGAAATCGTAGAGGCCCATCCGGCTCAGCCAGCCGCCCCCCCAGACCCAGTGAGCCACCGGCACATAGACCAGCATCAGCCAGAGGGCGCTGAACAACAGCATGGCGGAAAAACGCATGCGTTCGGCATAGCCGCCCACCACCAGCGCCGGGGTGATGATGGCGAAGGTCATCTGGAACAGCATGAACAGCGACTCGGGGATGCCCCCTGACAAAGTGTCACGACCCACTCCGGCCAGCATCGCTTTGCTCAGATCCCCGATCCAGGCGTTGCCTTCGCCAAAGGCCAGGCTGTAGCCCGCCACCAGCCAGAGAATGGAGGCCACGCCGGCGATGGTGAAGCACTGCATGATCACCGAGAGCACGTTCTTGCTGCGCACCAAGCCGCCGTAGAAGAGCGCCAGACCCGGCAGGGTCATGAACAGCACCAGCGCGGTGGCGGTGAGGATCCAGGCCGTGTCGCCGGAACTCGGCCCCTGCGCACCCGCCAGGGCGGGCGTTGTCACAAAGGCCAGGGGGAACAACATCGATAAGGGCAAGTGTCTGTTTTTCATGTCGATATCACCGGTCAGAAAAAAACCGCGCCCATGATACCGAAAAAAAGGCCGGCACACAGGGTGTGCCGGCCGAGCTATTACCAAAGGGAGTAAACGTAATGGTCGGAAAACCAGCGAGGCCGTTGATCTCGCAACCAGTGTGACCCCACCCCGGAAGAAAAGTTCAACCGGAGCGGCAGGCTTTCATTCAAAGGAAAGTGACGCCGACCTGGAACAGTTTCTCCACCTCGCCGATGCGGCGCTTGTCCACCAGGAAGAGGATCACGTGATCCTCCGACTCGATGACGGTGTCGTGGTGGGCGATGATCACCTGTTCACCGCGCACGATGGCGGCGATGCTGGCTCCCCTGGGCAGTTTCAACTCCTCCACCCGGCGCCCCACCACCTTGGAGGAGTGGCGGTCGCCATGGGCAATGGCCTCGATGGCCTCGGCAGCCCCCCGCCGCAGGGAGTGGACCATCACCACGTCGCCCCGCCGCACATGGGTGAGCAGGGTACCGATGGTGGCCTGCTGCGGGGAGATGGCCACGTCGATGGGACCCGCCTCCACCAGCTCCACATAGGAGGTGCGGTTGATCAGTGCCATCACGGTGCGCGCCCCGAGCCGCTTGGCCAGCATGGCGGAGAGGATGTTGGCCTCGTCGTCGTTGGTGACGGCACAGAAGACATCGGTCTCCTCGATCCCCTCCTCCTGCAGCAGGTCCTCGTCGGCAGCATCCGCCGCCAGCACGATGGTGCGGCGCAACTCCTCCGAGACCGCCGCCGCCCGCTCCGGGTCCCGCTCGAAGATCTTGACGTGGTAGTCCTTCTCCAGCCGCAGCGCCAGCCGACGACCGATGTTGCCGCCACCGGCGAAGATGATCCGCTTGTAGGGCTTGTCGGTGCGCCCCAGCTCGGCCATCACTTCTGGAATGTTGTCCGCCGCGGCGATGAAGAAGACCTCGTCCCCCGACTGGATCACGGTGTCCCCCGCAGGGTGGATCGCCTGTCCTTCCCGGTAGATGGCGGCCACCCGCGCCTCGCCCCCGTGCAGGTGCTGGTTGAGCTCCCGCAACTGGTTGCCCACCAGGGGACCGCCGGCATAGGCGCGCAACCCCACCAGCCGCACCAGGCCGCCGGCGAAATCGAGCACCTGCAGCGCCCCCGGGTACTGGATGAGCCGCTCGATGTACTCGGTGACCAGCTGTTCCGGGCTGATGAGCACGTCGATGGGCAGCCCGCCCTGGTTGAACAACGCCGGGTGGCGGTGGTACTCGGGAGCCCGCACCCGGGCGATCTTGCGCGGGGTGTGGAACAGGGTCCAGGCCACCTGGCAGGCCACCATGTTGGTCTCGTCGTTGTTGGTGACCGCGATGAGCATGTCGGCATCGTCGCAGCCGGCCTGGGCCAGCACGTCGGGATGGGCGGCATAGCCCTTCACCGCGCGCAGATCGTATTTGTCCTGCAGACTCTGCAGCAGCTCGGCATCCCGGTCCACCACGGTGATGTCGTTGGCCTCGCTGGCCAGGTTGCCCGCCACCGAGGTGCCCACCTGGCCGGCGCCCAGGATGATGATCTTCATCTCCGGTCCTTGATCTCGATACCCACCCCGCGCAGCTTGCGATACAGGTGGGTGCGCTCCATGCCCACCTCGCGCGCCATGCGGCTGACGTTGCCGCCGTACTTGTCCAGCTGGTACTCCAGGTAGGCACGCTCGAAATCCTCCCGCGCCTTGCGCAGGGGCTGGTCGAAGGAGATGCCATGCACCCCGCTCTGCACGCCGGAGCGGCGCATGCTGCCCATCACCGCCTGCACGTCCTCCAGAGAGATCTCCTCCCCGGCGCCGAGGATGAGCAACCGCTGCACCAGGTTGCGCAGCTCCAGGATGTTGCCCGGCCAGTCGTAGTTGCGCAGAAAATTCTGCGCCGCCACGCTGAAATGGCGCCAGGGCATCTTCTCGTGGGTGACGAAATAGTCGACATAGAAGTTGAGCAGCTCGGGCACGTCCTCGCGGTGCTCGCGCAGTGGCGGCACCTCCAGCGGCACCACGTTGAGGTGATAGAAGAGGTCCTCGCGAAAACGGCCGGCATCCACCTCGGCGCGCAGATCCTTCTGAGTGGCCGCCACCACCCGGATGTCGATCTTCACCGGCTCGGTGCCCCCGACACGCAGGAACTCACCGGTCTCGAAGGCGCCGGCCAGCTGCGCCTGGGCGGCCAGATCCATGTCGGCCACCTCGTCCAGGAACAGAGTGCCCCCATTGGCCTGCTCCAGCCGGCCGTAGTGGATCTTGCCGTCCCGCTCGCTGCCGAAGAACTCCAGCGCGAAGTTGCCCTCGGGTGTGGCCCCCACGCTCACATCCACGAAGGGGCGCTCCCGGCGGCTGCTGTGGGCATGCAGGTAACGGGCGAAGGTCTCCCGACCACTGCCGGGCTCCCCGGAGATGAGCACCCAGGTGTCGTGCTGGGCGATGCGCTTCACCTGCTCCCGCAGCCGCTGCATCACCTGGCTGTGTCCCACCGGCTCCACCACCGGCTGGGCATGGCGGCGCAGCCCCACGTTCTCCTGCGCCAGGCGTTCCGCCTCCAGGGCGCGCTCCACGGTGAGCAGCAGCTTGGCCAGCGACAGGGGTTTCTCGAGAAAGTCGTAGGCGCCCAGGCGGGTGGCCTCCACTGCGGTCTCCACCGTGCCATGGCCGGACATGATGATCACCGGGCAGGGCAGGCCGTCTCCCTCCGACCACTCCTTGAGCAGGCTGATGCCGTCGATGTCGGGCATCCAGATGTCCAGCAGGATCAGGTCGGGACGCCGTTCGCGCAGGGCGGCCCGGGCCGCTTCGCCGTTCTCCGCGGTGGTCACGCTGTACCCCTCGTCCTCGAGGATGTCCCGCACCAGCTCACGGATGTCCGGCTCGTCATCCACCACCAGGATGTAAGGTGAACTCATCTGCTGCCCTCCCGCTCTCCGTCCCGGGCCACTGGCAGGCGGACGGTGATGCGCGCGCCGCCCCCGGGCCGGTTGCCGGCCCGGATGTAGCCGCCATGCTCTTCCACGATCTTCTTCACGATGGCCAGCCCCAGTCCCGTGCCCCGCTCCTTGGTGGTGACATAGGGCTCGAACAGGCGCCCCACCTGCTCCTCCTGCAGACCGGGCCCATTATCTTCGAATGTGATCTCCACGAAAAGGCGATCCTGGCCCTCCGGCCGCCAGGGCCGTGTGGCCACCCGGATCTCCGCATCGGGCCGCCCCTCCACCGCCTCCTGCGCGTTCTTGATGAGGTTGTGCACCACCTGCCTGAGCCGTACCGGATCGGCTTCGATACGCAACCCTCCGGCACCCGGCTCGAAGGTCACCGCATTGCCCCACAGGGCCAGCACCTCGCCCAGGAAGTCGTCCAACGGCACCGACTGAGGCTCCAGCCGGGAAGGACGGGCGTAGTCGGAAAAGGCGTTCACCATATCCTTCATCGCCTCCACCTGGCCGATGATGGTCCGGGTGGAGCGGTCCAATACCTTGCGCTCCTCCTCCGGCAATTTCGCCAGGTACTTGTGCCGCAGGCGCTCGGCGGAGAGCTGGATGGGAGTGAGCGGATTCTTGATCTCATGGGCCAGTCGGCGGGCCACCTCGCTCCAGGCGGCGTCCCGCTGCGCCTGCACCAGGGTGGTGACGTCGTCGAACACCAGCACGCAGCCGATGGCGCTGCCGGAACCGGCCTGGCGCAACCGGGTGCGGCCGCACATCAGGTACTGACGTCCTTCCGGCCGCTCCAGCAGGAGCTCCCCGCGCCACTCCCCTTCGTTGCCATCACGCTCACAGGCCAGACGCCTGACGAAAGGCTCCAGCTCGGGGTGATCCCGCGCCAGGTCCGCCAGCGGCCGGCCCACGTAACGCTGCACCTCCACGCCGAGAATCTGGGAGGCGGCGCGGTTGGCGGTCTGAACCCGCCCTTCGGTGTCCAGGGCGATCACTCCACTGGAGAGGTGGTGCAGCACCGCTTCCAGGTAGGCGCGCTGGAATTCCAGCTGACGCTTGCTCTTCTCCGCCAGGTCCCGCGCCCGGGCCAGGCGCCGGGTCATGGTGTTGAAGGAGGCCACCAGGAAGCCCAGCTCGTCACGGTACCGGGGCACCGGAATCTGGCCATCCAGCTCTCCCTCGGCGATAGCCCGGGTCCCCTCGGCGATGGCGCGGATCGGGGCCACCAGCCGCCGCGAGGTGTAGAAGGCGGCCCAGATGGCGGCCACCACGCTCACCAGCAACACCAGGGAAAGTGCCAGCAGGAAGCTGAACTTGATGGAGCCGCGCAGGTAGGCCCGCTCGCGATAGGCCACATAGGCCTCCTGCACGCTGCGGCTGAGTTCTCCCAGCCGCTCCGAGGTGGGAAAGATGGCCTGCAGCACCAGTCCCCGGGAGAGGTCGGCCACCAGTACCTGGATACGCAGCTCCCCCGTCTCCTCCTGGTTCATGAAGCCGGCATAGGGCTCGCCGTTCACCACCTGCTGCAGAATCAGCGGATCGGGGGCGGTGGGCACCAGCACCTCGGGGTCGGCGTTGGCGGCGGCAAGTATTCTGCCCTTGGCGGTGGCCAGCGCCAGCTCCAGCGCGCCGGAGCGCGCGCGCAGGTCGCTGAGGGTGAGCGCCATGCCGGTGCGGGAGCTGTCGTCGATGCTCTCCAGCATCTGCTCGGTGTAGCGCAGCAGCAGCCGCTTGGTGAGATTGAGGGTGGCGCGGTTGAGCTCCAGCGAATCCTCCATGGCGCGGTCGATCTGGACATCGAACCAGCTGTCGATTCCCTGCATGAGGAACTGCAGCGAGTAGTAGTAGACGATACCCGCCGGAGTTATGCCCAACACCACGAAGAGCACTACCAGCCGCGCCATGAGCCGCGCCCCGGCCCGATTGCGCCAGTAGTCTCGCAGCAGCCGGAACAGGTTCCAGACCACCACCGTCGAGAGCACCAGCAAACCGGTGCCGATGAAGACCAGCAGGGGAATGAACCAGCGGCTCAGCGCCTCGGAACCGAGCACCGCGCCGCTGAGGAAATGGAGTGCGAACAGCAACAGCAGCATGAGCAGCAGTACTGCCCATGCGCCCACACGCCAGGATCTCAGGGCACCAGACGCCATTCCCAGGTCTTGCTGCTCAGGTGCCAGCCGGGGGAGAGATAGGCCTTGGGACGCAGCGGCAGCGGCAGGGCGCCGATGTCATGCCAGCTCTCCACCGTGACCCGGTAGGCCTTGCCCCGCTGCAGGCGCGAGGCGGAAAGAATGCGCCAACCCTTGATGTCTCCCAGCGCCACCAGGGCCGCTTCGCGGGTGGCAAAGAAACGGCTCCTGCCACTGAGCGAATCCTGCACTTCGTAGCTGCCGGCCAAAGGGTGATAGCGCAGGGTGCGGCGCAGGCGCTTCTCCACCAGTGGGGACTGCCAGGGCCAGGCATCGTCGGAAACCAGGGTGACCTGGGTGACGAAGGTGAGGGGCACCCCGTTCTCCAGCGCCTCCACCATGGTGGGGGTGAGACGGTAGGTCTGCAGCAGATCGGCCACCACCTCTCCCTTCTCCTCGGCGATGCTCACCGCACTGAAGGTGATCCCTTCCGCCAGCACGCCACCGGACCACAGCAGAAGCAACAGGGCCAACAGCCAGCCCCGGAAAGACACCTGCTCAGCCACCCTTCTTTTCCAGCAGTGCGTAATAGAAACCATCCGTCTCCCGTGTGAGCGGCAGCAGTTGCAGTCCGTGCCCGGTGGCCAGCCCCGGCGGGCCGACGAGCGGCAGAGCGCGGGCATCCTGCTGGCGCGCCAGGAATGCACTCACCTGCGCTTCATTCTCTTCCGGCAACAGCGAGCAGGTGGCATAGAGCAGCTTACCCCCTGGAAGCAGCAACCGCCAGAGCGCATCCAGGATCCGGCGCTGCCGCTCCACCAGCTCCGACAGATCCTGCGGACGGCGCAGCAGCCGGATATCGGGATGGCGCCGCATGACGCCGGTGGCGGTGCAGGGCACGTCGGCCAGGATGCGGTGATAGCGGCGCCCACCCCAAGGGGGTGCCGGATTGGCCGCGTCCCCCACCCAGAGCTCGGCGCTGCGTCCCAGCCGCGCCAGGTTCTCCTCCACCCGCTCTAGCCGAACGGGATCCGCATCCACCGCCACCAGAGAGAGGTCGGGAGCCTGCTCCAGCAGATGACCGGTCTTGCCCCCGGGAGCGGCGCAGGCGTCCAGCACCCGCATTCCCGGTCGCAGATCCAGCAACGGCGCCGCCAGCTGGGCGCCGGCATCCTGCACCGACACCAACCCCTGGTCGAACCCGGGCAGGCGTGAGACCGGCACGGCCCGGTCGAGCCGCAGCGCGGAGGGCACCCCCTGCACCGGCCGGCAGGCAATGCCCACCCGGGCCAGGCGCGCCGCCTGCTCCTCCCGGGTGGTGCGCTGCAGGTCCACCCGCAGTATGAAAGGTGGGCGTTCCAGCAATCCACTGAGGATGGCATCGGCCTGATCCGGCCAGCTGCGCTGCATCGCCTCGATGAACCAGGCCGGCTGGCTGTAGCGGGCCGTCGGCTCGCGCAGCGCTGCCTCCTCCAGGCGTGCCCGCTCTCGCTGGAAACGGCGCAGCACGGCGTTCACCAGGCCGGCGGCCCAGCGCCGATGCAACCGGCGGGTGGCCTGGGCGGTCTCGTTCACCGCCGCATGGGGTGGAATGCGGGTGAAGGTCAGCTGGTAGAGCCCCACCAGCAACAGGGCTTGCAGCTCCCGGTCCCGGGCCTTGAAAGGGCGTTCGAGCAGCATGTCGGCCAGAAAGTCGAGCCGGTGGAACCAGCGGCAGGTGCCCTGAACGAGCTCCGCCAGCAGGGCCTGGTCCCTGGAGATCAGCCCCCGGCGCGCCTCCGGCAGCAGGTCCGAGAGGGAACGACCTTCCATCACCCGGGCCAGTACACGGGCCGCCGTGGCCCGCAGGGCCGCCCCGTTGGCGGATCGAGCATCGCTCATGCTGCGGGAGCTTCAGCCCAGCACCACGCCCTGGATGGGATGGGCGTTGATGAAATCGGCCGCGCTCATGGCCCGCTTGCCGGGCATCTGCAAGCGGGTGACGCGCAGCAGCCCCTCCCCGGTGGCCACGTCCAGCCCCTCCCGGGTGGCCGACATCACGGTGCCAGGCTCCGCGGCCAGCCCGGGAATGGGATGGGCCTCCCAGATGCGCAGGTTGGCGTTCTCGTAGCGGGTGTGGGCCACCGGCCAGGGGTTGAAGGCGCGCACCCGTCGGGCGATGCGCCAGGCGGGCTCCCTCCAGTCGATGAGCGCTTCCCGCTTTTCCAGCTTGGGCGCGTAGGTGGCCTCGGACTCCTCCTGAGGTTCCGGCTCCAGGGTGCCATCAGCGATGCCGGGAAGCGCCTCCAGCAGCGCTTCCGCCCCCAGCCGGGCGAGCCGGTCGTGGAGCATGCCGGCCGTCTCGTCTTCGCCGATGGGGATGCGCTTGCGCAGGTAGACCGGGCCGGTGTCCAGCCCTTCCTCCATGCGCATGATGCTCACCCCGGTCTCCCGGTCCCCGGCCTCGATGGCACGCTGGATGGGAGCGGCGCCCCGCCAGCGGGGCAGCAGCGAGGCGTGGACGTTGATGCAACCCAGCCGGGGTATCTCCAGCACTTCCGGGGGCAGGATCAGGCCATAGGCCACCACCACCATGAGATCCGGAGCCAGCGCCTGCAGCTCCGCCACCGCCTGGGCGTCCCGCAGGGTGCGAGGCTGATAGACCGGCAGATCGTGGGCCTGGGCCAGCTGTTTCACCGGGCTGGGGGTGAGTTTGCGCCCCCGTCCGGCGGGGCGGTCCGGCTGGGTGTAGACCGCCACCACCTGGTGTTCCGAGTCGAGCAGGGATTGGAGCGGCGGCACCGAGAATTCGGGCGTGCCGGCGAAGACGATGCGCAAAGAAGAGGCCATGGGATAGAAACCGGCTCAGAGTGCCTGGCGCCGGGGAGCTTTTTTCTGCGCCGCCGCCCGCGCCTCTTTTTCCAGCTTCTTGCGGATGCGCTCCCGCTTGAGCCGGGAGAGATAGTCCACGAACAGCTTGCCATGAAGGTGGTCGATCTCGTGCTGCACGCAGACCGCCAGCAGACCGTCCAGCTCCAGCTCCACCGGCTCCCCTTGCCGGTCGAGGGCCTTCACCTTCACCTTCTCGGCCCGCTTCACCTTTTCGTAGAAGCCCGGAACCGAAAGGCAGCCCTCCTCCATCTCCTCCTCGCCCTCGGCCGCCACCACCTCGGGGTTGATCAGCACCAGCGGCTGGTTCCTCTCCTCCGAGATGTCCACCACGATGAGCTGTTTCGCCACGCCCACCTGGGTGGCCGCCAGGCCGATGCCGGGGGCATCGTACATGGTCTCCAGCATGTCGTCGGCCAGCTTGCGGATGGTGTCATCCACCTTTTCCACCGGCTTGGCGTGATTTCTGAGACGTGGGTCAGGAAATTTGAGGATCTCCAGTATCGCCATGATCTTGAATTCGCTCTATAGTCTTCCTACGCAGGGACCCGGTGGCAGGCCTGCGATGTCAAATGAGAACCCGGAGCGGCCCTCGAGGTTCCCGCCTCGGCGGAATTGTGCAGCGTCCGACAGATTGCAACTCGCGGCAGGCCTATTATCGCACATAGGAGTCGAAGGGCATTTGACCACCAGACCGTGCTCGGGAAGAATGGCCGCCGCTCACCCTGTTTTCCGGCCAAATACCACAAGGGATCGCCAATGAAGAAAACCAGCCGACTTTTCCTCATCCTGCTGATCATCGGAAGCCTGAGCGGCATCGGCGTCGCCGCCGACGAGGAGATGCTCCGGCCCGGGCATCCCACCCGCTATGTAGTGCAGAAGGGCGACACCCTGTGGGACATCGCCGGCCGTTTCCTCAACAAACCCTGGCGCTGGCCGGAGATCTGGCAGGTCAACCCGGAGATCCGCAACCCACATCTCATCTACCCCGGCGACGAACTCAGCCTGGTCTACGTGGACGGCAGGCCACGCCTGATGGTGAACCGCGGCCCGGTGAAGCTCTCTCCCAGTGTGCGCTCGACCCCGGTGCGACAGGCGGTTCCCACCATCCCCATCGACCATATCGCGCCCTATCTGAGCCGTCCCTATGTGCTCGACAAGAAGAACTTCCATGATCTTCCCTACGTGGTGGGCTTCGCCAACGAGCATCTGGCGGCCGGCGCCGGGCAACAGCTCTATGTCAAGAACCTGGGCGATGCGACGGAAGAACAGTATGACATCGTGCGTCCCGGCGAACCCTACCGCGATGGACGAACCAACGAGATCCTTGGATACGAGGCGATCTACGTGGGCAGCGGCAAGGTGACCCGGCGCCAGGGTGAGATCGCCGGCCTCTCGGTGTTCCGCACCCGTCGCGAGATCCTGGGCGGCGACCGCCTGCTGCCCTTCTCTTCGGCGGACATGGCCACCGACTTCCAGCCCCATGCGCCGAAACAGGAAATCCAGGGCACCATCATCGCCGCACTGGACCGGGTGAACGAGATCGGGCGCTACGACGTGGTGGTGATCGATCGCGGCAGCCGGGATGGCCTGGATCCAGGCACCGTGCTGCAGATCGACAACAGGGGCGAGGTGGTGATCGATCCGGTGTTGCGGGAAAAGGGGATCGAGTTCGAGGATCGTTTTCTGAACATGCCTCGGCGCCGCTTCCCGGCGGAGGTGAAGCTTCCGGACGAAGAGGCGGGCCTGCTGATGATCTTCCGTACCTTCGACCGGGTGAGCTTCGGACTGGTGATGTACGCAAGCAAGGCGATCCACATCCACGACCGGGTGGTGAATCCTCTCTGACCCTGGCTTGGCACCCACGGAACAGCTCCGTCACTGGCTTCGCCTGATCCTCGCCCGCGGCATCGGGCCCGGCAGGCTAACCCCCCTGCTGCGCGCCGGCCTGTCGGCGGAAACGCTGGCCCGGGAACCTCCCGGCACTCTTCCCGCCCGGGCGCGCGATGCCATTCGTGCGGTGGAGGAGCAGCGCATCGACCAGGCCCTCGCCTGGCTGGAAGAGCCCGGTTGCCACCTGGTCCCACAGGGCTCCCCCCACTACCCGGAACTGCTCCAACGGCTGCCCGATGCCCCCCTGGCCCTTTTCGTTCGCGGTGACCCCGCGCTGCTGAAAACCCCACAGATCGCCATGGTGGGCAGCCGAAACCCCACCCGGGGCGGGCTGCAGACCGCTCACGACTTCGCCGCCCACTTCGCCCGGCAGGGCATCACGGTGACCAGCGGCCTGGCATTGGGCATCGACCGCGCGGCCCATGAGGGGGCGCTGGCCGGCGGGGGCCCCACCCTGGCGGTGGCGGCCACCGGCCTGGACCGGGTCTATCCCGCCACAAACCGGGAGCTGGCCCGCGCCATCACGGAAAACGGTGCCCTGGTCTCGGAATTTCCTCCCGGCACCGCCCCCAGGGCGGGGCACTTCCCCCGTCGCAACCGCATCATCAGCGGCCTCTCCCTGGGAGTACTGGTGGTGGAGGCGACCCTCCGCAGCGGCTCACTGATCACCGCGCGGCTGGCAGGGGAACAGGGACGGGAGGTGTTCGCCATCCCCGGCTCCATCCACAACCCCCTGGCCCGAGGCTGCCATCGTCTCATCCGTGAGGGAGCCAAGCTGGTGGAGAAGGCGGATGACGTGCTGGAGGAGCTTGCGCCCCAGCTCCAACCCTGGCTGGAAGAGGCCACCGGTGAGGAAAAAGCAGGAGAAACCCCGGTCACGGAAGCCGACACCACCGATTCGGACTATCAAAACCTTCTGGATGCCATGGGCTTCGACCCGGTCTCCACCGATATGCTTGTGGCGCGAACCGGGCTGCCCCCCGAAGCCGTCTCCTCCATGTTACTATTGCTGGAACTGGAAGGACGCGTTTCGTCGGTGCCCGGCGGTCTCTTCACGCGCTGCGATCCGGCCTCTCGCTGACTCCCTTCCCTCCACGCCACAGGTACGCCAACGTGAACGAAAACCTCATCGACGTCCTCATCTTCATCTACGAGAACTACATGGACGCGGACAGTCAGCCCGACGACCAGATCCTGTTGGAGGAGGAACTCTCCCGTGCCGGCTTCAGTCCCGACGAGATCCGCAAGGCCTTCGATTGGCTGGATGAACTGGCTTGGCGGCAGGGCGCGCTCACCGAGGCGGCGGTGACCAGCCGTCATTCCGCTCGCATATACACCGACCAGGAGCAGCAGAAGCTGGACCTGGAGATCCGCGGCATGCTGCTCTACCTGGAACAGATCGGCATCCTCGATGCCGCCAGCCGGGAGCTGGTGATCGAGCGCGCCATGGCGCTGGAGAACCAGGAACTGAGTGCCGACGACGTGAAATGGATCGTGCTGCTGGTGCTGCTCAACCAGCCCGGGCAGGAGAGCGCCTTCGCCCTCATGGAGGAGATGATCTACAACGGTGACCAGGAGCTGCTGCACTGATCGCCATCCTTGGGATCATGGGAATTGCCAGCGCCTAATCCGGTTTGGCGCGCCGTGTACGCGCCTCCTGCGACAACCACCCGTAGGAACGGCCTCCCGGCCGCGAACGACCAACCCCACTGGCGGAAGCCTGCTTGACACTCATCCCTCAGCAAGGTATCCGTAAAATATGGAACGAGCCTGTAGGTCGGGCTTCAGCCCGGCGACGTGCAAACCTTCCGTCGCCGGCCTGGACACCCACCTACGGTTTTTTTTGCAACCCATTCCGGACCCCCATGAAGCTGGTAATCGTCGAATCCCCCGCCAAGGCCAAGACCATCAAGAAATACCTGGGCAAGGACTTCGAGGTCCTCGCCTCCTATGGCCATGTGCGCGACCTGGTGCCCAAAGAGGGCGCGGTGGACCCCGAGCACGACTTCGCCATGAAGTACGAGGTGATCGACCGCAACCAGCGCCACATCAAGGCCATCGCCGACAAGCTCAAGAAGGCCGATGCTCTCTATCTCGCCACCGACCCCGACCGCGAGGGGGAGGCGATCTCCTGGCATCTGTACGAGATTCTCAAAAAGCGCGGCCTGCTCAAGGACAAGCCGGTCTATCGGGTGGTCTTCAACGAGATCACCAAGAAGGCGGTGCAAGACGCCATCGCCCACCCCCGGGAACTCTCCATGGACCTGGTGAACGCCCAGCAGGCGCGCCGCGCCCTGGACTATCTGGTGGGCTTCAACCTCTCGCCCCTGCTGTGGAAGAAGGTGCGCCGCGGTCTCTCGGCCGGCCGCGTGCAGAGCCCCGCCCTGCGCATGATCGTGGAACGCGAGGAGGAGATCGAGCGTTTCCAGCCGCGCGAGTACTGGACCATCGAAGCGGACGTGAAGAAGGAGGAAAAACCCTTCACCGCCAAGCTGATCCAGTACCAGGGCGACAAGGTGGAGCAGTTCACCATCACCGCCGGAGACCAGGCCCACGAAGTGGAGAAAAACCTGCTGGAGGCGGCCGGCGGCAAGCTCAGCGTCCACAAGGTGGTGAAGAAACAGCGCCGGCGCAACCCCGCCGCCCCCTTCACCACCTCCACCCTCCAGCAGGAGGCCTCGCGCAAGCTCGGCTTCACCACCAACCGCACCATGCGCATCGCCCAACAGCTCTACGAAGGGGTGGACATCGGCGGGGAGACCGTGGGCCTGATCACCTACATGCGGACCGATTCGCTGAACCTGGCCGACGAAGCGGTGGCCGAGATCCGCGACTACATCGCCGAAACCTACGGCAAGGACCGGCTGCCCGCCAAGCCGCGCATCTTCAAGACCAAGTCCAAGAACGCCCAGGAGGCCCACGAGGCGATCCGCCCCACCTCCATCCGCCGCCATCCCAAGGAACTGACCGCCCATCTCACCAAGGACCAGGCGCGCCTCTACGAGCTGATCTGGAAGCGCACCCTGGCCTGCCAGATGAAACACGCCACCCTGGACACCGTCACCGCCGACCTGGCCGCCGGCGGCCCGGAAAACCTCTTTCGCGCCACCGGCTCCACGGTGGTCGATCCCGGCTTCATGGCGGTCTATCAGGAGAGCCAGGACGACACCAAACAGGCCGCCAAGGATGAAGAGAAGATGCTGCCACCCCTGGCCGAGGGCGAAACGGTGGACCTGGTGGCCATCCGCCCGGAGCAGCATTTCACCGAGCCGCCGCCGCGCTACAGCGAGGCGAGCCTGGTGAAGGCGCTGGAGGAGCACGGCATCGGCCGCCCCTCCACCTACGCCAGCATCATCTCCACCCTCCAGGACCGCGGCTACGCCGAGCTGGAGAAGAAGCGCTTCCACCCCACCGACGTGGGCCGGGTGGTGAACAAGTTTCTCACCAACTACTTCAACCGCTACGTCGATTACGACTTCACCGCCCATCTCGAAGACGAGCTGGACGCCGTGGCCCGGGGCGA
>JALXAM010000066.1 GCA_026992075.1 Sedimenticola sp. | reverse complement strand
GCCAAAGGGGCTGGCGACGGGTGGCAGGTGGCGGTGTGGGTTCCTCTTTGTCGCTTTCGGAGAGGGGGCGGTAGCGCCGGGCGCACTCGGGGCGGTGGTCGGCGCAAAGGACCATCCCCTGCACCGCCTCTTCCCCCAGGCGGGCATGCAGTCGCTCCAGCAAACTCTCATCCCCGTGCCGGTGGTACTGCCGGAAGAGTTCACCCTCTTCGGCCCGGAAGGGCTGCCAGGCGTCCACGCGCAGCTCCAGCTCCACTGCAGGTTCGGGCAGTGTGAGCCGCTCCAGGCGGTGACGCAGCAGGTCGAGCATCTTCCCGGCATTCCGGCTGGGTGTGAGCAGGCTGGTCTCGAATGCGGTGGGTGGCGCCTGACGGTGGAACAGACGCCATCGCAGCCTCTGGGCGGCGCCGTCGTGGCCGTGGAGAAAGGCGCACAGCAGCTCCACCAGTCGGCGGGCGGGAAAGAGCAGCGCCGGCGCCTGCGACACCTCGTGCAGCAGGGGCAGGCGCTGGCGGAACCGCTCGGGCGGTTGCCAGGGAGGGCGCGGGTCGGGCAGCCGGCCCAGCAGGCGGTCGAGCAGCAGGCCCGCCTCGCTACCCACCCGCCGCACCAGCTCGGGACGCGGCAGGCGCAGGCAGTCGCCGATGGTCTCCAGGCCGATGCCCGCCAGCAGTTCCCGCCAGCGGGGATTGCGGGTGAAAAAGCGCAGGGGAATGGGGGCCAGGTACCGCTCCAGCGCCGCCAGCCCCTCCACCCGCGTGCCCGGCGCCACCCGCGCCAGCAGGGCCGCGGCGGCAGGCGTGGGCGCGGCAGCCCACCGGGCTGGGCGGCCCGCTTCGGGCAGACTCTCTTCCATCCGCGCCACCAGCGCCTCGAAGCCGCCGAAGAGGCGCAGGCTCCCCTCCACCTCCAGCAGCACCAGCAGGGGATCGAAGGCGATCCGCGAGCTGTAGCGCCAGGCCCAGCTCCCCAGGGTCTCCAGCAGACGGCGTTCACGCCGTTGATCCCTGGACCGCACATCGAGGCCAGGTGCCAGCTCCAGGGCGGTGGCCAACGCCATGCTGGAGCGAACGCCCAGAGCACGGGCCGCTTCGTTACAGCGGTCGATCCATTCCCTTCCTTCTGCGCGGCGACTCACCGCGAAAGGGCGTTCCGCCTCCACCGGGAAGCAGGCGAGGGGCAGATGGGGAAAGTACCAGGCTAGCCAGAGCATGATTCCCACGCCACCTTCACGCGACCGCCGCTCCAACCGCCGCGCCGCTTGAGCACCTCGATCTCCAACCCGCCGGGGCGACTCTCCAGCCGCAGCCGCAAAGCGGCCATGGAGGGCCTGGAAGCCGCTTCCAGGGAACGGAAGAGCACACCCAGGCTGTCCCCTTGCTCCGCAGCCAGTTGCAGGCGCCGCACCTGCGCCGCCTCCATGAGGCCAGGCCAGCAGGCCACCAGAGCGCAGTTGCCGGAGCGGAGCAGCTGCTCCATGGTCCAGAAGCGGGCCTGCCTCTCCCCGCTGCGGACCAGGAGAATGCGGGACACCGCTATTCCCCGCGCCGCCAGGGCTGGCGCGTGAAGCTGCCAGGGCGGATCCACCCAAGCCAGCCAGCGGTGCTCCCGTCCCAGCCGTACCAGCAGAGGCACCAGCAGGGAAAGCCCCTGGCCATGGGCCGAAAGGAGCTCCACCAGGGCACCCCGGGGCCAGCCACCAATGCACTCGTCCAGCCCCTCGAAACCGGTGGGCAAAAATTCCACTCCGCCCTGATCGGAGTGCTCCCTGCCCCGCCACAACTGCCCCTGACGCAGCAATCTTCCCAACGACACCTCTCCCCTCATGACCGTTCCATGCCGTTTCCACTCACCCGATGGAGAACAAATATAGAACAAACGAGGCGCGTTGAACAGCCTCGCAAAGACATGGAGAACGGAGCGGTGCGGGAAGAGAGGGAGGGGTCCCTCTTACGGAGCCGCGTTCAGCAGCCGGGGATTCACTTTTCCGACACCGCCTTCTGGATCAGCGGCACCAGTTTTTCCGGCAGTTTCAGCTTGCCCGAGAGAGCGAATTCATGGGCCTGGTCCGACATCTTGCGCCAGGTCTTGCGGATGATGTCGATCCACTTCGCTTCATCGTACTCCGGGTGCTTGTCGGCGAAATCCTGCATGTAGTGCTCGATGAAGACCAGCCCGGCGATATCCTCCACCAGCTGGGTATCGGGGTTGTTCCGCAGGTTCTTCTTGCCCACCGCGTTGCGCACCCGCTCGATGGTTTCTGGATCATAGCCCACCTGCTCCATGAGCTTCGCCACGGTGCCGGCGTGGAACTTGTACAGGTTGGTGCGCCAGAGGTGATAACCTTTGCGATCCATTGGATAGTCACTGCGCGGCGACTTCCAACGCTGGATGTGCTGGGCCCGGACTGAAATCTTCCCCACCTCGTCGGCATCGGGAGCGAAGCGCTCGAGCATGTCGCTCATGCGCAGGGAATAGAGATACTCCTTGGGCCACTC
This sequence comes from Sedimenticola sp., assembly GCA_026992075.1. Lineage (GTDB taxonomy): Bacteria > Pseudomonadota > Gammaproteobacteria > Chromatiales > Chromatiaceae > Thiolapillus. The sequence continues at coordinate 1,055 of JALXAM010000066.1, read as the reverse complement.
CCGTCCTTCGGCCACCTCCACGTTGGGATCCTCCCGGTTGGCCTCGTCGATGAGTCGAATGACCTGCTCCAGCCTGTTCGATGACATGGATGGGACTCCTCCTTTGCTTGCCTGTTCGATATCGAGAGAACCCAGTATCCCCCACCCTGCCGTCGGCAAAACCGGTCGCTGCATCGGGGAAATCCCCGCAGAAAAGCAATTTTCGGGATTTCCCTATAGAATACGCGCCACCTGGGCACCCATGCCCTGCAATCTACGAATTTCAGAGGAGAAACCACATGCGACTGATTCTTCTGGGCGCCCCGGGCGCCGGCAAGGGAACCGTGGCCAAGATGCTCACCCAGATCGACGGTTCCGTCCAGATCTCCACCGGCGACATCCTGCGTGCCGCGGTGAAGGAGGGCACCGAGCTGGGCAAGGAGGCACAGGGTTACATGGAACGGGGCGAGCTGGTTCCCGATGCCCTCATCATGGGCATCATGGAAGAGCGTCTGCAGCAGGACGACTGCAAGCAGGGCTTCCTGCTGGACGGCTTCCCCCGCACCATTCCCCAGGCCGAGGAGCTGGAGAAGCTGCTGGAGAAGCTGAACATCACCCTCGACGGGGTGGTGAACCTCAATGTCCCCCGGGAGGTGATCCTCGACCGCCTCACCACCCGCCGCACCTGCGAGGACTGTGGCGCCATCTACAACGTCAAGAGCAACCCTCCCAAGGTGGAAGGGGTTTGCGACAAGTGCGGCGGCAAGGTGGTGCAGCGTGCCGACGAGACCGAAGAGGCCATCTCCAAGCGGCTGGACGTGTTCAACGAGCAGACCGCGCCCCTGGTGGATTTCTACCGCGACAAGGGAATGCTGTGGGACATCAACGCCACCTCCTCCGACGAGGTGGTGAAGATCATCAAGGAGAAGCTGGGCATCGGCTGATCCTTGGGAACCCCTGATAAAAGCCATCCTTGGCTTTATCAGGGCGCGCTGCGCCGCAAACGCGGTTTGCGGCTTGCTACAAAATCAATCGCTTACAGCGATCGATTTTGCCGGCACATCCTTGTGCCGAAG
>JALXAM010000065.1 GCA_026992075.1 Sedimenticola sp. | reverse complement strand
GTCGAAGACGATCACCTGGTTGGAGGCATCGGCACCGAGGGAGGCCTGGCCGCGGCGCAGCGCCTCGATGGAGACCGCCGACTGGAAGTTGAGGAAGGTGTCCACGGCGCGAAGGAAATAGAGCGCATCGTAGGCGCGGGCCGCCGATTCCTTGGTGGGGATGCCGTCGTACAGCTCGAAATTGCCCAGCGGGGTCTCCAGGTGGTTCGGCGTGAGGATGCTCTTGGGGATGTCGGTGTGGTAGCCGGGGGTGGCCGCCAGGCCGGTGCCACTGGCCACCAGGGCGGCCAGGGCGAAGCAGGTTCTTTTTTTCATGGTTCCTCGTTATCGTCCAGGGTTCAGTCCGCAGGCTCCACGTCGGGCATGACGAAGCTGCGGTCGATGATCTCTTTTTTGGCGCCGTAGAAGCGCAATGCCGGCGCCGGCTCCTTGCCGCCGGTGGGAATCCAGTTGCTCTCCAGCCCCTTGGGCGCCTCCGGCCCGAAATACAGCGTAACGCTGCCATCCGGGTTCTTCTTCAGCTTGTCCATGTCGTAGGAGGAGATGCCTACCTTCTTCTGCGGCGTGTAGATGAAAGCCCAGGTGGCACCGTCGTAGATGATGAGGGACCAGAACTGGGTCACCGGCATGTCGGGTGGAATGGTGAGCTTGTAGTTCCTGCCCGCCTCCAGGGGCCTGCCATTGGCGTCCATCTTGGTGAAGAGATAGATGTTGGCCGGCTTCTCGTAGTACTTGCGCGGATAGTAGGTGGCGAAGAAGTAACGCTCGGCACGCTCATCCAGGTCGATCCAGTCGTCATAGACGAAGGAGAAATAACCGTTGCGGTCCGGCGTGAGTACGTCCTGCCAGTGCCGGTCGGGCCAGTAGTATTTCTCCTTCTTCTGGTAGGTGAGGCGGTGCTGCATGTAGAAGTAGAAATCGGCTGCCGCCTGGCGCAGCAGCTTGCGGGTCTTCTCGTCCGGCGCGAAGGGCTTGCCGGGCTCCAGGCCCAGGAACTTGAGGTAGCCCATCATCACCTTGTCCTGGGGCTTCACTGGCTCGCCGTCGAAGATCGACTGGATATCCTGGAACAGGGTCTCGTCGTAGTGCGGCAGCGATGGGAAGCGCTTGTCCGAGGGGTCGATGTACTTGGTGGGTTTGGGATCATCCAGGTAGTACATCTTGAGCTGGCGGGCATAGTCGTAGGCGTCCTTGAGGGTGGCGCCGGAGCCGGGCTTGCGCACCGAGCGGAAAGCCAGGTAGATGCGGTTGCTGGGGCTCTTCATCACCCGATAGCCCTCGGGCACCCTGCCCTGGTAGCCCGGCGGCAGAAAGAGGTATCTGCCGCCCTTGCCCTGGTCGGCCCCCACCGGCCCCACGTCGGCGATGGCAAACTGCCACATGTCCACGATCTGACCATAGAGCAGGGTTTTGTCAGTAGCAGCCGGCACCTCCAGCACCACCGGCCCCTTACGCAGGTCGGACATGGCCAGGATGTAGGGCGTGGTGTCGTTGGCGGTGAGCAGCTCGGCATTGGGCCCGGCCACCTTCGACCAAACCAGGATGGTGTTGTCCGTACCCCCCACCGCCTCGGTGGCGCGGCGGAAGCCGTAGATGCCCACCGCCGGCATGGCCCAGGTGGCCACCTCGAAGGCGCGGCGATAGCGCAGGTCGTGCTGCCAGTCCGCGGTGGAAGGCTTCATCTCCGCCGGCGGCTTGCCACCCAGGGGCTCCTCGGCGAGAGCTGCCATGCTTCCGGCCAGCAAGCACAGGCTGGTCAGGATTGCTTGCACTCTTTTCAAGACTTGTTTCTCCTTCATTTTTCCCAGGATGCCGGTCGGGCCGCCCCGGCCATCGAAAAGCAACCGGCTCCTGGGCGGATTCAATCGCGCTCTCCCTGGAATTGCAGGGTCTTCTCCCGGTAGGCGCTGGGGGCCAGCCCGGTCATGCGACGAAAGGCGCGGCTGAAATGGGCGAGTTCGCTGTATCCCAGCTCCCGCGTCACCTCCTTCAACGGCAGGCGGGTGTCTCCCAGCAGCTCGATGGCCCGGTTGAGCATCACCTGCTCCACCAGGCGGGAAAAGCTGGTGCCCCTGCTCTCCAGGAAACGCTGCAGGCTCCGCCTGCTGATCCCGGTGAGGCGTGAAACCATTTCCAGCGTGGGACCGTAGGGCAGGTACGTTTCCACCAGCCGGCGCAGGGCGTTCATAGTATCCAGGGTGAGCATGCCATCCTGGTACTGCTCATCCCCCCTCCACTCCTGCAATCCACTCCGTTTTTGCAAGGGGGCCGCCAACTGCTCGATGGGCAGTGCGACGGCGGTGGTATCGGCCCCGAATTCCACGTTCAGCCGCGTCATCTCCGGGATCCCGGCCAACACCTTCTCCCCGGTGGCGCAAATCTTCACCCGCTCCGGAACCCAGTCCGGTCCCAATGCGCTGCGCACCAGCTGTTGCAGGATATTGAGGTTGTAGAGCTCTATCTGCTCTCTCTGCTCCCGCGTGCCCAGGGTGGGCGTGATGCAGATCCAGGCCATGCCGCCTTCGAAAGCGATGTAGTCGTCGGTGATGCTGGTCTCCCGCTTGTATCCTGTCACCAGTCTTCGGGCGGCCTGGTAGAGGGTGGGGGCTCCCATGATGTAGCTGCCCACGGGACCATGGTCGGCGATGGGTACGCTGCCCGCCTCGTATCCCAGCAGATGCCAGCCCGTATCCCGGACTGCAGCCTCCATGAACTGCAACAGGCTCAATGCGGAAATGATGGCATCGGGTTGTTCCAGCAGATCCCTGGGCACCTGCGCATTGGCCAGGTAACGCTCCACGGGAATACCCCGGCCCTCGAGCTTGTCTGCCAAATGGCTCAGGTAACGGGCGCGGACGACATTGACCTCCCGCATTTGGATCGCTCAGAAATCGAACAGCGGTTTTCGGGACCAGGCGGGTGCCGGCAGCACCGGCGATACCATGATGCGCAGCTGCCATTCCGGCCCGAAGTCGTCCGGCTTCTCGACGTAGTAGTAGAGTTCCGCCCCCAGCTTCACCGGCAGGGGGCCGGCTTTCACCAGCACGTCGCCACCAATGCCAATGGGAACCGACCAGCGATTCTTGCGGGGCAATTTCCAGTTGGCGCGAATGTTGGGACCGAAGCCGACGTTGGTGGTGGGCGAGACCCGGTAGCGCAGCACGTACTGCAGATCCATCAGGCTGACATCCTCCCGGTCGCTGTCTCCGGCAAAGGACCACCACTGCTGGATCACGGCTCCGTAGATCCACTTTTCACCCACGTGAAAGGCCAGGGCCATGGGCCCGACAGACCACTTGCCGGTACCCAGCCGGTCATCGCTGGCCGTGTCCAGCATGAAGGTGGGACCGAAACCGAAGATGTTTGGCGGTTTGTAAGCGTTGGAAAAGGCGGTCCAGAGAATCATGTCACCGATGCCGGTCTCGCGGTCCCTGGCGTCTTCCAGCAGGGCGCACTCTTCGGGATAGTCCGGCAACCCGCTGCAGCTCAATCCATGCCCGGGGACACTGACGATGGGCAGCACCGGCCGCAGGATCATCTTCCAGTCGTTGGTGAGCTGCATCGA
>JALXAM010000064.1 GCA_026992075.1 Sedimenticola sp. | reverse complement strand
GGCCTGGTACTGGCGGGCATTCTCGCCTTCGCCAACCGCAAGCTGTGGGTCTTCGAGGATCCACGCATCGACGAGGTGGAGGAGCTGCTCCCCGCCACCAACTGCGGCGCCTGCGGCACCGCCGGCTGCCGTCCCTTCGCCGAGCTGCTGGTGAAGGGGGAGATCGAGCCGGCGAAATGCACCGTGAGCTCCGCCGAGGCCATCGAGGAGATCGCCGATTTCCTGGGCGTGGAAGCGGGCGAGGTGGAGAAGCGCGTGGCGCGCCTCGCCTGCGCCGGCGGCATCCACGTGGCGCGCATGCAGGCCCACTACGAGGGGCTGGAATCCTGCCGCGCCGCGGCCCTCATCGGCGGCGGTCCCAAGGCCTGCGCCTGGGGCTGCCTGGGACTGGCCGACTGCGAGCGGGCCTGCGACTTCGACGCCATCACCATGGACCGCCACGGCCTGCCGGTGGTGGAGGCCGACCTCTGCACCGCCTGCGGCGACTGCGTGGAAGCCTGTCCCAAGGAGCTCTTCTCCCTGCAGCCGGTGAGCCGCCGCCTCTGGGTGGCCTGCAGGAACCGGCTCCACGGCGACGAGGCCGAGCGCCTGTGCGAGGTGGCCTGCACCGGCTGCGAGAAATGCGCCCGCGACGCCGCACCCGGCCTCATCGAGATCCGAGACAACCTGGCACGCATCGACTACGCGCTCAATGCCCTCGCCTCCCCCGACGCCATCCAGCGCTGTCCCACCGGCGCCATCGTCTGGCTGGACGATGCCGGCGTGTGCAAGGGCCGGGCGGCGAAACGCATCGTGCGGGAAGAGGCGTTGCCTGTGGAGAGGATCGCAGTATGACCCGCATCGATCTTCGGAGAGGCGGCCCCCTCCGCGGCCTCGAACGCGATTGGAGTGCCAGCATGAAACATCCATTCAGGTGATCCCCATGAACTTCCGCAAGCGCAAGAACGAGAAACCCGCCCCCAGGTACCCCGGCAAGCCCATGGCCCTGGACGGCAACACCGCCGTCATCCTGTGCGAGCGCGAGGCCTCGGACGCCGCCGGGGCCTACCCCATCACCCCCTCCACCCAGATGGGAGAGTACTGGGCCGAGGAGGCGGCGAAGGGCCACATCAACAACGCCGGGCGACCGCTCATCTTCATCGAACCCGAATCGGAGCACGCCGCCGCCGCAGTCACCGCCGGCATCGCCATGACCGGCCTGCGCGCCACCAACTTCTCCTCCGCCCAGGGGGTGGCCTTCATGCACGAGTCGCTCTACGCCGCCGCCGGAAAGCGCCTCCCCTACGTGCTCAACCTGGGCTGCCGCGCCATCACCAAGGCGAGCCTCAACGTCCACTGCGGCCACGACGACTTCCACTGCGTGGACGACACCGGCTTCATCCAGTTCTTCGCCCGCGACGCCCAGGGTGCCGCCGACCTCAACCTCATCGCGCGCAAGGTGGCCGAGCTCTCGCTGACGCCGACCATCGCCGCCCAGGACGGCTTCCTCACCACCCACCTCATCGAACCCATCCGGGTGCCGGAGAAGGAACTCATCGAGGAGTTCCTGGGCCACCCCGAGGACGAGATCGAATGCCCCACGCCGGCCCAAAGGCTGCTCTATGGCGAGACCCGCCGCCGCGTACCCGCCCTCTGGGACGTGGACCGTCCCCTGCTCTCGGGCAGCGTGCAGAACCAGGACGCCTACATGCAGACCACCGCCGCCCAGCGTCCCTACTTCTACGAACACATCCCCGGGATCGCCGACCGCGTGATGGCCGAATACGCCGAACTCACCGGGCGCGAGTACGGCCGCATCCAGGCCTGGCACGCGGAAAAGGCGGATTACCTCATCCTCGGCATGGGCTCCATGATCGTCCAGGCGGTGGCCGTGGCCGAGTACCTGGAGCGCTCCCGCGGGCTGAAGGTGGGGGTGGTGGACATCACCCTCTTCCGCCCCTTCCCCGGCGACCTGCTAGGCCCCCTGCTCAAGGGAAAGAAAGGAGTGGCCGTGCTGGAGCGCACCGACCAGCCCCTGGCCGAGGATCTGCCCCTCATGCGGGAGGTACGCGCCGCCCTGGGCAAGTGCCTGGAGAACGGCCGGGCGGAAGGGGAAAGACCCTGGCCCGCATACGACAGCTACGGAAAACTGTCGGACCTGCCGCCCCTCTACTCGGGCGTCTACGGCCTGGGCTCCCGCGACCTGCAGCCGGAAGGAATCATCGCTGCGGTGGAGAACATGCTGCCCGACGGAAGGCATCGCCGCCGCTACTACCTGGGCATCGACTTCGTGCGCGAGCCGGCCAACCCCAAGGAGGAGGTCCATCTCCAGCGACTGCTGGAGGCCTACCCGGAGATCGGCGACTACGCCCTGCGCGGCTCCGAGAATCCCGACCTGGTGCCGGAGAACTCCATCACCGTGCGCATGCACTCGGTGGGGGGCTGGGGCGCCATCACCACCGGCAAGAACCTGGCCATGACCCTCTACGACCTCCTGGGCTTCCAGATCCGGGCCAACCCCAAGTACGGCTCGGAGAAGAAGGGCCAGCCCACCACCTACTACCTGGCCGCCGCGCCCGAACGCATCCCCCTCAACTGCGAGTACCACCACGTGGACGTGGTGATGTCGCCCGACCCCAACGTCTTCGGCCACTCCGATCCCCTGGCCGGGCTGAAGAAGGGAGGGACCTTCATCATCCAGTCGAGCCTGGAGCCGGAACAACAGTGGGCCATGCTGCCCCGCCGGGCCCGGCAGTTCATCGTGGAGAACGATATCCACCTCTTCATCGTGGACGGCTTCCGCATCGCCCGCGAGGAGGCCTCCAATCCCGAGCTGCAGCTGCGCATGCAGGGCAACGCCTTCCAGGGCGCCTTCTTCCGGGCCTCGCCGGTGATGGAACTGGCGGGACTGGACGAGAAACGGCTCTTCGCCGCCATCGAGAACCAGCTCCAGGCCAAGTTCGGCGCCAAGGGGAAGAAGGTGGTGGAAGACAACCTGCGCATCGTGCGGCGCGGTTTCGACGAGGTGCGCGAGGTGCCTCACGGGCCCGTGGACCTGGCCGAGCGCCGCGACGCCCGCCCCAGGGAGAACCTGCCCGTCATGCTCAAGCAGCTGCCCCAGGGGGACGGCGGCATCGCCGACATCCACCGCTTCTGGGAGCAGACCGGCCACTTCTACGCCGGCGGCAGGGGCTCGGACAACCTGGCCGATCCCCACCAGGCCCTTTCGCTGATGCCCGCCGCCACCGGCCTGTTCCGCGACATGACCAACATCCGCTTCGAGTACCCCAAGTGGATCGCGGAGAACTGCACCGCCTGCGGCGACTGCTACACGGTCTGCCCCGACAGCGCCATCCCGGGGCTGGTGAACTCCATCGGCGAGGTGTTCGACACCGCCATCCGCCACGTGGAGCTGGAGAGTGGCATGCCCACGCTCCACCTGCGACGCGAGACCCGCCGGGTGGAGAAGCGCCTGCGCGAACTGCTCGACGGGGCCGGTGAAGAGGCCAATGTGAGGGATCTGCTCGACCAGGCCATCCTCGAGCACCTGGCCGAGGTGGAGGCGGACGAGGAGAAGAAGGCGGCCATGGAGGCGGAGTTCACCCGCTTCCTCGACGCCCTGGGCAACTTCGAGTTCGCCGTCACCAAGCCCTACTGGAACAACCGCGAGAAGAAGCAGAAGGGCTCCGGCGGCCTCTTCTCCATCACCATCAACCCCTACACCTGCAAGGGCTGCATGGAGTGTGTGGAGGTGTGTGAGGACGACGCCCTGCGCGCCGAGCCCCAGGACCCGGAGGCTATCGAGCGGCTGCGCCGCGACTGGGCCTTCTGGCTGGAACTGCCCACCACCTCCGACGCCTACAGCCGCATCGACGACCTGGACGAGAAGATCGGCGCCCTGGAGACCCTGCTGCTGGACAAGGCGGCCTACGAGGCGGTGGTGTCGGGCGACGGCGCCTGCCTGGGCTGCGGCGAGAAGACGGTGATCCATCTCTTCACCGCCACCGTCACCAAGTTGATGCAGCCGAGGGTGGCGCAGCACCTGGCGAAGCTCGACGACCTCATTGCCCGCATGGAGCGGCACATCCGCCTCAAGCTCACCGAGGGGCTGGACCTGAGCAACACCGAGGCGCTGAAGAAGGCGGCGGAAGCCGCCGCGGGCGACCTCTCGCTGGCCTCCCTGGAGGGCACCCTGGATCCCGACCACCAGGCGGTGCTCGACCGCGACTGGCTCCAGTGGGCCACCGGCGTGCTGGAGCGGCTGCGCGACCTTCGCTGGCGCTACCTGGAAGGCCCCACCAAGCAGGGTCGCGCCGCCATGGGCATCATCAACGCCACTGGCTGCACCTCGGTGTGGGGCTCCACCTGGCCCTACAACCCTTACCCCTTCCCCTGGACCAGCCACCTCTTCCAGGACAGCCCCTCGGTGGCCATGGGGGTGTTCGAAGGCCACACGGCCAAGATGGCCGAGGGCTTCAAGGCGATCCGCATGGCCGAGCTGGAGCTGGCCAGCAGGTACAACCCCGCCGAGCACGACGACTTCTTCCGCCGCTTCGACTGGAAGCAGTTCAGCGAGGAGGAGTGGAAGCTCTGCCCGCCGGTGGTCTCCATCGGCGGCGACGGCGCCATGTACGACATCGGCTTCCAGAACCTGTCACGCGCGCTGGCCTCGGGCATGCCCATCAAGGTGCTGGTGCTCGACACCCAGGTCTACTCCAACACCGGCGGCCAGGCCTGCACCTCGGGCTTCATCAGCCAGGTGGCGGACATGAGCCCCTACGGCAAGGCGATGAAAGGCAAGGAGGAGATCCGCAAGGAGATGTCCCTCATCGGCATCGCCCACCGCACCAGCTTCGTGCTGCAGGGCGCCATCAGCAACGTCACCCACCTGCTGGAGGGCTTCATCGACGGCCTCAACAGCCGCCACCCGGCGCTGTTCAACATCTACGCCGTCTGCCAGCCGGAACACGGCGTGGGCGACGACGCCTCCGCCCACCAGTCGAAGCTGGCGGTGGAGTCCCGCGCCTATCCCCTGCTGCGCTTCGACCCCGACGCCGGCGAGACCATCGAGGCGTGCCTGGAGCTGGAGGGCAACCCGGCACTGGATCGCGACTGGCCCAGCTACAAGCTCAGGTATCTCGACGAGAACGGCAAGGAGGGCGAGCTGGAGCTGCCCATGACCTTTGCCGACTTCGCCGCCACCGAGGGGCGTTTCCGCAAGCAGTTCCGCATGGCGCCGCCGGAGACCTGGGGAGAAGAGATGGTGCCCCTGCACGAGTTCCTCGACCTGGAGGAAGACGAGCGCGAGGGACGTTACCCCTACATCTGGGGCACCGACGCCAAGAACCGGCTGGTGCGCCTCCTCTGCTCGGAAGAGATGGTGCGTTCCTGCGAGGAGCGGCGTACCTTCTGGCGCCAGCTCAAGGGCCTCACCGGTGAACTGAACAAGGTGGACGTGGATGCACTGGTGGAACGTACCAAGCAGGAGATGGCGGTGCGCCTGAGCTCCACCCTCCTCTCCCTCGCCGCCTCGGGCGACGCCGCCAGCCTCAGCGACCAGCTGGCAGCCGCCCCCGTTCCGGGCAACGGGGCGGGAGCCGGCGGAGGCAATGGTGCCGCGGCGCCCGACTACGAACCGGTGTGGATCGAGACCCCCGAGTGCACCGCCTGCGATGAGTGCACCACCATCGCACCGGGCATCTTCGCCTACAACGACGAGGGCAAGGCGGAGGTGGTCAATCCGAAGGGCGGCAGCTACAAGGACATCGTGCGCGCGGCGGAGAAATGCACCGCCGGCTGCCTCCACCCCGGCACGCCCTGGAACCGGAACGAGAAGGAGATCGACAAGTGGATCCAGCGGGCGGAGAAATACCAGTGACCCTGCCCGCATCCCCCTGTAGGTCGGGCTTCAGCCCGACATCGTTGATCCAGGCGCCTTCCCGGGGCGCCGGCCGGAGGGCTTCGACAGGAACGCTGCAAGTACTTCCCTGTAAGCTCGCGTCGGCCATCCCTGGCCTCCGACGTCCTGTCGAAGCCCTCCGGCCGTCGCCAGGGAGGCCGGTACCGGGTTCTGTCGGGCTAAAGCCCGACCCACGGGGGGCAGAACCATGCTGAGGCTGTTCCGGCGCAAGACCTTCTCCCACGGCATCCATCCGCCCGACCACAAGGCGGAGACCGCCGCCCTGCCCATCCGCCGCCTCCCCTTCCCGGAGCAGCTCGTGGTGCCGCTCAACCAGCACATCGGGCGGCCGGCGGTGCCCCTGGTGCACAAGGGGCAGGAGGTGGTGCGCGGCGAGCCCATCGCCCGCGCCGACGGCTTCCTCTCCGTGCCGGTGCACGCGCCCGCCACCGGCCGGGTGCGCGACATCCGCCCCATGCCCACGGCGCGCGACCGCCTCACCCCCTGCATCCTCATCGACGTCTACGAGGCGGCCACCCAGGAGGTGCTGTGGCACTACCCCTGGCAGCCGGAGGAGATGGACCGGCAGGCCCTCGTCCAGGCGGTACAGGAGATGGGCCTGGTGGGGCTGGGCGGCGCCGCCTTCCCCTCCCACGTGAAGCTGTCGGTGCCCGAGGAGAAGCCCGCCCACACCCTGGTGGTGAACGGCTGCGAGTGCGAACCCTACCTGAGCTGCGACCACCGCGTGATGGTGGAACAGCCCCGCGACCTGCTGCGCGGCGTGCGCTACGCCCTGCGCGCCACGGGGGCGAAGCGCGCCATCATCGGCATCGAGGACAACAAGCCTGACGCCATCGCCCTCCTCCAGGAGCTGGCGGCGAAGGAGCCGGACATCGAGGTGGAGGCGGTGGAGACCAAGTATCCCCAGGGCTCGGAGAAGATGCTCATCCGCTCCCTCCTGGGACTGGAGGTGCCCACCGGCGGCATTCCGCTGGACATCGGCGTGGTGGTGAACAACGTGGGCACCCTCGCCATGCTGGGTGCCCTGCTGCCGAAGGGCGAGGCCCTCACCGAGCGGGTGGTCACCGTCACCGGCCCCGGCGTAAGGCGCCCCGGCAACTACCGGGTGCCCCTGGGCACGCCCATCGGCTTCGTGCTCAAGGAGGTGGGCTACGAGGGAGAGGCCTGCGACTTCGTCCTGGGCGGTCCCATGATGGGTCCCTCGGTGAGCGACCTGCGCACCCCCGTCACCAAGGGCAGTTCCGGCCTGCTGGTGCTCGACGAGCCCGCCGTACACCAGGAGAGCCGCCCCGTCTGGCCCTGCATCCAGTGCGGGCGCTGCGTGAACGCCTGTCCCATGCATCTCAATCCCGCCATGCTGGGCCAGCTCGCGGCGGCGGGCGAATACGACCGGATGGCCGAGAAATACCACCTGGCCGACTGCTTCGAGTGCGGCAGCTGCAGCTGGATCTGCCCCTCCAACATCCCCCTGGTACAGCAGTTCCGCGTGGCCAAGCAGTGGCTGCGCGACCAGGCGGAAAGAAAGCGGCGGGAGGCGCAGCCGGCCACCGCGGACCCGCAGCCCGCCGGGGAGCCCGGGAAGGAGGCGCGCGCGGCATGAGCGACAAGGCCCGCATCGAACTGCGCCCCACCCCCCACATCCACGCACCACAGGACGTGGTGACCATCATGCGCAACGTGGTGCTCGCCTGCCTGCCCCTGGCGGGCTGGGCAGTGTGGCAGTACGGGCTCAGCGCCCTGCTGCTGGGCATCACGGTGGTGGCGAGCTGCCTGCTCACCGAGCGGCTCTTCGGCCGCGCCGAAACCCTGCGCGACGGGTCCGCCGTCATCACCGGCCTGCTGCTCTTCCTCACCCTGCCACCGGGCTTTCCCCTGTGGATGGGCGCGGTGGCCGGCATCACTGCCATCGGCCTGGGCAAGATGCTCTTCGGCGGCCTGGGCATGAACGTCTTCAACCCGGCGCTGGTGGGCCGCGCCTTCGTGCAGGCCGCCTTTCCCGTGGCCATCACCACCTGGACGCCCGCCTTCTTCGAGGGGCGCTTCACCAGCTTCATCCCCTCCACCCTGGCGCTCCCCTTCACCATTCCGCCGGAGACGGCGCAGTGGGCGGGCAGCGTAGCGGTGGACGCCTTCACCGGCGCCACACCCCTGGCGCTGGCCAAGTTCGAACAGAGCCTGGCGCCGGCCAGGGACCTCTTCCTGGGCACCACCGCCGGTTCCGCCGGCGAGAGTTCGGCCCTGCTGGTGCTCGCCTGCGGCCTCTACCTGGCGGTGCGGAAGATGCTCGACTGGCGCATCCCGGTCTCCGTGCTGGCGGGCGCCGCCGTCACCGCCACCCTCTTCCACCTGCTGGACCCGGCGCGCCATCCCGACGCCGGCTTCATGCTCTTCTCCGGCGGACTCATGCTCGGCGCCTGGTTCATGGCCACCGACATGGTGGGCTCGCCGGTGACGCCGAAGGGCGTGGTGATCTACGGCCTGCTCATCGGTGCGGTCACCGTGGTCATCCGCCTCTTCGGCGGCCTCACCGAGGGGGTGATGTACGCCATCCTGCTGGGCAACGCCGCCACCCCCCTCATCGACCAGTTCACCCAGCCCAGGGTATTCGGGGAACGGCGGTCATGAACGCGCCCACCCTCCAGCCCAGGACCCCTGCCACCGCCATGCTGGTGGTGCTCGGCGGCATCGCCATGCTCTCCGGGCTGCTGGTGGTGCTGGCGGCCCAGCTCACCGCGCCGCGGATCGCCGAGAACCAGCGCCAGGCCATCGAACGGGCCCTGGTAAAGGTGATCCCGGGCTCGGTGACCTACCGCAGGTACAAGGTGGAGGAGGGACGGCTGCTGCCCGCCGGGGAAGCCGACGACGACATCCTCTACGCCGGCTACGACGACCGGGGCAGGCTGCTCGGCATCGCCGCCCGCGCCGCCGCCCAGGGCTACGCCGACATGATCTACCTGCTCTACGGCTACGATCCCGGGTGCGAGTGCATCCGCGGCATCCAGGTGCTGAAGCTGGCGGAGACACCGGGCCTGGGCGACAAGATCATGAAGGACCCCGACTTCCTGAAGAACTTCGAGGCGCTGGACGCCCGCCTCGACGCCGCCGGCACGGCGCTGCTCAACCCCATCGTCACCGTCAAGCACGGCAGCAAGCGCAACCCCTGGGAGATCGACGCCATCTCCGGCGCCACCATCTCCTCGCGCGCCGTGGGCAAGGCGCTGAACCGCTCGGCGCAGAAGCTGCTGCCGGCGATCCACCCCCTGCTGCAGCAGATCCACCGCCTGGAGGAGAAGGGATGAGCCGCAGACGGGACGACCGCCTCACCTGGGAGACCTTCAGCGAGGGGCTGTGGCGCGAGAACCCGGTCTTCGTCATGCTGCTGGGCATGTGCCCCGTGCTGGCGGTGACCAACTCTGCCGTCAACGCCCTGGCCATGGGGCTGGCCACCACCTTCGTGCTGGTGGCCTCGGGGCTGCTGGTGTCGCTGCTGGCGCGCTACATTCCCAAGCAGGTGCGCATCGCCACCTACATCGTCATCATCGCCACCTTCGTCACCCTCATCGACTACACCATCCAGGCCATCTCCCTGGACCTCTACAACGCCCTGGGCGCCTTCATCCAGCTCATCGTGGTGAACTGCATCATCCTCGGCCGGGCCGAGGCCTACGCCTCGCGCAACCGGCCGCTGAAAGCGGTGGTGAACGCCGCGGGGATGGGCGCAGGCTTCACCTTCGCCCTGCTCTGCCTGGGCGGCGTGCGCGAGCTGCTCGGCGCCGGCTCGCTCTTCGGCTTCGATCTCTTCGGGCCCAACTTCCAGCCCTGGGTGGTGATGGTGCTGCCGCCCGGCGGCTTCCTGGTCCTGGGCGGCTGGCTGCTGCTCTTCGACTGGCTGAAGCAGCGCGGTCGCGAAACCGAACCCCTGCCACGCGGAGAGACCCTCCATGGCCGCTGACTCCCTGAGTTTCATCTTTCTCAACACGGTGCTGGCCAACAACTTCGTGCTGGCCATGTTCCTCGGCCTCTGCCCCTTCCTGGGCGTCTCGGGCAAGCTGGAGACCGCCCTGCCCATGGGGCTGGCCACCACCTTCGTCATGCTGGTGAGCTCCCTGTGCGCCTACGCCATCAACCTGGTGCTGGTGGCCCTCGACATCGAGTTCCTGCGGCTCATCGCCTACATCGCCCTCATCGCCAGCGCCGTGCAGCTGGTGGAGATGGCGCTGAAGAAGTACAGCCCCGTCCTGTTCCGCGCCCTGGGCATCTACCTGCCGCTCATCACCACCAACTGCGCCATCCTCGGCCTGGCCCTGTTCCAGACCTTCAAGGGCTACGACTTTACCCAGTCCCTGGTCTACGCCCTGGGCGCCGGCGTCGGCTTCACCCTGGCCATCGTGCTCATGGCCGGCCTGCGCGAGAAGCTGGCCCTGTCGAGGCTGCCCAGCGTCACCCAGGGCGCCGCACTGAGCCTGATGCTTGGCGGGCTGCTCTCCCTCACCTTCATGGGCTTCGCCGGCCTGGGAGGCGGTCACGGATGAAGCACCTCGCCGCCATGTTGCTGGTCCCCGCCCTGCTGCTGGGCTGGCTGCTGGTCCAGGAGCTCTCCCGGCGCTTCGCCCGCGCCCACCCCGAGCTGGGCCCCTTCCGCGAGGAGGGGGGAGGCTGCGGCGGAAACTGCGCATGCCGGGGCGGGAACTGCCATTCCCTCCGCAGGAGGCCCGCCCCCGGGCCGAACGTTGAAACGGTTCGCGGCGGGGGCGTTGCTCCTGCCCGTGTAGGAGGCCCGCCCGCGGGCCGAACTCTAGAAACGGTTCGCGGCGAGGGCGCCGCGCCTACCGCAGGAGGCCCCCTCCAACACCGCACCGGAAAACCAACGGCAACGAGCAGGTGATGCCATGAACCGAAAGCCATCCACCCCCGAGGAAACCAAGATGCAGGAACAGATCGTCTGGTTCGAGGATCTCTCCATGGAACAGCTGCCCCAGGTGGGCGGCAAGAACGCTTCCCTGGGAGAGATGATCTCCAGGCTGTCGCAAGCCGGCGTGCGGGTGCCCGGCGGTTTCGCCACCACCGCCGACGCCTTCCGCGACTTCCTGCGCCACAACCGCCTGCCGGAGCGCATCGACCCCCTGCTGGCGCGCCTGGACGTGAACGACGTGGAGGCACTGGCCGAGGCGGGCCGCACCATCCGCCGCTGGGTGGTGGAGTCGGAGCTGCCCGAGCCGCTGGAGATCGCCGTCACCGCCGCCTACGAGAAGATGTTCGTGGACGGCCGCCCGCCCGCGGTGGCGGTGCGCTCCTCGGCCACGGCGGAGGACCTGCCCGACGCCTCCTTCGCCGGCCAGCAGGAGACCTACCTCAACGTCACCGGCACCAGCGAGGTGCTGCGCCACATCCGGCTGGTCTTCGCGTCCCTCTACAACGACCGCGCCATCGCCTACCGCGTCCACCAGGGCTTCGACCACCATGACGTGGCACTCTCCGCCGGCATCCAGCGCATGGCCCGCTCCGACCTGGGCGCCGCCGGCGTCATGTTCACCCTGGACACCGAGTCGGGCTTCCGCGACGTGGTCTTCATCACCGCCAGCTACGGGCTGGGCGAGACCGTGGTGCAGGGGGCGGTGAACCCCGACGAGTTCCACGTGCACAAGGCCAACCTGCGCGCCGGCCGTCCCGCCATCCTGCGCCGCAACCTGGGCAGCAAGGCAATCCGCATGGTCCACGACGAGGAGGGCGGCGTGAAGACGGAGCCGGTGCCCGAGGCGCTGCGCCGCCGCTTCTCCCTCAGCGACGCCCAGGTGGAGGAGCTGGCCGGCTACGCCCTCATCATCGAGGAACACTACGGCCGCCCCATGGACATCGAGTGGGCCCTGGACGGCGAGGATGGCCGCCTCTACATCCTGCAGGCGCGGCCGGAGACGGTGGAGAGCCGCACCAGCGGCCAGGTCGAGCGCTACCACCTGCTCCAGCAGGGCCCGGAACTCTGCCGGGGCCGCGCCATCGGCCAGCGCATCGGCAGCGGCACGGCGCGGGTCATCGCCGACGCCTCGCAGATGAACCTGGTCCAGGAGGGCGACGTGCTGGTCACCGACATGACCGACCCCGACTGGGAGCCCATCATGAAGCGCGCCTCGGCCATCGTCACCAACCGCGGCGGCCGCACCTGCCACGCCGCCATCATCGCCCGCGAGATGGGCATCCCCGCCGTGGTGGGCTGCGGCGACGCCACGCAGCGCATCGGGAACGGCCAGCCGGTCACCGTCTCCTGCGCCGAAGGCGAGGAGGGCATCATCTACGACGGCATCCTCCCCTTCGAAGTGCAGCGCCAGCGGCGCGAGGTGATGCCGGAACTGCCGGTGAAGATCATGATGAACGTGGGCAACCCGGGCCGTGCCTTCGCCTTCGCCGGCATCCCCAACGCCGGCGTGGGGCTGGCGCGGCTGGAGTTCGTCATCAACAACACCATCGGCATCCACCCCCGGGCGCTCCTCGACTACCCGGAGCTTCCGCCGGAACTGAAGTCCCAGATCGAGGCGCGCACGGGAGGCTACGCCGACCCCGTCACCTTCTACGTGGAGAAGCTCGCGGAAGGGATCGCCACCCTGGCCGCCAGCTTCCACGGCAACCCGGTGATCGTGCGGCTCTCCGACTTCAAGTCCAACGAGTACGCCCGCCTGCTGGGCGGCGAGCACTACGAGCCGCGGGAGGAGAACCCCATGCTCGGCTTCCGCAGCGCGGCGCGCTACCTCTCGGAGGCGTTCCGCCCCTGCTTCGAGCTGGAGTGCCGGGCACTGCGCAAGGTGCGCGAAGAGATGGGCTTCACCAACGTAGAGGTGATGGTCCCCTTCGTGCGCACCCTGGAGGAGGCACGCGGCGTCATCGACCTGCTGGCGGAGAACGGCCTGGAGCGGGGCGTGAACGGCCTGCGCGTCATCATGATGTGCGAGCTGCCCTCCAATGCCCTGCTGGCGGAAGCCTTCCTGGAACACTTCGACGGCTTCTCCATCGGCTCCAACGACCTCACCCAGCTCACCCTGGGGCTGGACCGCGACTCGGGGCTGGTAGCCGACGGCTTCGACGAGCGCGACGCGGCGGTGAAGCGGCTGCTGGCCATGGCCATCGACGCCGCCCGGCGCCAGGGCAAGTACGTGGGCATCTGCGGCCAGGGGCCGTCGGATCACCCCGACCTGGCCCAGTGGCTCATGGAGCGGGAGATCAGCAGCATCTCGCTGAACCCGGATACGGTGGTGGAGACCTGGCTGCAGCTGTTGGAACGCCATTAGAGAACCATGTCCTCGCGGCCCATTCGCCTCTTCGGGAGCGCTAGGAATTCCGCAGCGACCAACCGGCTGACAGGCAAATCCAGATAAGTACCGGAACCACCACGTGTTCCACCAGGTCGCGCCCCAGCACCTTAGCCTGGTAGAGGGCCTTGGCGGTCGCCTTGAACACCGCATCCAGCTCGATGCGCCTCCTAACGGCCGCCACGCCCAAGCTGACCGTGACCGGGGTTCATTCTTTTCCGTCCGCCAACGTAATCACCGCCTCACGGGTAATGTCCTGTCAAATGGTGATTTGCTAATATTTCACGCGGGAGGTATCGATGGCCACACAAGTTAAACCCAGATCGACTGACCCGAGGGATATGCCTGCCTACAGGGTGCCTGAGGCTGCCCATTATCTGGGGCTGCCCGCATCCACAGTCAGGTATTGGTCGGCCGGTCGGAACAATTACAAGCCGTTGATCGAGCCTGCCGCTGACAGCCCCTTGCTGCTCTCTTTTCTGAACCTGGTGGAGCTACACCTGTTGGCGGCCATACGGCGTAGACACAAAGTCTCCATGCCCAGTGTCCGCCGTGCCATCGAGTACCTCGAGGACCACTTCCAGGCCAAACATCCGTTATTGGCCAAGGAACTGGAGACGGACGGCCTGGATCTCTTCATCCACAGCTATGGACAATTGATCAACATCTCCCAGGACAGGCAGACCGCCATGCGGCATGTCATGGAAGCAGCATTAAAACGCATCGAGCGTGACAGCAACAACATCCCCATCAAACTCTACCCGTTCACGCGCCCACGGATCGATGACGCACCTTCGGTCATCGTGATCGACCCCGCCGTTTCAGGTGGACGCCCGGTCATTGCCGGCCGTGGGCTGGCGACTGAGATCATCGCCGAGCGCTACAAGTCCGGTGAGTCCATCAAGGAGTTGGCATACGACTATGGCTGCACGGAGGCGGAAATCCAGGAAGCCATCCGGTGTGAACTCCAGGCCGCCGCCTGACGATCCGCCAGTTCTTTTCATCGATAGAAATCTGGGGCGCCATCTTCTGGCTAGCAGGCTGCGTGAGGCCGGGATTCCCTGCGAGGTACACGACGACCACCTGCCACAGGATGCCACCGACGAAACATGGCTACGGTACACTGGCAAAAAAGTTGGATCGCCATCGGCCGTGACAAGAATATCTGCTACCGGGAACCCGAGAAGGCAGCATTGATTCAGGCCAGTGCCTGCCTGATCGTCATCCGCGCCAAGAACATCACCGCAGTGGATATTGCTGATCTCATAACGAGCCACATCAACCGGATATACCGGTTCATCAAGAAGAACAACGCGCCTTTCATTGCTGGTATTACCCGGGACGGTAAGATCACGAAATATCCGTTATAGGACAAGAAAGGTATATCGAAACAACGGCTGCTCGGCGGCACATTGACCGGACTGGAAAATGCGCGATGACGCTAATTCAAGGCAAAACGCTTGATTTCATCTTGATTTGCATAGGGAACCGTATTTACTCCAATCGTCTGCAATCCCTGTTCGATATCCCGGTATGCTTTTATACGATTCTCGTCTTCATCAGGGCCGGCCAACGTAAACAACACATAGGCAGGGTCGAGATACCTGCCTTTGAGTCGGTTGATCCGCTGAATCCAGGCATCACCGTGTTCGTAGATGCGGGTCGGTTCCGAATGGGCCAGATGCAATGGCTTGATTATCTTGTGTGGGCGGCCTTCTTCGTGGTGAACGAATGGGAAGTTCACATGATAGTTTTCATCACCCACTCTTGCCCTTTCGAACAACTCTCCGACGTGAATGCGGTAGAGCAATTTGCGAACACCGCTTTCGAGCAGAAGCTCTTCCTGGTATTTCTTGGTTACAAAATTCCGTTCGACGTAGAAGGCAAACAGCTCCTTCAGCTTCTTCGCGGGGTCGTCGGCCAAAACCGTCCGCACCTGGCCAAAGCGAACGATGGTTTCCCGTGGACGCACAAGCTCGACGAACAGACGTCGGGCGAAGCCCGCATCGTTCTCTTTCAGCCGCCTGTCGAACCCGTGAGTCTTAAGCAAATCACCGATGCGTTCAAGTTCTTCCCTCAGGTTGTAGAGGGTCTTCTTGTAAAGCCGGGCATCGACATCCTCGAAGAAGTGGGTGATCCGCGCATAGCGCTTCAGCTCCAGCTCGAAGCCGAAGTAACGGAAATCCGGTGCCATCATGACGATGCCCACATTGGCGAACTCCCCCGTCTCTACGAAGGGGGCGAAGCGCACGATGGCATACTGGCAAGCGATCTTTTTCATGAATGATCCCAGAGCGCGTCCGTGTTGCAAAGATTCAACGTAGCAAACATGGCATCCAGATCGAAATCTGCCTCGACGGTCATTTCCGGATCTTGATAGCACCACTCCTCAGGAATTTTTGAGCAAATGTCATGCCATTTCCCAAGGGCGCGGCAAAAGTCTTCCCGATATTCACGCCGCCGCAAAGCATCTTCGAAAACGCCCCGCCTGTCTGCCTTAAATACGTGATATTCCATAAAATCGTCGACTGAGAAATCCGATGCGAAGGCTTGATTGTGATCGATGATGACCAAACGCGCTTCTTTCGGCTCCCAGAAGAGATTGGGGTTGCCACCGGATTCCGTCAACATGCGATCATTGTTGCGGATCCACCAGTCGAAGGCCAGGACCGCCTGCCGCAGCGCCACAGGCACCTCATCAACCATAGCATAGTTCAGTTCCATGATGGTCTGCTTTAGTGAGCCAAAGGCAGGCCCGGCCCCAAGCTCCCGATAATCCGGGCTGACCGCGACCAGTTCTTCCGGCACATCCACGATCTCGAAGGGCGCGATCGGCAGACCTAGTTGGAGGGCCAGTTTGCCGGCAATCCACTCACAAACCTGGCTGCGACGGCCCGCCCCGACACCTTTGACAAAATAGGTATTGTCGTCGTCCCCGCGACAGATGAACGGGCGGGTGATGCCCTGCTCGGAACGGCCGAGGATTTCGACGATCTGGATCATCCGGCTACCGCCCGGGCCGCCACGGCGTCGGCAAGACGGACGCGAGTGTCCTCAGTCTCCTGAATGCGCACCTTGAGGGCGTCGCAGAGGGCCATGAGTTCGTCGACCTTGGCGACGATGCGGTGTTGTTCGGCTAGGGGTGGAACGCCGACAACTAACCTCCGAATTTGCTCTCTCGAAACATTTTTCATAGAGCTACTCGTGCCACCGGCCACCTGCAAATAATACTTCCTAGCATATGGGCTACCGTTAGCAAGTGACAAATATCCATGATCAATCTCATCTGGAAACACAAGGCGGATAATTTTATCGCTCATCATTAGTTTTTTAGGTGCCCCGTCAGGTACCACAACAGCCTTTGCCACGAGCTCGGCTGTGTTTGCCCTAGAAATCAAAAAATCACCTGGGTGGACTTCATACTCAGACCTTGGCGAAAGGTTAGCGGGGAGTGCTTTATTCTCATTTGGATTGAATTTCCCCCATGTAACGGCACTCACCTTCAACACTGCCCATCCGTCGCCTTCTCTTGGATGAGTAAGACATTTGGGGCTCCATCCCGCCTCCGACTGCAAAGATAAATCTCCAAGTCGCGTCCATTCCCATCCTGTGGGAAGCTCAAACGGCTTTTCACCCTCCATAATATCTGGCAGCTTCTTCTGCTTTTTGATCTTCCCTTCCTTCACCAGCCGCGTCTTTTCTTTGGCGATTCTTTCCAGCAGCACACTGGCGGGTTCGTCGTTGGGATCCTGCGGAACGAGTTTGCCCATGACGGCGAGTTGGAGGATGGTCTGTTTGAGCTGGTCGATGCTGTGTTCGGTGGTGAAGAGGGTGTCGAAGTGTTGTGCGATGCGGGTCCAGGCCTGTTGGGCGGCTTCGGCACCGGGTGCGTCGGTGAGGGTGCGCAGCAGGGTTTCGACGAGGGTCTGGTGGGCTTCCAGGCTGTCGGTCTGCTCCTGCTCCAGCCGGTCGCAGAGGGCCATGAGTTCATCGACCTTGTCGACGATGCGGTGTTGTTCGGCGAGGGGTGGGACCGGCAGCAATGCGAGTCGAGCTTTGTCGGTCCCAAGTCGAGGGAGATTCATTCCATGTGTAGATTCATTTGCGTACCTAATAAAATCGGGTGATTTAAGCAACAAACGCAAGAACCAAGAATCAAGCCCGCCTAACACTTTGATTGGTATTATTTCTGTAGTACATACTCCGTCTTCGTCTGCGACGAGAACCTTGTCGAGGTAAGGCCGCAACTTCCCATACAGCACGTCACCAGCAGAGAATCGATTTTTGGTGCTTTTAAACTTACGATCAGAGAAGCGAACTCGCTTCAATAAAGCCGATGTAGTTTTTTCTATGTCCTCGAGCTCTAATACCCATGTATCTTCTGATACATCGGCAGCTTCTGCTTTTTCAGAAGCGCCGTAAGGTGTAAGTTCTCCAAGTCTAGCCCATGCCCAGCCTTCCGGAAGGCCGAAAGGCTTTTGCTCTTCGTTAATTTCTGGTAGCTTCTTCTGCTTCCTGATCTTCCCTACCTTCACCAGCCTTGCCATTTCCTCGGCGATCTTTTCCAGCAACACGCTGGCGGGTTCATCATTGGGATCCTGCGGCACCAACCGCCCGCGCACGGCCAGTTCCAGAATCAGCTCGCGCAGCTTCTGGATGCCGTAGGGCGTGAGCTTGCCGTTCCTGCCGCGGCCGGTGCCGGCCTTCTTCTGCCAGGCGCCGGACCAGATGTCGAGGTGGTCGATGGCGGCTAGTGTTTTGCTGGATTCGGTCTTGCTCATTGCAGGGTGCTTTTCAGTGCGTCGTCGAGGATGGTTTTGATTTGGGCGCGCAGGTCGCGGATTTCGGCCTGCTGTTTTTCGTACCGGGCCAGCAGTTCGTCCGGGTCGTGGTCGATTTTCTCGCCCTCGTGGGGGTTCTTGATGTCCAGGTTGTAGTTGCGGGCCTCGATTTCCTCGCGACTGACGGGCCAGGCGTGTTCGTTTTCCTTGCGGGCCTTGAAACCGTCGGCCTCCTCGCCCCACCAGTCGATCTCGGCCTGGAACTCCTCGAAGCGCATGGGTTTGGTCTTGCTATAGCTCTTGTAGCCGGGCGGGTAGGGGTGTTCGTAGTACCAGACGGTTTCGGTGGGCCGGCCCTTGGTGAAGAACAGCAGATTGGTCTTGATGCCGGTGTAGGGGTTGAACACGCCGTTGGGCAGGCGGACGATGGTGTGCAGGTTGCACTCGTCCAGCAGGGTCTGCTTGAGGCGGGTCTTGACGCCCTCGCCGAACAGGAAACCGTCGGGCAGGACCACGGCGGCGCGGCCGCCGTCCTTGAGCAGCTTGATGATCAGGGCCATGAACAGGTCCGCGGTCTCGCGGGTGCGCAGGTGGGCGGGAAAGTTGTTCTCGATGCCGTCCTCCTCCATGCCGCCGAAGGGCGGGTTGGTGACGATGACCTCCACCCGGTCCTTGGGCCCGTAGTCCTTGTAGGGGCGGGTGAGGGTATTGTCGTGGCGGATGTTGGTGGGCACGTCGATGCCATGGAGGATCATGTTGGTCACGCAGAGCATGTGGGGCAGGGCCTTCTTCTCCACGCCGAAAATGGTGTTCTGCAGGGTTTCTTCCTGCTTGCGGGTCTTCACGTAGCGTTCGCGCTTGTGCTCGATGGCGCAGGTCAGAAAGCCGCCGGTGCCGCAGGCGGGGTCGAGCACCTTCTCCTTCAGCTTCGGATCCACCCGGTCCACGATGAAGCGGGTGACGGCGCGCGGGGTGTAGAACTCGCCGGCGTTGCCGGCGCTCTGCAGGTCCTTGAGGATCTGTTCGTAGATGGCGCCGAAGGTGTGGCGGTCTTCGGTATTGTTGAAGTCGATTTCGTTGATCTTGTTGATCACCTGGCGCATGAGGGTGCCGGACTTCATGTAGTTGTAGGCGTCCTCGAACACGCCGCGCACCACCTGGGCGCGCCGGCCGGCGGGGCCGTGGGTGGGCAGCTTTTCCTTGAGGGTGGGAAAGAGCTGGTTGTTGACGAAATCGGCCAGGGCGTCGCCGGTCATGCCCTCGGGATCGGCCGCCCAGTTGCGCCAGCGCAGGTGTTCGGGCAGGGGCGACTGGTAGTCGTCCTCGAGCAGCTCCAGCTCGGCCTCGCGGTCGTCGAAGATCTTGAGGAAGAACATCCAGACGAGCTGGCTGATGCGCTGGGCGTCGCCGTCGACGCCGACGTCCTTGCGCATGATGTCCTGGATGGATTTGATGATGCCACTGACGTTGCTCATTCTGTATTCCGGTTGTTTTTCCGCATGGTGCCCAATGAGGGGCCATTACGTGTATTCGGGGCGGTGTCGGGCTGAAGCCCGACCTACGGGTCCGGGGCTCAGGCCGATTCATCTGGCTTGAAGAGTTCCTGTTCCAGTTCCTGGACGGCCTGTTCGTAGTTGGCCTTGCCGCCGAAGACCTGGTTGATGATCTCGACGGGGGTGCCGATGCGGTCGAAGGGCTTGAGCTTGAGCACCCTGGGGGTCTCCAGGCTGCGGATGCCTTCGTCGGCATACTTGTCGAGCAGGGCTTCGAGCACGGCACGGGCCTTGTCGCCGTACTTGGTGAAATAGTTGCGTTTTTTGACCTTGTTGGCCCGCTCGCGGCGGGTGAGCGGCGGCTGGCCGTAGGCGATGTGCAGGATGAGGTCGAAATCGCCGTAGTCCCGGCCCACTTCTTCGGCCAGGGCTTCAAGCTCAATGCCCTGCTCCTCCAGCTCGTCGAGGATGGCCTGCTTCTTCTTCTCGCGGTTCCAGCGCCGGAGGAAATCGTCCAGGGAGGCGTACTCCGCGCGGATCCGCTTGCGGGTGAAGTCCTTGTAGGATTCGGTGACGAGCTGGCCGTCGGGGCCGATGTATTCGATGCGCTCGTTGATGATGCGGGCCGGCACACCGCTGACGCGGATCTTGTAGCTGCCGGGCTCCTCCCGGATTTCGTCTGCGGCCTCGCCGTCTTCCGGTTCCGGTTCGGGATCGGGCGGCACGGGGTCGTCGCCGGGTTTCGGTTCGTAGATGATGGCCGGCTCGCCGTCGAAGTCGGGATCGCGGAACAGCTCGGTGGCCTTCTTGAAATCCATGATGGTGAAGAACCACTTGTCGTGCTCTTCATCGATGCGGGTGCCGCGGCCGATGATCTGTTTGAACAGGGTCATGCTGGTGATGGTCTTGTCCAGCACGATGAGCTTGCAGGTGCGGGCGTCCACCCCGGTGGTGAGCAGCTCCGAGGTGGTGGCGATGACCGGGAAGCGGTTCTCTGGGTCGATGAAGTTGTCCAGTTCCGCCTTGCCTTCCACGCTGTCGCCGGTGATGCGCATGACATAGCGGGGATTGTCCACGGCCAACTCGCCGGCGGCGTTGGTGAGGGCCACGCGCATGCGCTCGGCGTGGTCGATGTCCTCGCAGAAGACGATGGTCTTGGCGTAGGGATCGGTGGCCCTGAGGTATTGCATGACCCGCTCGGCCACCAGTTTCGTGCGCTGGTTGAGCACCAGGATGCGATCCATGTCGCGCTGGTTGTATTCGCGGTGTTCGATCTCACGCCCCAGGTCGTCGGTCATGCCGGGCGGGGGCACCCAGCCGAGCACGTCCTTGTCGATGTCGATGCGCACGACCTTGTAGGGGGCCAGGAAGCCGTCCTCGATGCCCTGCTTGAGGCTGTAGGTATAGACCGGTTCCCCGAAGTAGGTGGTGCTGGAGACGTATTTCGTTTCCTTCGGCGTGGCGGTCAGGCCAAGCTGGATACTGCCGTCGAAGTATTCCAGGATCTCCCGCCACTGGGAGTCCGCGGCGGCGCTGCCGCGGTGGCATTCGTCGATGACGATGAGATCGAAGAAATCGGGCGAGACCGACCTGAAGATCTTGTCCGCGTCGTCCGGCCCGGTGATGGCCTGGTAGAGCCCCAGGTAGATTTCGTAGGAGGGATCGATGCGGCGGTTTCGGATCTTGGTCATCACCTGGCCGAAGGGCTTGAAGTCGTTGACCAGGGTCTGATCCACCAGGATGTTGCGGTCGGCGAGGAACAGCACGCGCTTCACCTGGCCGGCTTTCCACAGGCGCCAGATGATCTGGAAGGTGGTGTAGGTCTTGCCCGTGCCGGTGGCCATCACCAGCAGGACGCGTTTTTTGCCGCTGGCGATGGCCTCGACGGTGCGGTTGATGGCCTCGACCTGGTAATAGCGCGGCTCCTTGCCCGAGGCGTCGGCATGGTAGGGCTGGGTGACCAGCGATTCGGCCACGTCGTCGATACCGCGCCAGGTCTTGTAACGCTGCCAGAGGGTGGCGGGCGCGGGAAATTCGTCCAGTGGAAATTCCGTCTCGATCGGTTCGCCACGTTCCGGCGCCGTCTTGTCGTGGGCGGCGAAAGCGTCACCGTTGGAGCTGAAGGCGCTGGGCACATTGAGGATCTGCGCATAGCCCAGGGCCTGCTGGAGTCCGTGGCTGACGGAGTGCTTGTTGTCCTTGGCCTCGACCACCGCGATCGGAATGCCGGGCTCCCAAGAAAGCACGTAATCCGCGAACTTCCGTTTTTTCCGGTTGCGGGAGGACATGTTGCCGCGCACCACCACGGGCCCGGGCGTCAGGGTCACCTCGCGGCGGATCTGCTGCATGGGATCCCAGCCGGCCCCTCTGATGGCCGGGGTGATGAACAGATCGCAGATGTCCGCTTCGCTGAGTTGTTTCTTGTCCTTTTCGTCCATGCGAATGGATACGTCACTGGAGAACGTGAATTTTCCTCGTGATGCTGCACAACTCCTCGAATACCGGCGAGTCGGGGTTGGCCTGGTAGTGCTTCCGGTTGCCGATGCGCTTGACGGTGACCAGCCCGCTTTCGGCCAGGCGCTTGAGTTCCCGCTGGACGGCGCCGGAACCGGCGCCGATGCGGGCAATCAGCTCGGAGGTGTAGAAGCTGCGATCGGGCTCGCCGAACAGCAGGGCCAGGACCCGCTGTTGGGTTGCGGTGAACAGAGCGTCGGCGAGGCTGGTGGGCGCAGGAGTCTCTGCCGCCACTTTGCGGCGTACTGGCCGAGTCCGCGTTGTTGTCGTCGGATTACCCACAATGGGCAGTGTAGTACCCATTATGGGTAACCACAACCCACTAAGTGGTTTGCAGCGGCAAGCAGGCCGCCGTGGCCCGTCCCCAGTCGTGGCATCGAACCACCGACGCGGGGATAATCAGCCCCCGGCCTGAACCCGCTCCCGTTTCTTTTCCAGAGCCTCCCAGCGCGCGTAGGAATCTTCCAGGCGCCCGGCGATGGCCTGTAGCCGCCGAGAGAGCTCCGCCACCTCCTCCGGCGCCTGCCGGTAGAGGTCGGGGTCGGAGAGACGCCGGGCCAGCAACTCCTTCTCCTCCTCCAGCGCCTCGATCTCCGCCGGCAGCCCCTGCAGCTCCTGCTCCTCCCGGTAGCTCAGCTTTTTCGCCCGGGTGGAGCGCCTGGGCTTGGGAGATGACGGCCGGGCAGTGCGCTGCTCCTTCTCCTCCTTCACCGGCGGAGGCCGCTGCGCCAGCCAGTCGCTGTAGCCGCCCACGTAGGCGTTCACCTTTCCCTCGCCCTCGAACACCAGGGTGCTGGTGACCACGTTGTCGAGAAAGGCGCGGTCGTGGCTCACCAGCAACAGGGTGCCGTCGAACTCCAGCAGCAGCTCCTCCAGCAGCTCCAGGGTCTCGATGTCGAGATCGTTGGTGGGCTCGTCCAGGACCAGCAGGTTGGCCGGGCGGGTGAAGAGTTTCGCCAGCAGCAGGCGGTTGCGCTCGCCTCCGGAGAGTGATTTCACCGGCTGGCGGGCGCGGGCCGGGGTGAAGAGAAAGTCCTGGAGGTAGCCGATGACATGCTTCTGGCGCCCGTTGACGGTGACCGTCTCCCGCCCCTCGCCCACGTTCTCCACCACGCTGGCCTCCTCGTCCAGCTGGGCCCGCATCTGGTCGAAATAGGCCACCTCCAGCCCGGTGCCCAGGCGGATGGTGCCCGCATCCGGCTGCAGGCGCCCCAGCAGCAACTCCAACAGCGTGGTCTTGCCGCAGCCGTTGGGGCCGATGATGCCCACCCGGTCACCCCGCAGGATGGTGGTGGAGAAATCGCGAATGATGGGACGGCCTTGCCAGCTGTAATTCACCCCTTCCGCCTCGCACACCAGCTTGCCGGAACGTCCCGCGCTCTCCAGCTGCAGCCTGACCTTCCCCTGCTTCTGCCGCCGCTGCCGCGCCTGCTCGCGCATCTCCTTGAGCCGGCGCACCCGGCCCTCGTTGCGCGTGCGCCGCGCCTTGATCCCCTGGCGGATCCAGATCTCCTCCTGCGCCAGCCTGCGCTGGAAACGGGCTGCCTCCTGTGCCTCGGCCTTCTCCCGCTCCTCCTTGCGGCGCAGGTAGTTGCGGTAGTCTCCGGGCCAGTCGGTGAGCCTGCCCCGGTCCAACTCCAGGATGCGGGTGGCCAGCCGCTCCAGAAAGGCGCGGTCGTGGGTGACGAAGAGCAGGCTACCGGGCCACCCGGCCAGAAACTCCTCCAGCCAGGTGATGGATTCGATGTCCAGATGGTTGGTGGGCTCGTCGAGCAACAGCAGGTCGGGTTCCGAGACCAGCGCCCGGGCCAGCAGCACCCGCCGCTTCATGCCTCCGGAAAGTTCTTTGAAAGCTGCATCGGGCTCCAGCCCGAGACGGGATACCGCCTCCTCCACCCGCTGTTCCAGCCGCCAGCCGTCCGCCGCCTCCATCTCCTGCTGGATGATCGACAACGCCCGCAGGGAACCTTCGTCTCCCCGGGATGCCATCTCACGGCAGGCGCTGTGGTAACGGCTCACCAGCTCCCCAAGCTCCCGCAGGCCACCGGCCACCACGTCGAAGACCCGGCCCCCGGCCTCTGCAGGCACTTCCTGCCGCAACATGGCCACCTGGGTCCCGGGGGTCAGGCGCACCTCCCCTTCGTCGGGTGTCAGCTCCCCGCCGATCACCTTCAACAGGGTGGATTTGCCCTCGCCATTGCGACCGATGAGGCAGGCCCGCTCGCCGCGGCCGATTTCCAGGTTCACCCCTTCCAGCAACGGCGGCGTGCCGAATGACAGGGTCACATTCCGCAGCGAAACCAGTGACATGAGATTATTTCCCCGGGAAATCGTAAGGATAGCAGCGACGGGAAAGGAGAAATTAACGCTGTCGCCACGGCAGGCTTGATTGTTATCATTGCCACTTGAACAGCGGTGGGTTATGGGCGGCGTGCCGGCCCGCGTGCCGCCAGGCGGCATTATAGCAACGAAGTCATGGTGAAAAACGTCAGCAAGGAACAGGCCTGGAAAGGCGAAGCGAACTGCAGGATCTGCACCCTGCGAGACTCGGTGCTGTTCGCTGGTCTCGAGGAGAAGGACTTCGAGCACATCCACAAGCCCATCGAGCAGCTGCCGCTGCAACCGGGGGACTACCTCTACCACGCCGGGGAGCGGGCCGATCGCATGTTCACCATCCGCAGCGGCCTGGTGAAGCTGGTGCAGTACCTGCCCGACGGCTCCCAACGCATCGTCCGCCTGCTGCGCGCCACCGACGTCACCGGCATGGAGGCGCTGGTGGGGGGCGAGTACCAGCACGACGCCATCGTCATGCAGAAGACCGAGGTGTGCATCCTGCCGGTGGACGTGGTGCAACGGCTGAGCAAGGAGAACGCCACCCTGCACCAGGAGCTGATGCGCCGCTGGCAGCGGGCCCTCTCCGAGGCGGACCTGTGGATCACCCAGCTCTCCACCGGCTCGGCAAGGCAACGGGTGGCCCGCCTGCTGCTGAAACTGGTGTGCGACGACGACAACCGCTGCGAGCTGTTCAACCGCGAGGACATGGGTGCCATCCTCGGTATCACCACCGAAACCGCCAGCCGCACCGTGGCGGAGTTCAAGCGCAAGGGCCTGTTGCAGGAGACCATGCCCAACCACTACATCGCCAACCGGGAGAAGCTGATGGAGGTGGCGGAGGACCTCTGACGGGCCGAGTTCTGGTATCCTAGGAAAATCATCCTGGCTGTACCGGAACGCGGGTCATTCCATGCAAGCAAGTCCACAACCTGCCCCAGCAGGCCTGGAATCACCCTGGCAGGCCCTGCAGGAGCATGCGAAGGAGCTGGAAGCCCTTCATCTACGTGACCTGTTCCAATCCGATCCCCATAGATTTTCCAGATTTTCGCTGCAGTTCGAGGAACTTTTCCTCGATTACTCCAAGAACCGGATCACCGGGGAGACCCTGCGCCTGCTGCTGGAGCTGGCCCGTCAAGCAGGGCTGGAGAGATGGATCGAGCGCATGTTTCGCGGCGAGCGCATCAACAACACCGAGCACCGCGCCGTGCTCCATGTGGCCCTGCGCAACCGTTCCAACACCCCCATCGAGGTGGATGGCCGGGATGTGATGCCGGAAGTGAACGCGGTGCTGGAGCAGATGCGCCGCTTCACCGAATCGGTGCGCAACGGGGAATGGCGGGGTTTCAGCGGCCGCCCCATCGACCGCATCGTCAACATCGGCATCGGCGGTTCCGACCTGGGCCCGCACATGGCCACCATTGCCCTGCGCCCCTACTGGAAGGAGGGCATGACGGCCCATTTCGTCTCCAACGTGGACGGCACCGACATCAGCGAGGCGCTGGCCCAGGCCGACCCGGAGACCACCCTTTTCATCGTCGCCTCCAAGACCTTCACCACCCGGGAGACCATGACCAACGCCCATACCGCGCGGCGCTGGTTCCTGAAGCGGTCCGGAGGCGATGAGGCGGCCATCGCCCGCCATTTCGTGGCCGTCTCCACCAACGCGGAGGCGGTACAGGCTTTCGGTATCCACGGCGACAACATGTTCCGCTTCTGGGACTGGGTGGGAGGGCGCTATTCGCTCTGGTCGGCCATCGGCCTGCCCATCGCCCTGATGGTGGGCATGGACCATTTCGAATCGCTGCTGGCCGGCGCCCACGCCATGGACAATCACTTCCGCCGCGCGCCGTTGGAAAAGAACCTGCCGGTGATCCTGGGGCTTTTGGGCGTCTGGTACCGCAACTTCCTCGGTGCCGGCAACCATGCCATCCTGCCCTACGACCACAGCCTGAGGCTGCTGCCGGCCTACCTGCAACAGGCCGACATGGAGAGCAACGGCAAGGGCGTCACCCGGGACGGCCGCCCCCTGGAATACGACAGCGGCCCCATCGTCTGGGGACAGCCGGGCACCAATGGCCAGCACGCCTTCTTCCAGCTCATCCACCAGGGTACCGAGCTGGTGCCGGCCGACTTCATCCTGCCGGCCCGGAGCCATCACCCGGTGGGGGACCACCACCGCATCCTCTGCGCCAACTGCATCGCCCAGACCGAGGCGCTGATGAAGGGCAAGACCGAAGCAGAGGTGCGCCGGGAACTGGCCGACACCGGCCTGCCCCGGGAGCGCATCGACGAGCTGGCCCCGCACCGTACCTTCCCCGGCAACCGCCCCAGCAACACCCTGCTGCTGCGCAAGCTCACCCCATACAACCTGGGAGCCCTCATCGCCCTCTACGAACACCGCATCTTCGTGGAGAGCGTCATCTGGAACATCAACGCCTTCGACCAGTGGGGGGTGGAGCTGGGCAAGCAACTGGCCACGCGAATCGAGGAGGAGCTGGCCGGTGAAACGCCCTGCACGGGTCATGACAGCTCCACCAATGGCTTGGTGAACCGACTGCGGGAGATGGCAGCATGATCCTCGCCGCGGACATCGGCGGCACCAGCTGCCGGCTGCTGCTGGCCAACGCCGCCGACGGCAGTGTGGTGGCGGAAAGCCACTACCCCAGCCAGGACTTTCCCAACCTGGAAGCAGCCATCGACCGCTTCCTCGCCGAGCAGGAGGTGGCACCCACTTCGGTGGAAAAGGTGGTGCTGGCACTGGCCGGCCCGGTGACCCGAGATTGCGTGGCGCTCACCAATCTGCCCTGGCTGGTCTGTCGCAAGTCTCTACAAGAGCAGCTCCCCAACGCCGGAATCGAGTTCCTCAACGATTTCCAGGCCGCGGCCCTGGGTGTACTGGAGGTGGAGGAGACCAAGCTGCTGCCGGTGCAGGCGCAGGCCGAAACCCCGGGAGCGCGCAAGCTGGTGATGGGGGCCGGCACCGGCATGGGCGTGGCCTATCTGCATTGCGAGAGCGATCGCTACCGCGCCTGGCCCACCGAGGCAGGCCACATGAGCTTCGCCCCCGCCGATCACCGTCAGTGGGAGCTGGCCAAGTACCTGCGCCACAAGTATGGCCGCGCCTCGTGGGAGCGGGTGCTCTCCGGACCGGGGCTGGCCGACCTGCATGCCTTTCTCACCGGGCGCAGCGAGCCCTTGCCTCCCGCCCAGGTCATGGACGCCGCCGACCAGAAGCAGGACGCGGCGGCGAAGGAGGCGCTGGAACTCTTCAGCCGGCTCTATGGCAGCTATTGCGGAGACCTGGCGCTGGCCTGGCAGCCCACCGGCGGTATCTTTCTCACCGGCGGCGTCACCACTCATGCCGCCCATTGGCTCACCCGGCCCGCCTTCGTCGAGGCCTTCCGGGACAAGGGACGCATGAGCGCCCTGATGACCGGATTTCCCATTCACATCGTCATGGAAGGGCGCGCCGGGTTGCTGGGAGCGCTCCACCACGCATTGAACAGGTGACAGCATGACCATCTCCGATCGACACAAGGAACAGGCCGAACTCTACCGTTACTACCGGGAAACCAAGATCGCCACCGAGGTGACGCGCCAGACCCTGGTGCTGATCCTGGCTGGCGGAGAGGGGTCGCGTCTGAAAGGGCTCACCAAGTGGCGTGCAAAACCGGCGGTACCCTTCGGCGGCAAGTACCGCATCATCGACTTCGCTCTCTCCAACTGCATCAACTCCGGCCTGCGGCGTATCGGCGTGCTCACCCAGTACAAGTCCCATTCCCTCATCCGCCACCTGCAACGGGCCTGGGGATTCCTGCGCGCCGAGATCGGAGAGTTCGTGGAGATCCTGCCGGCCCAGCAGCGGCTGGGCCAGCAGTGGTATCGGGGCACTGCCGATGCCCTCTACCAGAACATCGACATCATGCACCGCCACGCGCCGGAATACGTGATGGTGCTGGGCGGGGACCACATCTACACCATGGACTACTCCAAGATGCTCATGGTGCACGTGAACTCCGGGGCCGATCTCACCATCGGCTGCATCGAGGTTCCGCGGGAGGAGGCCAAGGCCTTCGGCGTCATGTCGGTGGACCCCGACATGCGTATCACCAGGTTCACCGAGAAGCCGGAGGAGCCGGAGACCATTCCAGGGCGTCCCGATCTCTCCCTAGCCTCCATGGGCATCTACGTCTTCTCCACCAGTTTTCTCTACAGCGCCCTCATCGCCGACGCCGAGGACCCGGACTCCTCCCACGACTTCGGCAAGGACATCATCCCCAAGGCGATCCACAACGCCACCGCCATCGCCTACCCCTTCCGCAACGAGGACGGCAGCCAGGCCTATTGGCGCGACGTGGGCACCCTGGACTCCTACTGGAAGGCCAACATGGAACTGTGCGCGGTGGAGCCGGAACTCAATCTGTACGACCGCAACTGGCCCATCTGGACCTACCAGACCCAGCATCCCCCCGCAAAATTCGTGTTCGACGACGAGGGCCGGCGGGGCGAGGCCATCGACTCCCTGGTTTCGGGAGGCTGCATCCTTTCCGGCGCTCGGGTGAAGCGCTCGGTGATCTTCTTCGCCACCCAGATCGAGAGCTACTCCACCATCAAGGACAGCGTCATCCTGCCCAAGGTGACCATCGGCAAGAACTGCCGGCTGAACAACTGCATCATCGACAAGGGCACCTTCATCGCCGACGGCACCGTCATCGGCGAGGACCCCGAGGAGGACGCAAAGCGCTTCCACATCACCCCCGAGGGCATCGTCCTGGTGACCCCGGAAATGCTGGGACAGAACCTCTTTCTCACCAAGCTGCCGCTGGGATGAAGGGTCAGCTCAATTTCGTTCTGCTTTGGCACATGCACCAGCCCTACTATCGTGAAGGGTTGGAGGGCCCTTTCCGCCTGCCCTGGGTCTACCTGCATGCGCTCAAGGACTACGACGATATGGCCGCCCACCTGGAGCGGAACCCGGAGATGCGCCTGGTGGTGAACTTCGCGCCGGTGCTGCTGGAGCAGCTCACGGACTACGCCGGCCAGCTGCGCGCCTTTCTGGAAGAAGGCAAACCCATGCAGGATCCCCTGCTCAACCTGCTGGCCGGAGTCACTCCCGTGCCGGGGGACGCCACCGGGCGCCGGGAGCTCATCGAAGCCTGCAGCCGGGCCCACGCGCCACGCATGATCGAACCCTATCCCGCCTTCCAGGCGCTGCTGTCCCGCTTCCACCCCGCCGACAGCGAGCGGCCGGAGGAGGAGCTGCTGCTGGAATACCTGGAGCCCCAGTATTTCATCGACCTGGTCACCTGGTACCACCTGGCCTGGACCAGCTTCAACCTGAAGCAGACACCGGTGATCCAGCGGCTGATGAAAAAGGGGCACCGCTTCACCAAACGGGACCGAAAGGTGCTGCTGCAGCAGTTCCAGGTCACCATCGAGAGCATCGTGCCACGCTACCGCAAGCTGGCCAGCGAAGGGCAGATCGAGCTTTCCATGACCCCCTGGGGCCACCCCATCGTGCCCCTGCTCAACGATTTCGCCAACATGAAGGAGGCGCAACCCGACGCCCCCATGCCGGAACACCCCTGCTACCCCGGCGGCGTGGAACGCTCCCGCTGGCACCTGGAGGAGGGACTGAAGAGCTTCAAGCGCCATTTCGGCCGCGTCCCCAAGGGAGTCTGGCTCTCGGAGGGCGGGGTGAGCGACGACGCCCTGGAGCTGCTGGACGAACTGGGCATCCAGTGGACCGCTTCCGGGGAGGCGGTGTGGCACCACAGCTGTCTCACCTCCTCCTGCGATCCGGACGAAATGGCCTGCCGCCGTGCCCTCTTCATTCCCTACCGGCTGGAGGGCAGCCGGACCCGTATCCATTTCCGGGACGACGGGCTCTCCGACCTCATCGGCTTCGAGTACAGCAAGTGGCACGCCGACGACGCAGTGGCCGATTTCGTCGGCCACCTGGAACGGATCGCCGACTCCCTGGGGGAGGAAAAGGACCAATATGTGGTGAGCGTGATCCTGGACGGCGAGAACGCCTGGGAGTACTACGCCGACAACGGCCATCACTTCATCGAGGCGCTCTACCAGCGGCTGGTGGAGCACGACCAGATCCGCCCCACCACCTTCGCCGACCTGGAGGGCAGGGTGCGCGAAGAGCAGCTGAAGCACCTGGTGGCGGGGAGCTGGGTCTACGGCAGCTTCTCCACCTGGATCGGATCCGCCGACAAGAACCGCGCCTGGGATCTGCTGGTGGAGGCCAAGCAGTGCTTCGACCAGCACATCGGCCGGCTGCGGCCCAGGGCGGCCGCCGAGGCTACCCGCCTGCTGGGGGTGTGCGAGGGATCCGACTGGTTCTGGTGGTTCGGCGACTACAATCCGGCCCAGAGCGTGAGCGACTTCGACCGGCTCTTCCGGCTGCAGCTGCGCAAGCTCTACCGCATGCTCGATGTCACACCGCCGGCGGCGCTGGACACCCCCATCTCCCATGGTGGCGGCAGTGCGGAAAACGCCGGCACCATGCGGCGCAACCTGTAGGAAAGGAAGACCATGAGCTGCGATTTCCGGCAACGGCGGGCGGGGGTCCTCCTCCATCCCACCTCCTTCCCCTCGGGCACTCTCCAGGACTCGGCCCTCTGGATCGACTTTCTCGAGGCCAGTGGCCTGAGCGTCTGGCAGATGCTGCCGCTGGGCGTGCCCCAGGACGACCTCTCCCCCTACCAGTGCCTGTCGGCTTTCGCGGTGAATCCCGCCCTGCTGCCCGAGGCCGGAACTCCGGAACCGGAATTGCAGGCCTTTCACGACTGGTGCCTGCGCGAGTCTCACTGGCTGGAGGACTATGTTCTGTTCCGGGTCATCAAGACCTTGCAGGAAGAACGTCCCTGGCACCACTGGCCGGAGCCCCTGAAATGGCGCGAACCCGATGCGCTGGCACAGGTGGCCCGGGAGCAGGAGGAGACCCTGCTCCGGCTGCGCTGGGAACAGTTCGAGCTGTACCGCCGCTGGCAGCGGATCCGGGAAGAGGCGCACCGGCGGGGCATCTGCCTGTTCGGTGACATGCCCATTTTCGTGGCCCATGACAGTGCCGACGTCTGGGCCAATCCAAAGCGCTTCCTGCTGGACGACCAGGGCTCCCCCACCTGGGTGGCCGGAGTGCCGCCCGACTACTTTTCCAAAACCGGCCAGCGCTGGGGCAATCCCCATTACGACTGGAACTACCACCAGGCGGAGGGTTTCCGCTGGTGGATCGAGCGCATGCGCAACCACCTGGAGTGGTTCGACCTGATCCGCATCGACCATTTCCGCGGTCTGCAGGCGGTGTGGATGATCGAGGCCGGTGCCGAGACCGCCGAGCAGGGTCACTGGCAGGAGGTCCCCGGCGACGCCCTGCTGGCGCGCCTGCGCGAAGTGCTGGGAGAGCTGCCCCTGGTGGCGGAGGATCTGGGCACCATCACCCCCGAGGTGCGCGCCCTGAAGGAGAAATACGGCCTGCCCGGCATGGCCATCCTCCAGTTCGCCTTCGACCATTTCGAGGACAACCCCAACAAGCCGCAGAACATCGGCCCCAACACCGTGGTCTACACCGGTACCCATGACAACGACACCACCCGGGGCTGGTTCGACTCCCTGGACCCCGGCATGCAGGCCCACGTGCGCGCGGTGCTCGGCATCGACGAACAGGCGGACGTGGTGGAAGCGATGATCCGCACCGCCCTGGAGACCCGGGCCAACCTGGCGGTGATCCCGCTGCAGGACTTTCTCGGCCTCGGCAGCGAGGCGCGCATGAACGTGCCGGGCCAGGCCCGGGGCAACTGGCGCTGGCGCTTCCACTGGCAGCAGCTCTCCCCCCCCGGCTTCGCCGACCACATCCGGCAACAGGTCTCCCACGCCAATCGCATCGCAGCATCCCCATGACACCACTGGAACGACTTCAGCAGGGGCGTCACCACGACCCCTTCGACTACCTCGGCCGCCACCCCTACCACCAGGACTGGATCGTGCGCGCCTTCCTGCCCCATGCCGAACAGGTGGAGCTGGAGGGCATCGGCCCCATGAACCGGGTGGAGGGCAGCGACCTCTTCGTGCGCCGTCTCAGCGAGGAGGAGAGCGCACGCCTGCCCAAGCACTACCGGCTGCGGTGGCAGGAGAAGCACGACGGCAGCTGGCACAGCGCCATCTCCCCCTACAGCTTCGAGCCCCTGCTCAGCGAGTGGGACCTGCATCTGTTCAGCGAGGGACGACACCACCACGTCTGGCGCATTCTCGGCTCCCACCTCACCGAGGTGGACGGGGTGCCCGGCTGCCGCTTCGCCGTCTGGGCTCCGGCGGTCCAGCGGGTGAGCGTGGTGGGCGACTTCAACGGCTGGAACGGGCTGCGCCATCCCATGCGCAACCGCGGACACTCCGGCGTATGGGAGCTCTTCATCCCCGGTCTCCACCCCGGCGACGCCTACAAGTACGAGATCCTGAGCCGCCACGGGGAGCTGCTGGTCAAGGCGGATCCCTACTGCCAGCGCATGGCCATGCGCCCGGACACCACTTCGCTGCTGGTGGAGGAGCAGCGCTACGAATGGCGCGACGATCCCTGGATGACCCGCCGCCCGCAGTGGGACTGGCAACGTGAGCCGATTTCCATCTACGAGGTCCATCTGGGCTCCTGGAAGCGTCATCCCGACGGCCGCTTCTACAGCTACCGGGAGCTGGCGGAGGAGCTGCTGCCAGAAGTGCGGCGGCTGGGCTACACCCACATCGAGCTGCTGCCCATCATGGAGCATCCGCTGGACGAATCCTGGGGCTACCAAGTGTCGGGCTATTACGCCCCCACCGCCCGTTTCGGTTCACCGGACGACTTCCGCCACTTCGTGGACCGGGCCCACCAGCTGGGGCTGGGAGTCTTCCTCGACTGGGTGCCGGCCCACTTCCCCCGGGACGAGTTCGCCCTGGCCCGCTTCACCGGCGAACCCTGCTACGAGCATCCCGACCCACGTCGTGGCGAGCACAAGGACTGGGGCACCCTGATCTTCGACTACGGCCGCAACGAGGTGCGCAACTTCCTCGTCGCCAACGCCCTCTACTGGATCGAGGAGTTCCACATCGACGGCCTGCGGGTGGACGCGGTGGCCTCCATGCTCTACCTGGACTACTCGCGCCAGGAGGGAGAGTGGGTGCCCAACCAGTACGGCGGCCGGGAGAACCTGGAGGCGATCAGCTTCCTGCGCGAACTCAACGAGGTGCTGCATGCGCGTTTCCCGGGAGCGGTGACTATCGCCGAGGAGTCCACCGCCTGGCCCATGGTCTCCCGCCCCACCTACATGGGCGGGCTGGGCTTCTCCATGAAATGGAACATGGGCTGGATGCACGACACCCTGAGCTATTTCCAGACCGATCCCATCTACCGCAAGTATCACCACAACCAGCTCACCTTCAGCCAGCTCTATCTCTGGACCGAGAACTTCGTGCTTCCCTTCTCCCACGACGAGGTGGTGCACCTGAAGAAGAGCATGCTGGAGAAGATGCCGGGGGATCCCTGGCAGCAGTTCGCCAACCTGCGACTGCTCTACGCCTACCACTACGCCCACCCCGGCAAGAAGCTGCTCTTCATGGGCAGCGACTTCGGCCAGCGCTCCGAGTGGAACGCCACCGGCCAGCTGGAGTGGCCACTGCTGGAGGTGCCCGAGCACCAGGGGGTGCGCAAGCTGGTGGCCGACCTCAACCATCTCTACCGGCACGAGCCGGCGCTGCACCAGGGGGACTTTTCGGCGGAGGGCTTCCAGTGGATCGACTGCCACGACAGCGAGCAGTCGGTGCTCAGCTTCCTGCGCCTGGCCCATGACGACCCGGACAACCTGCTGGTCTGCATCTTCAACTTCACCCCGGTACCGCGGCTGGGCTACCGCATCGGGGTGCCCCCGGCGCGCGCCTGGCGGGAGGTGCTCAACTCCGACTCGGTCTGGTATGGCGGCTCCAACCTTGGCAACGCCGGCCGGTTGGAACCGCAACCGCAACCCTGGATGGGGTTCGAGCAATCCCTGGAGCTGACCCTGCCGCCCCTGGCGGGGCTGATTCTCAAGCCGGAGCGTTGAAATGAAAATTCAGGAACCGAATCGTAGATCGGGCTTCCATCAACAACCGCGATAGACGCCATCCTCATCCGGGAGTCAGCCATCCATGAAGATCCTGTTCGCCGCAAGCGAAGCCTATCCGCTGGTCAAGACCGGCGGCCTGGGCGACGTCATCTACAGCCTGCCCCGGGCCCTGCAACAACAGGGGGCCGAGGTGCGCGTGATCCTGCCCGCCTACCGCCTGGTGCTGGAGCAGATGGACTCGCTGCGCATCGCCGGCTGGATGCAGGTGCAGGGGGCCGGACGCCTGCACGACGCCCGCATCCTGGAGGCGGGCAGCCGCCACCTCGGGGTGCCACTGCTGCTGGTGGACGTGCCCAGCCTGTTCGACCGCCCGGGCAACCCCTATCTCCACCCCGAGGGCTACAACTGGCACGACAACGCCGAGCGATTCACCGTCTTCTCCCGCGCGGTGGCCCGGCTGGCCAGCGACACCAGGCTGCTGGAGTGGCGCCCGGAGGTGGTCCACTGCCACGACTGGCAGGCGGGGCTGGTGCCCGCCTTCCTCTCCCTGGAGGAACAGGCGCCGGCCTCCCTCTTCACCATCCACAATCTCTCCTACGCCGGCATCTTCTCCCATCAGGAGTTCGAACAGCTGGCCCTGCCACGTTCCTGGTGGTCTCCCGACGCTCTGGAGTTCTTCGGCAACTTCTCCATGCTCAAGGGGGGCATCGTCTTCAGTCAGCACATCACCACGGTGAGTCCCACCTACGCCGAGGAGATCCAGACTCCAGCCTTCGGTTACGGCTTCGACGGCGTGCTGCGCGCCATGCGCCACAAGCTCAGCGGCATCCTCAACGGCATCGACCTGGAGACCTGGAACCCGGCCACCGACCCCTTTCTTCCCAGCCATTATTCGGCCAGGCACCGTTACCTGGCAGGCAAGCGGGAGAACAAGGCGGCCCTGCTGCAACAGCTCGGCGTGGAGGTGAGCGACCAGGTGCTGGAAGAGCCCCTGCTCGGCTTCATCGGCCGGCTGGTGGAGCAGAAAGGAATCGACCTGCTCATCGAGGCGCTCCCCGCCCTGTTCACCCACCCCGACGTGCGGCTGGTGCTGCTCGGCTCCGGGGAGTCCCGGTTCGAAACCGCCCTGCGCGAACTGGCCGCTCTCTACCCTGGCCGCCTGTTGCTCAACCTGGGCTACTCCGAGGAACTCTCCCACCGCATCGAGGCAGCCAGCGACCTGTTCCTCATGCCCTCCCGCTTCGAGCCCTGTGGCCTCAACCAGCTCTACAGCCTGCGCTACGGCACGCCGCCGGTGGTACATGCGGTGGGCGGCCTGGTGGACACCGTGGTGGACGCCACGCCGGAGAACCTGGAGGCGGGCCGCGCCACCGGCTTCCATTTCCATGAACCCACCAGCACCGCACTGCTCGGCGCCCTGGAGCATGCCCTGCGGCTCTACCGGAACCCTCCCGTCTGGCACCAGCTCATCCGCACCGCCATGGCCCAGGATTTTGGCTGGGCCCGTAGCGCCAGGCGCTACCTGGAGCTCTACCGGCAGCTGGGAGCCGGAACCGTGGATGACTGATGAGAGGGATACGCCTCGCTCTCAAAATATCCGGGACACTGTTCCTGCTCGCGCTGGCAGCCTTGCTGCTGGCCGGCTGGTTTCAGATCCGCCTGCCGCTGGCAGTCCTCAACGCTCCTCTGTCCAGTGCTTTGGGTAACCTGTTGGGGCGGGAGGTGGGGTTCGCCGGTGACATCCACCTGGTCCCTTCCCTGCATCCTTCCCTGGAGGTGAGCCAGGCCACCATTGCCAATGCGCACTGGGGCCGGGCGCCCCAGCTGGCCACTTTCGGCCGCATGCAGCTGCAACTCTCCCTGCCCGCACTCTTCTCCGGACGACTCCATGTGGATGGCATGAGTGCGGAAAAGGTCACCATCAACCTGGAGAGCAATCCTGAAGGAAAGCCAAACTGGGCCTTTTCCAGCAGGGGTGAGGCCCACCGCAAGCTGCCCGGCCCGTCATCCGAAGGTCCAGCTCTGCGCCTTTCGGCTCTGGACCGGATCGAGCTACACCACATCCAGCTCAACTATCTAGACATGGCGGTGAACCATACTCTGTCCTTCCGCCTCGACCAGCTCACCGGCTCCCTGCCCCGGACGAAGGACATGAGGTTGAAGATGGAGGGCTCCCTCCAGTCCCGCCCCTATCGGCTGCGCTTGCAGGGAGGCAGCCTGCAAGCGCTCCAGGACCCTGATATACCCTGGGAACTGGAGCTGGAAGGCAGGCTGGGCAATTCCGGTTTGAAGGCGAAAGGCAGACTGGAACGGCAGCCGATACCCCGCATCGATACCCGCCTGGAGCTGGAAGGGGTGGATCTGGGCCGGCTGCTCTCCGGTCTGGTGAAGGATCTGGACGCGGGCTTCCGCCGACTGGAAGCCCATGCCGTGCTCCAAGGAAACAGTCTCTCCCGGCTGCTGACGGAGTCCCGCCTTTCCGTGCAGCTCAAACAGGGGCACTGGCGATTGCGGGATGCCAACAGCGGCAAGGCCCTTGAGCTGTCCATTCCCACCGCGGAACTCCAGGTACGACCGGGCAAGCCGGTAACCATGAAACTGGCGGCACGAGCCAACGAATTGCCGGTGAAGTTGCGCATCACCGGCGCTCCTGCGCCAGACTACCTGCAGCCGGGCAAAGCGTTACCGCTGAACCTTGTGATCGAAACCGCTGGCGCCACCGCCCACCTGGAGGCCAAGGGCACCCGACCCATCGACATTCGCAGCATCCCGTTCCACCTTTCCCTCTCCGGGCAGCGACTGGCCGACCTCGGCCAGTTGCTTCGACGGGAGCTGCCCCCTCTCGGACGCTACCAGCTGGAGGGCACCTTCACCCTGCCGCCCCGAGGCTACCAGGTGCGGGACCTGGAGCTGGCCATCGGCGACTCCCGTCTTCGGGGAGAGCTCTCACTGGATACACGCAGCCGGCCGCCCCGCCTGGAAGTCTCACTGCACAGTCCCAGGATTCAGCTGGACGACTTTCACCTGAAAGGCTGGTCACCTCTCCCCCGCACGGAAGAGGGTGTAAAGCAAAGGCCGGGAACCGGAACCAGACATCTGGACCAGGCCCGTGCCTTGCTGAGCCCGGAATCCCTGGCTGCCCAGGATCTGGAGCTTCGGTTGAAGGTGGACCAGGTGCTCAGCGGCCCGGACTCTCTCGGTGGTGGCTCGCTGGCGGTGAAACTGACGCAGGGACGGCTGACCATCGACCCGCTGCACCTCTCCCTCCCGGGAGGGGATGCCCGGCTGAATTTTCTCTATCACCCACGGAGGAAAGGAGAGATCGAGCTGGCCCTGGGCAGCCGGGTGGAGAATTTCGACTACGGCATCCTGGCGCGACGTATCGACCCCAGGAGCAAGGTGGGTGGCCGGTTGAGCCTGCGGGTGGATCTCCAGGCCCGGGGCGAAGGCATCCAAGCGCTGCTGGAGAACGGAAAAGGACGTTTCGATTTCGGCCTCTGGCCCCAGCAGCTCCAGGCGGACCTGTTCGATCTCTGGGCGGTGAACGTGCTCACCTCCCTGTTGCGCAAGCTGGACGAAAGCCAGAGCTCAAAGGTCAACTGCGTCATCGCCCGCCTGCAGCTGGAGGATGGGGTGATGCACGACCGGATACTGTTCGCCGACACCAGCCGCATGCAGGTGGAGGCCAGCGCCACCATCGACTTCCGCAAGCAGATGCTGGACATCCGTGCCAGACCCAGGCCCAAGAAGGCGCAATTCTTCAGCCTGGCCACGCCGGCACGGCTCACTGGCCGTTTCGACAACTTCCGTATCCACCTGAACCCGGTGGAACTGGGCGGCACCATCTTTTCTTTCGTTACCAGCCCCCTGCACGTACCGCTCCAGCGGTTGTTCGGCGGAGAGATCCCTGCTGATGGCCAGGAGGCCTGCCGCAAGGCTTGGAATTACGAATCGGAAGCAGCAGGGAAAAGCGAGAAACGGCTTCATTAACAGGACCGGCGTTTCCCGCTACAATTTATTTCTTTTCTCCGCCACTCTTCTCTGGCCGACCCCATGAACAACCGCGAAGATCTCTGCATGCTGCCTGCCGATGAACGACTTCCATCGGATGCCAGGGCGCTCGAGCAGGACTTTCACCGCTACCTGATCCACCACCTGGGACGCTTCCTCGGCTGCAACCCCTACTATTTCTTCGAAGCCCTGTCGCTCACCCTGCGCGACCGCATCATGACCGATTGGCTCAATACCTGGAAGCAGCACCGGAAGAAGGGGCAGCGGCGCGCCTTCTATCTCTCGATGGAGTTCCTCATCGGCCGTTCGCTGGGCAACAACCTGCTCAACATGGGCATCCACGAAGAGGCCGAGAAGGCGATGCAGGCCTATACCCTGGAGCTGGAACAGATCCAGGAAGAGGAGCACGATGCGGGACTGGGCAACGGCGGCCTGGGTCGGCTGGCCGCCTGCTTCCTGGACAGCTGCGCCACCCTGGGACTGCCGGTGCTGGGCTATGGGCTGCGCTACGAGTACGGCATGTTCCGTCAGGAGATCGAGAACGGTTACCAGGTGGAGGAACCGGACCACTGGCTCAGGGACGGCTATCCCTGGGAGCTGGAACGGGCCGAGTACACCCAGGTGGTCCATTTCGGCGGCCGCACCGAACACTACCGCGACGAGAACGGCATCCACCGCGTCCGCTGGCTGGACACCGAGGACGTGCTGGCCATTCCTTACGACGTGCCGGTCTGCGGCTACCGCAACGGCGTGGTCAACACTCTGCGACTGTGGAAGTCCACTGCCACCGACGTCTTCAACCTGGAGGAGTTCAACGCCGGCGACTACGTGGAGTCGGTTGCGGCCAAGAACGAAGCGGAGCACATCACCATGGTGCTCTATCCCAATGACGCCAGCGAGAACGGCAAGGAGCTGCGTCTGAAACAGCAGTACTTCCTCGCCTCCGCCAGCCTCAAGGACGTGATGCGCCAGTGGGAGCTGGTGAACGGCGACGATTACACCGGGTTCGCCGAGCACCACGTGTTCCAGCTCAACGA
The DNA here is from genome assembly GCA_026992075.1 of Sedimenticola sp. Taxonomy (GTDB): domain Bacteria; phylum Pseudomonadota; class Gammaproteobacteria; order Chromatiales; family Chromatiaceae; genus Thiolapillus. The sequence continues at coordinate 66,995 of JALXAM010000064.1, read as the reverse complement.
CACCCACCCGGCCATTTCTGTGGCGGAGCTGATGCGCATCCTCATGGACGAAAAGGGGATGGAGTGGAACCAGGCCTGGGAGATCACCCGCAAGACCATGGCCTACACCAACCACACCCTGCTGCCGGAGGCGCTGGAGCGCTGGCCGGTGCAGCTGTTCGAGTCCCTGCTGCCACGGCTGCTGGAGATCATCTACGAGATCAACGCCCGCTTCCTCAAGGAGGTGGCCATGCGCTGGCCCGGGGACAGCGACCGCCGCCGGCGCATGTCCATCATCGAGGAGGATGGCATCAAATCGGTGCGCATGGCCTATCTGGCCATCGTCGGCAGCTTCTCGGTGAACGGGGTGGCCGAGCTCCACTCCAACCTGCTGCGGCAAGGGCTGTTCCGCGACTTCTACGAGCTCTGGCCGGAGAAGTTCAACAACAAGACCAACGGCGTCACCCCCAGGCGGTGGCTGGCCTATGCCAACCCCTCCCTGAGCCGGCTTATCAGCGAAGAGATCGGTGAAGGCTGGGTGCGCGACCTGGCCCAGCTGGCCCGGCTCAAGCCCCTGGCCGAGGCGGGCCACGAGGATTTCCAGGCGCGCTGGCACCAGTCCAAGCAGGAGAACAAGGCACGGCTGGCCCGGCTGGTGGAGCAGGAGTGCGGGGTGCATTTCCCCATCGACTCCCTGTTCGACGTGCAGGTGAAGCGCATCCACGAATACAAGCGGCAGCTGCTCAACGTGCTGCACGTGATCCATCTGTACGACCGCATCCGGCGAGGCGATGCCGGTGCCGACTGGTGCAACCGCTGCGTGCTCTTCGGCGGCAAGGCGGCGCCGGGCTACCAGATGGCCAAGAAGATCGTGAAACTCATCAACAACGTGGCGGAGATCGTCAACAGTGATCCCGAAGTGGGCGACCGCCTCAAGGTCGCTTTCCTGCCCAATTACCGGGTCTCCAGCATGGAGGTGATCGCCCCCGGCACCGACCTCTCCGAGCAGATCTCCACCGCCGGCAAGGAGGCCTCCGGCACCGGCAACATGAAGTTCATGATGAACGGTGCCCTCACCATCGGCACCTACGACGGCGCCAACATCGAGATCCTGGACGCGGTGGGAGAAGAGAACTTCTTCCTCTTCGGTCTGCGGGTGGAGGAGGTGGAGGAACTGCGCCGCCACTACGACCCCCACCAGATCGTGGCCGGAGACGAGGACCTGGCGCGGGTCATCCATCTGCTGGAGAGCGGCCATTTCAACACCGCTGAACCTGGCATCTTCGACGACATTCTCGGCAGCATGCTGAGCGCCCACGACCCCTGGATGACGGTGGCCGACTTCCGTAGTTACGTGGATGCCCAGCAACGGGTGGCGGAGACCTACCGCGACCGGGACCGCTGGCTGCGCATGAGCATTCTCAACACCGCCAGCAGCGGCTTCTTCTCCACGGACCGCACCATGCAGGAGTACAACCGGGACATCTGGAAGCTGACGCCCATGGAGCTGGATCCCATTCCGGGCGACTGATCACGAGATTCAGGAACGGCGGCGGGCCGCCGCCCTGCGGCTCCAGCGCAGCACGTAATCGATGCCGCTGGCCACCACGGTGAAGGTGACCAGCCAGATGGCCCCCTGGACCGTCCAGCCGGGAAGCGGGTGGAAGCCCAGATCGTAGACCACCATCAGCGCCAGCAGGATCTGGAAGGTGGTGTTGAGCTTGCTGATGAGACTGGGTTCCGCCTCCAGGGGCTCCACCGTGAAATGGTAGGCCAGGGCGCCTCCCACGATCACCAGGTCCCGCAGGATCACCAGCGCCACCAGCCACCAGGGGAGCGCACCCAGCCATCCCAGACAGAGGAAAACGGAAACCAGCAGGAATTTGTCCGCCAGGGGATCCAGTATCCCCCCAAGTCGGCTGCGCCAGTCGAACTGGCGGGCCAGGAAGCCGTCCAGGGCGTCGGAGATCCCGGCCACGAAAAAGAGCGCCATGGCCAGCCGGAATTCCCGTTGCAACAGCAGATAGATCACCGGCAACACCAGCAATATGCGCAGCACGCTGATCAGATTGGGGATGTCCCGCACGCGCATGCCGGCGTCACCACTACCGCAAGGCGTAGCTCAGGGTTTCCAGGCCGGAGCCCGTCCCCTCTTCTTCCGGGATATCCACCACCGGCACCAGCTCCGGGATCAACGACAACTGATTGACCAGCGCTTCACGGCCACCCAGCGCCTCGACCCGGAACTCCAACCGGTCCCCATCGGCCCTGGCCAGGGAAAACCCGGTCACCACGTCCAATGATCGTAAGAGCTTCATCAGGCGGGCATAGTCGGAGATATCCTGGACGCCCAGGAAACGCACCCGAACCTGGTCCTGCTGGGCCTTCGCCGGGGAGGGAAGATAGCGCTGGACCAACAGATCCGCCGCCTGGTTCACCCCGTCCGTCATCAATTTCTGCAGCGATTTGGCCCGGGAGTCGAAGTTGCGCTCGCCGTCGGGAAAGAGCAGTGACCACTTCGCCTTCCAGCGCCCTTTGCCACCGCTGATGCGGACCACCAGGGGCAAGGCGTTGCCATAGCGGGTGGTGGCGGCCCGGATGGTCTGCAGGTCCAGCATCCAGAGATCGGCCGGCTTGAGGGCGTTGCGATCCTCCAGATCCATGAGTGGAATCACCAGCACCAGCCCCCGCCGATCCGCTGCGGACTCCAGGGCCCGGAACAGCGCATCGTCCCGCTCCGGGTCGGCCAGGCGCCGCCGCCCCTTTCGCTCCACGGCCAGCCAGGGAACCAGTTCGGGCCGACCATGCTCCCACAGAATCAGCCCCAGCTGGCGCAGATCCTTTTCCACCGAGCGGCGGTCGAATCGCACCCAGAGTCGTTTGCCGGCGGATTCCCCTTCAACCCCCTCCCCGCTGCGGTAACGGAACTCCTGCGCCTGCTCCTCGGCCCGCTGCAGAATGGACTGCAGCTGTTCACCCCTTCCCGCCAGTCGCTGCCCGGAGGCCTTCACCAGCACCTGGCGCAGCGCCTCGGCCATAGCCGCCCGACGCGCTTCCGGTGAATCACCCTCGATGGACACGGTGGCGGAAAGAAGATCCATGCCCGCCTGCAGCGGCAAGGGCAGGAAAAAAAGAAACAGGATCAGCAGCCGAATCGATTTCATCGTTGCATTTTAACAGCCTGCGGAACCCGGGAGAATTGCTGCCCCGCTGCCGATCCGGAGCAATCGATCCACCACCCGGCGAACCAGGGAGACGGTCGAATTGGTACAATGTGGCGCGTTCTTTCCGGTCAACCCGCGAGGCGAACCATGACCCAACCGGATTCCTCCCAAGGCCTGAGCTATCGCCAGGCCGGTGTCGACATCGACGCCGGCAACGCGCTGGTGGAACGGATCAAGCCCTTGGTGAAACGCACCTTCCGCCCCGGGGTGCTCACCGGCCTGGGAGGATTCGGCGCCCTGTTCGAGCTGCCGGTGGCCGACTACCGCGAGCCGGTGTTGGTTTCGGGCACCGACGGGGTGGGCACCAAGCTCAAGCTGGCCATGATGCTGGGCCGGCACGACACCATCGGCATCGACCTGGTGGCCATGTGCGTCAACGACATCGTGGTGGCCGGAGCCGAGCCCCTCTTCTTTCTCGACTACTACGCCACCGGCCGCCTCTCGGTGGAGCAGGCCGCCGAGGTGATCGCCGGCATCGCCCGGGGCTGTGAGCTGGCGGGCTGCGCGCTCACCGGCGGAGAGACTGCCGAGATGCCCGGCATGTACGACGAGGAGGAGTACGACCTGGCCGGTTTCGCGGTGGGCATCGTGGAGAAATCCCGTATCCTGCAAGGTGATCGGGTGCAACCCGGCGACCGGCTGCTGGGGCTGGCCTCCTCCGGTCCCCACTCCAACGGCTATTCCCTCATCCGCAAGGTGATCGAGGTGAGCGGCGCGGACCTGGGCGCCTCCTTCGGCGGCACCACCCTCGGAGAGGCGTTGCTGGCCCCCACCCGCATCTATGTGAAGCCCCTGCTGCAACTGCTGCGGTCGGTGGAGGTGCACGCCCTGGCTCACATCACCGGCGGCGGGCTGCTGGAGAACCTGCCACGGGTGCTGCCCGCCGGCACCGCCGCCTTCGTGGACACCGGCAGCTGGCCCAGACCGCCGGTATTCCAGTGGCTGCAGGAAGCGGGCAACATCCAGGAACAGGAGATGCTGCGCACCTTCAACGTCGGCATCGGCATGGTGATCTGCCTGCCACCGGAGGTGGAGAAGGAGGCCACCCGGCTGCTGGAGGCGGCGGGAGAGACCGTCTACGCCATCGGCGAGATCCGCAAATCCGAAGGCGAACCCCGTGTGATCCATGAATGAAGTGACCCCACGGCTGCCGGTGGTGGTGCTCATCTCCGGCGGCGGCACCAACCTGCAGGCCCTAATCGATGCGGCACAGCGGGACCTGCCCATCGAGATCCGCGCCGTGATCAGCAACGTGGCGGAGGCCTATGGCCTGGAGCGGGCCCGCCGGGCCGGCATTCCCACCGAGGTGGTGGATCATCGCGACTACGCCGACCGGGAGCGATTCGACCGGGCGCTGGCGGAGCGCATCGACCGCTACCGGCCACGGCTGGTGCTGCTGGCGGGATTCATGCGCATTCTCACGCCCTGGTTCGTAGAACATTATCGGGGGCGCATGCTCAACATCCATCCCTCCCTGTTGCCGAAGTTCCAGGGGCTCCATACCCATGCCCGGGCCCTGGAAGCGGGGGAACGGGAACATGGCGCCAGCATCCACTTCGTCACCGAGGAGCTGGATGGCGGACCGGTAATCGTGCAGGCCCGGGTTCCGGTGAAACCGGACGACACGCCGGAAACACTGGCAGCAAGGGTCCTGGAGCAGGAGCACCGCCTCTATCCCCAGGCGGTGCAATGGTTCGCCGAGGGCCGGCTGGAACTGCGGGATGGCCGCGCCTGGTTCGACGGCCGGCCCCTGGAACAGCCGTTGCAACTGGAGAGCGCCTCGTGAAGCCGTGGTGGATCCTGCTGGGGCTGCTGCACGCCACCGCCGCGCTGGCGCTGGAGGACTTCGAGGCCGACTACCGGCTCTTCTACAACGGTGAGTTGAAAGGCGAGGCCCATTTCAGCCTTCGCATCCTGGAGCAGGGCAAGGAATACCGCTTCAAGGCAACCACCCGCCCGGCCGGCAAGATGGCCGACGAGGCCACGGACCACGAGGTATTGGAATCGAGCCACGGCCATTTCGACGGCAGTCGTCCCGAGCCCGACAATTACTACTACGCAGTGAAACAGGCGGGCAAGACCCACATGGTGGAACTCTTCTTCGACTGGAAGCAACGGTTGCTCACCCTGCAGCAAGGGGAGACCCGGCAGCAATACCGTCTCGAGGAGGGAGCCCAGGACCGCCTCAGTTACCTGCTGCGCGCCATGGCGCTCTCCGCCGGCCTGCGCGCCGAGGCCAGTTTTCCCCGGGTGGCACCCGACGGCGCGGAACGGATCACCCTGCACAAGAAGCTGCGCAAGCACCTGGACACCGCGGCCGGCCGGCTGCTGGCTCAGGAGGTGGTGATCTATTCCGGGAGCGACCGCAGCCATCCCACCCGCCGACTCTGGCTGGCGGTGAACCGCGCCTGGGTGCCGCTGCTGATGGAGCACGACGCCGGAGATGGCGTGGTCCGCATGGAACTGCTACGTCTGGAGAAACCATGAAAAGGGCCGAGCAACTCACCAACCTGTCGCGGGAGCACCACCAGTCACTGCGGCTGGCCAAGCGTTGTCTGGACACCCTCGACAGCGGCGACCCGGAGCGCATCCAGGCGCTCTGCCGGGAGATCGCCGAGGATTTCGACCGCACCTGGGAACGGCACTTCGCCAACGAGGAGGCGGCCATCTTCTCGGTGACCCGGGAGATGAATGGCCCCATCCGCTCGCTGGGCGAACAACTGGTGGCCGAACACGACAAGATGCGGGAGATGGCCCGCCGCATGAAGGACGGCGACTGCAGTTCCCTACGCGAATTCGGCGAGCTACTGCGCGACCATACCCGGCTGGAGGAGCGGCAGCTGTTCCCGCTGGTGGAGGCACGGTTCAGCCTGGAACAGATGGAACGCATCGCCGAGCTCACCTGAAAATGGCGTGAACGTCTTCGTGCTCAACAGCGGTCGCTGCGGCTCCATGACCTGGATCCAGGCCTGCCGCCATATCACCAATTACAGCGCCGGCCACGAGAGCCGCACCCACTTGGTGGGAGAAGCGCGGCTCGCCTACCCGCCGGATCACATCGAGGCGGACAACCGGCTGAGCTGGCTGTTGGGACGTCTCGACGAGACCTATGGCGACGACGCTTTCTATGTACACCTGCGGCGGGAACGGCAGGCCACCGCACGCAGCTTCGCCCGCCGCCGTGATTTCGGCATCCTCCGGGCCTATGGTGAGGGGATTCTCCTGGGCTCCGACCCCGACATCGACCCCCTGATCCTGGCGTTGGACTACCTGGAGACGGTGGAAGCCAACATCCGCTGCTTCCTGCGCGGCAAGTCCAGAGTGATGGAGGCGCGGCTGGAGAACCTCGAGGCCGATTTCCGCCGGTTCTGGGAGGCCATCGGCGCGGATGGAAGCCTGGAAGGCGCCCTGAAAGAGTTGAGGGTCAGGCACAACGCGTCCGCTGAGTTCAGCGGCAACTAATGAAAATCACCCGTTCACCATGGACGGATAAAGAGGCAAACCGTAATCGAGTATCGCCTGTTTGAGTTTGCAAACGAAGGCATACACCTCGCGCGCCAAGACTTCGTCGTAAGTGTGGCTGGTTTCGTTTCTGCAACATTTGCGACCACTGATTACCGTCATCGAGAAAGCCCGCCGCAACGGCTTCCCGAATGCTGACGCGGGGGGGTATTGGCCTCGACGCCTTCCTCCAGCAGTTTGAGGCGAAGCATTTTCCAGCCAAGCTCGAAACAGAACTCAAAGCGCTGGATCACCAAGTCCCGAACGAACTCGTTTTCCGGCTGGGCGCAGGGCTCTTGCAAACGCCGAACCGCCTGCTGAAACTGGGCGCTACGCGGTCGCAGCCTTGAAATGGTACTGTCAGTCGTCATTCCCCGTTCTCAAATTCCGAGGTATCGAATTTCAGCACGTTGCAATTTTCCTTGATGATGCGTTGAAGTGATTCATCAAAGCCTTCCTTGTTCTGCGCCTGAATCTCGACAGAGATTTTGACATCCACGCCAAGTCGGGAAGTGAATTGCTGAACGATCTCATCCATGATGGTTGCGAAATCCATTTTCGCCCTGATCGGGTCGAGTGTGACGGTACCATAGAAGTGCTTTTTGGTTGCCGCCGGTGTACCCCTACCGGTTTCCCCAACACTTCCAGAAGCCAGATTTTGTATCCCCGTCCCGTTTACTCCATAGCTGGTTGTAGTGGCGGTACCGGATCCGCTGCCAATTTCATCCTGTTCAGGAGCAGGCGGGGATGGCGGTTGTGTACGCTCACGGTAAGCTACGGCTACCTCACGATCGATCAGCAGCGAGTTCTCATCCAACATGATCACCGCAGGCTGCCCAAAGACAAAGCCAAGGTAGCGGTCGCCGTCCCTGCCCGCGGCGAATCCGAAATAGTCTTCTGTCTCGATACCCTTGGCGATAGCATCCCGGAATACCTGGTCATTGACCAGCCGGGGCAGATAGAGGTAATGGCAGGTGTCCTGCCATACCTTGAGCGCGCTCACTTCCGTTTCGCCGTCCTTCAGATACCACTGCTTGAGCAGATTGCGCAGGTGGATGGGCGACCACTCATAGATCAGCCATTCCTCTTCACGCAATTTGTCTTCGATTGCCTGGATGAGGTTGGGGGCGGTGGGTGAGACCTGAACCGCTTCCCACTCCAGTTGGGGCTTGCCTTTCACGAAGTCTTCAACCGGCGCAATCAGCCATTTCCAGGTCTCCCGTATCAACTGACTCAAGGACTGCTCGGCATGATCCCTGCTGCGCTTCGCCTGGTTGAGATGGGAAATATCCTGGTTGAGGGTGCCATTTTCGATGTCCGTAACGATGGAGTCCCATGCCAGGTAGATGCGTCCCTGTTCCTTCAGGCGGCCGACCACGTCGAAGTCCGGCGCCAAAAAGATCAGCCGGTTCTGTTTCTGGCGTGGCTGGTCACCCCGCTTGCGCAAGATTTCTTCGGCTTGTGACCAGGCCGGATTGGTCTCGCCCCGGGTGTAGGCCGCTTCGGGAGGCAACACCACCAGCCGTGGTCCTGTTCCATAGTCGTCAGGGATATCCACTGAAGGGGTAAAAACATGGATACCACCGAAATGGTGATTCTTGCCGAAAACCCGGGTTACCCGCTGCTTGATCAGGTCATTGAGCACACCCTTTTCGATATTCTGCTTCCGGCTCTCCATCTCCCGGCGCAGGTTCGGGCGCGTGTCGAACCAATAGCGGTCCTGCTCGGAATAAAGGTAATGGAGCCGGTCACGCAGACGTTTCAGCACATCCTCGAACACCCCGACGGTCTGGCCGGGCTGAACGGCACCGAGCAGGATACGCTCGGTCTGGATGCCACGAACAGCTTGGTTTGCCGCAGCAGGCGCGCTGCCGAGAAAGATGGTGCGGGTTGTCCGGCGCGCGGCCTGAACGCTGCCGAACCGGGTGTCATGGCCGTCGATCTCCGCCGGCACGGAATGCGGGCCGTCGATCTCACGCTCGATCACCGGCTCCCAGCCCTGGGGCAGATAATGGATGCTCTTGGTGCGCACATTGCTGTCATCTAGGGGCAGCGTCCCAGGCATGATGAGCGCATCGCGATTGTCCGTATTCCACAGCCGGTGGATCACGATGGCCATGTACTGAAGCACGCCACGGGTGCGCTGAAACTTCTCCAGCGTGGACCAGTCCTCGTACAGGCGATCGAAGATCTCCGGGTGAATCGGATAGGAGCGGCACAGGCGCTCGAAATATTCGTTGGTCTGGGTTTCCACCGGGAACTTCTCGGCGTGCTGCCGGTAGAAGTCCGAGAACTGGCGGCTGATTCCTTCCACCTCCGCCCGGTCGCCGGGATTTTCGAACAGGCGCCGGCGAACGATCTCGAAGGCTTCCTCGGTCGCAACCGGCTTCCAGACCGATTCAACCCGAGCGAAATACTTCTCCAGGGCTTCCAGGGCCCGCTGTCCCATGGTGCCGCCGGCTTCGACCTTCGATTCCGGCAAGGAAGCGAGCAGGATGGCGTTGGGGACGGCCTTCATGGCCTCGGTAAGCGCCTGGATGAAACTGATGTTGCTGTCGAAGGTGCCCGCCTTGTACTGCTTGCCGATCTCAAGCTGACGGATGAAGGCCACCAGCTCATCCATCAGGATCACGCAGGGCGCGGCCTGACGAATCAGATCCGTCAGGATCTCCTTGCCGGGCGAGGTGCCGTCCCGATCGCTGTCGGCCACCTGCTCGAAGCCTGCCTCACCCAGCAGTTGCCAGGCCAGCTCGCCCCAGAGCGTGTTGATGGTGTGTTTGCCCTGTTTCCGGGGCTGACTGGGTGAGAGCTTGATACCGTCGATCACGGCCACCCGTGCCTCGGGCAGATCCGTGATACCCGCCTCGTCGAGTAGGGGCGGAATCCCGCTGAGGCGGGAGGTGGGCACTGAGCGCGAAGCCAGGTGATAGACAGCAAGCAGCGTATGGGTCTTGCCACCACCGAACGCGGTCTGCAACTGGATGACCGGGTCGCCGCCCTGGCCCGCCAGGCGCTGGGCCACCGAGATCAGCAGCAGCCGCATGCCCTCGGTGATATAGGTGCGGGCGAAGAACTGCTCGGCGTCCTGGTATTCAGCCGGCGCCGTGCCGTTGGCCACCTGGGTGATGTCCGCGGCGAACTCCGACTGTTTGAAGGTGCCCTGTAAGACGTCTTTATGGGGAATGGCGATCTCTCGCCAAGGTTTCAACGACATTCACTGTTCCTCATTCAAAATCCGAACGCCACAGGTGCGCAGCACGCTCCGCCATTTCCCGTTGCCTACGTTCGACGAGTTGAGGTGTCCAGGTTTCAGGCGCCAGATCAGGCAGGGTGCTCGTCATCCGATATTGGCTTTTCTCATAACCTTCTAGCTTTTCAGCATAGGGCCGGTTGCCGAACTGGCGGTTCAGTGACGGTTCCAGCAAGGTCAGGTTGCCTAACCGGTAAATGTACTCATCCCACTTTTCTTCCGGGAAGAAATCGGACCAGTCATAGGAAGGGTTTTCCGGAAGAATGTGCTCAATGGTGGCCGGATCGGTATCGGGATCACATGCTCGGCTGGATTGATCGGTTTCCAATCGGCAGAGGATATATTTTGCAATCTTGCGCCGTCTCCCACCGGTATTGATGATCAGGTTTGCAAAGTCCTGCTTGAACTTTTCATCGCCAACATAGAGAGGCCGGAGCCTTTCATGCACCTCTCTTGGCCCCTGGATCGAGCCGTCGAGAATGCCGCTGGCGATCTCGTGGGAAATGGGTTCCAGCGCATTGGTATTGAGACTGCTGACCACGGTGTAACGAAAGATGAAGCGGCTAATCAGCTTGGTTGTCCGTGCAAAATCATGGGGGTCGAATCTCTCCCAGGCCGCGAACAGCACCGGCGTCAACTGCTTCGACCCAAACAGGATCAGATCCCGTATGAAAGGCCTGGCTTCCCGGTTCTCGATCCAATATTCATGTGTGTCGTCCTGAAGCGCTGCAAACAGCTCGGCGCGACCTTCCAGGGCGTCCATCAGCTCGAAGACCTGATCCGGGCTCCGCACCGCATCACGAACGATCTTGAACAATCGCTGCTTACGCACCTTGGCGTGCCGGCATAGCAAGTGATAACGAAGGAAGTCGGGGAAGCGTTCCTGGCGAATGGTGGCGATCAAATGCTGCCAACGGCGTTGCAGATGCGCCAAGTCCGCAGGAACTCGTACTCGTGAAAAAAGATAGTTTTTCAACAAGTCGGTGGCGGAAAGTTCCAAACCGCGGGCGTTCAGGGTCTCGAAGACCGTGTAGGCGTTCAGCTCGTCATCCACTGTGATCTGGATGAACAGCAGTTGGCGTGCCACGGTTTCATTGAGCAAGGTGGCCAGCGATTGTCCGGTGGTCAGCCCCGAACCTGATTCGCCCAGCCTGCGGAAAAAATACTGGAAACACCGCCAGAGCAGCTTGTTGGATTTCGGCAGTCCGCGCGGGTTACGCGGCTCTTTTAATTGAATCAGATAATCCTGGAAGAACGCATCGTCCGTGGCGTTCAGAAACAGCTTGCTGCTCTCGATGAGCGAGGCTGGATCCTTCTCGCCGATGAACCGGTGCCTCAGACTCTGTGCCCGCTCACGATTGGCCTCGGGCTCATGGCCCTGGTCGGCAAGCTCCAGCAAACGCTTGATGACCGCCAACGCCAGTAGGGTGAGTGTCGCCAGCCTTTGCTGGCCATCGATGATCTGAAACTCCCGGTCATTGATGGATTCGATCACCAGAGCGCCCATGTAATGGCGCTGGTCCCGATCCTCTCGCATCTCGATGATGTCGTTCCACAGATCCTCCCACTGCTCTTCCTGCCAGGAATAGTCGCGCTGGTAGGGCGGCACGCGGTAGATCTTTCCGTTGCCGATCAGCTCCAGAAAGTTGGCTGTTCGGGTGTCAAGCAGAACATTCTTCGCCATGAAAGTTACCTACAGATCCAGTTCCAGCAACTCGCCTCTGTGCCCCACCTCATGGGAGGCCGTGACGATAGCATGCCAAGCGCCGATGAGTTCGTTGTAGGCGCGGGCGTCTTCGGCCCAGCCGGCGCGTTCGCAGAGGGTGTAGAGGTGATAGGCGAGCTGGCGCAGGGGTTCGCCTTTTTCCGGCATGCGGGCCAGCAGCTCGCCGGCGGCGGATTCGCCATCTTCATTCAGGCGGCGGATCATGTGGTGCAGGGCCTCCCACACGGGGGTGCGGTCGTCCCGGGTCGGGTCCCAATCAGTCGGGTATTCCTTCCACTTGAGCAGGCGCACCTTGCCTCCGCCGGATGCCAGCACGCCGGCCTCGACCACGCCGTCCACGCTGGTGCCCTTGGCGCGGGCGAGTACATCAGCCTCGCCGAAGGGGCCGTTCTTCCAGCCGTACTGCTCGAACCAGGCCGAGCAGAACTGGGTGTCATTGTCGAAGCTGCCGGAATCGGGGCTCAGGTATTCGGTGATGGCGCGGTTGATGAGAATGAGGGCATCATGCACCGTCATGCGCGAGCCGTCCTGGTTCAGTACCGCCTCGTACTGGGAGTAGATCGCCATGCCGGGGCCGATGGCGGCCTGGGCCAGATCCACTGGCGCGATGGGTGAGGCTCCTTCGGAGCCACCAATCATTGCCTCCAGTGCCTCAGGCATCTCACGGCGGAGCTGGCGCTGGAAATCCTTGCGGGAGATGGATTCGGCATCGACGTGGCGTTTGCGACAGGAAATAATAATACTGGATGCCAACACATTGGCATTAATCCCGATGATCTTTCCTGCACGTTCGGTTCGCATAGGCCAGGTACCATCGATGGAAAACCCTGCCTGAATGAGGGCCTCCAGAAAAGTTTCCCAGCCAGTGCTGGTGGTGCTGCCTTCCTTCGTTTCGGATTGTTTGAAAGCGTAATAGATGGAAACCGGAAAGGCCGGATGGGCCTGCTCAGCGAGGTTATGCAGCGCCTTCTTCATGCCCTCCAGAAAGAACGTCTCGGCCTTGTCCTTGCTGCCGTGCCGGTAAGGTGTGGCGGCCAGCTCTTCCGCCTTGGGCACAGCGAGAGTGGCAAACAGGCTGGGATAGATGGGCTTCAGGCTGCGGCGCAGCCAGACATAGAAGAAGTCAGAGAGATCTGCGTAGCCAATATTGTCGTAATAAGGAGGATCAGTTGAGACCACTTTTTGTTGGCTGATAGATTGAGAAGTAGCGTCGTCTTGCTTTGCGAACCCTTTTGCTTTTGCGGGTAATGATTCAATGACTTTCTTAACCCAATCAAGACCACCGATAAAATGACCCGTTGACTCAGAAAAAGGATTGACCTCTGCAAAATCCCAAACCATAGGGATAGCTTGCCTAGCAAAGGTATTACGAAGGGTGTCTCGCTGTGGCGTCCAACTAGCAATACTTGACCACGCATCAGAAGACCTATCTACTGCAAATGCCAAATACACCGCCACCGCATCCCCATAGGCGGTGGCGCCGGTGCCGCCGGCGTCAAGGCCACGGCCATCATCGTCCCAGCCGGATTTGCGGGCGTCTTCGATGACCTTTTCGCGGGCCTCCTGTACCAGATCGGAGAAGGTGGTCAGCGCCACCAGTTGGCGGGGGGTGAAATAGTCTCCAAAAGTCTTGAATCCGTATATTCTCCCCTGCGCATTACTGGCCCATGTTCCCCTACTAGGAGTTTCCGGCTTCCATTCCGGTTTGGCTGATTCAGCTATGTCCACATGCTCTTCTATTGGGCTAAGATAAACTCGCCCCCGATGCCCTTCAGCCACAATGGCCATCAATCGTTGATCCATCCTTCCAGCATTTGCTTCATCATCGATATAGGAATATGACATCGGTGTATCTGAAAAGAGGCAACGAAAACTTCCTCTGTTAATTTTTGTACCTCTCTTTGCTTCTTCTGGCGGTTTGCCCACCCGCACCTCGAAGCGGTAGCTGTCGCCTTCCACAATCGGCTCTACCCAGGCCTCCCTGCCCTGCTTGCTGGAGAGCACGAAACTGGAGGCCAGCGGCACATCCACATGGGAGAAGGCCGGGTTTGGGCTTTTGACCGTGCGCGCCCAGAGCCAGGCGATGACGGTGAGTTCCTTCCCCTCGTAGGGCTTGAGATCGGGCCGCTCCGCGACCATCTCTGGGGTGATCTTCACCTTGGGATAGAGGTGGCCGATGCGCTTTTCGGCCTGCTCGCGCATCCAGTGGCCGTAGCGGCGCACGTCCTCGGCCAGGCCGGTGGCGCCGGGCCAGTCATCGGTCAGTCGCCCCCCTCCCTTGCCCTCCCCCCTGCGGGGGGAGGGTTGGGTGGGGGGAATCGGTCCTACCGGTGCGCGGCCGGCGAATTTGGGCGGGATCTCGATCATGGCCTTGTTGATCATCACCGCCACCGGGTTGAGATCGGAGGCCCAGGCTTCCAGCCCCAGCCGCTGCGCCTCCAGCGGGATGGCGCCGCCGCCGGCGAAGGGATCATGGAAGGCGGGCAGCTTGTCGGGGTCGAACAGCTCGGCGGCCCGCGGGTGATCCTTGTTCAGCTCGCAGACCTCGCGCCAGCTCCTGCGGATCTCGGCGCGGGCACGCGCCAGCAAGGCTTCGTTGTTGGTGTTCTCCCACTTGACCAGTTCGCGGATGATGTCGAACAGCTCTTCGCGACGCTTGGCTGCCTCTTCCTTGTTGACGCCGTATTTGAAGCCGCCACCCTGCTGGTATCCTGGGTCGTTGACCATCTGCGCAAACAGCACCGCCCGCGCCGCCGCCAGCGGCCGCCGCGCCCACCACAGATGCAGGGTGCTAGGATGGCCATGGCGGATGGACTTCTCCCGCGCCGCCTCGCGGTTGATGTCGTCCAGTGGCAGGGCGACTTCGATGAGTTTTTTGGGAGATTTAATGTTCGTCATAGATTATTCCGTGTTTTCGTTTGATGGCTCATCCCTGAAATCGTCCATCAGTCTCAGGCAGTAGTTAATACCCGAGATAACAGTATCCATTTCAGTCAGAGATGCTTCCACATTATTGTGTGCAAACCTATTCCTAACTAACCCAAACATTCCGGCAAATAGGTCTCGGTGAGCCTGCTTTTCGCTTGGATGCATATAGTTAAAATACTCAGAGTTGCTTCCAAACAATTTATTGATCAGGTCAACACCATCCATATCTCTAGGAAGTCCATATTTATCGCATATCCTGTCTTTTAGGATTACAAAAGCTTTTCTGATCGCTGAATCAAACTGCCCAGTTTTAATAAGAACTCGCATCTCGTTGCGAAGGTCAGCATCAACGTATGAAAGACTATTGGCCCATTGGCGTATTTGCTCTTCGCCTGTCGGCAAGTCGTGTTCGATGAGGTCTATAATGTCCTGGGAACAGGATCTTGTATTATTTCTTTCTAGGTAATGAATCATAAAGTGAACATGTCTTCCTGCATTGCCCAAAGAGCAGCCTTCTGGGATGATTGAGTACAAATATTCAATTCTCTTTTCCAAGCCTCTCGCATCTAGTAATAGCTCCTCGGCAGAACGACCTTGATCAAATTTTTCTTTAATGATTTTGGCGTACTCACGAACAGAGTCGATTTCGCCAAGTATTTCCTCGATATAGATCAACATTCACTTTGGCCAATTGTGTCTTCCGGGTTGACTGCTAACGACATCAGGTCTTTCAATTCATAATTGATACTAGCCACCCCGAAACCCGGTTCTGCGCTGAATGGGTTGCGGATATAGTACGGTCCCTCGTAGTCGTCGCCATCCACGATCACAACGGCCAGGATGAACTTGTCCGCCTGATTGAGGGCGTAGAGGATCTCGTTGCGGCTGACGGTGATGGTGGTCTGGCCCTTGGCGCGGCCCTTAACCTCTATGTGGCGGTCAGGCTTGATGGAGCCATCGGGGTTGGCCGGTGGGCGAGCAGTGATGTCCCAGCCGCATTTCTCGGCGGAGACGTCCCAAACCTCATGCCCAAAGCTGCGCTCCACCTCCATGACCGCCTGCATGGCGATTTGCTCGATGCGGGAACGGGCCTCAGCGTCGGCGGTGAAGGTCACCTCGCCCTTGCGCTGGGCAAGCAGGCCCTGCGGGATGACCAGTGCGCCGCCGATGACCACGGGGGTGCTGGACACCACGTTTTTCATGGCCTCCAGTTCCCGCTTGCGTTGGGCCAGCCGCTCAGTGAGTTCGTCTACCCGACGGCGGGCCATTTCCGGCTGCATGCGGGGCTGCTTGCCGGCGGCGACATCCTCGCTGAGCTTGATGTAGCGGTCAGACCAGTAGTTGATCTCCTTGACCAGGCGATCGTTGACCGCCGCCAGGATCTTGTCGGCCTGGCGTTCTCTCCGGGACTTCACCTCCTGGTAGTGTTCCGGCACCAGTTTCTGGCTTGCATAGTGCAGGGCCAGGCCTTCCAGGTTCTGCTTGACCCACGGTGAGTCCAGGACATCCTCGATCAGGGTCTTGTCCGCATCACTGATCGGCTGCAGATCGAGATGGGGCGCCCAGCCAGCGAACGTCGTGTTACCGTGTTGGTCGATGGCCACGAACTGGAGACGGCGTGACACGGTGCGGGGGTTGTCTGCGCTGCCCTCCCGCACCTCGTGGTCGATCATGAACAGGATGCGCGGCTCGGTACCGTCATCGTTGGGATCGACCAGAATGGCACCCTGTTTCAGCTTGGCACGGTGGGCCGAGAGGATCAGGTCGGTGGTGGCATTCATCAGCGGATGGGCCGGGTGGACCAGGTCGGCCATGGGTCTGCCGTGGATGCGGACCTTGTCCTTCTCGAAGCAGATGCGCTCGTATTTCTTGAGCACAGGGGTACGGGTCTCGCCGATGACTCGGTCGCGTTCCCGGATGGCAGCCGGCACGTGCCGGATCTCAAAACGGCCCGGCTCGCGGGGGCGCATCTCGCCGCCCAGTGACTGGAAGGCTTCGGTGAAGAAGGCACGGATGAAATAGGGCTGTAGTTTGCGCGCCTCGGCCTTTTCCATCTCCTCCTTGACGTGGTAGAGGTCCTCCAACGTCA
The DNA here is from genome assembly GCA_026992075.1 of Sedimenticola sp. GTDB lineage: Bacteria > Pseudomonadota > Gammaproteobacteria > Chromatiales > Chromatiaceae > Thiolapillus. The sequence continues at coordinate 50,298 of JALXAM010000064.1, read as the reverse complement.
TGTGCTGATCTACCAGGGCGTTGCGGCGGATGATTTCTTTCAGATGTTCGGTGTCCAGGGCGCCCTCGATCTTCTGTTCCAGCCTGGCCTTGACCTCCGGCGACTCGCCATAGCGGATGGCCTCAATGAGCAGATCCTTGAGCGATACCCCCTCGAAGGCCTCGCCCAGAATGTCGAACACCTTGCCGCCCAGCGCCTGCTTTTCCACCTCCAGCTTCTCGAAGAGCTTCTGGAAGACTTCGCCCTCGCGGGTACCTTTGGCCACCAGGTTCCAGAGGTGGCAGACCTCGGTCTGGCCGATGCGGTGGATGCGTCCGAAACGCTGCTCCAGGCGATTGGGATTCCAGGGCAGGTCGTAGTTGACCATCAGGTTGGCATTCTGCAGGTTGACGCCTTCGCCGGCGGCGTCGGTAGCGACCAGCACCAGCACATCAGGGTTGTTGCGGAACTCTTCCTGCGCCTTGCGACGGTCATCACGGTTGGTGCCCCCGTGGATGGTGATGACCGCATCGGGATTGCCGAGCATGCCGGCGATACGGCCCTTGAGGTAGTGGAGGGTGTCCTTGTGCTCGGTGAAGATGATGAGCTTGCGGCGGCTGCCCGAGGCGGTGTACATCTCCGGACTATCCTGCAGGAGGTGGGAGAGTTCCTCCCACTTCTTGTCCTGGCCGGATTGCACCACGCCGAGGGCCTGTTGTTCCAGACCCTTGAGGATCTCGATCTCCGCCTGGAGCTCGGGAATGGTCTCGGCCGCTGTGGCCTGGTCGAGTACCTGGTCGGCGTAGGCTTCGTATTCTTCCGGGGTCAGTTCGTCTTCCAGCTCGTCGAAATTCTCGGGCAGATCGATGGGCTTCTTGACAACATATTCGCCCAGGGTTTCCGCCACGCCGTCCTGCCGGAGCTTTTCACCCCGGGCGACCAGCTTCATCTCCTCCAGCCGTGACTCCAGGCGCTTGCGGCGCCGTTTGAGCGACTGATAGATGGCTTCCGGACTGGAGGCGAGGCGGCGCTGGAGTTGGGTGAGCGCGAAGCCGACGGTGTTCTTCTTCTTGCCGCTAAGCCTGTCGGCGCGGTTCATTTCGTTTCGGACGTAGTCGGTCACTGCTGCATAGAGGGCCGCCTCGAGGTCGGAGAGTTCGTAGTTGGCGGTGTAGGCCCGGCGTTCCGGGAACAGCGGCGCGCCATCGAACTTGAGTAGTTCTTCCTTGACCATGCGCCGCATCATGTCGGAGACATCGACCTTATGGGCGCCTTCGCGGAACTTGCCGTAGAAGCGGTCGCCATCAAGCAGGGAGAGCCAGATTTGGAAGTCCTCTTCCTTGCCGTTGTGCGGCGTGGCGGTCATCAGCAGGAAGTGGCGGGTGATGGACCCCAGCAGCTCGCCGAGCTGGAAGCGCTTGGTCTTGTTGACCTTGTTGCCGAAGTAGCTGGCGGAGAGTTTGTGGGCCTCGTCGACGACGATCAGGTCCCACTCGGTGGCCTTGAGCTTTTCCTGGTAGGCCTCGTTGCGCGAGAGCTGGTCCAGCCGGGCGATGATCAGGTCCTGCTCGTCGAAATAGTTGCCAGAGGCGCATTGCTCCTGCTTCTCCCGGCTGAAGATCTCGAACGGGATGCCGAACTTCTCCAGCATCTCATCCTGCCACTGTTCTGTAAGGCTGCCTGGCGCCACAATCAGGACGCGCTTGGCATCGGCGCGCATCAGCAGCTCGCGGATCAGGAGGCCCGCCATGATGGTCTTGCCGGCACCCGGGTCATCCGCCAGCACGAAGCGCAATGGCTGGCGAGGCAGCATGGCTTCGTACACGGCCGAGATCTGGTGGGGGAGCGGCTCCACGTTGGCGGTGTGGACCGCCATCATGGGGTCGAACAGGTGGGCCAGGCGGATGCGCAGGGCCTCCAGCCCCAGCTTGAAGTCGGCACCGTCTGCGTCGAAGGCCCAGGGGCGGCCGTTCTCGGCCAGCTCCAGGCGGGCTTCGTCCGAGCGGAAGAGCATCTGTTCTCCCAGGCGCCCCTGGTTGTCCTTGTAATAGACGGTGACGGCGTTGTCGCCCACGGGTTCAGTCTGTACGACCCGCACGATCTCATCGGGGAGGATGCCGCGGATCTGGGCGTCTTTCTTGATGTCTTCGAGTTTGAGCATTTGCGTCCCTGCCTGGTTAGCCGGTTTCTTGCCATTATATCCAGGCCACGAGCCATCCACCTGAACCCCCGATGGGCACCGCCACGCCAATAATAAAAACGCGGTTCCACGTGGTTCCCGCCTTTCCCTGACCGATCAGGAAAACAGCAACAACGAACACCCCCGCTCCATCTCCACGAAACGATGGGTCAGTCCGGGAAACTCCTGCAGCCACCGCGAAACCACCGCCCGCTCATCGGGCCGCGCGGCGTCGTCCAGGATCAACAGGACATCCTGTGCAAGCCGATCGGCAAGCAGCGGCATGGCGGGATAGCGGGAAAGGGGTTGCAAAAAGCCGGGCGGGCCGTCCACCACCAAGAGGTCGAAGGGGCCTTGCGGCAGGGTTTCGGGATCGTACCACTGCCAGGCTCCCTCCCCCACCTGGACTTCGCGCAGCGGGGCGTGGATCACCTCAACAAAAGATTCCAGGCCGTAGGCTTCCAGCCAGCGGCGGGTGGATGCCGCGAATTCCCCACCGTTCTCCAGACTCACCACCCGGCCTTTGCCCAGCCGTTGGCAGCAGCGCGCCAGCACCAGGGTGCTCAGGCCGCTGCCGCACTCGAGGATGGCCGCCGGACGGCGCGACAGCACCTCTTCGGCCAGGAGCCCGAGGAAATCGGCCGCCGCCGTCCAGTGTTCCGCCCAGGGGATGCCCCGATGGAAGCCGAACCGCTCGCAGAGAGCCTGATAGGATTCGGGGTAATTCTGCGTCACGCCTTGGGCAGGGTCACGCCCTTCTGCCCCTGGTACTTGCCGCCACGGTCACGGTAGGAGATCTCGCACACCTCGTCCGATTCGAAGAAGAGCATCTGCGCCACCCCCTCGTTGGCGTAGATCTTGGCCGGCAGGGGCGTGGTGTTGGAGAACTCCAGGGTGACGTGTCCCTCCCACTCCGGCTCCAGCGGGGTGACGTTGACGATGATGCCGCAGCGGGCGTAGGTGGACTTGCCCAGGCAGATGGTGAGCACGTTGCGCGGGATGCGGAAATACTCCACGGTGCGCGCCAGGGCGAAGGAGTTGGGCGGGATGATGCAGACGTCGGACCGAACGTCCACGAAGCTGGAGTCGTCGAAGTTCTTGGGATCCACCACCGCCGAGTTGATGTTGGTGAAGATCTTGAACTCGTCGGCGCAGCGCACGTCGTAGCCGTAGCTGGAGGTACCGTAGGAGATCATCCGCCCATAAGCGCTTTCGCGCATCTGCCCCGGCTCGAAGGGCTCGATCATGCCATGTTCTTCCGCCATGCGGCGGATCCATCGGTCGGACTTGATGGCCATCGATCGCTCCGCTGTGGATATTGCCGGCGGAGTATAACAGAGTGGTCGGTTTTCAGCCGGTCCAGCCGGGCATGCACCCCTATAGAACAAGCACCGTGGAAACCCCGTCCCCGGGGCGAACGGAAAAAAACCCGATGCACCGGGTTGGTGGTTCGCGACGGGGACGCCGCTCCTGCGAACAGCCTCACCCCTGACCCCTCTCCCGCAAGCGGGAGAGGGGAGTGGCGTCAGTTGTTCTGGATGACGATGTTGGGGAACTTGGCGGCGTAGCTCTTGGCCTGCAGGGCCAGCTTGGCGGCCGCCTTGCGGGCGATGTCGCGGTAGATCTGGGCGATGCGCGAGTCGGGCTCGGCCACCACCGTGGGCTTGCCGCTGTCGGTCTCCTCGCGGATGCGGATGTCCAGCGGCAGGGCGCCGAGGAAATCCACCCCGTACTGCTCGGCCATGCGCTGGCCACCACCCTCGCCGAAGATGTACTCCTCGTGGCCGCAGTTGGAGCAGATGTGGATGGACATGTTCTCCACGATGCCCAACACCGGCACCTCCACCTTCTCGAACATCTTGAAGCCCTTGCGGGCGTCCAGCAGGGCGATGTCCTGGGGCGTGGTGACGATGATGGCGCCGGAGACCGGCACCTTCTGCGCCAGGGTGAGCTGGGTGTCGCCGGTGCCCGGCGGCAGGTCGATCACCAGGTAGTCCAGGTCGGACCAGTTGGTGTCGTTGAGGAGCTGCTCCAGGGCCTGGGTGACCATGGGACCGCGCCAGATCATGGGGGTCTCCTCGTCGATGAGGAAGCCGATGGACATGGCCTGGAGGTGGTAGCTATTCATGGGCTCCAAGGTCTGGCCGTCCTTGGACTCGGGCTGGCCGGAGATGCCCAGCATGCGCGGCTGGGAGGGGCCGTAGATGTCGGCGTCGAGGATGCCCACCCTGGCGCCCTCCTGGGAGAGGGCCAGGGCCAGGTTCACCGCGGTGGTGGACTTGCCCACGCCCCCCTTGCCGGAGGCCACGGCGATGATGTTCTTGATGTTGTCGATGGGCTTGAGGGACTTCTGCACCGAGTGGGCGACGATCTCCCAGCTCAGATCCACCTCGCAATCGGTGATGCCCTCCACCTTCCTGACGGTGTCGCAGATGGCTTTTTTCAACTCATCGGCAAAGCCCTTGGCGGGAAAGCCCAGCACCACCTTGAGCTTCACCTTGCCGCCGTCGATCTGGATATCCTTCACCGTCTTGGCGCTGACGAGATCCTTCTCCATATGGGGCTCAATGTATCCCTTGAGCGCCTCTTCGATCTGTTCTCGGGTCACTTCGGACATGTTCTTTACTCCTGCCTGTCGTGGCAATACGGAAACCGTTGCGATGGGCGCGATTCTACACCATCGCCCGGGCAAATCCCAAGCAAAACACTCAGGTATTACCCCCGCTTGCTGTGAGATAATGATGGGTCTTTGTAGGCCGGGCTTCAGCCCGACGACTCACGCGACAAGGCTTGAAGGCCGGTGGGGGAACCTTGCTGGCGGGGTTTCGGCAGCAGGGATGCTGCCGCAAAGCCTACAGGGATGTATTCACGGCGTCCCCGCCAGCAAGGTTCCCCCACCAGCCCCGAAAAGAGATCGAAACCTGCCAGGCGATCTGTCGGGCTGAAGCCCGACCTACGCCAAAATCATCGACAAACCCGACCAAAACCATGCGAAAGATCCTCGTCACCAGCGCCCTCCCCTACGCCAACGCCCCCCTCCACATCGGCCACATCGTGGAATACACCCAGACCGACATCTGGGCCCGCTTCCAGAAGATGCGCGGCAATGAGTGCTGGTACATCTGCGCCGACGACGCCCACGGCACCCCCATCATGCTCCACGCGCGGCAGAAGGGCATCAGCCCCGAGGAGCTGATCCGCCAGATGTCCGAGGAGCACCAGGCCGACTTCCGCGACTTTCGCATCGGCTTCGACAACTACCACAGCACCCACTCCGAGGAGAACCGCGAGCTGGCAGAGCTGATCTACCAGCGCAACCTCGAGGGCGGCCACATCGTGGCGCGCACCATCACCCAGCTCTACGACCCCGAGGAGGGGATCTTCCTGCCCGACCGCTTCATCAAGGGCCAGTGCCCCAAGTGCGGCGCCGAGGACCAGTACGGCGACTCCTGCGAGGCGTGCGGCGCCACCTACGACCCCACCGAGCTGAAGAATCCCTACTCGGTGGTCTCCGGCGCCCAGCCGGTGGAGAAGGAGACCGAGCACCTCTTCTTCCGCCTCCAGGACTTCGAGACGATGCTCAAGGAGTGGACCCGGGGCGGCCACCTGCAACCCGAGGTGGCCAACAAGCTCGACGAGTGGTTCGAGGCGGGCCTGCGGGAGTGGGACATCTCGCGCGACGCCCCTTACTTCGGCTTCGAGATTCCGGGCCATCCCGGCAAGTATTTCTACGTCTGGCTCGACGCCCCCATCGGCTACATGGCCAGCTTCAAGAACTTCTGCGCCAAGCAGGGGCTCGATTTCGACGCATACTGGGCCGAAGATTCCGACGCCGAGCTCTACCACTTCATTGGCAAGGACATCATCTACTTCCACGCCCTCTTCTGGCCCGCCATGCTCCACGGCGCCGGCTTCCGCAAGCCCACCACCATCCACGCCCACGGCTTTCTCACGGTGAACGGGCAGAAGATGTCCAAGTCCCGCGGCAGCTTCATCAAGGCACGCACCTACCTGGAGCACCTCGACCCCGAATACCTGCGCTACTACTTCGCCGCCAAGCTCGGCCCCGGCGTGGAAGACATCGACCTCAATCTGGAGGACTTCGTGCAGCGGGTCAATTCCGACCTGGTGGGCAAGGTGGTGAACATCGCCAGCCGCTGCGCCGGCTTCATCACCAAGCGCTTCGTTGGCACCCTCTCGGACGCGCTGGCCGAGCCCGAACTCTTCGATGAGTTCGTGGCCGCCGGCGAGGCCATCGCCGACCACTACGAAAAGCGCGAATACGGCCGCGCGGTGCGCGAGATCATGAAGCTGGCCGACCGCGCCAACCAGTACATCGACGAGAAGCAGCCCTGGGTGGTGGCCAAGGAGGAAGGGCGCGACGCCGAGCTTCAGGCCATCTGCTCCATGGGCCTCAACCTCTTCAAGGTGCTCATCGGCTACCTGCGCCCCATCCTGCCCGGTACCGCCGAGAAAGCGGAAGCCTTCCTGCGGATCGAGCCCCAGCAGTGGAGCCACATCGCCCAACCCCTGCTGGGCCACCAGGTGGCGAAATTCAAGCCCCTCATGACCCGGGTGGACCCCAAGAAGGTGGAAGCCATGGTGGCGGCTTCGAAAGAGGACATGGCGGCCAAGCCCCAGAAGGCACGAAAGGCCGAAAGCGAGGCTGCAACGCCCACCATCAGCTACGACGACTTCGCCAAGGTGGACCTGCGCATCGCCCGCATCGAGAAGGCCGAGCGGGTGGAGGGGGCCGACAAGCTGCTGCGCCTCACTCTCGACCTGGGCAGGGAGAAGCGCAACGTCTTCGCCGGCATCAAGGCCGCCTATCCCGAGCCGGAGAAGCTGGAAGGGCGCCTCACGGTGATGGTGGCCAACCTGGCGCCGCGCAAGATGAAGTTCGGCGTCTCCGAGGGGATGGTGCTGGCCGCCGGCCCCGGCGGCAGAGAGATCTTCCTGCTCAGCCCCGACGAGGGGGCGAAACCTGGCATGAAGGTGAAATGAAGCCTGGAACCCTATTGGTAGGTCGGGCTTCAGCCCGACGAATGAGACGCTTTCCCGGGGCCGGCGGGCCGGCTCTCGTAGCGGGAACGCCGTGGATACATCCCTGTAGGCTCCGCGTCGGCTTTGTGGCTCTGCATTCCGTGCGCCGCCCCAAAGTCCGGCCCCGCCCTCCATGGCGGGGCGTTCGCCGGCTGCGAAAATCCACTGGATTTTCAGTCCGGCTCACCCCTGCTGCCGAGGTCCCGCTACGAGAGCCGCCCCACCGGCCTGCCAGCGTTGTTGGCTGGAATGTCGGGCTGAAGCCCGACCAACGAAAGGTCCTGCCCCTGCTGTTCCTGACCCTGGCCGCATGCAGTAGCCCCCCGCCTGAAAGCCGCTCCTTCGGTTGCCAGGGCGGCACCACTTTCGAGGTTGCCGGAGGTGGTGATTCGATCACCCTGACTCTCGATGGCAAAAACCACCAGCTCCCGCGCGTTCACTCGGGATCGGGAGAGAAGTACACCGACCGCCAGCTCCTCTTCTGGGAGAAGGGGGAAGGCGAGGCGATCCTGGCCAGCAGCGATCACGGTATGGTGCGCTGTAGACAGCGGTAAGCTCAATCCGCCTTCACCACCCGGTTGCGCCCCTCCCGCTTGGCACGGTAGAGCGCCTGGTCGGCCTGCTGGAGAAGGCTCTCCGGGTTCCGGGCATCGAGAGGCACCTGGCTGGCGACTCCCACGCTGACGGTGACCTGCGGGGCCACAGAGGAGGCGGCATGGGGAATCCCCGCCTCCATCACTGCGGTGCGCAACGCTTGTGCCAGTTCCAGGGCCTGATCCAAACCGGTCTCCGGGAGCAGCAGGACGAACTCCTCACCTCCGATCCGGGCCGCCAGGTCCCTGGGCCTGCGGGCAAAGCTGGCCAATATGCCCGCCACCTGCTTCAGGCAACGGTCCCCTTCAGGATGACCATAGAGGTCGTTGTAATCCTTGAAGTGGTCGATATCCACCAGCAACAGGCTGAGAGGAGCGGCCTCCCTCCCCTTCCGCAGCTCCGCCCGCCAGGCCCGGGTGAGCTGTTCCATGAAGCTGCGTCGGTTGGCGATCCCGGTGAGTTCATCCACCCGTGCCAGCCTCTCCAGCTTTTCGTTGAGTTTCTCCAGTTCCCGGTTGGCCGTCTCCAGCCGCTTTCGTTCTCTGTCCAGGTGGCGCTGCAGCAGGAACTGGCTGCGCGCATCTTTCTCCAGGGAATAACTGGTGCCCATGCCGCCCACCACCGCCGCCAGAAGAAAGGCGTGGCCGGCCAGGAGATCCGCCGTTGAAAAGACCGGGCGCAACCACCACACCAAGTACTCATGTCCGGCGAAGATCACCAGACTGGCCAGGGTGGCCCAGGCGAACCGCAGCCGAACGAAGGCGTGGATGTAGAAGATGATGAGCATCAGCCCGGCATAGAAGAAGCTGTAACCTTTGGGAGGCGCATCGTTCAGCATGCCCAGCGTGCCCATTCCCACCAGCACCGCCACCAGGGTGACCACGAGTTGCACCCAGCGGTGATCACGCACCAGAAACAGCAGCAGAAAAGTCAACAGGAGCGGCGGCAGGCAGAAGGCATAGCGCCACCACCAGAGCTGCTCCCAGGCATTGGGAAACAGCAGCCGGTCCAGGGGACCGAAACTGGCGAACATCAGCGTTCCCACGCCGATGCCCAGCTTCACGAAGAAGCGATAGGTTCGGTCGTAATGCTCCCGAAATGCCTGCTCCAGGCCGGGTTCCGCGAAGGCGAGCCCGAGCGTGGATCCGGTCGATCTCTCTTCCTGCTGCATGGAGGCAGTATAGACCGGGCGGGACCTTCCACTTTCGGACAAGGTGCGCATTTCCCGGGCTCCACCGGGTTGATTTCGCCAACCGGAAGATCAGAATCGGAGCATCGAGAGAGGAAGCGCATCCCATGAAAAGATACCGGAAGAGCCCCGAGGCGATCGCCGCCCTCAGCGAGATCCAGTACCGCGTCACCCAGGAGAACGCCACGGAACCACCGGGCAGCGGCGCCTATCTGCACAACCATGAGCCCGGCCTCTACGTGGACGTGGTCTCGGGGGAGCCGCTCTTCTCCTCTGCCGACAAATACGACTCCGGCTGTGGCTGGCCGGCCTTCACCCGTCCCATAGAGCCCGGATGCCTGCGGGAAGTACGGGACACCAGCCACGGCATGATCCGCACCGAGGTGCGATCCGCCCAGGGCGACAGTCACCTGGGCCATGTCTTCCCCGATGGGCCTCCTGAGCGTGGAGGACTGCGCTACTGCATCAATTCCGCCGCCCTGCGGTTCATTCCGCTGGAGGAAATGGAAGCGCTGGGATATGGGGAATACATCCCCCTGGTCACCGGCCGGGAAAAAGGGTAGTCCGATCCTCAGCGGGAGCCAACCAGCCGTCGCCGCACCTCCCGGCGCACGAAATCGATATGCAGGCGCAGGTGGTAGAGCTGGTCGGAAAAGGCCAGGGGCACTTTCACGTCCCGCACCTCCTCTTCCAGCCGGCGCAGGGTCGCCAGCAGGACCTCCGCATCCGGCGGCGGTTGGGACGCGGCGCGGCGGTCCACCTCTTCCAGCTGATCGTACCAGCGGTAGATGCGGGCCCGCATACGCCAGCGATAGAGCGGTGGCGCCACCTTGAACAGCGGGATCAGCAGTCCCAGCAGGGGCAGCAGCATGATCTTGGTGCGGTCGATGAAGGTGGCGGCCCAGAAAGGCAGGTAGCGCTGCAGGAAAGGGGGGCCATGCTCGAAGTAACGCTTCGCCTGCTCGTCCAGGGGCAGAGGCAGGTAGCGGGACGAGGGAAACTCTCCGGGGCTCTCGAACCAGCCTCCCCGTCCATGCACCTCTTTCAGCACCTGCATGAGCAGGCTGACGATGGCGGGATGCAGGGTGTCCCGGGAGAGCAGGTTGGCGGTGGTGGCCAGCAGCCGCAGGTCCTGCCTCGGCAGGTTGAGCGCCAGGTCCTCGGCGCCCTCCGGCAGCACCAGCTCCCGCAGCCAGCCGTAGCGGCGGGCATAGGCTGCGGCCCGATCGAAACTCACCGGATGAACGCCGGAATGATGCAGCAGTCCACGCACCGTGTCGCTCTGGGGAGAGGCCATGATGAAGGCGGCGTCTAGGCTTCCGTCCACCAGGCGCCTGGCCGCCTCTTTTGAAGGCAGGCTCTCCAGCCCCGGGCGGCTGGGATCCAGGCCATTGTCCCGCAGCAGCTGGACCACCAAGGCCCGGGTGCCCGATCCCTCGGGGCCCACGGATACCTTGAGATTCTCCAGCGTCGGAAGGCGGCCGGGCAGCTGGAGATCGTTCCGCACGAAGAGCCACAGGGGCTCATAGTAGAGGCTGGCCAGGCCGCGGATTCCCAGGTTGGCATCGGAGGCCGGTGCCACTCCGCCCTGGACAAAGGCGAGCTCCACCTTTCCCTCCCGCAGCAGGGCCAGGTTCTCCACCGCGCCTCCGGTCTCCAGTACCTCCAGTTCGATGCCTTCCCGTTTCAGCAACTCGGCATAGCGACGGGCGTAATTGAGATAGGCGCCGCCGGGTTCACCAGCCGCGATGACGATGTGATCCGGCGGTGCCGGCTGGACGAAATGCCACGCCAACAGGAACCCCAGCAGCACCAGCAGCACCAGGGGCAGATAGAAACGAAGCTGACCAGTACGAAAGCCCGGTTTCATGGCTCACTCCCGGGATGGTGAGAAGTTTGTTCCAGCAGCTCGAAAAAGGCCGCCGCTTTGTGCAGGCTCTCCCGGTATTCCGCCTCCCCCTCGGAATCGATGACGATTCCACCCCCCGCCCAATAACGGGCCAGGCCCTCCCGGATCTGGAGCGTACGGATGGCGATGCTGGTCTCCATGTCGCCATGGTAGCCGATCCAACCGATGCTGCCGCAATAGAGGTCCCGCGCCCTCCCCTCCAGCTCCTGGATGATCTCCATGGCACGTCGCTTGGGCGCACCGGTGATGGAGCCACCGGGAAAGCAGGCCTGGAGCAGGCTCAGCGCATCCTCCCCGACCGCCAGCCGCCCCTGCACCTCGCTCACCAGGTGGTGCACCGTGGGAAAGGATTCCACCGCGAACAGCTCCGGCACCCTGATGCTGCCCGGGCGACACACCTTGCCCAGGTCGTTGCGCAGCAGATCCACGATCATCAGATTTTCGGCCCGGTCCTTTGCGCTCCGGGCCAACTCCCGCCGCAGTCGCTCATCCTCTCCGGGACTGACGCCTCGCGGACGGGTGCCCTTGATGGGGCGGGTCGCCACCCGGTCACCGCGCAACCACAGAAACTGCTCCGGAGAGGCGCTGAGGATGGTGGCGAAGGGAAACAGGAGACAGGCGCCATAGGGGACCGGGTTGGCCCGCCGCATGGAGAGATAGAGCCCCAGTGGGTCTCCCGAAACCTCGGCCTCGAAGGGCTGGGCGTAGTTGACCTGGTAGCAGTCCCCCTCCCGCAGGTAGTGGTGGATACGCCCGATGGCCGTCAGGTAGGCCTCCTTGTCCAACAGGTGCTGCAGACGACCCGCCCGCCATGCTCCGGTGTCCACCTCGTTCCGTTTGGCTGCGCTGGTCAGGGCATCCGGCAGCCAGGATGGAAAATTCTCTCCCGCGATCCAGGCACGCCGTTCGCGCCGGTCCAGCAGGATGGCCCAGTCATAGATGCCCACCGCCATTTCCGGCAATGCCGGCCCGGCGCTCTCCAGGCCCATCAAGCGGCGACCGAGATCATAGGAGAAGTAACCCAGCGCCCCTCCCGTGAAAGGCAGGCCGGTTGGTGGCTCCCATCGGGGGGCGAGCGCCGCGCGCAGCACTTGAAGGGGTTCCTCCCGGAAACGCTTCACCCGCCCCCCGGCATCCATCACCCGGCAATCCTCTTTCTCGCAGAGAATCCGCAGACGGGGCGCGGCCACCATCAGGTGCCAGCGGCTGCGAGGCGTCACCTCTCCCTCGCCACTGTCGAGCCACTGGGGCCAGGATAGATGGCGGATGCAGACAAAGAAGCTGGCCACCTGCCGGGGCCAGGGAATCTCCAGGCGTTGCACGAACGGTTACGGAATGTCCTGGTTGGCGGTGAAACCGGTCCGGCTCATCAGTAGACCGGGTAACCCTGTGATGGAGGATAGGGCACCTGCCGGTAGGGAGTGCCCCAGCCGGGCGCTCTACCGCCCCCCGGGTATCCCCATCCTGGCGGATAGCCCTGCCAGGGCTGGCCCCACCCGGGCCACCGGCGGGCAGGGGCTGTCGGCGCGGCAGGCCGGGATGGTTTGGCTGGTGTCGCTCCACCGGGCTGCCGCTCCGGCGGCGCCGAGGTTGCCGCTCCCTTGTCCGGGGCGGGAACTGCCTGCCCGGGCGGGATTCCGGGGGCCGCCCTTTCCGGCCGAGGCTCGGGCTGGCCGGCAACAGAAACCTGTTCTTCCGATCCGGCCGGAGAAGGCGAAGCGGCAGACGCTCCGGACTTGGCAACATTCGTGATACCCGAACTGGTTGCTCCCGGAGCCGAGGCCACGCCGGTCGCCGGCGCCTGTTCCTCTGACTCCCGGGAGACGGGCCGTGACGGTTTCTCCGCACCCGGCGCTCCAACACCCCCGGAAGAGACCGGATCGTGGGGTTGTGCTGCGGACGGGATCACCGGCTGCCGAGGAGAGGCTGATTCGACCACCACCTGCTGCCGTGTAGCAGAAAGGGTAGTGGAACTCTTCCGTTCCTTGGCAACGGAAGTTGCAGGCCTGTCTCGGGTGGGGGGAGGAGCATAGATCACCGCACGGAAATACATGATCACCCCGATGGTGAGCCCCGCGAAGATCGCCAGCACCAGCAGGCTTGCCACCAGGTCCACCAAGCGCCGCCAGCGCCGCCGTTCAGCCCGCAGCGCCGGCCGTTCAGGCTCAGGAGGCACGGCAGCCTGAGAAATTTTCGTCACCTCATCAGCGGCCGCCTCGTCCACCGAGCTCTTCGCGCCGGCGGCTGCCTCGGCGGGGGGCATGGATTCCGCCTTCTCCCCGGTCGCCCCCGGCCCACCACGCTCCGCAAGGGAGGAAGCGGCCGCCGCCGCAACCTTTTTCTTCTGGACACGCTTCTTGGCCACCTTTTTCTTGGCCGTCTTGCGCGCCGTTTTCTTCTTTGTGGCTTTCTTCGTGACCGCTTTCTTTCCGGCCGGCCCGGCCTCCGGTTCCGACGCCCCGCCGGCGCCCTGCTGCGTTTCCTCTTCCGCCATCTTCCCCTCCCGTTCCAACAGCAGTTGATTTCATCTTAGCAGAGCGGGAGAGGGAGACGAAAAAAGGGGCCTGCCGGCCCCCTTTTTTGCGAGACTGCGAAGGAACAGCGCTTCAGTCCAAGTCCTCGGCAAGGGCACGGGCGGTCTCTTCCGGGATGGGGCCCACCTCCACCTGGTAGCCGGGATAGTCGATACCCATGTAGATGGGCTCCCCGCGCTTCACCGCCTCCCGCATCTCCGGCGTCAGCTCGAAGCGCAGGAAGTGGACGCTGGAGGTCTTCTCCTCGGTGGAACGCTCCAGGTCCTCGTTGGCGATGGCATAGACTTTGTCGTAGCCGTTCACCTTCACCCAGACCTTGTGCTCGATGCCCACCAGCTCGGCCAGTCGCTTGCGACGCTCCTCCACGTCGGGAAACTCCAGCATGAAGGTGGCCTTCCAGTTGGTGCCATCCGGGATCAGCGGATTGTAGGCGTCCAGCTCTTCCTGGATGGCCTCCTTCTGGAAGATCTTCTCGATCCGCAGCATCTCCTGGATCTGGTACTGCATGGTGAGCCGGTCCTCGAAATAGAGGGTGGCGTGCTCGTCCAGCGGCACCTGGCGGATCTTCTTGTGGGCGATCGCCTTCTGGCGGAAGTCGTCCCGCGCCTCGTGGTATTCCTCGAGGCTCATCAGGTCTTCGTGTTTCAGCTTGCTCATGATGTTTCTCCTGGTTTGATCCCTTTGCCCTCTCCCCCTCAAATGCCGTACGCCTTGCGCAGCAAACTGATGGGGTGTTCCACGTCGCTGCCGTCATCGATGGCGTGGGCGATGTGATGGCCGGCCATGATGCAATCGCTGGTGTAGTGATCCGGCTCGGCCTTCTTCACCCGGTTGGCCACGGGACGCACCAGCTTCATGGAGATGGCGTGGTACTCCTTCTTCACGGCATAGGTGCCGTCGTGACCGGAGCAGCGTTCGATCATCTCGATCTCGGTGTCCGGCACCAGGCTCAGGGCCTCGCGCGTCTTGTGGCCGATGCGCTGCACCCGCTGGTGGCAGGCCACGTGGTAGGCCACCTTGCCCAGGGGATTCCTGAAATCGGTCTTCAGCTTGCCGTGCTTGTGGCGCAGCATCAGGTACTCGAAGGGGTCATAGATGTGGTCGCGCACCTTGGCCACCTGTTCGTCGTCGGGAAACATCAGCGGCAGCTCCTGCTTGAACATGAGCACGCAGGAGGGGATGGGCGCGACGATGTCCCAGCCCTCGTCCACCAGCTTCGCCAGCACAGGGATGTTCACCTCTTTGGCCTCGGCCACCGCCTCCAGGTCGCCCAACTCCAGCTTGGGCATGCCGCAGCAGCGCTCCTTCTCGGCGATGGTGACCGGGATGCCGTTGTGCTCGAACACCGCCACCAGGTCCTCGCCCATGTCGGGCTGGTTGTAGTTGCCGTAGCAGGTGGCGAAAAGGGCCACCTTGCCGGTGGTGGGCCCGGCGGGCTCACCCTGGGCATCGGGCTTGGGCTTCAGCCTGCTGCGCAAGGGCTTGCTGGTGTAGTTCGGTATCACGGCATCCTGGTCCACCCCCAGGGTGCTCTCCAGCACCTTGCGGAAGGGCTTGCTGTGGTTGAGGCTGTTCACCACCCCCGCCACGATGGGGATGCCCGCCAGCCTGGGCACGGTATCGGTGGCGGCCAGCACCTTGTCACGAAACTTCGCCCCATGCTTCTTGAAGTGCACCGCCTTGGCCTGGAGCATCAGGTGGGGAAAGTCCACGTTCCACTCGTGGGGCGGCACGTAGGGACACTTGGTGAGGAAGCACAGGTCGCACAGATAGCAGTGCTCCACCACCTTCCAGTAGTCCTCCTTCTTCACCCCGTCGATCTCCATGGTGTCGGACTCGTCCACCAGATCGAACAGCGTCGGGAAGGCATGACAGAGACTGACGCAGCGGCGGCACCCGTGGCAGATATCGAATACCCGCTCCATCTCTGCCAGCAGCTTCTCCTCATCGTAGAAATCGGGATTTTGCCAATCCAACGGATGGCGAGTGGGCGCTTCGAGGGAACCTTCGCGTCGATCAGCCATTGTCATATCTCCTCGTACGGTCATGAAAAAGCGGGCCGGGCACACCCGGCCCGCCGGACATCACAGGATCAGGCGTCGAGCTGATCCAGGGCCTTCTGGAAGCGGTTGGCGTGGGAACGCTCCGCTTTGGCCAGGGTTTCGAACCAGTCGGCGATCTCGTCGAAACCCTCTTCGCGGGCGGTCTTGGCCATGCCCGGGTACATGTCGGTGTACTCATGGGTCTCACCGGCGATGGCCGCCTTCAGGTTGTCGGCGGTGGAGCCGATGGGCAGGCCGGTGGCCGGATCACCCACCTCTTCCAGGTACTCCAGGTGGCCATGCGCGTGGCCGGTCTCACCCTCGGCGGTGGAACGGAACACGGCGGCCACGTCGTTGTAGCCTTCGACGTCCGCCTTGGCGGCGAAGTAGAGGTAACGACGGTTGGCCTGGGACTCGCCCGCGAAGGCGTCTTTCAGGTTTTGCTCGGTCTTGGAACCTTTCAGTGACATGTCGACTTTCTCCTTCTTTGTGGTTCAACAGTGAAAAACGGGACTTGCCCGGTTCACTCCTTTTCGGAACGGCTTTCGCCGTCCTGGGGAGCAACTATAGTGGCGACAGGGAAATAATAGAAATTGTTTGTCCCTATACCTGTGATAGGTGCTTCCTATCACCCCTCCGTCACCGGGACGGGATGCGGGGCCGGCGTGCTTCGCCGGTCCCGGTTACAAAAAATGGAGTCGATACAGGATCAGTTCAACAGCTGGACGCAGCCGGGATTGGTGCGGCGGATGGCCTCGCGCAGGGTGTCGATGGCCTGTGGGCGGGGAAAGCTCTTACGCCAGGCAAGGGCCACGGTGCGGCTGGGCTGGCTCCCTTCGAACCGCTTGATGTTCACCAGGCGCTGGGAGAAGCGGTCGGCACCCGCCGCGGTGCAGGGCAGAATGGTCACCCCCATGCCGCTGGCCACCATGTAACGGATGGTCTCCAGCGAGCTGCCCTCGAAGTCGGCCAGGGGCCCGGATTCTCCCGTACTGCGCTTGCGCAGGCACTCGGGACAGACCTCCAGCACTTGGTCCCGGAAGCAGTGCCCGGAGCCCAGAAGCAGCACGTTTTCCTTGGCCAGTTCATTGATGGCCACCCGCTCCTGCTCGTTGAGCGGGTGGGAAGAGGGAACCAGGGCCACGAAGGGCTCTTCGTACAGAGGCAGGGTGAGCACTCCCTGCTCCTCGAAGGGCAGGGAAATGATGATGGCATCCACCTCGCCCCGCTTGAGCCGCTCCGCCAGTACGTGAGTGTAGTTCTCCTCGATGATGAGGGGCATCTGCGGCGCCATCTCCGCCAGGGTGGCCACCAGGGGCGGAAACAGATAGGGGCCGATGGTATAGATGGCCCCCACCCGCAAGGGAGCCGCCAGAGGGTCCCGCCCCTGCTGCACGATCTCCTGGATCCGTCCCGCCTCTTCCAGCACCCGTTGCGCCTGAGCTATCACCTGTTCACCCACCGGAGTGGGAGTCACCTCTCCCTGCCGGCGCTCGAACAGTTCCACGCCCAGCTCCCGTTCCAGTTTCTTCACCGCCACGCTCAGGGTGGGCTGGCTGATGAAACAGGCCTCGGCCGCCCGACCGAAATGGCGCGCCCGGGCCACGGCCACTATGTACTTGAGTTCATTCAGGGTCATGTTTCCAGTATACAATGGCCGGCGTCGGCGCGTTCCGCGCCGCGGCTCCCCTACTGCCGGTCAATCTGCTTCCACCGGGATCTCCCTTTCCCGGAGAGCCCCCATCCTCCGTCCCAAATCAATGCCCGGTCATCAATTGGCGCCCAAAGGCCATCAAAATGAATTATGATTGCGCATGATCCTTGACACACGGGCTCGGGGGGCCACCGTGATCAGCATCATCGATGACCGCATGCAAATGGAGACCCTGGAGTTGAAAATCGATCACAACCACCAGGCGGTCCACCTCCGGTTCCTGCATCCCCATCGACCCGTGTTCACCTGGCAGCTGCTGGAAGACTTCTCGTCCGCCCAGCAGATCATCGCCAACCTCTGCCTCAATCCCCACAGGAACACCGGAGCACAGCCACTACGTTACATGGTGGTCAGCTCTCTCCTGCCCGGCGTCTTCGTGCTGGGCGGGGATCTGGAACTCTTTCTGCGCCTGATCGAGTCGGAAGACCGGGAGGGGTTGGCCCGTTACGCACACACCTGTACGGAGCTGCTCTACCGCAACCTGTCGGGTGCCGATGGCGGACTCTGTTCCATCACCCTGGTGGAGGGGCAGGCGCTGGGAGGCGGTTTCGAGCTCGCCCTGGCCTCCCGAGTGCTGATCGCAGAGAAACGGGCCCGATTCGGCTTTCCAGAACTGCAGTTCGGGCTTTTCCCGGGCATGGGCGCCTTCAGCCTGCTGGCGCGCCGAATCGGGCCGGCTCTGGCCAAGCGCCTCATCACCAGCGGCAGGATCTACACCGCAGAAGAGCTGTACGAGATGGGTGTGGTGGACCTTGTGGCCGAGGATGGCCGGGCCCACGAAATGCTGCACCACTACATCCAGAAGCGGCGTGACCGGGAGGCGGGCTATGCGGCCATGGAAACCATCATGGCCAGGCATAACCCCATATCCCAGGAGGAGCTGGTGGAAATCGTCGATCTCTGGGTGGACACGGCCATGCAGCTGACCCCCCGCAACCTCACCATGATGCGCTACTTGTTGAAGGCCCAGCAGCAGCGTTGGGCCGGTGAGGATGCACAAAGAGGCGTGCCCCGGCTGCGCGCCTGAACGGAGAACTCAGCTGACCACCCGCAACTTCGGCCTGGGTTTCTCCAGGCCGAAATGGATGGCGAGCTGCCGCGCAGAATCCCTGGCCAGTTGCGAAAGCTCCCGCAACTCCCCCTCGCCAACGCTCATGAACTCCATCTCGCTCATCTGTTCCCACTGCTCCGCCACCAGCTGCAGCCGGGAGAGCCCCACGTTGGCGGCACTGCCACGCAGGGCGTGGGCCACCTCCCGCATCCCCTGATGGTCCTGGGCTCGGACCATCGCCTCCAGCTGGCCCAGCATGGCCTCGGTATCTTCGTTGAAGCACTCCAGGATGCGCGCCACCAGCTCGGTACCGGCATCCAGGGAGAGCAGCTCCTCCACCTTGGACTCGTCCACCACCGGCACCTCCTCCAGCGACAGTGCGGAAAGCGAGGCCTCCGCATCCAGCGCCACATGACTGGTGCCAATACCCAGCTCCTCGATCGTCTGGAACAATTGAACCGCGCTGATGGGTTTGGGCAGAATGCGATCGATACCCGCCTCTTCGCAGGCTTTCCGGGTGCTCTCCGTGGTATCCGCAGTGATGACGATGAAGGGAATCGGTTCCTCGCCCACATGGGCGAAGCGGTAGAGCTGATAGGCTTCCAGCCCGTTGATGTCGGGCATGTGCAGATCCAGCATGGCCAGATCGTAATCATCGCTTTCGATGGCCTCGAGAAAGGCCTCGCCACTTCCCACCTCGGTCACCTGGTGGCCGGCATTGCGTAACATGCTGGCCAGGATGAGCCGGTTGGTGGCATTGTCGTCCGCAATGAGGATGGAGAGCGGTACCGCCTGCTCCCGGGCTTCGCTGAAAATGTCCCCTTCGTCGCTGGAAGGCAGGCCAACGCTGTGCAAGGCCCGGAAGAGCTCCATCTCGGATGTCACCCAGAGGGCGCGGGTGGCAGCTCCTTCCAGGGGCCTGGCCTCCTCCGTATCACCCACCACCACCAGGGGCACTTCCTGGGCGACCAGCCCCTCGCGTTTCCAGCGCTGCAGAGAAGCCCCCACGGTGGAAGCAAATTCACTGCCGATCACCACCGCTTCCACCGGAGAGTAGTCATAGAAGGATTGGCGCAGCATGCGTTCCGCCGCGAACAGGTCGGTTGCGGCCAGCACTTCCAGGTTCCATTCCTCCATGGCACGCCGGTAACGGAGCTCCATCGCCGGACGTTGGAACAGGGTGAGCACCGAACGCCCGGCGATGGGCAGCTCCTCCCTGCCACGCTGTTCCTGTACCGTTTCCAGGAAAAGGGTGAAACGGAAGGTGGTCCCCCTGCCGGGAATGCTGTCCAGGGTAAGTTCGCCCCCCATCAGTTCCACCAGCTCCCGGGAGATGGCGGTCCCCAGGCCGGTGCCACCAAATTTGCGTGAAGTGCTGGCATCGGCCTGGACGAAAGGCTCCAGAATCTTCTCCTGCTGTTCCGGCTCGATACCGATCCCGGTGTCCCGGACGCTGAACCGCACCCGGACGCCGGATTCTTCCGTATCCACCAGGGTGCAGCGAATCTCCACCTCCCCTTCTTCGGTGAACTTGATTGCGTTGCCCACCAGATTGACCAGCACCTGTTTGATGTGGTTCTCGTCTCCCCGCAAACGGTATGGAATACGGGGATCCATCCAGTTTCTCAACCCAAGCCCCTTCTTGCGTGCCTCCACGCTGAACATGTCCACCACGGTGTTGACCAGGCGGTGCAGGTCGAAGGGAGCCAGCTCGCTGATCAACTTGCTCGCCTCGATCTTGGAGAGATCCAGCACGTTGTTCACCAGCTCCAGCAGCACGCTGCCGGAACGGTTGATGATCTCCACCAGGTGACGGTCCTCACGAGGCAGCTCCCGCTGCCGCAACAGCTCTGCGGCCCCGATGATGCCATTCAGAGGGGTGCGAATCTCATGGCTCATGTTGGCCAGGAACTGGCTCTTGGCCTGGCTAGCCTGCTCGGCCGCCAGCTGGGCATTGCGCAGACGCTGCGCCAGAGCAGCGGCGTAACCGGGAAGCACGAACAAGGAAACCAACAGCCCCAATCCCATATCCAGATGCTGTTGCCAGTAGTCGGACACCAACAAAACGGTCCCGAACCCCACTATGGACAATGCGCTGGTGATGTAGAGGTACCGGCTTCCGTAACGAAGGGTGTTCCCGAAAATCACCCAGAGATAAATTGGAAACCAGGGGGCGGCATCTCCCCCGAACAACGCGAGAATCAGGGAAAATCCCAGTATATCGAACAGGGTGCCCAGGGTTTTTCGCAAATCCGAGCCCTGTGGATGGAGGTAGGTGGAAACAAGGATTCCCACAGCTCCCAGAAGAAACAAGGAAAAGAGAAGGCGCGCGTGTTGCCACTGCTGCAGGATCACGGGATCCGTGACATCCCGCATATTAGTGAGCAGGAAGGAAAATACTCCGACCCCGATGAGGATACGTAGAAACGCCTGTTCTCGTTCGCTCCTGATGGGATCCGCATGGTCACCCAATAGGAAGCGAACGAGCCTGTTGGGTTTTCGTCTTTCTTTTGCAGATAGACTCATTTATTCTAGAAAGTCATTGATGGGGGTTGAATCATCTCCTCATTTCTCGCTACAGCTTGAGGCAAAAAACAAGCCACTTTTCAATAAACTAGAATAACTAACTGATTTTTATGCTATTTTAGATATGCAACAGCATATTTTCCTTGTGTTTGGCTGACGCAAGGTTCGCCTCAAAGGAGCAAAAGTGCTCATTATTTGACGCATCCTTTTGTCGTTGTCCAAGAAGTTGGCTCCACACCACCTTCTTGGTCAGGATGGACGCTCGACCAAGAACAGCTTTTGTAACTATTTGATTTTTTAAGCCTGAACCTCCATGAAGAAAAGCATAGAGCAAACACTCCGCGAGTCGATAGCAAGGCAGAAAATGATCAGCGAGGATCAGATCACACTGGATTCCTCCCTGGAGGAGCTGGGCATCACTTCCCTCGATTCCATCTCCCTGGTGTTCGATATCGAAGACAAGTACGGAATCGAGGTCCCCAACGAGAAACTGAAGCAATTACGCACGGTGCGGGACATCGTGGAGGGCGTGGACCAACTGCTGGCCGAACGACAGCCGTGAAGCCGGTCGCCATCACCGGAATGGGTTGCGTCTCCGCCTTGGGAATCGGAGTGGAAAGCACCTGGGAGGCGCTCCGGCAAGGCCGCACGGGAATCGCTCCGCTGGTCGGTTTCGAAGAGAGCGGACTGAAGGTGACCACCGCGGCCCAGGTACCAGGCTATGTTCCAGAGGAACACTTCGCCCCTTCCCAGCTCGGCCTGCTGGACCGGCACAGCCAGTTCGCCCTGCTCGCTGCGCGCGAGGCCCTGACGGATGCCGGCCTCGACCCTGCCCAGCAGGCGTCCCTGGCCGCGGTGATCGGTACGGGCTGCGGCGGCAAGGAAACCGACGAGCTCACGTACCAGAAACTGTATAAAGAAGAAAAGCATAGGGTGCATCCTTTCACCATTCCGCGCGGCATGCCCTCCGCCGCTAGTAGTCAGATTAGCATGGATTTGGGCATCCGTGGCCCCAGTTTTACCATCTCCAGTGCCTGCTCCTCAACCAACCACGCCATTGCCCAGGCTGTTCTCATGATCCGTGCCGGCCTGGTGGATGCAGCCATCGCCGGAGGTACCGACGCTCCCTTCACCTATGGCCTGCTCAAATCCTGGGAAGCGCTCCGGGTGCTCTCGCCGGAAACCTGCCGCCCCTTCAGCCGGGATCGAAAAGGACTGGTACTCGGTGAGGGTGCCGGCATGTTCCTGCTGGAATCGCTGGATCACGCCAACCGTCGGGGGGCGCACATACACTGCCTGATCCGGGGTATCGGCATGAGCGCCGACGCGGCCCATATCACCGACCCCTCCAGCGAGGGCGCCGCCAGGGCCATGCAGGCGGCGTTGCAGGATGCCGGATGCCAGCCGGAGGAAATCGGTTACGTGAATGCCCACGGCACTGGCACCCAACTCAACGACCCATCCGAGACCCAGGCCATCCGCTCGGTATTCGGGAGCCATGCAGACCGGTTGCTGGTTTCTTCCACCAAGTCGATGCACGGCCATGCCCTGGGGGCGGCAGGCGCACTGGAGCTGGTCGCCACGGTGCGATCCCTGCAGGAGAGGCTGGTGCCCCCCACCGCCAATTTCACCGAACCGGGTGAAGGCTGCGACCTCGATTACGTCCCCAACGAAGCAGTCCCACTGGACTACAGCTTCGCCATGAGCAACTCGTTCGCCTTCGGGGGTCTCAATGCCGTGGTGGTGGTACAACGCGCTGGTTGACCACACCAGAAAATCACGACCGGCTTTTCGAACAGGCTTGTCTACCCACTCTCACCTGCCCGAAGGGCTCATACCGGTTTGCTGAACAGATAGTGGCCATTGCCGAAATAGGCCCCCTCCCCGGGCAGGAAGCAGGCTTTGCAGAGGATGAAATAGTCGTTCCAATGACGGATGCGCTCCGAACCGAGCTCTTGTGCCAGCTTCTCCACATTACGAGAAAAACGTTTGTGCCACTCATCCAAGGTGCGCCAATAGTTCATTCCGTTCACGAACCAGCTTTTCTCGAAGCGCAAGTGGTTCTCGTGCCTGCCAAACTCTTCCAGCGGCCAAATCCTTCCACCAGGAAAATAGGATCCGATCAGGGTCTCTTTCGCATCCAGGAATTGTGGTATGACCATCTTGGAAACGATGAAGTGATGAAAGGCTTTTCCGCCCGGCCGTAACAACCAGGCAATCTTTTCATTCAGCAGGTCCAGATTTCGTGCATGCTCCACCGCGCCTATCGATATCACCAGGTCGTAACTTCCAGGTGATACCTCTTCTTCCGACAGCCCGGAGAAATCCATGTTGAGAAAACGAACTCTTTCCTGCCCTCCACCGTTGAACCGACCGGCGATCTCCTTGGAAACATATTCGTATTGAGTCTCGCTTGGCGTTATGCCTGTCATCTGGACATCCGGATAATTGGAGAGAATGTAGCACTCCAGGGACCCAAATCCGCAGCCCAGGTTGAATATCCGCTCGTTACCCTGCAAACCTATGCGTTCACATATCAGTCGAAACTTGCTCTCCTGCGCCTGTTCCAGCGAGTGCTGGGAACCCAGCACTTCCTCCCCGGTATCGGCGAAGTAGGCCATGGAATAGGCCAGGTAATCCCTGTCCAAAAAGCTCCTGAAGAATTCCAGCCGTTCATCGTAGTGATCTGACATCAGGGTCCCGGTCTCTTCCCACATGGGACCCGAACTGGCCAGATCCCTCACGCGAGCGATGGCTGCATCATCTGACCCGGCAGCGCGGTATTCCCTCTCCAGGAACCTCGCCACATGCTGCTCCTTCTTGACCGCCTCCTCGGATCCCCACAAAAAAGAATTCGTCATCTCCCTCACCCAGCTGGATTATTCCATGGTTCCCGGCACCCCGGCTTTGTACGCTATCCGTTCATCAAAATCCAGGCAAGGTCAGCTGTGGATCTTCAGCTTGGAGCCACTCCTTTCGAAAACCGTCCACCCGTAATTTGGGGGGCTCCTGGAACCCCAATCGGCGCTTCCAGAGATTGAACCGCTGGCCCAGCATTTCCGCGTAGGGACCGGTTCCCGTCATACGCATCCCGGGCCGGCTGTCGTTCAACCGGCCGTCGTGAAGCTCCCGCACCAGTTCCATCACCCGTCCGGCACGGCCCGGGTAGTGCTCCCGGAGCCAATTCTCGAACAATCCACCCACCTCCATAGGTAGCCGCAACAACACCATGCGGGCACTGGTGGCTCCAGCCTCCCGAGCCGCCGTGAGGATTCTTTCCAGTTCATGGTCGTTGAGGGCCGGTATCACCGGCGCCAGCAACACGGTCACCGGGACGCCGGCAGACGACAACCGCTGGATCGTCTTCAGCCTGCGCGCGGGTGCGGCGGCACGGGGCTCCATGCGCTTGCTCAGCGATTTTTCCAGGGTGGTCACCGAAATGGCACAGCGCGCCAGCCCCTGGGAAGCCATCTCCGCCAACAGATCGATATCGCGCTCGACGAGCGCCGACTTGGTCACCAGGCAGACCGGGTGCCGGCAAGCGGACAGCAGCTCCAGCAGCCGCCGGGTGATCCGCTGCTCCCTTTCCACCGGCTGGTAGGCATCGGTGAAACTTCCCAGCGCCAGAGGCGCGGGCCGGTAACCCGGCTGCGCCAGCTCACGGCGCAACAACCAGGGCGCGTCGGGCCGGCAGAAGAGTCGAGTCTCGAAGTCCAGGCCGGGAGAGAGATCCAGCCAGGCGTGTCCCGGTCTCGCATAGCAGTAGACGCAGCCATGCTCACAGCCGCGATAGGGATTCACGGAACGGTCGAAAGGAACATCGGGCGAGTCGTTGCGGCTGAGGATGTTCCGGCTGCGCTCCACCTGCAGCTCCATGGACACCGGGGAAGAAGATCCCTCCTTCTCACCCCACCCCCGGTCACGCACCGTTTCGGTCCACTGTGAATGGTAACGGTTACGGGGGTTGATCTTTGTTCCCCTGGCTCTTCCTCTTCCACGCGCCATCTTTCCTCAGCTCCGCAACAATGGGAACCCCCTGCGACCTTCATTGTACTATCTTTGTTCTCTATCAGGGTACCGGTTTCGAATGCCGATCTGCTTGAAAAGCCCACCGCCACACCCATGTCAACGGACACCGGAGCCGACATCAGGTCGGCGAAATCATCCCTACATGGCGGGCTGGTCTCATTTATCCGGCCCCTTACCGATGGAGAAGAACCATGAGCATTGAAGTCGAAGGCAAGACCATCCAGACCGACGAGGAGGGTTATCTCCTCGATCCCAATGATTGGGACGAGTGCGTGGCGGAAGCCATCGCGGCCCGGGAGGGCATCGAACTCACCGACATGCACTGGGCCATGATCAACTACTTCCGCACCTTCTACGAAGACCACATGCGTCACCCCAGCATGCACGAGTGGGTGAAGACCCTGGGCCGCTTCCATGGCAAGCCCTGGAAGGATGCCAAGAAATATCGGGATTTCCTCTATGAACTTTTCCCCAAGGGGCCGGTCCAGACCCTGTGCAAGCTGGCTGGCCTGCCCAAACCCGTGGAAGAGACCGAAGAATGAACAGGAGAAACAGCATGAAGCACAACAAACCCCGTTATCTGGTCGCCGCGCTGTCACTGGCCACCATCCTTGCAGCAGCGCCGGCGGGCGCCGCACAAGAAGAGCAACAGAGCCAACCGCTCGCGCAGAACCAGCAGGTCTCATCTTCTCTCACCAAGGAGGCGGGCAAAAAGGCGCAGGAGAAGCGCCAGGAGATCATCCAGGAAGCTGTCAGCGCGCTGCAGGAGAGTTTCGCTGCGCTCAAGGCACTGGACGAGGGTGACAAGAAGAAGGCCCTGGATGCCCTGAGCAGGGCCATCGGCAAACTGGAGGTGGTGGTGGCCCGCCATCCCGAGCTGGCCTTGGCGCCGGTGGACGTTTCCATGACCACCTTCGACGTCATCGCCACCACCGGGGAGATTCTGCGGGCACGCAAGGAGGTGATCGCCCTGATGGAAAAGGGCGATCTGCCAGCGGCACGGGAACTGCTGGACTCCCTGCGCAGCGAGATCGTGGTCACCGTCACCTCTCTGCCCCTGGCCACCTATCCTGATGCCCTCAAGGCGATCACGCCGCTCATCGACCAGGGCAGGATGGAAGAGGCCAAGGCGGCGATGGAGTCGGCGCTGGCCACTCTGGTGGTGACCCGTCACATCATTCCGCTGCCGCTGTTGCGGGCGGAGGAAGCACTGGTGATCGCCGAGGTGCTGGCGGAGAAGAAGGACCGCAGCGAGAAAGAGAACCTGGTGCTGCACAACACCTTGATGGAGGTGGAGGTCCAGCTGAAACGTTCCGAGGCCCTGGGTTACGGCACCCACGAACGTTACCAGGTGCTGCAGAAACAGCTGGACGAGATCCGCGACAAGGTGAGCGGCGGCAAATCCGGCACCGGCTTCTTCGACAAGATCAAGGCATCGCTGGAGTCGCTGAAGGCGGAGATCTTCGGCGGCAAGGAGCCGGCAACCCCCAAACCCCAGGAAGCCAAGACTGAAAAGGAGGCACAAGCCGGCGAGAAGAAGCAGAACTGATCCCCTGCCGGAACCACGGCAACCCTCCAGACCCCGGCCTGGCCGGGGTCTTTTCGTTCCGGACCGAGGGGAATCCCGCGCCACCGGGTGAAGTGCTAGGATGGAAAAGTCCACCGCACTCTCTGCCGTCGCCATGCCAAGGGGAGGCCTGAACAGCGCCGTCTATCTCGCCATCCTGGTCCTGGGCGCCTATTCCCAGATAGTCCAGGGGCTGCTGATACGCGAGAGTCTGGTGGTCTTCTACGGCAACGAGGTGAGCCTGGGCGCCTTCTACGGCAGTTGGCTGCTGTGGATCACCCTGGGTTCCCTGGCGCTGGTCTGGTGGCGCCGGCGGCCCTGGGTGCGCCATCCACTGCCCACCCTGCGCTGGCTGCTGCTGTCGCTGCCGCTGCTGCTGGCCCTGCAGATCGTGGCACTGCGGGCGGTTCGCCTGCTGCTCGACGTCTCCTCCACCCAGTTCGTGCCCCTGGGGCAGCTGCTGCTTTCCCTGTTCCTGGACACTTTGCCCTCGGGACTGGCCATCGGGCTGGTCTTCCCCCTGGCCTGCAAGCTGCTGCAACCGGAGCCCGAGGTCCGGCCGCCCGCAGCGGTGCGTGCCATTTCCTGGCTCTACATGATGGACGCCCTTGGCGCCCTGCTGGGCGGGGTGTCGTTCACCTTCATCCTCATCCAGTGGTTCGGCGTCTGGCGCACACTGGGAGTGGTGGCCCTGCTGCTGGCGCTGGTGGTCTGGCTGCTGGGACGCCAGGCAGGCCGCAAACGCAACTGGGTGGCCCCTGCCTTCCTGGCCCTGGCCGGGTCTCTGCTCACGGCCACCCCCCTGGCCCACCGACTGGGCACCTGGATGGAGCAGCTGCGCTTCGCCACCCTGCAACCCGGCCTGGAGCTGCTGGACGCAGTGGAGACCCGCTATGGGCACCGTGCCATCGCACGATACGGCAACCAGTATTCCCTGGTGGTGGACGGCCAGATCGCCGCCACCTTTCCGCTGCCACGGGCAACCGCCCAGGAAGCCGCCTTTTTCTATGCCGAAACCCGCCAGGCGAAGCGGGTGCTGATGTTCGGCGGGCTGGCCAGCGGACTGGCCACGGAGCTGTTGCGCTACCCGCTGGAGCGGCTGGACCTGGTCCTCACCGACCGCCGCGCCTTCGAGATGCTGCGGCCCTGGCTCCCGGAAACAGTGCAGAAGAGCCTTCAGGATCCCCGCCTGCACCTCCATTTCCAGGATGGGCGCCGCTTCGCCAACCGGCTCAGTGACCAGGCTGCCTACGACCTGGTGCTGGTACTCGGCAAGACCCCCGCAAGCGCCTATGCCAACCGCTATTTCACCCTGGAGTTCTATCAGCGACTCGCACGGGCCATGGCGCCGGGCGGTGTCTTCTGCACCCGGGTCTCCGCCGCTTCCAACTACCTGGGGAGGGAGGTTCGAAGCTATGCCGGCTCGGTCTACCACACCTTGCGGCAGGTGTTCCCCGATGTGGCGCTGCGCCCGGGCGATCAGGTCACCTTCTGCGCAGCCCGCCGGTCCGGCGTGGTGAGCGAAGACCCTGACGAGCTGAAGAGGCGCTACCTGGCCCTGCCCCTGGATGAGCGGCCCTTTCCCGCCGAAGGCTTTCACTCACTGCTCCAGCCGGGCCACGTGGCCTGGCTCCGTGCCCAGCTGGAGGCGGAGCCGGCGCCCATCGACCGGGACTCGGCGCCGGTCACCTACTACCTGAACATGCTGCTGTGGGGCAAGTTCAGCGCCTCCTGGTTCGTGGACTGGCTGCAGGGGCTCCAGCGGCTGGGCCCCTGGCCCTACCTGATCCCCCTGGGACTGTTCGTGCTGCTGTGGATGCTGCGCACCCTGATGGAAGCCACGTCGGCGACCCGCCGCCAGCAGCAGGCCGCCAGCTTCACCATGGTGGTGCTGGGGCTGGTGGCCATGGCGGTACAGCTGACCCTGCTGTTCAGCTACCAGTCCCACGTGGGCTTCATGTTCAGCCGCATCGCCCTGCTGAACGGGCTCTTCATGACCGGCCTGGCCCTGGGCGCCGGCCTGCTCGGCGTGCGGCTGGCCCGTTCCCCCCGCGCCGGGCTCTGGCTGGCGGGGCTCATGGGCCTGATGGCCGCGGCGTTGTGGTGGCTGCCTTCTCTCCTCGACCTGGTGGCCCGGGCGCCGGGCACCCGCCAGGAGCTCCTTTACCTGGGGCTGTGCCTGGCGGCCGGCCTGCTCACCGGAACCGGCTTTCCCCTGGGGGTGGAGGCCACCCAGGAGGACACCGGCGAGGTGGTGGCCTCCTCCGGCCTGGTGCAGGGGGCCGACAACCTTGGCGGCGCCCTGGGTGGATTGCTCACCGGTACCCTGCTGGTACCGCTGCTGGGCGTGAACGGCACCAGCCACCTGCTGGCCCTGGCCGCCCTCTCCACCCTGCCACCCCTGCTGCTGGCGCGCTGGACGTCGGTGGAGATTCCCTGGCTGGTACGCCGGGGCCATGCCACTTTTCCCTGGCGCCGGCTGGGTTGGCTGCTGCTCTGGCTGGTGCTGGTGCAGTATGGCTGGAACCTGGTGCGCTGGGCGCAGCAGCCGCCGCCACTGGTACGGTTCGACCAGCGCCTGCTCCAGGAAGTGAGCGGTTCCCATGCCTTTGTGGAGCGCAGCCGACCATTCGTGTACTACCTGGGCGCCGATGAACCCGAAGCCCTGCCGCAACGCCCGGAGACCGCCAGTCTCTCCACCTTGGCGGCGGCGCCCGAGGTGCGGGGCTACGCCGGTCCCATCAACCTGCTGCTGGCGGTTGATCGCAATGGCAGGCTGCTGGGGGTGCACTACGTGGAATCGCAGGAGACCCCCAGCTACATCGCCGGCATCGAGCAATGGCTGGCGGGGCTGGCGGGACTGGATCTGTCGCAGCAAGGATTGGACCTGACCCGGGTGGACGCCATCACCGGCGCCACGGTGACCAGCCAGGCGGCGCTGGAGGCGATCAATCGCAGCGCCCGGGCGGTGGGCCAGACGGCTTTCGGCAAGGATTTTGCCGGCGGTTCGCAGGCGGCCCGGCCCGCCTGGCTGACGCCGAAGTTCCTGGCCACCCTGATCCTGCTGCTGGCCTTCTTCCCGGTCTATCTCTCCGGCAGCGAGCCGGCACGGCTGGCCTACCAGGCGGCCAGCCTGCTGGTGCTGGGGCTGTGGCTCAACACCCTGGTGACCGAGATCGATCTGTACAACCTCAGCCGGGGGCACTGGCCCGACTGGAGCGCCAACCCCCAGCGCTGGCTGCTGTTGGGGTTCGTACTGGTGACCGGGCTGCTGTTCGGCCAGGTGTGGTGCGGCTATGTATGCCCCTTCGGGGCCCTGCAGGAATTTCTTTCCCGGCTGGGTCGCCGGCTGGGCCTGCGACGTTATGCCCGACGCCCCGTGGAGAGTCGACTGCGCTTTCTCAAGTTCCTGCTGCTGGCCCTGGCGCTGCCCGCAGCCTGGTGGAGCGGCGAGAGCCTGTGGCTGGCCTTCGATCCCATGCAGTACGCCTTCGCGCCCCCCTGGCAGGGCTGGGCCGCCGGTGCCGTGATGCTGGCCCTGGGCGGAGCGCTGTTCTTCGTGCGTTTCTGGTGCCGTTATCTCTGCCCCATGGGCGCCTTCCTGGCCCTGAGCAACAAGCTGGCTTTGCTCCAGCGCCTGGCGCCCAGGCGCCGTTTCGACCACTGCGACCTTGGAGTGCGGAACGAATACGACATCGACTGCATCCGCTGCAACCGCTGTCTCACCGGCAGGGACTATGGCGTGAGTCACCGGCACAAGGTTGAACTAAACTTCAAACGATGAAGTCGAAGTTTTTGCACCGGCACGACTGGGAACTGCTGCTCCTGGTGATAGCGATGCTGGTTAACCTGGGCGGCTTTCTGACCCAGGAGCTGGGGACAGCACCCCGGGAGGGCGCCGGTTGGCGCCGTGTGGATACCGAAGCGGTGCAGAGGCTCATCGAGGCCGGCGACCTCAGCGACCATGAGGCGCTCTGGTACCAACCTGTGGCACCATCGGGAACGGGAAAAGGCCGATGAAGCGCCAGGTACGTTGCGATCTCTGCCCGCGCCAATGCGTGATTCCCGAGGGAGGCGCGGGGGACTGCCGCATCCGGGTCAACCTGGAAGGGCGATTGCGCGCCACCACCTACGGGCGCCCCTCAGCGATGCACATCGACCCGGTGGAGAAGAAACCGCTGTTTCACTTCCTGCCGGCCACCAGTGCCTTTTCCATCGCCACCGCCGGCTGCAATCTGCACTGTCTCAACTGCCAGAACTGGCCCCTCTCCCAGCGTGACGGCACCGAAATGGACCGCCTGTTCCACGCCGAGCCGGCGGACGTGGTGGCCGCCGCCCGGGAAGAAGGCTGCCGCTCCATCGCCTACACCTATTCCGACCCGGTGGTCTTCTACGAATATACCTACGACACCGCCGAACTGGCCCGCCAGGCCGACCTGCGCAACCTGATGATCACCGCCGGCTACATCAACCGCGAACCGCTGCGTCGGCTGTGCCGGGTGATGGATGCCACCAACACCGACCTCAAGGCCTTCGACGATGCCTTCTACCGCAAGGTGACCACCGCCCGCCTCAAACCGGTGCTCGATGCCCTGGTCACTTTCCGCGAGGAGGGGGTCTGGGTGGAGGTGACCAACCTGGTGATTCCCACTCTAAATGACGACCTGGCCATGATCCGGCGCATGGCGCGCTGGATCCGGGACGAACTGGGCGAAGGCACCCCCCTCCATTTCAGCCGTTTCTATCCCAGATACCGGATGCGCAACCTGCCGCCCACCCCGGCGGAGACCCTGGTGCGGGCCCGCAAGGAAGCACTCGATGCAGGACTCCAGTTCGTCTACATTGGCAACGTCATGGGCAACCCGGGAGAGAACACCTACTGTCCACGGGACGGTACCCTGCTCATCTCCCGCGCCGGCTTCCGCGTCACCGAGAACCACCTCACCGCGGACGGCCGCTGTCCCAAGTGCAACCAGAAGATTCCCGGAGTATGGCAATGAGAAAACCCTGCCTCACGGAGAAGGCACTTCCGTCTACTGATCCGAAGCGCCGCAGGCTCCTGTTGGCCCTGGGGTTGTCCGCAAGCGGCGGGCTGGCCCTGGCCCGCGCTGGTGGCCCGCGCGCAGGGCGAAACTGCGACCTGCTCTCGCTACGGGAGGCCGATTTCTACCATCGTCACGATCTGGCCGGGTGAGATCGGTGCGCAGACTCGCCGCGCTGTCATTTTTCGCCTGCCTTCTGTTGCTTCAGGGCATCGCCCTGGCCAAGGACGTGCGGCCGGCTGCGGTGGCTGGAAGCTGGTATCCGGACGATCCCGAAACCCTGGCTCGCTACATAGACCGGCTGCTGGCCGAAGCCCGACCGAGCCCCGAATCCCGGCAGGGTCCTCCGGTGCGGGCACTCATCGTGCCCCATGCCGGCTACCGCTATAGTGGCGCCACCGCCGCGGCTGGTTTCAAGCTGGTAAAGGGGCAGCGGTATCACCGGGTGGTGGTGCTGGGGCCGGCCCACCGGAGCGGCTTCCGGGGGCTCTCCATCGCCAAGGTGACCGCCTACGAGACGCCCCTGGGCCAGATTCCACTGGACGCCGAGGCGATCCAACGCCTTCGCCAGTCACCCCTGGTGATTCATGCCCCCCGGGCCCACCAACAGGAGCACAGCATCGAAATGCAGCTCCCCTTTTTGCAGCAGTCTCTGGCACCAGGGTGGAAGCTGGTGCCGGTTCTGGTGGGCTGGATGGAACCGGGCGACCGCCGCCTAGCGGCGGAACTGCTGCGGCCGCTGCTGGACGACCGCACCCTGCTGGTGGTCTCCACCGACTTCACCCATTACGGCCCCAACTACCGCTATCTGCCCTTTCCGCTGGACCGGCATACCCCGCAGCGCATCGAACGGCTCGACCGGGGTGCAGTGGAGCGGATCCTGGCAGGGGATGCCAAAGGTTTTCTCGACTACCGCGAGCGCACCGGCATCACCATCTGCGGACGGGAGGCGGTAGCCATCCTGCTGCACCTGCTGCCGCCTGGCAGCCATGGGCAGGTGGCGGCCCACAGCACCAGCGGTGCACTCACGGGAGACTACCGTAACTCGGTGAGCTACTGGACCATCGTCTTTCGCGCCGAACAGCCATTGAATACCGATCCCCCGGGGGATCCCCCCGCCGTGCCACTCACGGAGGAGGACTGGAGACTATTGGAGCGCATCGCCATCCTGGGGGTGCAGGACGCAGTGGCCGGACGCGATCGCGACGATCCGGGGCCGGAGTACCGGAAACTGGTCAAACGGCTGCCGGAAAAACTCAAGCAACCGGCAGGAGCCTTCGTGACTCTCTGGAAACAACAGCGGTTGCGGGGCTGCGTAGGCTATATCCCTCCCATCCATTCTCTCCACAAGGCCGTATATGACAGTGCCTGGAGCGCGGCCCGGGACGACTCCCGGTTTTTCCCGGTGAAGCCTGGAGAGCTGGCGCAGCTCGATATGGATATCAGCGTCCTCTCCCCGCCGACGCCCATCGACTCACCAGCGCAGTTCCAGGTGGGTCGCCATGGTGTCGTGCTGGACAAGGATGGCCGGCGCGCCGTCTTCCTGCCGGAAGTGGCCACCCGCTTCGGCTGGGACCGGGAACAGACGTTGACGCAGCTGGCGCGCAAGGTCGGTCTGCCGGGTGATGCCTGGAAGGCGGAGGACGCCCGGCTGTCGGTATTCACCGATCAGGAGCGCCACTTCTCGAAGCCCTTCGCCGAACGCCTGCAGCAATAGTCTGAAAACTGACCCCAGGCTGTCCGGGAGACTCAAACAGGGTATCCTTTGGGGTAATTCACCGCAGCAACGAGGCACATCATGAGCGACACCCTGGACTATGGCCCCCTGGCGGAACTGATCGGAACCTGGCACGGCGACAAGGGGCTGGACATCGCCCCGGAACCGGAAGGGGCGGAGGAAAGCCCGTTCTACGAGACCATCACCTTCACTCCGGTTGGCGAGGTGACCAACGCCGAGTCCCAGCGCCTGGCGGCGTTGCACTACCTGCAGGTGGTGCAGCGCAAATCCAACGACGAGGTGTTCCATCACCAGACCGGTTACTGGATGTGGGACGCGGCCAGCAACACGGTGATGCAGTCCCTCACCATTCCCCGGGGCGTCTGCGTGCTGGCCGGCGGCACCTGGAACGGGGAGAGGGACGACGAGGGCCACCTGATCATCGAGGTGATCGCCCGGCTGGGGGACGAGGACTGGGGAGTGATCCAGTCTCCATTCATGCGCGACAACGCCCGCACCGGTGAGTTCAGCCACCACCTGAAGGTGGGGAATGGCCGCCTCACCTACCACGAGACCACCTGGGTGGACATCTACGACCGCCTCTTCGAGCACACCGACCGCAATGAGCTGACCCGCAAAGGATGAAACGGGGTCGGGCCCGTGGTTCGCCTTCGGTGGTGGCGTGAAGCGGCAATGGATCGCCGGTGTTGGGTGGTCTATTCTTGAATCGATGAAGTCAATGGAGAAATGGAAATGATCCCTCTCGATACGCTCAAGCAGCAACATGAAGAGATCGCTGAACTGGTCAATGTGCTGTCACTGTTGATCCCGGACGAAAAGGCCAGGAAGAGCCGTATCGTGGAGGGATTGCTGAAGGATCTCGCCCAGAAGGTGAGCGAACACCTGGCGCTGGAGGACGGCACGCTCTACAAGGAGCTGCTGGTCCATCCCGACACCGAACTGCAACGCACCGCGCGCAATTTTCTCAGCGGGAGCCACGAGCTGAAGCGCCTGTTCACCGAGTACGTGCAACACGCCTGCAAGCCGGATTCCAAACGCAAGGAATGCGAGGAATTCGTGAAGGAGAGCCAGGAACTCTTCAAACTGCTGGAGCAGCGCATCCAGATCGAGGAGAGCCGCTTCTATCCGCTGGCGGAGAAGGCGTAACCGCTGACCAGACCGTGGCTCAGCCAGCTGCGCAGAAAACCGGCGGCGCGCAGGGGGGCATGCTGCGGATCCACCCATTCCAGCAGCCCTTCGCACAGAGTGGCGAAATCGGTTCCGTCCCGGGCCTGTAGCAACGCCCAGGCCTCGTCCACCTCCAGCGGCCGCCAGCGCGGATCCAGCTCCTGCCGCCAGATCAGCCAGATCACTGGCACCTCGCTGCGTTCCGGATCCGGAGGCGTTTCACCCCCATCCAGCGCCTGCCACAGGTCCGGCACGTTCCAGTGCAGCTCCAGGAGCTGCATCGCCGGCGCGAATTCGAAGATGAGAGAGCCCCACTGCTCCGGCGGCAGCTGCTGCAGCTCCGCCTCCGTCACGGCCTGAAGATCGGCGGCATCGAACACCAGCCCCTGGGCCCATTCGAAGGCGGCCATCTCGGCCAGGAAGGGGTACTCCCTGTAGGGCTCCGTGGCGGACAGGAAAGCGGCCATGCGGTCCCCGAACCAGCGGATGGAGTGGAAGGTGGAGGGGCGTTCCAGGATGTATTCCCGGGCCAGCTGCCAGAACTGGTCGTCCCCCAGCATCCCCCAGAGGCCCGGGTAGTGTTCCCCCAACACCTCGATGAGCCGCGCCAGATAGGCGCCGGCATAGAGATCCATCCGCTCCCGGGCGCCCGCCTTCTGGTCTCCCTGGATCAGCAGGGTCGCCTCGCCATCCTGTTGCAGCAGATAGCGGGCGAAGGCCTGTTGCACTTCCGGCAGAGGCCGCGTCATGCCACCTCCTGCCAGAGCGGCTCGGCGATGGCACGAGCGTGGCCCAGCTCCTCCAGCAGCTCGTCCAGCCGCGGAATGTTGTCGTCACGCTCGATCATGGTGGAGACCGGCCCGAAACGCTGCGCAGCCAGTTCGTAGAGGCTCCACACCTCGTCGCGCACCGGTTGATCGTGGGTGTCGATGAGGATGCGGCCGCTCTCGTTGCTGGTGTGTCCCGCCAGATGAAACTGCCAGACCCGCTCCACCGGCACCCCTTGCAGGTATTCCCGGGGGTCGAAATCGTGGTTCACCGCGCTGACGAAGACGTTGTTCACGTCCAGCAGGATCAGGCAGTCGGCCTCCTCGCAGACGGCGGTGAGGAACGCCCACTCGCTCATCTCCGAGTCGCGGAAGGTGACATAACTGGAGAGGTTCTCCAGCAGGATGCGGCGTCCCAGGTAGTCCTGCACCTGGCGCACGCGGCCGGCCACGTGATGCACCGCCTCCTCGGTGTAGGGCAGAGGCAGCAGGTCATGGAAGTTGTGCCCGCCCAGGCTGGTCCAGCAGAGATGATCGGAGACCCACTCCGGCTCCACCCGCTGCACCAGCGAGCGCAGCTGGCGCAGGTATTCCCGGTCCAGCGGATCGCTGCTGCCGATGGAGAGAGAGACGCCATGCATCACCAGCGGGTAGTGCTCGCGCACCCGCTCCAGCCAGTGGAGCGGCTTGCCGCCGGCCACCATGTAGTTCTCGGAAAGAATCTCGAACCAGTCCACCGCCGGGCGACGCGCCACGATCTCCTGGTAATGTTCCTTGCGCAGGCCGAGACCGAATCCCAGGTAGGGACGTTCCATCCGGGTATCCTCAGAAATGACGAGGGCCGGCGCACGGAACCGTGGCCGGCCCCTGCTTCAGCTTCGGATGATCACTTCTTGATGGGCTCGAAGGTGCCACCGGCCTTGTCGCACTCGGCCTTGGTCATCTCCAGGAATCCCTGGCCCTTGCAGGCATTCATCCCCTTGCAGGCGTTGCTGGCAGTGGCGCAGGCGCTCTGGCCCTTGCAGGCGTTGGCCCCCATGCACTTGCCCACATTGTCGCCCGCCATCACCGCCACCGGCGCTCCGGACAGCATGGCGGCCGCGGCGGCGGCGAGCGCAAGTCCCTGAACCTTCTTGGCTGTGGAATTCATCATCATCCTCCTGTTGGATCTTGAAACGAGATGCAGGCGCGACGACCACCGCGCCCGCCTGGAAGGCCATCCTTGTTGTCCCTTCTTTTCAACGGCCTGAAAAAAGTATAACAGCCCTTGGAAATCCAAAGAGCCCGTTTTTGGGAAGTTCCCATCCAACCCTCGAGGATTGGATGGGAGCTTCCTTCATTCCAGGTCGAACGTGTAATTGATGCTGGCACCGCTTTTCCTGGCGCTGCTGGTTCCCTCCAATTGCAGATGTTTCATCAGGCGGTAACGGGCCACGAATTCGGTACCCCGGTCGCCGCCGCCAAGATTGACCCCCACGCTCAGTTTGGGCGTGATCTGTCGTCCGGCATAGATGGAAGCCTGGCTGAGATCACCCTCCTTGTGCCCGGTGATCAGCATGGCCGCCATCTCCTTCTCGCTGAGGGTGGAGTCGGAAGAGAAGAGCGCCAGAGCGGGTGATTTCAAGCTGCCGCTCACCCGCAGACCCACCACCAGGTCATCCACTCGTCGGCTGGCCTGCAGGTGCAACAAGGGATTGTCGATGCTGCCCCCCGCCCAGGAGAGACGCCCCCGGTCGATGGTGAGATTCTGCCCGTAGGCCCGAAAGGTGCCGTTACGCACCATCAGCTCGCCATTGGCCATGGGCACCTGGTGTGGTCGGAGCGAGATGGTCACCTTCCCCTCCAGGTCTGCATCCAGTCCGAAACCGGAGAAGTGCACCGCCTCTCCCAGCACCAGTTCCACCCGGCCATCCAGGTTCACCGGGGAAATCCGCTCCTCCTCGTCCCTGCCGATCACCACCACGTCGGGAGAAACATCCACCGTGCCCGCAGGCAGATCGTGCAGGGTGATCGCCGCCCGGGGCACCTCCACCCGCCCACGCAGGCTCAGCCGTTCTCCTTTCCGTTGCAGTTGCAGGCGGGGATCGACCACCACCCGGGCCTCCGGAAGATTGGCCAGCTGGAACCGCTCACCCTCCAGGCTCACCGCCAGCGGCCAGCCCCCGGCCCGGTCCAGCAACAGGGTTCCCTCCAGTCGCACCACACCCTCCCCGGAGCGCACCTTGCCCTGGAGTTGCAACAGCCTTCCATCCCTGCCCACCAGGGAGAGCACGGCGTCCCGGTAGGTCACTCCCAGCCCCGGCAGCTCCAGTTTCCTGGCCTGCAGCTCGGCCTGCCCGGTCACCTTCGGTTGTTGCAGGCTTCCCCCGAGCACCAGGTTGGTGGTGGCAGCGCCCTCCGCCTGTCGGACTCCGGGCAGGAACAGCGGCAGCAAGGACAGGTCGGCCAGTGTCAGTTGCACCTTCCCATCCAGGGGCGCCTGTACCGGCTGATCGTCCAGCGCCTTGCGCGGCAGAGAGAGCGTGCCCTGGGCGCTATGGGGGCCCAATTCCAGCCGCCACTGCGCCTGCAGCCGGTCCCGGCCGTACTCCGCTTCCAGGCGACTGTCATGATGGGGCAGCGTCACCCGGCGCCCCTGTTGATCCTGGTAGACGAGCTCGCCGGGAGAAAGGGTGGCCGCCAGCCGGGCGGTGAATGGCTGCTCCAGTTCCGCGCTGGCTCTGGCTTCCAGAACACCGCTGAGTTCCACCAGCTCCGGGGGCAACAGGGGACGGAAACGAGCCAGGTCGAGGCCACGGAGGTCCAGTTCCGCCTTTCCTCCCCCCTTCTGCCTCTGTACTCGAAGACAGAGCCGGGCCGGCCGATCCTCCAGGCAGAGCCGGCTCAGCTCGAAGCGATTTGATCGGAGCGCGATGGAGGCGGGCTGCAGCAACGACCATTTTCCGATCTTTTCTCCCTGGAACGACATCCGGGTCAGCGTTCCCTGCCAGGCCCTTTTCTCAACATCCAGTGCCCCACGGGCCTCCAGTGACACCTTGGCCCGTTCGTGATCGGCCTGGAACAGAATGCGTTGCGCGGCCGGAGGGCCCTCCAGGGAGAGCCGGAACCGTGACACCTCCTCTCCGGAGAGCACCAGCTGCCGACCGGAAATCTCCACCCGGGACTTTCGGCTGGCGTCGATGCCCAGATCGATGTGGGCCAGGACCCTGGCCAGGCTGAAGCGGCCCTGCCGAAGCTCCTCCGCCAGCAGTTCTCCCTGTATCACCGGATTTTCCACGCTGCCCTGGATGCTGCCGGCACCCTGGATCCTGCCCTCACCGCCGGGTACCAAAGTGCCCAGGTCGGGCACCTCCAGTTTCCAGGAGAGATCCCAACGCTCCTCCAGTCGCCCGTCTGCCTGCAGTCGGGCACTGCCGCTGGCCAACATGACCTTCTCCAGCCGCAGTGCCTTTCCGCTCAACCGGAAGCGGCCGCTGCCGGAAACCGGTTGTCCGTTGAGCTGGCCGGACAGGCGCTCCAGCACCCCTTCCAGAAAGAGCTTCCCCTGATGCCAGCGCCCTTCGCTGGCCACCGCCAGTTCCAGATTTCCCGGCCAGTGGGGCCGAAAGACAGATGGGTCGATGTCGTTGGCCTGCAGCCGAACCTGCCAGGAGAGCCGTTCTCCCCAGGCCAGCTTTCCCGTTCCGGTCACCAACCCGTTCAGGGTCTCGCCAGTCAGGGATTCCAACACCAACTGCCGGCGGTCGCCCTTCCCCGCCAACTCCCAAGAGCCCCGGGGCAGCTCCTTTCCGGCCACCTCCGCCCGCAGCTGGAAACGGTAGTCGTCCGGCACCCCCGAAAGGGAAAGCTCCCCCCGGGGCGAGACCACTTCCGCCGCGCCGGCAACGGGCCATTGCAGTTGACGCCAGTCGCCTTTCAGATCGAACGCCGGCGTGGAGAAATCCACCCGGCCACCGAGCCACAACTTCATTCCCGGCTCTCCCTGCGTTTTCCCTTTTCCCGGCTGCGCCAGCAGGTGGACCTCGGCAGCGGCAAGATCACCACCGGCTCTGGCGGTGACCTCCACCTCCTCGGGCACTCCCTCCGGAAGATGGCGTCGTGGCAGGCGATGAAGCGACAGTCGGGCGGACCAGGCCGGCCGGGCGAGAAGCCCCTTCAGACTGGCTTCCAGGTGCAGTGCCAGGTCACCCTCCACTTGCTGTTCCAGCTCCAGTCTCGCCAGGTCACCTGCCAGCTGCCCTTTTCCCTGAACCCTCGGCAGATCGGCGCGCTCCAGCTGCCACTGGATCCCCAGTTTCAACGGATAGTCCCCCTGCGGTCGCAGCCGGCCGCTGGCCTGCATGCGCAACCCCGCAAGCGCCAGATAGAGGCGCTGCAGTTGCAACTCTTCGCCACCCCAGTGGGCAGCCAGGGAGACCTCCTCCAACTCCAGAGGCTGCGCCCCGGGGGCGCTGACCAGACGGGCGTGACGCAGGTCGAACCGATGCAGTGCCACCTCCAGTGGCATCCGCAGGGACGGCAGTGGCGCAGCAGATGGCCCTGACTCGGGGGCGGCCTTTCCACCCTCGTAGGTGAGCCGGTCCAGGGACAGCTCCTTCACCTCCACCCGTCCCTGCAACAGCGAACCGGGCCGCCACCGCAACACCAGCTCACCCAGGGTGAGCTGCAGAGCCGGAGAGGCAAAGGACACCTCTTTCAGGCGCAGAGTGCCAAGGAGATTGCCCTGCACCTGACTCACCGCCAATCGGGCGGGCAGCCAGAATTCGGCCAGATGCAGCAGTTGTCTGACACCGCTGGCCGTGCCGAGCAACCAGGCGAGCCCCACGGCCAGCATGGACGCCAGGAAGAGCAGGGTCCACCAGAACCGCTTCACAGGGTCACCTCGAAACCGAAATGGACGCGCACATCCTGCACCCTGGTGTCTCCTTCATGCTTGTTGAAGGGCCAGGCCAGATCCAGCTTCACCGCCCCCACCGGCGAGAGCCAGCGGGCACCAAAACCGGCGCCGTAGTAGAGCTTGTCCAGACGATTGTCGAAGGCGTTGCCGCCATCCAGAAAGCCGGCAGCCACCCATTTCTCCGCCACCCTATGGTCATATTCCACCGTGAAGGTGATCACCTCCTTGCCCCCGATCACCTCTCCTTGCTCGTCCTTGGGTCCCAGTTCCTTCCAGGCCCAACCGCGTACGCTGTTGTCCCCACCGGCGAAGAACCGCAGGGAGTTGGGATAACGGTCGAAATCCTCCACCAGGGCAAAGCCCAGCTCGCCCCGCAGGTAGAAACGGCCTTTTTCTCCCAGCGGCAGCAGCAGGCGGCCCTGGCTCCAGCCCCGTAGATAGGCGGTACTGGAGAGCAGCCCCGGCGAGGCCCGCAGGTCGGCTGCCAGGGACCAGCCATGGCGGGGAAAGGCTGCCTCCTCGAAGGCCACCCGCTCGGCCCGTCCTCCCAGGCTGAACAGGGTGGTGTTACGCCTGCCCTCGCTGCCGGAGAGAAAACGCTCGTGCTTGAGCTGAAGGAAGAGCCGTGTGATCCAGTCCCGCCAGAGCAGGTAATACCCCGCCTCCAGGTCGATGGTGCGCCTTTCCCCGGTATCGGTATTGTCCGCTTCCAGCGCGAAGGTGAAGCCGAGTTTGGTGGTGCGGGGATCCTGGATGGGAATCCAGTAGTTGCCACGCAGGTAGGATTCCCTGATGGAGAGCCGCAGGTTGGCATCCGCCTTGTGGCCCCGGCGGTTGATGCGGCGGTGCAGCCAACGTCCGTTGAGATTGAAACCGATGTCGGTGTCATAGCCCAGGCCGATGGAAAAGCTTTGCCGGGCTGCCGGCTGAAGCACCACCTCCACCGGCACCTGGTCCCCCTTGACCTGGTCGAGACGGGGGTTCACGTCCACCAGCGAGAAATAGCCGCTCTCCACCAGCCCGGCCTGGACACTGGCCAGCCTGGGCTGGGAATAGGGTTCCCCGGGGACAAGATCCGCCAGGTAACGCTTCACGAAATCCGGATCCAGTATCTCCTGCTTCAGCTGCAGCTCCCCGAAACGATAGCGGCTGCCGGTATCCAGCTGGAGTCGCAGCCTGGCCTGGTTGGTGACAGGATCCACCAGGATCCGGGAAACCACCATCCTGGCCTTCAGATAGCCCAGATCATGAGCCAGTTCCAGCAGATCGGCCTTCCCCCGCTCCCAGTCGCCATGATCCAGAAAATCACCCGGCTGCAGGGGAAACTGCTTCAGCGCATGCAACAGTCGTGGCTCCTGGCTGCCCTCGCCCAGCAACCGAAGGTCCGCGGAGACGACCTCTACCCTGGGACCCGGGGTGACCCGGTAACGTGCCAGCCAGCTGCCATCCGGTTTCTGGAGCAGCTCGCCGGAGACCCGCGCGTGGTAGAACCCAAAGGGCTCCAACGCCTGGCGGATCTCCCTTTCCGCCTTGCTGTGGAGCCGCTTCAACCAATGTATCGTGAGTCGTGGATTCCTCCGTTCGCGGAACAGGGAAAGGTGCCCATGGACGTTGTCCAGCAGCACTCCCTCCACCCCCTCGATTTCCACCTTTACCCGCAGGCCAGAAGTCTCGGAAGCCGATCCAGCCCCCTCCTTTTCCTTTGTGATCGAACCGGAGGCCCCATGGGCGACGAGCGGTGAAACCAGCATCAGCACCAGCAACCAGCCAAGCAGAGAATCGAGGGTGGCGTGTCGTCCCGTTTCGATCGGTTTGCAAGCTGGATGGAGACGCAGACGGAAACGAAGGGCAATAAGGTCCACCATGGAACAGAGTAACGTGATAAATTGTGCGCGCACTGAATCGCCCCGAGGAGACGCAGCATATCATGTTGCCCCGTGCATCCAGGGCTGCCGAAATTAGGGGTGGACACCGCACTCAACAGCCAAGCACGAAAAGCCTGGAGACCAACCATGAGCAGGAAAACCGACAAGGAAAAGAAGCCAGCCACCAGCAAGAAAAAGGTGACCAAGAAGAAGGTGAACAAGAAGAAGGTCGCCGAGAAAGTGGCC
Source organism: Sedimenticola sp. (assembly GCA_026992075.1). Taxonomy (GTDB): domain Bacteria; phylum Pseudomonadota; class Gammaproteobacteria; order Chromatiales; family Chromatiaceae; genus Thiolapillus. The sequence goes on along the minus strand of JALXAM010000064.1, from coordinate 8,220 downwards.
AAAAAAGTCAGCAAGAAAAAAGTGGCCAAGAAGAAGGTCGCAAAAAAGAAGGCCACGCCGGCCAGGACCACGGTCACGCCACGCACGGTCAGCGACCAGGAGCGTTACGAGATGATTCAGCGCCACGCCTATTTTCTGGCCGAGGCGCGCAACTTCGAGCCGGGTCATGAGCTGGAGGACTGGATCGCCGCCGAGCGGTTCGTGGACGAGATGCTGAAAAAGATGTGACCTAGCTGTCCCGGATTCCCAGGGAACGGCAGAGCCGTTCCCTGCCCCCCTCTTCCAGAAGCTGGTCATCCAGCACCAGCAGCCCGGGAAAGCTTTCCGAAAGATACCGGGCGAAAAGTCCGGACGTCATCCCCAGTGGCTCCCCACCAGGTGTATGCAGGGGTGCCGATCCCACGCCGCAACTGGGCGAGCGGGACTTGAGAATCACCGCGTCCAGAGTGCTCAATACCGGGCTCATCTCCATCGACCAGGACCGCAGCGGCACAGTCACATCCAGGGCGGGATCTTCCACGCCCAGCGCACGGATGTCGTTTCCGACCTGCACCAAATGGACAGGCGGCCGGGGCACCCCGAGCCCGGCGCCGACCTCCGGACACAGAGGAACCAGTTCGGCCCTGCCGGACAGCACCTTCAGAATCCACTGATTGGGCTTCGCGGTGCCGTCGTACCTCACCGCTTCGCCCAACAGGCAGGCGCTGACACCGATACGAGGCTTCATGGAATTCCCATCCCGATGGTGGCTCCTGGAAGCAGCAGTATAATCGAGTCGAAGTCCCACCTTCTGTCCTCATCCTGCCATGAACGACCTCATCCAGCGCGCCCGGGAGTTCGCCACCAGTGCCCACAAACGCATCGACCAGCGGCGCAAGTACAACAACCGCCCCTATGATGTCCATCTCAAGTCGGTGGCCAGCCTGGTGGCGGAGGTGGGCGGTGACGAGGAGATGGTGGCCGCTGCCTGGCTGCACGACACCGTGGAGGACACCCCGGCCACCCACCACGACATCGAAGACGCCTTCGGACCCGGGATTGCCCACCTGGTTTGGGAACTCACCGACATCAGCAAGCCCGGCGACGGCAACCGGGGTCTGCGCAAGGCGATGGACCGGGATCACCTGGCACAGGCCTCGGACCGCGCCCAGACCATCAAGCTGGCCGACCTCATCGACAACGCGCGGGACATCTGCAAACACGACCCCCGCTTCGCCCGTACCTATCTGCAGGAGATGGCGGCGTTGCTGGACGTACTGGACCGCGGCCACCCGGAACTGCTGCGGCGGGCACGCAAGCTGTTGGCCCGCTGCCGGGAGAAGCTGGGCATCCAGCCGCAGGAGCCCCACGAGGTGGCGGAAGAGATGGCTGTCCACCGCCATGCGCTGGGGCTGACCCGCAGGCGCATCCAACGCCTGTTCAACGAATCCTTCACCGCACGCGACCTGGCCGAGCCACTCCACTCCTGTGATCAGGGCAGCGATCCCTCCCGGGTTCTTGCACTGATGGACCGGTACCAGTTACAGGTGATCGGGATCCGACGGGAAGGATTGGTGGAAGGCTACCTGCGCCGGGTGGATCTGCTGGAAGCCTCCAGCAAGATCGACCTGCGCCGTTTCAGCCCGGATCAGGTGGTGACCGGCGATGCCGGCCTGCCCCGGGTGGTGGAGGTGCTCACCCGCCACGACCAGTGCTTCGTCACCCTGCTGGGAACGGTGAACGGCGTCATCACCCGTGCGGAGATGGAACAGCCCCTGGTGCGCATGTGGCTGTTCGGCATGATCACCATGCTGGAGATGCGACTCACCGAGATGATCTCCGAGCGTTGGCCGGATGACAGCTGGGTGGAGCTGGTGAGCAAGGGTCGACTGGAGAAGGCGCGCAAGCTGCAGCAGGAGCGCAACCGACGCGGCCAACAGGTCTCCCTCCTCGACTGCCTTCAGCTCTCGGACAAGGGCTACCTGGTGATCCGGGATCCGGTCTACTTTCGCAAGTTGGCGCTACAATCCAAGTCAGAGGGTCAGGAGGCCATCCGCGCACTGGAATCCCTGCGCAACAACCTGGCCCACAGCCAACCCATCACCACCGCCGACTGGCCCCAGATCGTGCGCATGACGCGTCTGGTGGCGGGTACGGAAGAGTAGAAAAAGCGGTCAGCTCCGCTTGCGCGCCGCCACCCGCAGCCGCAGGGCATTGAGCTTGATGAAGCCCTCCGCATCCTTCTGGTCGTAGGCGCCGGCATCCTCGTCGAAGGTGGCGATGGCCTCGTCGAACAGCGAATCGGTCTCCGACTTGCGTCCCACCACGATGACATTGCCCTTGTAGAGCTTCAGCCGCACCACGCCGTTGACCACCTGCTGGGTCTGGTCGATGAGGGACTGCAACGCCTCCCGCTCCGGAGAGAACCAGAAGCCGTTGTAGATCATGGTGGCATAGCGCGGCATCAGCTCGTCTTTCAGGTGGGCCGCCTCCCGATCCAGGGTGAGGGACTCCATGGCGCGGTGGGCCTTGAGCATGATGGTGCCGGCGGGGGTCTCGTAGCAGCCCCGCGACTTCATGCCGACGAACCGGTTCTCCACGATGTCGTCGCGACCGATGCCGTTCCTGCCGCCCAGCACGTTCAGATGTTCCATCACCTGCGCAGGAGTCATCGTCCGGCCATCCACCGCCACGATGTCGCCCTTCTCGTAGGTGAGCTCGATGTAGGTGGGCTCGTCCGGAGCCTTCTCCGGCGAGACGGTCCAGCGCCACATCTCCTCCTCGGGCTCGTTCCAGGGATCCTCCAGGATGCCCCCTTCGTAGGAGATATGCAGCAGGTTGGCATCCATGGAGTAGGGCGATTTCTTGCCCGCCTGGGCGAAGTCCACCGGAATGCCGTGGTCGGCCGCGTACTGCATCAGCTTCTCGCGCGACAGCAGATCCCACTCCCGCCAAGGCGCGATGATCTTCACATCGGGCATCAGGGCGTAGGCGCCCAGCTCGAAACGCACCTGGTCGTTGCCCTTTCCGGTGGCGCCGTGGGCGATGGCGTCGGCCCCGGTCTCGCGGGCGATCTCCACCAACCGTTTGGCGATCAGCGGCCGGGCGATGGAGGTACCGAGCAGGTACTCGCCCTCGTAGACGGCGTTGGCCCGAAACATGGGAAAGACGTAGTCGCGGGCGAACTCCTCGCGGAGATCCTCGATGTAGATCTCCTTCACCCCCATGGCCTCGGCCTTGGCCCGCGCCGGCTCCACCTCCTCGCCCTGGCCGATGTCGGCGGTGAAGGTCACCACCTCGCAACCGTACTCCTCCTCCAGCCACTTGAGAATGACCGAGGTATCCAGCCCGCCCGAGTAGGCGAGCACCACCTTGTTGACCTTGTTCCTGGACATTGCCGCAACCGAATGAGTCGAAACGGAAAGGCGGGAATTATACCGCTCGGCCCGGGTTTCGGGCTAAAATTGCTTTTTTGGTCGTTGCCGGAGTGAGGGCTCCCGTAGGTTGGGCAAAGCGAAGCGTGCCCAACGAAACGGAAAGAACGTCGGGCACGGCGCTACGCGCCTTTGCCCGACCTGCGGTGACAACGCCCCAGGAAACCACCGACAACGCTTCCTGGCGGGTGGCGGTGGGTCGATGGCGGGGACGCCGTGAATACTTCCCTGTAGGCTTTGCGGCAGCATCCCTGCTGCCGAAACCCCGCCATCGACCCACCGCCACCCGCCCCGATAGACCCCGAACCCGGAAAGCCACCCACAAACATGCGTACCTCCCAGTTCCCCCTCAACACCCTCAAGGAGACCCCTGCCGACGCCGAGATTCCCAGCCACCGGCTGATGCTGCGCGCCGGCATGATCCGCCGCCTCGCCTCCGGCCTCTACACCTGGCTGCCCCTGGGATTGCGCGTGCTGCGCAAGGTGGAGCGCATCGTGCGCGAGGAGATGGACCGCGCCGGCGCTCTGGAGCTGCTGATGCCGGTGGTCCAGCCCGCTGAGCTGTGGCAGGAGTCGGGCCGCTGGGAGCAGTATGGCCCCGAGCTGCTCCGTTTCCACGACCGCCATGGGCGGGAGTTCTGCCTCGGCCCCACCCACGAGGAGATCATCACCGACCTGGCGCGCCACCAGCTCAAGAGCTACCGCCAGCTTCCGGTCAACTTCTACCAGATCCAGACCAAGTTCCGCGACGAGATCCGTCCCCGCTTCGGCGTCATGCGCGCACGCGAATTTCTCATGAAGGACGCCTACTCCTTCCATCTCGACCAGGCCTCCCTGGACCAGACCTACCAGGCCATGCACGACGCCTACTGCCGCATCTTCCGGCGCTGCGGCCTGGAGTTCCGCGCCGTGGCCGCCGACACCGGCGCCATCGGCGGCAGCGCCTCCCACGAGTTCCACGTGCTGGCGGACACCGGCGAGGATGCCATCGCCTTCTCCACCGACAGCGACTACGCCGCCAACGTGGAGCTGGCCGAGGCGCTCCCCGACCGCAGCGAGCGCCCCGATCCGAGCCGCGAGCTGGAACTGGTGGACACCCCCAACGCCAGGACCATCGCCGAGCTGGTGGAGCAGTTCGACATCCCCATCGAGCAGACGGTGAAGACCCTGGTGGTGGAAGGGGCCGACGGCGGCCTGGTGGCCCTGCTGGTGCGCGGTGACCACGAACTCAACGAGGTCAAGGCCGCCAAGCTGCCCCAGGTGGCCAGTCCGCTGCGCTTCGCCAGCGAGGAGGAGATCCGCGCCGCGGTGGGCGCCGGTCCCGGCTCGCTCGGCCCGGTGAAGCTGCCCATCCCCATGATCGCCGACCGCTCGGTGGCGGTACTGGCCGACTTCGCCGCCGGCGCCAATATCGACGGCAAGCACTACTTCGGCATCAACTGGGAGCGAGACGTGGCCCTGCCCGAGGTGGCCGACCTGCGCAACGTGGTGGAGGGCGATCCCAGCCCCGACGGCAAGGGGGTGCTCACCATCGCCCGGGGGATCGAGGTGGGTCACGTCTTCCAGCTCGGCACCAAGTATTCCGAGGCGATGAACGCCACCGTGCTGGACGAGAACGGCAAGGCGGTAACCCTCATCATGGGCTGCTACGGCATCGGCGTCTCCCGCGTGGTGGGCGCCGCCATTGAGCAGCACCACGACGACAAGGGGATCATCTGGCCCGCCGCCATCGCCCCCTTCCAGGTGGCCCTGCTGCCGATGCAGATGAAGAAGTCCGAAGAGGTGCGAAAGGTGGTGGATGAACTGCACGAAAAGCTGGAAGCCGCCGGCATCGAAGTGCTGCTGGACGACCGCGACCTGCGCCCGGGGGTGATGTTCGCCGACTGCGAGCTCATCGGCATCCCCTGGCGGGTGGTGGTGGGCGAGCGCGGCCTGAAAGAGGGCAAGGTGGAGGTGCGCGCCCGCATCGCCGACGAGAACGAGATGGTGCCGCTGGACGAGGTGGTGGAGTACCTGACCCGCGAGCTGAACGAGACCGATTCGTAGGTCGGGCTTCGGCCCGACTTTCAACCGACGCCCTGTCGGGCTGAAGCCCGACCCACGAGCGTCACTATTCCCATGATCTGGGGTGAGGCCACAGCTCATGGATATCAGTTTCCAAGAGTTGAACAGAAGATGACCGAGCGCAAGAACGCCTACGACAAGGAAGACCTCATCAAGTGCGGCCACGGGGAGCTGTTCGGGCCCGGCAACGCCCAGCTCCCCACCGACAACATGCTGATGATGGACCGCATCACCCACATCAGCGAGGAGGGGGGCGCCCACGGCAAGGGGATCATCACCGCCGAGCTGGACATCGACCCTGGCCTCTGGTTCTTCGAATGCCACTTTCCCGGCGACCCGGTGATGCCCGGCTGCCTGGGGCTGGACGCCATGTGGCAGATGGTGGGCTTCTTTCTGGGCTGGCTCGGCCATCCCGGCCATGGCCGCGCCCTGGGGGTGGGCGAGGTGAAGTTCACCGGCCAGGTGCTTCCCAGCGCCGAGAAAGTGAGCTACACCATCGACATCAAGCGGGTCATCGCCCGCAAGCTGGTGCTCGGCATCGCCGATGGCCGGCTGGAGGTGGACGGGCGCGAGATCTACACCGCCAGGGATCTGCGGGTTGGGCTCTTCACCTCCACCGAAGGTTTCTGAGTACCGGATCACACCAGCACTACTGAAGACTTACCAAATCCGCCGACAGCGGGTAGTGTTGGCGTCATCGCCAACCGCCTGTCATCCACATGGACCAGCGCGCCTTCGATGGTGACCTGAACATCCTTCAGCTCACCGATTGTCATCTATATCGGGAACCGCATCGTACCTTGCTGGGCATAGATACCCAGCAAAGCCTGGACCAGGTGCTCGAAGCAGTGTCCCGTGCCCTGCCCCGGCCAGATGCGGTGATTGCCACGGGCGATCTGGTGCACGACGGCTCCGAGGCCGGTTACCAGCGGCTGGCGGAGTCGCTCTCCCGCTTCGATGCCCCTGTGGGAACCCTGCCCGGCAACCATGACGATCCCGATACCATGGAGCAGGTGCTCCCCCGCCACCGGATCCAGAATGGAGGTACGCTGGAGCTGGGCAACTGGAGTCTGGTGCTGCTGAACAGCCACCAAGCGGGTCGGGAAGGGGGGTTCCTGGAGTCCGGGGAGCTGGAACGCCTGGATCAGCTACTGGCCGAGTCCAACGGCTATGTGCTCGTCTTTGTACACCACCACCCTCTGCCCATCGGCTGTCGCTGGCTGGACCGCATCGGCCTGGCCAACGGTGAGGCGCTGTTGGACCGGGTGCGAAGCCATGCCAACCTGCGCGGCGTCGTCTGGGGTCATGTGCATCAGGAGTGGGAGAGCCGCCTGGAACAGGCGCAGCTGCTGGGTACCCCTTCCACCTGCATCCAGTTCGCTCCCGGCACCGAGCGCTTTGCCCTGGCGCTGGAGCCTCCCGCCTGGCGCCTGCTCCGGCTGCATCCCGACGGAAGCATCACCAGCCAGGTCCATCATCTGCAGGAGCTTCCCATGGGGCTGGCAGTGGATTCGTCCGGCTACTGATCCCTGCCAGCTCTCAAAGCCGCACCGGTACCGTACCCGCCGCTTCGATGGAGTCCGGCCCGTGCCGCAATCGCAGCGCCACCACTTCCACCCCCCGGGCCTCCACCTCCCTGAGGGTTCTTCCATAATCGGGATCCACTTCGTCGGCCGGCCGGAAATGGCTCCCCTCCGGTCGGTTGAGCGCAAAAAGGATCACCGCCCGGAAACCCGCCTCGCGCAACCGTGCCAGCTCCTCCAGATGCCTGCGCCCCCGCTCCGTCACCGCATCCGGGAAGCAGAGCGCCTCCCCCAGCAGCAGGGTGGTGTTCTTCACCTCCACGTAGGCCGGTGCCTGCGGCCCCTCCTCCAACAACAGGTCCAAACGACTGCTACCGGGAATGGCCGTGGGCGTCACTTCGCGAAGCAGGCGGCGATAACCCGCCAGGGTGGACACCTCTCCCTGTCTCAACCCCTCTTCCACCACCGCGTTCACCCGGAGGGTGTTCACCCCGATCCAGCCACCGCCCATGTCCACCCGCTCCAGGGTCCAAGCCAGCTTGCGCCTGGGATTATCGCTGTGACTCAGCTGCACCGGGGCACCAGGTGCCCAGCAGCCGGTCATGCGTCCCGTATTGGGCACATGGGCGACCACAGTCTCCCCCGACGCCAGCTCCACGTCGGCCAGGAAACGCTGATATCTGCGCAGGATCCAACCATTCACCAGAGGGGGAAGCTGCATCCAACCACACCGGCCGCTCTTCAAAAAAGTCCGTTTTTATAGCAGGATTGGAAGCAGATTGCCGTAAAACGAACAACACCGCAAAAAGGGAGGGGGGAAACACGAGATGAAACTCGGCACTCAAAGACTTCTGCACACCACCATGGGGGTAGTGCTCTTGCTTCCGATCACCAGCCCGGGAGTGTCGGCGGAGGCCGGTTCCCAATCCGGAATCTACCGGCCGGTGGAAGGTCAGCGGAAACAGACAGAGAGCCAAGGGCAGTTTCCTCCCGTGGAAAACCGTGGCAACCAGCGCTGGTCTCCATCCCAGACTCTGCCCAGCCCCACCCTACCTGCCACGCCGACATCCGGCTATGGATATGGTGGGTACCCCCAAGCAGGATATGGAGGCTATCCCCAGATGGGGTACGGAGCCCACCCCCAGGCCGGCTATGGAACCCTGCCCCCTGCCAGTTACGCCGCACCACCCCCTCCGCCCGCCACGCTTCCGGGCAAGCAC